>CAZSBB010000031.1:0-21099 GCA_964605235.1 uncultured Phycisphaeraceae bacterium
GACACCGCCGGGGCACGGGACCGCGCGAGGCAGTGAAGGTCGTGGTCAGCGAGCCCGTCTGCAGGGCGCCGTGGACTGAGCCGATCGCCCCGCCTTCAGACTGCAGCTGCTGAATCCGCGGAATCATGCCCCACAGGTTGGTTTTGCCCTTGGCAGCCCACTCGTCGCAGAACTCCGCCATCGGACTGCTGGGAGTGATCGGATAGATGCAGATCACCTCGCTCAAGCGGTGGGCAACAGATGCGACGGCTTCGTTGCCGTCAACCGTGGTCGTCCGTGTGGTAGCCGTAGCCATGGGTGGGTCCTCAATCCTGCGGGTGAAACAGTAAAGGATAACAGGGTATATTTATCTTATCGTCAAATCAACAGCTTCGCCAGTGGGTTGGCGTTAAACTGAAAAAAAGTTGTAGCCGGGTGAATTTGACGGACTTGCAGCAACGGGTCATTCAGCAGCCGCCCAAGGAGCAGGACGATGCAACCGCAGAATTGGCGTTCCGTCAGTCTGGCGTTCGGGGTGTTGGTGGCGCTGGGGTGGGCAGGGATCATCTATCCAGGCCAGCACGCCCCGGCGGCAGGCGTCGGCTGGGCGCACGCCGATGAAAGCGATGGTCCCCTGGGGCTCGTCGACCACATGGAGGTCATGCAGGACCATCTGCGCAAGCTCAAACAGCAGATCACCGACCCCCGGCAAAACCCGACCTCCGCCCAGCTCGCCGGCGATATGGTCCTCAGTGCCGTGCTGTCCAAACAGCTTGATCCCCCCATGGCGCGGACTCTCGCCAGCGAACAGCGCCCGGCGTTCCTGCTGGCGTACCGCAAGAAAATGAATGAACTGGCGCAAGTGCTCCTCCGCCTGGAAGCGGCCTTGCTCGACAACGACAATGCCGCCGCCCAGAAGCACCTCGAAGACGCCTTGCAGCTGCGCTTCAAAGGCCACCGGCAGTTTCGTCAGGAAGGTTGATCAACCCATGCTGTTTACCTTGCCGCTGCTGGCGAACGTCATGACCGAAGCGCTGGGCAAAGCGCATCCGCTGCTGGTTCACTTTCCCATCGCTCTGGTCTGGGCGGCCGTGCTGGCGGAGGGGCTCAGCCTGTTTCGCCCGCGTCAGGGCTTGGATGCCGTGGTGCGCTTCAGCCTGCGCCTGGCGACGCTCGGGGCGCTGGGCGCGGTGGTCTCCGGGCTGGTGCGCGCCAGCGAAGCGGAATTTCTACCCGAGGTTGCCGCCACCGCAGTGCAGCATCGCAATCTCGGGCTGGTCTGCCTGGTGGGCTGCATCCTGCTGACGGCTGCGGAGCGTCGCGCCCGGCGCAGCAAATCAGCGCGCTGGCGCTGGACCCTGCGTGCTGGGCTGTTGCTGCTGGCGGGGCTGGTCAGCTTCGCAGCGCATCTGGGCGGCACGCTGGTGTATGGGCTGGATTACTGGCAGTTGTAGGCTCTGCGTCGGTCCGGGTTGGCCCGGACACACGAACGCCCTGTCTGTCCGGGCCAGCCCGGACCCGCAAGCAGACGGCCAGCCATCAGGCCGTTCGTTCAGCGATCCGTGGGGAACGCGCTTCGCTGTGCAACTTACTCGTCGGTCACGCAGCCTTCGCTGGCGGACTTGACGTTCTTGATGTACTTCCACAGCGTGCCGCGGCTGGCTTTGTACGCCGGCTGTTTCCACGCCGCGCGCCGTTTGGCGATCTCGGCGTCACTGACCGCCATGCTGATCTGGCCGGTGGTGTCGTCGATGGTGACGACGTCGCCGTTCTGCACCAGGGCGATGGGGCCGCCTTCCTGGGCTTCGGGGCAGACATGGCCGATGATGAAGCCGTGGCTGCCGCCGGAGAAGCGGCCGTCGGTGATGAGCGCCACGCTGTCGATGAAACCGGCGCCCGCAAGTGCGCTGGTGGGGGTGAGCATCTCCGGCATGCCGGGGCCGCCCTTGGGTCCTTCATAGCGGATGACGATGACGTCGCCATGTTTGATCTCGCCGCGCTCCAGGCCCGCGAGCATGGCTTCTTCCTGGTCGTACACCCGCGCCGGGCCGGTGAACTTGAGGCCCTGCTTGCCGGTGATCTTGCCCACCGCGCCATCCGGGGCGAGGTTGCCGTGGAGGATGGAGATGTGGCCGGTCTTTTTCAGCGGCTTTTCAAGGGGCGCGATGACTTTCTGGTCGGCGGCCAGGTCCGGCACGCCGGCGAGATTTTCCGCCACGGTCTGGCCGGTGACGGTCATGCACGAGCCATCGAGGAGGCCCTTGCCCAGCAGATATTTCATGACCGCCGGGATGCCGCCGACCTTGTGGAGGTCCTCCATCACATGCTTGCCCGAGGGCTTGAGATCGCCCAGCAGGGGGATGCGTTGCTGCACTTTGTAGAAGTCGTCGAGCGTCAGGCCGATGCCCACCGACCGACCCATGGCGATCAGGTGCAGCACCAGATTCGTCGAGCCGCCCAGCGCCATCGCCAGCACCATCGCGTTTTCAAACGCAGCGCGGGTGAGGATGTCGCGCGGCTTGAGATCCAGTTCCAGCAGCTTGAGCAGCGCCAAACCCGCCGCCCGGCATTCTTCCAGTTTGCGCGGGTCCTCGGCGGGGGTGGACGAGGAGTAGGGCAGGCTCAGCCCCAACGCTTCAATCGCGCTGGCCATGGTGTTGGCGGTGTACATGCCGCCGCACGCGCCGGCGCCGGGGCAGCTCTTGCGCACGATGTCCTGGCGTTCGGCTTCGGTGATTTTGCTGGCGAGGGCTTCGCCGTAGCTCTGGAACGCGGAGACCACGTCGAGCACGCGTTTTTCCCCTTGCACGGTGGTGCAGCCGGGTTTGATGGTGCCGCCGTAGATCACGATGGCGGGGCGGTTGAGGCGACCCATGGCGATGACGCAGCCGGGCATGTTCTTGTCGCAGCCGGGCAGGGCGATCAGGCCGTCGTACCACTGGGCGCCCATGACGGTTTCGATGCTGTCGGCAATGAGGTCGCGGCTCTGGAGGGAGAAGCTCATGCCGTCGGTGCCCATGGAGATGCCGTCGGACACGCCGATGGTGTTGAAGCGCATCCCCACGCCGCCGCCGGCTTTGACCCCTTCGCCGACGAGGGCGCCCAGGTCGTTCAGGTGCATGTTGCAGGGATTGCCTTCAAACCACATGGCGGCAATGCCGACCTGCGGTTTTTTCATGTCGGCTTCGGTCATGCCGGTGGCGTACAGCATCGCCTGACTGGCGCCCTGGCTCTTGGGTTGGGTAATGCGGCTGGAGTAACGGTTGAGCGGCTGGCTCATGGGTCAGATCCTTATCACAAGGCGGTAAGCGGCAAACCGGCCATCATAGCAACCGCCCCGGCCCACCGTCGGGGCTCACGCGGCCGGCGGCGGCTTCACTCCCGACGAATCGCGCCTATGATTCTGCGTGTGGAACGCGCCCAACCGCGCCCCCGCCTTGTCAGCAGATGTGTGGATCAGCTATATTGTTCATTCGCAAAATGGTGCGAGCACTTCTGTGGGCCGGGGCAACACGGTTGGAAGTCGTCACCCACGGCTTAACGGAGAGGACAGATGCCACCCCAGAAAAGAAGGCGACGTGATCCCATTCTGATGGGCTTGCCTTCACCATCCTTGGCGAAGATCAACCGGATGAACTCGGCCGAGCTGACCGAGCACATCAAGGCGCTGGAAGTGGAAGCGGGGCACATCCGCGCCAAGCTGGAGAAGATGGCCGCCAAAGAGCCGGTCGACGAGGCGCATGTCAAGCTGCTCAAGGAGCAGTTGGCGCGCCTCGAAGCCTTGGGCAACATCGCCAAGGAACGCATCGCCAGCGGGCAGGCGGATCGACGCACCCCCAGCCCCTCGCGCGGCTACAGCAGCGACGGCGGCTCGCGCGGCTACGGCGGCGGCGGACCTTCCCGCGGCTACAGCGGCGGCGGTGGACGCCCCGGCGGCTACGGCAACCGCAGCGACTCGGGCGGCGGTGGCGGCTACCGCGGCTCCGGCGGCAGCAGCGGCGGTGGTTACTCGGGCGGTGCTCCGCGCCAGTAATCCGCACCTGAATCGAGTCAGCCCAACTCCCGCGGCATTGGCGAACGCCCCTGCCCACGCGTATGCTGCGCTCTTTCCCCTCCGACTCCCCCCAGCCCCGGCTGTTCCCCGACTCGGCCCCGACCCGCCGTTGCGAGCCCAACCCCCCATGACCACCTTCGACCTCAAAGCCCGCCTGGACCAGTCCGGCCAAAGCGCCATCAGCCTCCTCGAAGAATTCGTCAACCCCTCCCTCGCCAAGGTGCTCCGCATCATCGGCTTCGATGTGCGCTATGTCCGCGGCCAGGGCGCTTACCTCTGGGACGACCAGGGCCATCGCTACCTCGACTGCCTCGGCGGCTATGCCGTTTTCAACGTCGGCCGCAACCACCCGACCGTCCGCGACGCGCTCAAGCAGGCGATGGACCTGGACCTGCCCAACCTCGTCAAGATGGGCGTGCCGCGCCTCTCCGGTTTGCTCGCCAAAGAACTGGTGGAAATCGCCCCCGGTGAGCTCGACACCGTCTTCTTCACCAACTGCGGCGCCGAGGGCGTCGAAACCGCCATCAAGTACGCCCGCGCCGCCACCGGCCGACGCCGCATCATTTATTGCGAAAAATCCTTCCATGGCCTGACCAACGGCGCGCTGTCCGTCAACGGCAACGCCGAGTTCCGCGATGGCTTTGGCCCCTTGCTCGACCACTGCACGCCCATCAAGTTCAACGACCTGTCCGCCCTGGAATACGAGCTGTCGCGCGGCGAGGTGGCGGGCTTCATCGTCGAACCCATTCAGGGCAAGGGCGTCAACATCGCCGGCGACGACTTCCTGCCCGGCGCTGCCGAGCTCTGCCGCAAGCATGGGGCGCTGTACATCGTCGACGAAGTGCAGACCGGCTTCGGCCGCACCGGCAAAATGTTCGCCTGCGAGCACTGGCGCGCCCCGGCATGCGAGCCGGACATCATGATCACCGCCAAGGCGCTCTCGGGCGGCTACATTCCCGTGGGGGCCGTGCTGAGCAAACGCTGGATTCACGAAAAAGTCTTCAGCTCGCTTGACCGCTGCGTGGTGCACTCGACCACCTTCGGCCAGAACGACCTGGCGATGGCGGCGGGGCTGGCGGCATTGCATGTGATCCGCGAAGAAAAGCTGGTCGAAAACGCTGCGAAACTCGGCGATCTGCTCCTGCGCGAGCTCGACGCCCTGCGCGGCAAGTATGACCTGCTCAAGCAGGTGCGCGGCAAGGGCCTGATGGTCGCCCTGGAGTTTGGCGCTCCCAGCAGCCTGCTGCTGCGCGCCCAGTGGGCGGTGATCCACAAGCTGGACCCGAGCCTCTTCCCCCAGGCCATCCTCATGCCGCTGCTGAGCGATCATCGCATTCTTGCCCAGGTGGCGGGTCATCATCTGGATGTCATCAAGCTGATACCGCCGCTGGTGCTGTGCGAACAGGATGTGCGCGACCTGGTGTCGGCGTTTGATCAGGTGCTCGCCGCCTGCAGCCGGGCGTCGGGGCCGATGTGGGAAGTGGGCAAACGACTCACCGGCCAGGCGCTCAAGCGCCAACCCGAGCCGGCGCGTTCGTGAGCTCACGCGCGTGCCGCGCTGCATTCTCAGCCAAAAAGCCTGCAAAACCTTCACGATTCGGCCCCGCTTGACGCAGCGGGTATAATGTCACGCAGTCCCTCGGCAGTGAAGGGGCTCGGAAGTCGTTGCCGCGAGTTGCCGCCATGCCCACACCCAAAATGTCTGATGTCACCACGCTTGGCGTCCGGGTGGGCGCGACGGCGTTCTATTTGCCCGACCAGTCCAAGCCCGACGAGCAGCGCTATGTCTTTGGTTATCGCATTGTCATTCAGAACAACAACGACGAAGCGGTGCAGTTGCTGCAGCGGCGGTGGTTGATCATTGACGCCCAGGGCGAGCGCGAGGAAGTGGAAGGCGAAGGCGTGGTCGGCCAGCAACCCACGCTCGAACCGGGGCAGGCCTTCAAGTACGCCAGCTATTGTCCCCTCGCCACCGAGTGGGGCAGCATGGAAGGTGTCTACAAGTTCAAGCGCCTCAGCGACGGTGAAGTCTTCGATGTCACCATCGGCCGCTTCTACCTGCATCCCCCCATCGAAGAAGCCGTCGCCGTCGAGCAGTGACCTCGCGCGAGTGCGTCATCACTCCCCTCCGCGCATTCCCATACGCAGCACCCCCAAACGGCGCAACGACGTCCCTCCCCACGCTTGCGCCTCCGCATCCCCCGCGCATCACTCCCCCCGGGTCAGCGGCAGCACCACGCGCACATTCAGGTCCGGATCATGCGGGTCCGCGGTCACGTAGCCCCCATGCACCCGCACGATGTGCCGCGCCAGCCAGAATGCCAGTTCGGACGTGGTGATGCTCAGGTTGGTTTCGACCAGGGCGGTCAATCCGGCGTCGCTGGGGCTTTGCAGCCGACGGGCGAAGCTGGCGACCACTTCCTGGTCGTCGGCGGGAATGTCCACCACACAGCAGGTTTCCTGCACCTGGACGCGCAGCTGGCGGGCGCGGTGCAGGTCCGTCAGTTGCGGGGTCCACTGGAAGAAGAACGCCGAGAGCGCCGCCGGCAGCATGTCGCCCATCACCAGCACGCGGGCGTCGGCGGGCAGGTTGGTCAGCGCCGGGGGTGGGGCGTCGTCGAGCAGGCGGTTGAGGATCGCCTGCTCAAACAGCGTCTGCAGCGGCAGGGCGGTGGCGTGGCGGTAGGGCGCCGGCGAGGCGGCCTGGCTCAGCAGCACCAGGTCGTTGGAGATGCTGACCACGCGCTTCAGATCGCCGCGCATCCGCAGCTTCATCTGCTCGGGTTCCAGCTCCGGCGGCAAGGGCACCTCGACGCCGCCGCCGTCCTGGATTTGCTCGACCATTTCGAGCATCTGCACGCCGCAGTGGACATTCGCCAGATCATGGCGGGCGTGGCGGGCGAACACGTACGCCAGTTGGGCGTGCAGTTCCCACTGCGCGGGCGTTTGCCGGTCCAGGCCGGGTTGCGCCAGGGAGTGATGGGACTGGGCAGTGTCGGTCGTCATGACGCTTCATCTCCGGAACAATGGGCGGGCCGCAGCCGGCGAATGGCCTGCAGCAACGTATTGGAACGAATCGGGGTGGCATAAACCTGCACCGGCTGGGTGAACTGGCCGGCCAGGTCCTCGGGGTCGTCGCTGCGCCGCCCCAGCACCAGCAGCGGCACGTCGGCGAACTGGCGGCGCAACTGCTGGAAATGCGGCAACGCCAGCGGCGAAAACCCCTGGGTCAGATCGAAGACCAGCACATCCGGGCGCAGCAGGTGCTGCACCGCGGCGTGGGGGTCGGCGTAAATCGTCACGTGGCCGCCGGCGCGCACCAACGCCTTGCGGTAAGGATTGAACGGCCCGGTGTCCGGCGCCAGAAACAACACCGACACCCCCGTCAGCTCCGCGGGACGCGGATGCGTCGGCGGCGTCTTGGCGCCCGCCCGCCAGCGGCAGATGGTCTGCGCTTCCGCCAGCACGCGTTCGATCACCACATGCTCGCGGGCGACCACCTCCACCAGATTGTGCGGCAGGGGCGTCAGCTCGTCATTGGGCAAACTGCCAAAACCCACCGACTTGGCGATGGTGTTGCAGGCGTGGAGCAGGGCGCTGAGCCTGGCGTCCTCCGCCTCCAGCTGCGCCCGCTGCGCCGCTTCCAGGTCATGCAGCACGCACGCCCGCGCCACCTGCGGATGCACCTGGTGCTGCAGCAGGTATTGCTCGCCCAGCTCGCGGTGGTCCATGCCGAAGAGCGCTTGTTCGCAGCGCTGTGTGGGCAGCACCAGATGCCGCGCCAGGTCGTACGCCTCGCGGGCTTCCTCCGACAGTTCGCTCAGCAGCAGGACCAGCCGGCCCACGTCATGCAGCAGGCCCGCGACCAGCGCGAGCTGCGGGTCCAGTTCCAGGCTCGGCGCCAACGCTTCGGCGAGCAGGCCCGTCGCCAGCGTGTGCCGCCACCAGTGGATGACCCACGGCCGCAGTTCCGCGTTGATGCGCCCGCCCGCGGCGTCATCCGCCAGGCGCTGGAGCTGCCCCGGCGGCAACTGGGCGAGCGCGTCGCACAGCCGGGGGGTTGTCGGCGCGGACTGCAGCACGCCGATGACCAGGCCCGGGTCCTGCAGCACCAGTCGGGCCAGGCTGGCGGGGGTGGGGTCCGGGGCAAAACGCAGTTCCGCGCGCAGGCTGCCAAACAGCAAGGGCAGTCGCACCGCCTGAACGAGCGCCAACGCTTCTTCGCGCGGATGGACGGCGGTGTTCGCCATGCGCTGCGCCAGTTGCTCGGGTTTGACCACGCGCTGTTCCACCGGCAGGTGGAAGTTGTCGGAAACGTCGCACTCGGCGGCCTGGGGCGCCAGCGCCTGACTGATCACCTGTTGCAGGGCGGCTCCGCTCAGTTGCTGCTTGCCCAGAAAACCATTGGCGCCCAGCGCCTGACACTGGTTCATCAGTTCATTGGAGCTGTGTTTGGTGAGCATCACCACCGGCGTGTGCTTGTGCCGGGGATCGCGGCGCAGCAGCGCCAGCGTCTGCACGCCGTCGAGCACCGGCATCTGCACGTCCAGCAGGACCAGATCACAGGGGCAGCGCTCCAGCTCCGCTAGGCAGGCCCGGCCGTCGGCGGCGCTGAGCACCTCGTAGCCGACATGCCGCAGCACGAACTGCAAGGCGCTGTTCGTGGCGGCGTCGTCATCCACCACCAGGATGCGGCGGGTCGCCGCCAGGGGCGGTGCTGCCGAGTTGTCCGTGGTGCACGTCGTCAACAGCATTCACTCCTGCCCGAACCCGGCGCCACTGGCGTTCGCCGTCACGGCGGCGCCCGGCCAGCGTCCCGTACGTTCCAGGACGCCGCGCACTTCCGCGAGCAATTGATCGGGATGAAACGGCTTGCACACAATGCGATTGGCGCCCACCGTCCTGGCGGTCTCATGATCGGTATAGGACCCCCGCGCCGTGATGAACCAGATTTCCCCCTGATGTTGCGGGCCCCAGTGGTCGCGGATCATCCGACACGCGGTGTAGCCGTCCAACTGCGGCATCATCACATCCATCAGCACCAGGTCCGGCCGCAGATCGCAGGCCTTGCGCACCGCATCCTGCCCATGGCAGGCGGTGAGGGTGCGCACCTGGCCCAGCCGGCGCACCAGATATTCCAGCGTCAACAGGATGTGCGGCTGATCGTCGGCAATCAGCACCTGGCAAACTTCAGCCATGGTAAACCTCGCAATACTGGAGCACTTCGTTCTGACATCGTCCGACCATTGACGCCACTTGAAGCCGTTCGGGATTGACAGTGCAATTAACCTGCTGACCCCACGCTTATTCACCTTCTGCGGCAGGGCTCGGGGGCGGACCTAAAGCAGTGCAAAATGATTGTCGATCAAAGCCTGCGGGGTTCGTCTGCTGAATGGTCGAGCGATGTCCGATAAACCCACCGATTTCGCAGCGTCGCCTGGCTGCCGCACGCTGCCGCGGCGGCGCGGTTCGCGGCATGGCGCGGGCTTCGGCGTCCGGAGGCGTGCTGATGCGCAATCCTGAACAACCCCAACTCGATGCCCCATGGACCGCCCTCCAGTTGCGGACCAACCTTTCGCGCGTGCTCAACCCGGCCGTGGGGGCGCGCCTGCTGGGCGCGCTGACCGCCCCCGGCACCGACTTTGCCGTCATCGCCGACATTCTGCAGGGCGATCCCTACATCGCCACCAAAGTGGTCGGGCTCGCCAACCACGCCCGGCGCGGGCAGGGCGCGCCCATCCGCACGCTGGACCGCGCCGTGCAGGTGCTGGGCCTGCGCCAGGTGCGCACGCTCGTGCTGGGCGTGATGCTCGCCGGGCCCTTGCTCAGCGCCGACGGCCACGTGCCGCGCCGCCGCGACCTGTGGCGCTGGGTGCTGGCGTGCGGCGTCGCCAATGACTTCCTGGCGACCCATGCCTGGCACGAACTCGAAGCCTCCCCCGAGCAGCCCAGCGCGCATCTCGTCACCGGGCTGATGCTGGGCTTGGGTTCGCTCATTCTCTACGCCGGCCTTGGCACCGCCTACGGCGAAGTGCTCGGCACCCGCTTGCGCCCGATGACCCTCACCAGCCGCGAACGCACCCAGCTGGGCGTCACCCGGCACGACGTCACCTGCTGGGCGCTGCAGGCGATGCAGTGTCCCGAAGACATGCAACAAATGCCGCGCGTGCTCAGCGCCGGACAACCCCGGGAGCAGTACCTGCGCGGCCGGGCGATTGAGATTCTCGCCGCCCGCATCGCCAGTTTTGAAGTCAATGACGCCCGCGCCTGGCTGGCGGATGGTTTGCCGCGCCTGGGTCTGGACCCGGTGTTCGTGGACGACCAGATGCTGGAGATGCGCAGCCGGCTGCGCGAACTGGCGGGCGTGTTCCAGGTGGATCTGGGCGAATGGCAACTCCGCCGCGCCACCCGGCAGGAAATCATGGTCGAAGCCGCGCAGGCGTTGCAGGACCTGTTGATTGACCGCTTGACCCTGCGCGAGTCGCTGGGTCTGGAGGGTTGAACTCGATGACCTTCGCATCGACCGACAACCTGGCAGCGCTGTCGCCCGCCGGCGGCCCGGTGCCGCTGGAGCGCGTGCTGCGCCGCATCCGCGAGGTTTCCACCTTGCCGCAGATCGCCCTGCGCACCGTGGAAATCTGCAACGATCCTGCCGCCGGGGCGGCGGATCTGCGCCGCCTGCTCGAGTCCGATCCGGCGCTGAGCAGTCGCGTGCTCAAGTGCGTCAATGCGGCATCCAACGGCCTGGTGCGGCGCATCGCCTGTCTGCAGGAAGCCATCGCCTATCTCGGCTTCGGGCAGATTCGCAATCTCGCCATCAGCGCCTCGGTCAGCGACATCTTCCGCCAGCGCAGCGTCATCGGTTCCTACCAGCGTCAGCAACTCTGGGAACACATGGTCAGCGTGGCGGTGGGCGCGCGGCTGCTGGCGACCCGCGTGGGCCTGACCAATTTCGAAGACGCCTTCCTGGCGGGATTGCTGCACGACCTGGGCGTGATCCTGGAAGACCAGTACGTCCACCAGGGGTTCGAGCAGGTCATTGCCGCGCTCGCCCCGGAGCAACAGCTCTGCCATCTCGAACAGAGACTGCTCGGCTTCGATCACGCCACGCTGGGTTCCCGGGTGGCGGGGCATTGGAACTTCCCCAAGGGCATCACCAGCATCATTCGCTTTCACCATATGCCGCAGAATTACCGCGGCGACCAGGAGCAGTTGCTCGCCTGCGTGGCGCTGGCGAACTACCTGTGCTCGGCGCGCGGGCCGGCGTCGGTCGGCGTGCATCTGGTGACCTGTCATCCCTGGGTCATTGACACGCTCAAGCTGACGCGCAATGACCTGAAAGTGCTCATCGAAGATCTGCAGGCGGAACTGCGCAATCAGCGCACCCTGCTGGGAGTATTGACCGGCCATGACGCTTGACCCCACGCAAGCTCTGGAAGGCATTTTCGGCGCCGAGCTGCCGCCGGGGGATGACACCGGCGTGCTGGCGCGGGTGCGCCAGTTGCTCGCGCCGGGCAGGCCGCGCTGCCTCTGGCTGGTCGACGCGGATCAGGAAGTCTGCTGCGCCGACGGCGCCGACGATACGCTGTCGATCCGTGCGCTCAATCAAGTCATGCGTCATGCCCAGCTCAATCTGGACCGCGCGCCCTGGTGCATCTGCGAAGTCGAGGAGCCTCAGGGTCATCTGCTGGCGGTGCGCACCGACCATGGCCTGCTGCTGGCGCTGCTGGAGGAGCCCGGACCGCTGGCGTTCAACCTGGAAGCCTGGCTGACGCCCGTCCAGGAGCAGGCGAATCTGCTGGGCTGGCTGCTCGCCGAGCGGCAGCGCGCCAGCCTGGCGCAGACCCGCGTCGAGCATCTGCAGATGGAGAAGCGCACGCTGCAGGCGACTTACAACCAGTCGCTGGAGGCGGCGCTCGCCGAGCGCGAGCAGCGCCTGGCGCAACAGCAGCGTCACAACGAGCATCTGGAGGAACAGGTCGCCGCCCGCGCCCACGAATTGCGTGAAGCCGCCGACCGCGCGGAACAGGCGAACCTCGCCAAGAGCACCTTCCTGGCGAACATGAGCCATGAAATCCGCACGCCGCTGACCGCCATCCTCGGTTTCACCGATCAACTGCTGGACATTTCGCGTGGGCGGAAGCAGACCGAAGAATGGCTCAACATCATCAAGCGCAACGGCCAGCATCTGCTGCAGGTGCTTAACGATGTGCTGGACTTGTCCAAGATCGAAGCCGGCCGGATGCAGGTGGAACTGCTCGCCACCGAGCTGCGCCCGCTGCTGGGCGACGTGGTGCAACTGCTCGACGCCCGCGCTCAGGCCAAGGGTCTGCAGCTGACGCTGGACATCGCCGCTGACCTGCCCGCGGCGATCACCACCGATCCCACCCGGCTGCGGCAGATTCTGCTGAACCTGCTCAACAACGCGGTCAAGTTCACCGAACGGGGCCGCGTGGGTCTGCACGCCCTGCGCCGCGACGACGCCTTGTGCCTGCAGGTGACGGACACCGGCATCGGCATGAGCGCCGACGGCCTGAAACAGGCGTTTGAAGCCTTCGGCCAGGCGGATGCCTCCACCACGCGCCGCTTCGGCGGCACCGGCCTGGGGCTGACCATCTCGCGCCGGCTCGCCGAGGCGCTCGGCGGCCGTCTCGATGCGCTCAGCACGCCGGGCGGGGGCACCACCATGACGCTCATTCTGCCGCTGGTCGTTGCGATGAACGCGCCGCGGTCGTACCACAGCCTGACTGCCCCGCGCCAACCGTCCGCGGAGCCGTTGCAGGGCTGTCGCCTGCTGCTGGCGGAGGATGGCCCGGACAACCAGGTGCTGCTCAAGCTGATCCTCACCCGCGCCGGGGCGGCGGTGGAACTGGTGGACAACGGCGAGCTGGCGCGGGACGCCGCCTTGACGGCGCTCGCCCAGGGCCAGCCGTTCGATGCGGTGCTGATGGACATGCAGATGCCGGTGATGGACGGTTACACCGCCAGTCGGCAACTGCGCGACCGCGGCTACGACCGCCCGATCATCGCCCTGACCGCCAACGCCATGAGCAGCGATCGCCAGCGTTGTCTGGACGCCGGCTGCGACGACTTCGCCCCCAAACCGATTCAACGTGACACGCTCATTGAACTCATCACCCATTACGTGCAGGAGCAGACCATGACCATGCCCGATCCGACCGCCAGCGCTGATCAACAGCAGCCGAACCTGAAACTGGCGCCGTTGCACAGCGAATTCGCCGACGATCCGGACATGCTGGAACTGGTGCAGGAGTTCGTGGCGGCCTTGCCCGCCCGCATTGCCGCGCTGGAGCAGGCCGCCGCCGCCGATGATCTGGAAACGCTGCGGCGGCTGGCGCACCAGATGAAAGGCTCGGCGGGGGGCTACGGCTTTGGCGTCATCACCGAGAAGGCGGCGGTGATCGAAGGCGAGTTGCGGCAGGGCTGCGGGGTCAATCAGGTCAAAGCCCAGTTGGTCGACCTGTTCGACATGTGCCGCCGCGCCACCGCGGATCCAGTCAGCTAAATGGTCTGGTTCATCGCTCATGGCCGCACCCGGTTCAGCGCGCTGAAGCGGGTGCGGTGTTGTGCGCCTGGGGCGTGGCGGATCGGTGAAATCACCGGCGGCTTCTTGACGGTTTCGTCCGGCGTCGATACCGTCCAAGTATTGGATCATGCAATGGTTGCTCGCTGCCGGAGCTTCCCCCCGCAGCTTCCCCCGGAGATTCCCCCCGGAGCTTCCCCCGGAGATTCCCCATGACATCTTTGCCACGCCTGTTGACTGTGTTGCTGCTGTCGCTCTGGAGCAGCGTCCCGCTGCTGGCGCAGGACGCCGGGTTCGCCGGCGTGATCACCGTCAATGATGTGGAAGTGCGCTCGGGCGGGGGGGTGAGCTATTACATTGTCGGGCGCCTGCCGGTGGACACGCCGGTGGAAGTCCGCGAGCAGATTTTCGAGTGGTACGCCATCACCCCGCCGCCCGGCGTCTTCAGTTATGTATCCAAGGCGTACATTGATGCCAAGGGCGACGGCAACAAACAGGGGATCGCCAACAGTGACCGCGTGAAGGTCTTTGCCGCCAGCCTCGCCGGGCCCGGTGAAAGTTTTCGTCGGCAGTTGACGCTGTTCAAAGGCGACACGGTGACGATCGTGGGCGAAGAGGGCGGGTTCTACAAGATTCTGCCGCCCAAAGGCACACTGGTGTACGTGCCGGTGTCGGCGGTTCGCAAAGGCGTACCGGCGGTGAAGCCCGCGACCTCCACCGCGGCCGTCGCCAGGTCGGTGGAAGAGGTTCTGGCGAGCACGCCCGCGCCAGCAGCGAAGCCTGTGCCCGCGCCGGCGCCAGTTCCTGCGAGCAACCCGGCGCCCCAGGTTGCCGCGACTTCGCCTCAAGTGGACGTGAAGCCGCTGACCGCCGCCGATCTGCCGCCGTTGCCGTCGTCGGCGCCGGCAGCGACTCCCGCTCCCGCATCGACGGCGACTCCCACTCCCGCGCCGGCGTCTGACCCCGTCACCTTGCCGATGGTTGCCCAGGCTCCTGCGCCGGCGCCCGTCGTCGCTCCTGCCGCGCCAGTGGTGACTCCGCCGACGCCCGCGCCAGCCGCATCGGCAGCGGTGGTCGACGCCGCGCCCGAGCCTGCTCCCGCCGCTCTCCCTGCCCCCACTCCTGCGGCAGCGGCAGCCGCCACGGGCACGGACATCCAACTGCCCGAGCCATTGCCAGCCGCGACCACCGACCTGCTGCGGGCGGTGGAGCAGCGTTTTGCCGCCGCGCAGGATTTGCCCTTGCCCCAGCGTCCGCTCAAGGAACTGCTGCAGGCGTATGAACTGGTCAAACGCGCGCCGGACCTGCCGCTGGCGGATCAGCGTCTGGTTTATGCCCGCATGGTGCAGCTCAAGCGTGATGCCGACCTGCAGGCGACCTTGGCGCGGATCAGCGATGTGCAGCAGAGTGTGGCGGCGGAAATCGCGGCCGAGCCGGCGCCCGCGCCGCAGCCGGCGGCGCCGACGTACAACGCCATGGGCGTGCTGACCGCCAGCGTGGTGTACAACGGGCGGTCGCTCCCGCAGTTGTATCGGCTGGTCAATCCCGCCAACCAGCGCACGGTGGTGTATGTGCATCCGACCCAGGCCGTCTTGCCCGCCGCCCATCTGGGCCGCACGGTGGGACTGCTCGGTGAAATCCGCTACGACGCCGGCCTGCGGCTGCAGGTGCTCGACCCCACCCAGGTGGATGTGCTCGAGTCGCCGGCGCCGGCCGCCAACTGACCCCGAGCGCAACCCGCAATGGGCCTGGCAGGGTGCATGAGAATGGTGGTTGACCGGCTTGCCGTGGGCGGCGATGCTATGACCATCCAGCAGGAGGGCGCTGCATGAAGTGCGGGTGGTGGCGAAACATGGGCATGAGCTTGCTGCTGTTGTGCAGCCTGACGGGCGGCTGCGCCACCCCACCGGCGGACACCGGATCGTCGGCGGCGTCAAAATCTCCGGCGCCGGCGAAAAAGTCCGGCTTCGACTGGTCGCGTCTGAATCCATTCGCCTGGGATTACGCCCAAGCCGGCCGGGGTTTTCAGGAAAAGTACCACTTCAAGGTCGGCGACACCTGGATCATCAAGCCCCCGCTGGAGCCGCGCCCCGTGCGGCTGCTCTTCGCCCGCAGCCAGGAGGGTCAGCCGGTGCTGCCCCTGCCGGTGTCTGAGCTGGCGGACCCGATGTTGCCGGCGCCAGTCCCCGCCGCGCCGCTCGCCGATGCCGCGGCGCCAGCCGAGAGCACGCCGCCGGCCGATGCAACTGTTCCCGCCGCGCCCGCGGAGCCGACGTCGAACGCGACATCAAGCCCCGTGCCGCCGGTCCTGCAGGTGCAGGTCATGGAGCTTGATCTGGTGACGGGCAACGCGTCGCTGCGCGATGTGGATGGCCGGGTGTATCCCTTCCAGACCGATCCGCAGCGGCTCGAACGCCTGCGTACGCTGACGCGCGGCCCCGAGTGGGTCATGGGTGACGTCAAGCCCCAGCGGGACGCCGAGGCGGTGACCTACTACACGCTGCTGGCGATCGAAGCCGACGAAGTCACGCGCTACCAGGTGGAGCTCGCCGTGCCGGGACGCAATCGCAAACCGCTGCCGGCGCTTTATGCGGAGTTGCTGGAGATGTTCGTTCGCGCCCATCGGGTGGCGCATCCGCTGAGCGAAACCATCAACCTGCTCCAGTAGCGGGTCTGGCGGTCACTTGAACCCAGGCCGGCAATTACTCGACTTTCGCGGGTCCGCGTCCGGTTATTGTCGTTGCCCTCCGATTCGTCCGAGAACGCTTGCCCAGCCGGCGCAATCGGCAAGGTCGCGGCGCGCCGGTGGAAAGCCGCGCTGCGCAGGTGAACTGGCCCGGTGTTGTTTCCGATGGAAGGCATAGACGCATCGCCAAGACTGGTGCGTTTTCCCGCCACGGAGCAATAACCATGTTCGACGCCGCCCAACGTGATCCGGCCCTGCGCATCGGGGAAATCCTCATCGAACGCGGCGTGCTGAGCGAACAGCAGGTCCGCGAAATCCTCGATGCCCAGCAGAAGCGCGGCATCCCGTTCGGCGTGCTGGCGGAGAAGATGTTTGACGTCACCATCGAAAGCGTCGAAGACGCCTGGATCGAGCAATACCATCGCTTCACCGGCACCCTGGACCTGGCGGACCAGCGCATCGACGACCGGGCCCTGCAACTGATCAGCCGACGCCAGGCGTGGCAGTTCGAAATGCTCCCCCTGCGCTTCGAACCCACCGGCGAACTGCTCATGGCGGCGAGCAAATCCCGCCTGGCGCGGGCGGTCACCTTCGTCGCCCGCCGGCTCGAACCGGTGGTCTACTTCCGCGTCGCCGAGCGCGAACAACTCCGCGACTTCCTCCGCATCCACTACCCGATGCCCGAAGTGTCCGAGGAAATCATCCGCCAGGCCCTGGGCTACTCGCTGGCGGGCTAACCCCCCCGGAAGTTTCTCCCGGAAATCCAACTTCGCTGGTAGATGTCCCATGCCTGATTGGGCGCGGTGCTCAACGAGCCGGAAGCGTCAGCGACGGGCTACGCCTGCGGCCGCCGAGCGCTGCAGGTGAATCACGGATCGCCTGGGCGACCGAGCGCCCCGCCCGTCGCTCACGCTTCCGGCTCGTTGCCGAGGGGATGTTTACTGTCCATCCTCAGCGCCCGGCTCCAGCGGCTCGGCGTGCGTGGACCCATCAAGCAAATCCTGCAGCATCACTGCCGCGGCAAGGGCGTCGCGCCGGGATTTCTTCTGGCCATGCGTCAGCCCGGTGCGCGCCATCTGCTCATCAGCGCGGGCGCTGGTGAGGCGTTCATCCACCAGCAGCACCGGCAAATGAAAATGGGCGTGCAGTTGGGCGCCGCGCTGCCGGGCGGCGACGGCGGCGGGGCCTTCGGTGCCATCCATGTTGCGCGGCAACCCCAGCACCAACGCATCCGGCTCATGCTCGGCGATCACTTTCGCCAGGGCAGTCAACCACGCGGCGGGGGTGCTGGCGATGATCTGTTCCACCGGCGACGCCAGGCGCAGCCCATCGCTGCCGACCGCCAGGCCGGTGCGTTTGGCGCCCCAGTCGATCGCCAGATAGCGCATGACGCCAGGCCTCCGCGGGAATGCTCTGTCAGCCATGCTACTGCAACTGACTGCCGAAGCGCTGGCCCACCATTTCATGCAGTTTCTTGAGGTCCTCGGCGCGGTCGCGGCGGCAGATGAGCGTGGCGTGGGGGGTGTGCACGACGATCAGGTCCTCGCAGCCGATGGTCGCGATCAGGTGCTCACCGTCGTTGGAGGCGATCAGGTTCCGCCGGCTGTCCAGCAGCAGATGGCGGCCCGCGGACAGGGCGTTGTCGTCATCATCCGTCGGACAGGTCAGCGCGAAGCTTGGCCAGGAACCCACATCCAACCAGCGCAGCGGCATGGGGATCGCCGCCACGCTTACTTCGCTGTCCTGTGACGCCGGCTCCATCACCGCGTAGTCCACGCTGATTTTGGGCAACGTGGGATACACCTCATGCAGCGTCTGCACCCGCTGGCCCGCCTGACGCCACGCGGCGGCGATGCGGAGCAGGCCCGCGTGATTCTGCGGGGCGTAGCGGGCGATGCAGTCGAGCAGGGTGCTGGCGCGCCAGACGAACATGCCGCTGTTCCACAGATAGCTTTCGGCCCCGGCGGCGAGATAACGCTCAGCGGTATGGAGGTCGGGCTTTTCCTTGAACCGTTGCACGCGGCGGGCGACGGAATTGAGCGGTTCGCTCAGTTCGAGGTAGCCGTAGGCCGTGGCGGGGTGGGTGGGGGTGATGCCGAAGGTCACCAGGGTGCGCGGTTGCAGTTCCGCCAGTTCAAACCCTTTGGTCAGAATTGCCTGGAACTGGTCCACTGGCTCGATCAGGTGGTCCGCGGTAAGCACCGCCACCACGGCGTCCGGGTCCTGCTGCGCCAGCACCGCGGCGGGATAACCCACGGCGTTGAGCGTGTCCCGGCCCACCGGTTCGGCAAGGTATTGTCCCGGTTCGAGGTGCGGCAGGGCGGTGAGAATGGCTTCCCGATGCGCCTGCCCGGCACAGATGAAAATCTGCCCGTCCGGGAGCAAGCCCCGCACACGCTCGAGCGCCACCTGCAACAGGCTGCGCCCCTGCAAAAACGGAATGAGCTGCTTGGGCTGGGCGGCACAACTCATTGGCCAAAGCCGGGTGCCCGAACCACCTGCCATGATGACGGCGTATCGCATGGGGCAAATGTAAACCCCGGTTCACCGGGCGGCAAGCAAAGGCAACCAACTGACGCCCCGCAAGTGCCAAGCCGCAGCCGAGGCATAATGCAGTCAAATATTTGACAAAACATTGCAGCGGGGGTTCTGGCACGGTACGATTCATCCGGTCGGGGATGGTTCGGGGGCAGGCCGGTGAAATACGGAATATCGCGATATGAGCTTCAATCACGCCAATCCAGCGGATACCCGGCGCGGGTCGGTGCGGCTGCGTGATGTGGCGCGTCGGGTTAAAATTTCGACGGCAACGGCGTCCATGGCGATTGCCGGGCATCCTCGGGTCAGTTCCACCACGCGTGATCGGGTCTTGCAGGCGTGTGCGGAGCTGGGCTATCGCACGCCGCGCCAGCGCCGGGGGGAGGACTCGGGTTTTGGCTCCGAAGGGGTGGCGGCCGGGCGGGTGGGGCTGGCTTTGCTGGGGCAGACACTGCTGAACCCGGTGAACACCGAGTGGTTTTCGCATTTGTCGGGGCAGCTCAAAACGCAACGGCGTCAGCTGGAGGTCTTTCAACTGGCGGGCGAATCGGAAGGCCAGCATGCCGGCCCGCTGGCGCGGGAGATCGCCGAGTTGTCGACGGACTGCTGTGGCGTGTTGCTCAGCGGCAGTCGGGTCAGTCGGGCGTTGCTGCGTGAACTGGAACAACTGGAAGTGCGGTTCGTGCTGCTGGGCTGGCCGCTCAATGATCACGCGCCCCACCGGCCGCACTGCGGCGTGGTGGTGGCGGGGGACGATCAGACGATGGGTCGGCAGGCGACCGCGGCGCTGCTGCATGGGGGCGCGGGCGCGGCGCGCGGCGCCCTGGGCGAAGTGGGTTTCATTGCCGAAGCGATGCCCGCCGGCTGCAGTCACAGTCGCTGGCTGGAGGGTTATCGCCTGGCGCACCGCGACGCCGGCGGACGCGTGGACGAAACGCTCATCCATGTCGTGGGCACGGAGCATCGCCAGTTGCCCGCGGCGGTGACGGCGCTGCTTGATCGACCCCGTCCGGCGCGGCGCTTCGTGGTGACCGACATCCCGGCGGCGGCGCAGCTGATGCGCCTGCTCGAACAGCGTGGCCTGACGCTGGGCGCTGACGACCTGGCGGTGTGGGGCGAAGCCAATCGCGCCCAACGCTACGGCCTGCAGGCCGCCACGCTGCATTACCTCGATCCCCGTGCCTTCATCGATGCGGCGCTGACGCATGTCCTGGCCCCGGTGGGTCACGGTTTGCCCAGCGGCAGTGTGGTGCTCACGCCCACCCGTTGCGAACGTTTCACGTCCTCGTCATCCCCGCGCGCTTAGACGCCACACGCGGCGGCCGGCCCTTCCTCTGCCTCAGGAGATTCGACATGTTGACCCGTTCCCCACGCAGTCGGCAACCAGCGGCGGCATTCACGCTCATCGAACTGCTGGTGGTCATCAGCATCATCAGCCTGCTCATCGCCATCCTGCTGCCGGCTCTGCAAAGCGCCCGGCTGGCGGCGCGCAAGGTGCAATGCGCCACCCAGCTGCGCCAACTCGTGCTGGGCCACAAACTGTATGCCGACGATTTCAAAGGCTGGTTCCCCGGCTCTCCCGCGACCAGCCAGGCGGGCATCCTCATCGCCGGCAGCAGTGGCTCGCCGGGCACCGACCCGCTGCAGATGGGCTATTGGGGCGGCAACGCCAATCTGCTGATGTGTCCGGACACGAACGTCAACCCGGTGAGCTGGTACTACCCGCCGCATTGGAACTGGTCGGTGCGCACGCGCTTCGCCACCTACCGCTTCACCGCCTCCAGCTACACCAGCACGCAAAGCTGGATGTTCTTCGGCCTGCATCCCAGTTCGCTGGGGGCGTGGTCCACCGTGCGCAACGACAACAAGGTGTCCAACTGCATCCCCAATGAGGATTTCGCCGGGCGGGTCATCACCGACCCGGTCTACAACGCCAACAAGCAGTACATCCACGAGCCGGCGCTGATGCCCATGGCGATGGACGGCCGGCGCAACGGCAACACCTTCTATGTGCCTTACAACCAGGCGCAGACCAACAACCACGAAAAGCTCCACGGCGCCAATGTGGCGTTCGTCGACCATCACGTGCAGTGGGGCGATCAGGACCGCGACGAACAACGCACCGGCCTGGGCTACGCCGGCGGCGAGTCGGGGTGGATGCGGTGGTGAAAAGTGCCGGAAGTGTCACCGTCCCGGCGGTGAGGCGCATCTCATCCCCCGGCAAAGCCGGGGGCTAACGGGGCGGCATTGACAGGGGTCGTGCCATTAGCCCCGGGCTCTGCCCGGGGATTCTTCCGA
>CAZSBB010000031.1:21199-74216 GCA_964605235.1 uncultured Phycisphaeraceae bacterium
CATATCCATGATGCGAATCCCCCGGCCGAGCCGGGGGCTAACGGGGCGGCATTGACAGGGGGCGTGCCATTAGCCCCGGGCTCTGCCCGGGGATTCTTCCGACATATCCATGATGCGAATCCCCCGGCCGAGCCGGGGGCTAACGGGGCGGCATTGATAGGAGTAGCGCCATTAGCCCCGGGCTCTGCCCGGGGATGCTTCCGAAGTCCCGCATCCCACATTCACGCCGCCAGCACGCGCTCGAGCCGTTCGGGATACACGCATTGCGTCAGTGCGTCTTCGCGGCTGATGATGCCGTTGAAGTACAGCTCGGCGATGGAGGTGTCGAGCGTGACCATGCCCAGGGCGCGGTTGGTTTCGATCACGTTGGGCAGCTCAAAGGCGCGGTTCTCGCGGACCAGATTGCGCACGGCAGGGGTGGTGAGCATGATCTCCACAGCCGGGGCCATGCCCTTTTCATCCATCCGTTTGAACAGCGTCTGGCTGATGACGGCCTGGAGCGTGTTGGCGAGCATGGTGCGAATCTGGCTCTGCTGGCCGGCGGGGTACATGTCGATGATGCGCTCGACGGTCTGGGCGGCATTGGCGGTGTGCAGGGTGGAGAGCACCAGGTGGCCCGTCTCCGCGGCGGTGATCGCAGCCGAGGCGGTTTCCAGGTCGCGCATCTCGCCCACGAGGATGATGTCCGGGTCCTGGCGCAGCACATGGCGCAGGCCCGAGGCGAAGCTGGGAGCGTCTTCGCCGATCTCGCGTTGTTCGATGGTCGCCTTGCGGCTGACCAGGCGGTACTCGATGGGGTCTTCCAGGGTGATGATGTGCGAAGTCCAGCGTTGATTGATGGCTTCGATCATCGCGGCGAGCGTGGTGCTCTTGCCCGAGCCGGTGACGCCGGTGACGAGGATGAGCCCGCGCGGGGTGTAGGTCAGATGCTGCACGATCGGCGGCAGGTGGAGCTGATCGAACGTCGGCACCACGGTCTTGACCACGCGCAGCGCCATGGCGACGCTGTTGCGCTGCAGGTGGGCGTTGACGCGGTACCGGCCGATGCCGGGCATTTCAAAGGAGAAGTCCACGTCCTTGCGCTGCTGGAAGATTTCGATGTGGTGCGGCTGGGTCATCTGCCGCAGCAGTTGGTCGCACTCGTCGGGGGTCAGCCGGGGCAGGTCGGTGTTGGTCATCACCGTGTTGATGCGCAGGATGGGCGGGTGATGGGCGATCAGATGAATATCCGACGCCGCCAGGTCCTGAGCGGTTTTCAGAATGGGGGCAAGATCCATGCGCGGCTGCTCCGGGGGTGAAGGAGGCGAATTTCCTCCTGAAATCCGCAGGCGCTGGTCGGACGCGCCCATCATTGCATCGGCGTGGCGAAGGGACGAGCGTACTGAGCCGCTGAACCAATCCAGCGAATCGGGCGCTGGGGCTTTGCCTAATCGTCACAAACCGCCGGTTCCAGGGGCTGAATGCCGGCGCAGCAGTGCAAGTCTGCAAAATCGGCAAAGTCGCGGTCGGCTCGACCGAAGAAATGAAGCGCGAACCGGCATCGGGGGGGATGTTTCGTAAGGTTCAGGGGATTGAGGAAAAAATGGCAAAAGGGGTGGATGTTCCGCCCGCCCGGCCGATAATGCAGTTACCGCCCAGTCGTTCACGCGGGCTGCCCTGCAACGTTCGCCCCCCCAGGAGCCACACGTGAAGCCAGCCTCCCGTCGCCGCCGCCTGCGTGCTCGCCGTTTCCGTTCCCAACGCCAGCACCGGTGGTCCAGCATTACCAGTCGGCATGATCTGCAACCGCTGGAGCCGCGCGTCCTGCTGAGCGTGGCGCAGCCGACGGTCGACGCCGGCGCCCAGGACGCGGTGCTGCTGACCACGCCGCTGTCGGACCTCGCGCCGGCGGTGTCGAGCCTCTGGTTTGCCGACCTCGCGCCGCAGGTGCGCGCCAATCCCAATGTCGCCGCCGCCAGCACCACCATCGACTGGGCCGGCCAGCAGGTCGAAGCCGTCAGCGATCAGTGGATCATTCAGCTCAATCAGGCTGGCATCAATGCCGTGCAGTCCGTCGGACAAGTCAGCGATCTGCTGAGCCTGGACCTGTACGGCGCCCAGATCCTCCGCGGCCTGGGGCTCGAAGGCATGCTGCTGATCCAGACCGACAGCGGCGCCGACGTCGCCCGCTTCACCGCCGGGCTGCAGGACTCCGGCTATCTCGAGTTTCTCCAGCCCAACCAGTTGCATCACCATGCCGCGACCCCCAACGACCCCAGCTACGGCTCGCTGTATGGCCTGAACAACACCGGCGCCACCGGCGTCGCCGATGCCGACATCGACGCCCCCGAAGCCTGGGAATACACCACCGGCTCGTCCAACGTCGTCGTCGCGGTCATTGACACCGGCATCGACTACACCCATCCCGATCTGGTCGGCAACATCTGGACCAACCCCGGCGAAATCGCGGGCAATGGCATCGACGACGACGGCAACGGCTTCGTCGACGACCTCCATGGTTACGACTTCGCCTACAACGACAGCAACCCCATGGATGGCGATGGCCACGGCACCCATGTCGCCGGCACCATCGGCGCGGTGGGGAACAATGGCGTCGGCGTGGTCGGCGTGAACTGGGACGTCACCATCATGGCGCTCAAGTTCCTCACCGACGACGGCTACGGCTCCGATGCCGACGCCGTCCGCGCCATCAACTACGCCACCATGATGCGCACGCAGTACAACGTCAACATCCGCGCCACCAACAACAGTTGGGGCGGCGGGGGCTACAACCAGGCGCTGTACAACGCCATCGCCGCCAGCGGCCGCGCGGACATCCTCTTCATCGCCGCCGCCGGGAACGACGGCGCCAACAACGATCAAACCCCCGACTATCCTGCCGGCTTCAATCTCGACAACATCATCTCCGTTGCCGCCACCACCATCCGCGATCGCGTGGCGACCTACAGCAACTATGGCGCGACCACCGTCGATCTGGGCGCTCCCGGCAGCAACATCCTCAGCACCGTGCCCGGCAACGGCTACGCCAGTTACAGCGGCACCTCCATGGCGACTCCGCACGTCACCGGCGTCGTCGCGCTGGCGGCGGCTTATCGCCCGGATGCCACCGCTGCCGAGATTCGTGACGCGATCTACGCTGGCGTGGATCAGCTCAGCGCCTTGCAGGGCCGCACCGTCACAGGTGGACGTCTCAACGCCGCCGGCACGCTGGCACAACTCGGCGCGACACCGACGCCTGATCCTGACCCGACGCCTGACCCCGATCCCACGCCCGATCCCGATCCGACACCTGATCCTGATCCCACACCTGACCCCGATCCCACGCCCGACCCCGATCCCACGCCCGATCCCGATCCCACGCCCGATCCCGACCCGACGCCCGATCCTGATCCGACACCTGATCCCGATCCGACGCCTGACCCCGACCCGACGCCCGATCCCGATCCCACACCCGATCCTGACCCCACGCCGCCACCGACCGGGCCGGATGCTTACGAAGACAACGACTCACCCTGGGCTGTGGACGACATGGACCCCGGCGCGCCCGGAAGTGCCAACCTCGGCCTGATCTCCGGCTCATTGGTCATCAACGATCTCAACACCCTCGATGACCACATGGACTGGTTCCGCTTTGAGCTGGGCGCCCGCGGCGGCAACAACGATGCCGCGCGCATCGACTTCGAGCATGATCTGGGCGACCTCGATCTCTACCTCTACAACGCCAACGGCCAAAGCATCGGCTCCAGCTATGGCGTGGACGACGCCGAGCGCATCAGCCTTCGCGGCCTGGATGCCGGCGTGTACTACGTCGAAATCTGGGGCTACCGCCGCGCCGCCAATCCCAACTACTCGCTCACCATCACCGCGCCGACCGTCGCCGCACCTGATCCCGATCCCACGCCAGACCCGGACCCGACGCCCGCGCCCACGCCGGTGGTCGATCTGTCCGCCAGCATCGTCAGCAGCACCCTCACCGGCGAAGTGCTGTTGGGCGCTTCCGGCAGCGTGACCGTGCGCATCACCAACGCCGGCAACACCGCGGTGAACCAACTGCTGGATGTGGTGCTGTACGCTTCACCGTCTGGCGCGCTCGACGACCAGGCGGTTCGCGTCGGGGCGTTGTCCAGTCAATTGGTGAACCTTGCCGCCGGTGAAACGCTGGATGTGCAGGTGGACGTTGAGGTCACCAGCGATTTACTGCCGCGCTCTTACACGCTGTTGGCGCGCGTGGATGACAGTCAGCAATTGGCGGAAGACGACGAAGCCAACAACCTCGCGGCCGCCCCGGACAGCATGGACGTCGTCTGGCGCTTTGGCCCGGATCGCAGCCTGCCCAATCGGCTGGTCGTCACTGCCCCTGACAACTCGACCCACACTTTCCAACTTGCCGGCGCCGGCGTGGGCGAGCTGCGCTACGACGACGCCACCGGCCTGTTCGATCTCCTGCTGAGCGACACCACCAATCGCTCCAGCTTCACCCTCCGCAGCACCCGCGGCGAACTCACGCTCAACCAGGTCAGCATCGCTGGCGACCTGCGCCAATTCACCGCCCGCAATCTGGATGTGGTGGGGGATTTCACTGCTGCGGGCCTGGTCGGGCGCGTGCAGATGGATGACCTCCTGGGCGCGACGATGAGCCTGGGCGGCGCCAGCACCGACCGCACCACCTTGCAATTCGATCGCGTGGTGGACGCCCTGATCGACTCCACCGCCGGCATCCATGCCTTCACCGCCAGCGAGTTTCGCAACACCGATGACGCCGCCGACCGCCTCACCGCGCCCTGGCTCAACAGCCTGCGCACCCGCGCCAGCAGCGAAGGCAGCGGCGACTGGCAGGCGCATCTGACCCTCACCGGCGAAAACGCGCGGCGGAACACGCTGGGCGCCGCCATCATCGGCGGCACGCTCGGCTCGGGCGATCCGACTTCGCCGATCGTCTGGCGCATCAACGGCGGCATCGGCCGCATCAGCGCCGGCGATCAGGTCGGCTGGCAACTGGAAGTCTCCGAATCCGTCGCCGACCGCCTCCGTCGCCTGCTGCAACGCTGGCGGCTGGGCGAGGTGGAATTGAAGGTGGTGGACTTCGGATAAACCGGAAGCATCCCCCAGCCGAGCCGAGGGGTGACGGACCCCAGCACCCGTTAGCCCCGGGCTTGGCTCGGGGACTCACCACCACGGCGCGTGGGAATCACCCCGTTCCCGTGCGCTCGGGGATTGAATTCTCCATATCATTCTGCGCATGGTTCTGGTCGTATGGC
Source organism: uncultured Phycisphaeraceae bacterium (assembly GCA_964605235.1). GTDB lineage: Bacteria > Planctomycetota > Phycisphaerae > Phycisphaerales > Phycisphaeraceae > CAZSBB01. Next base: position 26,458 of record CAZSBB010000031.1, read on the forward strand.
GCTTCAGTTGCCCGGCGATTGGGCCGAATAACTGAGGGTTAGCCTGCGGCGCGTTGGCTGCGCCCAGTTTGCTCGCAAGGGAATTCCGCATGCGCATCACCATGGTCGGCACGGGTTACGTGGGTCTGGTCACCGGCACCTGTTTCGCCAACTCCGGCAACGACGTGACCTGTCTGGACATCGACCCCCGCAAGATCGACAAGCTCAATCAGGGCATCAGTCCGATCTACGAGCCGGGCCTCGACGAGCTGATTCGCCGCAATGTCAAGGCTGGGCGTCTGCACTTCACCACCGACAAGGAAGCCGCCTACCGCCGGGCGGAGATCATCTTCATCTGCGTGGGCACGCCCAGCGATGAGTCGGGGCATGCGGATTTGAAGTATGTGCTCGCCGCCGCCGGCGACATCGGCGACGCCATCGAGGCGGGTTCCGGCGCTGCTGCCGGCGAGGAAGCCGAACGTCGGGCGAAGATCGTGGTGGTCAAGTCCACGGTTCCCGTGGGCACCAATGCGAAGGTCAAAGCCGCCATTGCCGCGCGGACCAGCAAGCCCTTCCGCATGGCGTCCAATCCGGAGTTCCTCAAGGAAGGCGCTGCGATCAACGACTTCCAGAAACCTGACCGCGTGGTCATCGGCGTCGAGGACAAAGGCGCCGGCGACCGCTTGCGCGATCTGTACGATCCCTTCGTGCGCCAGGGCAATCCCATCTTCCTGATGGACATCCCCTCCGCCGAGATGGTCAAGTATGCCGCCAACGCCATGCTGGCGACCAAGATCAGCTTCATCAACGAAATCGCCAACCTGTGCGAAGCCTACGGCGCTGATGTCGACGAGGTCCGCCGGGGCATGTGCTCCGACAAACGCATCGGCAACCAGTTCCTGTACCCCGGCCTGGGCTACGGCGGGTCCTGCTTCCCCAAGGATGTGCTCGCCTGCATCTCCATGGGCGACGACACCCACACCCCCGCCCAGTTGCTGCGCTCCGTGCATGCGGTCAACCAGGCCCAGCGCCAGGCGTTCTACAAAAAAATCCAGTCCCATTTCGCCGGCCAACTGCAAGGCAAAAAACTGGCGGTCTGGGGCATCGCCTTCAAGCCCGGCACCGATGACATCCGCGAAGCACCCGCCATCACCCTCATGCAGCAACTGCTCGCCGAGGGCGCCAGCATCGTCGCCCATGACCCGGTGGCGCACGAAACCTGCAGGCACGTGCTGGGCGACCGCATCGGCTATGTCGACAACGATCTCGACGCGCTCGACGGCGCCGACGCCCTGATCATCTGCACCGATTGGCCCGAGTTCCGCCATCCTGATCTGGATGAGGTCAAAGCCCGGCTCGCCCAGCCAGTGATTTTTGACGGCCGCAACCTTTACCGTCTCGACACCATGGCGGAGCACGGCTTCACCTACTACAGCGTCGGCCGGTCGCCGGTGCGGTAAAACGTGCATCGGTGGAAGACGAGCTGGCGTATAATCATTTTACGGTTGTCCAACCATCCCTCTTACGGTGTTGCCGCCATGAAGCTCAAGGTTGTGGTTCACGAAGCGGAAGAAGGCGGTTACTGGGCCGAGGTCCCCGCCATTCCGGGCTGTGCCACTCAGGGGGAAACCTTTGAGGAATTGCTGCACAACCTCTACGAAGCCGTGGAGGGTTGCCTGGCGGTGGATGTAACTCCCCCGGGCGACGACAACGCCAAAACCCGCGTGCTTGAGATCGCGGTATGAAGCAGATCAGCGGGCGGGTCTTGGCGCGCACCGCAGAACAGCACGGCTGGCAACTGCTGCGGGTGCAGGGCAGCCATCACATCTACGGCAAGGTCGGCCGCAACGTGCGCTTGTCGATTCCCATTCACGCCAACCAGCCTTTGAAAAGCGGATTGCTGCGCCATCTGCTGAAGTTGATGCAACTGGATGAGGCTGACCTGTAGGCCTGTCTCATCTGCTGCAGCAAACTTCATTCAGCAGAAGCGCTCAGCCCTGCGGCCGATGGTGGCGGCGCGGCTTGCCGGATTTATGCGGCTGATGCGAACCGCCGGTGGGATGCAGCGGCCGGGGGGCGCTGGTGCCCGCCTTGGTGGGATGCGGATTGGTTGACGCCCCGGCGGCGTGATGCGGCTTATGCCGACGCCGGCGCGGACGACCGCCGGGCTGTCCCTGCCCCTGGCCTTGACCATTGGGATTGAACCCCGGCCGGCGGCGCGTGGGGGCGATGGAAGCATCCGCCCAGTGCGGCTTGTCGCCGGTGACGGGAATGGACTGCTTGAGCAGCCTTTCGATTGCCCGCAGGTTCGCCAGTTCATCGCGGCTGCAGAAGGACACCGCCATGCCCGCTTCGCCGGCGCGGGCGGTCCGGCCGATGCGATGCACGTAAGTCTCCGGCTCGTGGGTCAGGTCGTAGTTGACCACGTGGCTGACGTTGTCCACGTCGATGCCGCGCGCCGCCACGTCCGTCGCTACCAGCACGCCCACGCGGTTGCGGCGGAAATTGTCCAGGGCGCGTTGCCGGGCGTTTTGCGTCTTGTTGCCGTGGATTGCTTCGCTGGCGATGTTGCGGTGACGCAACTGCTTGACCAGCCGATCCGCGCCGTGCTTGGTGCGGGTGAAGACAATGGCGCGGGTCATGTCGCCGTTGGTGATCAGGTCCGCGAGTTTGTCCGCTTTTTCCGTGTGTTCGACGAAAATGACGGTCTGCTCGACGCGATCCGCCACGCGCGAGGTCGCCGCGACCTGCACGACCGCCGGGTTGTGGAGCATGCGGTGCGCCAGGTCGCGGATTTCCGCGGGCATGGTGGCGGAGAACAGCAGGCTCTGGCGCGGGCTGGGCACCTCGGCGACGATCTTGCGCAGGTCGTTGATGAAGCCCATGTCCAGCATGCGGTCGGCTTCATCGAGCACCAGCACCTGGATGGCGCGCAGGTCGATGTGGCCCTGCTGCATCAGGTCCAGCAGTCGGCCGGGGGTGGCGATGAGAATGTCGACGCCGCGCCGCAGGGCGGTGACCTGGTGGTACTGGCTGACGCCGCCGAAGACGGTGGTGTTGCGCAGCTTCAGGTGCGCGCCGTAGGTACGGAAGTCCTCGGCGATCTGCGTCGCCAGCTCGCGCGTGGGGCAGAGGATCAGACAGCGCGGCTGCGTCGTGCGCGGCTTGCCGGCGGCGTCTTCGGTCAGCCGCTGCAGAATGGGCAGGGCGAACGCGGCGGTCTTGCCGGTGCCCGTCTGCGCCGAGCCCAGCACATCGCGCCCGGCGAGCACATGCGGGATCGCCTGCGCCTGGATGGGCGTGGGCTCGGTGTAACCAGCGGCGGTGACCGCGCGCAGCAGCGGCGGGATGAGATTCAATTCGGAAAAAGTCATGCGTGCTCCATGATCGCAAACGATGACCACCCGGCCGCGACGACGTCACGAAAATCCGGGGCAGTCAGGCAACTGTGTCTCGTAGCGATCTGAAGCGGGAACCAACATGAATGGTCGGGCGCGGCGGATCGATCCGGCCAGTTAAACCATAAGTGTACCAACAAACTGAGGAAATAGCCAATTGCAACGGCAAAGAAGAAATACCACCGAGGCACGGAGGTCACAGAGCACAGCCACCGAGCACCGCAATCCAGGCGTGAACCAACATTCTCCCTTGCTGGAACTCGGTGCTCTCTGTGTCTCGGTGGTGAATGCTGGGGTCTGGTTGTCCCCGGCCAGCAGGTCCCCCGGCCAGCGGGCCAGCAGGCTGCAACTCAAATCGTCGGCATCACATCCCCGCCGCTGACGGGCAGGTACGCCCCGGTGATGTAGCTGGACAGATCGCTGGCGACGAACGCCACCACGTTGGCGATTTCCTGGTCGCTGCCGCGGCGGCGCAGGGGCAGCCTGGCGACGTATTCCGCATCGCCCTGGCCGGCAATGCTGCCGTCGCTGAGGGTCCAGCCGGGGGCGACCTGATTGACGGTGATGCCGTGCGGGCCGATCTCGCGCGCCAGCGCCCGCAGCACGCCGTCCATGCCGCGTTTACCTGACACATACGCCGCCTGATTGGGTGTGCACTGCATGGCGCAGGCGGTGCTGATGGCGATCACCCGGCCCCAGCCGCGCTCGATCATCGCCGGCACAAACGCCTTGGCCATCAGCACATTGTGCAGCACGCAGGAGCGGAACTGGCTTTCGAAATCCGCCAGCGCCTGATCCAGCACATGCACCCACTTGTACTGAATGACCGCGTTGTTGACGATGATGTCCGGGGCCGCGAGCCGCGCGCCGACCTGATCGCGCATCGCCTGCACCGACGCCTGCTCGGTGATGTCCGCCTGCACCGCGATCGCCTTGCGCCCCATGGCCTGCACTTCGCTGACCAGTTCATCCGCCTTGGTCTTGTTCTTCAGGTAATGCACGGCGACATCCGCGCCCGCGCGGGCGAGCGTGCGCACCATCACCCGGCCGAGGTTCCCGCTGCCGCCGGTCACCAATGCCGTCTTGCCACTGAGGTCGATTGCCAGCATCAAAGCACTCCTCGGGGGATAACTTGCAGGTCAGGCCAAGGCGATAGACTAGCTCGCCCGTGGTGCGGTCGCCATCAACCCTTGCGCCCATCGGCGTGCGTAGCCCTGCAACCACGTCTGTTGCGGATGAAAGCGGGGGCCGTCGGCCGGGAAATTTTCTTGACGTCCGCCAAACCGGATTTATGCTGATTCATACCCGCCGCCCCGTTGCAGAGCGTTCGCTTTGCCGCGCCGGGTCCCTTTCTGGAAACCCGCCATGCTTCGTCACATCCTGCTCGGTGCCAGCTTGTCCTGCGCGCTGTTCCTGTCCACCCCGGCGTTCGCCCAGCGGGCGGACAACACGGTCAAGCAGTCGTACCTCAACAGCTTCGGCCGCAACCCCAGCGATGGCGAAGTGAAGTACTGGATGGGGCGCGGCGACTGGCAGACCCAGGACGACTTGATCAAGTTCCATCTGATGGGACTCCAGAGCAATGCGGGCCTGCAGCAGGAAGCGGTGACCAATGCGTTCGCCCGCGCGGGGGTGAGCCCGGCGGGGAATGTGCTGGAGCTGTGGAAGAAGCAACTGGCGCAGCAGCCGCGCCGGTTTGATGTGCTCAGCCGGGAGGTCAAGAGCTGGGTGGACAGCCGGTCGCGCATGATCAGCGATTCCTATCAGGAAGCGCTCGGCCGGGCCCCCAGCGCGGACGAGACGAAATACTGGCTGACCCGCCTGGACTTCAACAGCAAGAACGATCTGGTCAACCTGCATCGCCAGGGCATCAAGACCAATGCCGCCCTGGGCGACGAGGTGATCACCAACAGCTATAAGCGCGCCTTCCTGCGTAACCCGGATGCGGGCGAATACAACCACTGGCGCCAGCACGCCAAGCTGGGCTGGACCTGCCAGGAAATGGTCAACGAGCATGAGAAGTGGAAGCGCAACAATCCGGTCGTCGCCCTGGGCAATGAAGCGCTCAAGCAGCAGATGCGCCGGCAGGGGCTGGCGTTCGACACCGTGGGCAACATCGTGAAGCTCGACCAGGCGACGGCGGACAAGATTCGCAGCACCAACGCGTCGCCGATCGTTGCCGCCGGCGGGGGCAACATCGTCGCAGCCGGCGGTGGGAATATTGTCGCAGCTGGTGGGGGCAACATTGTGGCGGCCGGCGGGGGCAACATCGTCGCCGCGGGCGGGGGCAATGTCATCGCCCGCGCCGGGTCGTACATCGTCGCAGCCGGTGGCGGCAACATTGTCGCGGCGGGTGGCGGCAACATCGTCGCGGCCGGCGGCGGCAACTGAGCGCGGGGTGCGGGTTGTCTGGCGCAAGTCACCCGCCTATGCTGACCGGACTATGAGCAACCTCGACGAACGTATCGCCCAGTGGGAAAAAATGGCGCGCGAAGCGCCCGACGCCATGGCGTTTTTCAGCCTCGGCAACGCTTACCGCGAAGCCGGCCGGAATGAAGACGCCGCCCAGGCGTACCGCGACGCCCTCCAGCACGACCCCGGCATGTCCCGCGCTTACCAATTGCTCGGGCAGACGCTGGTGCTCCTCGCCGAGCATGAAGAGGCGGGCAAGGTGCTGACCAAAGGTTACACCGTGGCCGCCGAGCGCGGCGACGTCATGCCCCAGCGCGCCATCGGCTCCCTGCTGCAGAAAGTCGGCCTGCCGGTCCCCGAGGTTGCTCAGGCCGCCCCGCAGGTGGAAATCACCGGTGAGCAGATCCTCGACCGCCGCACCGGCAAGCCCGGCAACAAGCTGCCCGACCCGCCCATGCGCGGCCCGCTGGGTCAGTTCATCTACGCCAACTTCTCCCAGCAAACCTGGAACGAATGGATCCGCCAGGGCACCAAGGTCATCAACGAGCTGCGCCTGGACTTCTCCAACGACCAGCACCAGAAGCTCTACGAAATGCACATGCTCGAATGGCTCGGCGTGACCGAAGCCGACGTCGCTGCCTTCACCAAAGAACAGCAGGGCAAATAAGCCTTGCTGCCATTGCCGGGGCAGAAGAAAAAGCAGTTTTCTCACAGAGACACGGAGCCACGGAGAAAGGCGCTTGTGCCAAGTGGACTTCGTCACATGGCCAAGTGATATCCCGTGCCTGCGCGACCAGGCATTTTCTCCGTGATCTCTGTGGCTCTGTGAGAGCTATTCTTTGATCGACAGTGCAGCAGAAAATGCAGTTTTCTCACAGAGACACGGAGCCACGGAGAAAGACAATCAAGCAGATGGACTTGGTGAGATTGTCGGATGGTTTGTCCGCGACAACACCACCAAAGTCTCTCTCTGTGATCTCTGTGGCTCCGTGAGAGCAACTCTTCCATCGTCAGCGCAGCAGAAAAAGCAGTTCTCTCACAGAGACACGGAGCCACGGAGAAAGGCACTTGTGCCAAGTGGACTTCGTCACATGGCCAAGTGATATCCCGTGCCTGCGCGACCAGGCATTTTCTCTGTGATCTCTGTGGCTCTGTGAGAGCAACTCTTCTCTGCTGATCGAAACACTCACGCCACCGGCTGGGCTTGGGTTTCGATCAGGTGGTAGTCGATCGCGTCGGTGATCGCCTGCCAACTGGCGTCCACGATGTTTTCGTTCACGCCGACGGTGGCGAAGAAGCGCGGCTCGGCGCCTTCCTGTCTCACGGTGAACTCGGCAATCACCCGCACCTTTGCCGCCGACTCGGCGGTGGGGTTCACCACCCGCACCCGGAAGTCGGTCAGATGCAGGTTCGCCACCTGCGGGTAGTGCGCGAGCAGACATTTGCGCAGCGCCCCGTCGAGCGCGTTGACCGGGCCGTCGCCGTCCGCCACGCGATGCTCGCTGGTCTGGCCCACACGCAGCTTGACGATCGCTTCGGTGACCGGCGTTTCCCCGTTGCGGCGGTAGATGACGCAGCGGTAATGGTCCAGATGCCAGAAGCGCGGGCGCGTGCCCAATACGTCATGCAGCAGCAGTTCAAAGCTCGCCCCGGCCGACTCGAACTGATAGCCCTGATGCTCCAGGTCCTGCACCCGGTTGAGCACTTTCCGCTGCACTTCCTTGTCGTCGGCGATGTTGAACTTGCGCCCCAGCGTGGCGGCGATGTTGCTCGCGCCGCTCAGCTCGCTGACCAGCACCCGGCGGGTGTTGCCCACGGATTCGGGATTGACGTGCTCGTAGCTGTGCGCCACCCGCTGCACCGCGTGCACGTGCATGCCGCCCTTGTGCGCGAACGCGCCGGGGCTGACGAACGGCTGATTGGGCGTCAGGTTCATGTTCGCCAGCTCATACACGAAGCGGCTCATCTCGGTCAGACGCGGCAAAGCGTTTTCGCGCAGGCAGGTGAACCGGTCGGCATATTTGAGCCGGAGGTTGGCGGCGACCGTCAGCAGATCGACATTGCCGCAGCGTTCGCCGATGCCGTTGATCGTGCCCTGCACCTGCACCGCGCCGCCTCGCACTGCCGCCAGCGAGTTGGCGACCGCGACGCCCGAGTCGTTGTGGCAGTGGATGCCGAGCTGAACTTTTTCCCCGAGCTGGGCGTGGACTTCGCCGACCACCTGGGTGATCCATTCGGGCAGCGAGCCGCCGTTGGTGTCGCAGAGGATCAGCCGGGTCGCTCCGCCGTCCAGCGCAGCCTGGAGGGTTTGCAGGGCGTAAGCGGAGTTGGCGCGGTAGCCATCGAAAAAATGCTCGGCGTCGTAGAACACCTGGGCGCCCTGGGCGCAGCAGGCGAGGGATTCCTGGATCATCGCCAGGTTTTCCGCGCGGCCGACGCGCAGCACTTCATCGACATGCAGGTCCCACGTTTTGCCCACGATGGTGATGACCGGCGCCCCGGAGCGGAGCAGCGCCTGCATGCCCGGATCATCGCTGGCTTTGACGCCGCGCCGGCGGGTCATGCCGAAGGCGCAGACCCTGGCGTGGCGCAGGGCGAGTTTGCGAGCTTCCTGGAAGTAGGCTTCGTCCTTGGGATTCGACAGCGGGTAGCCGCCTTCGATGTAGTCGAAGCCCAACTCATCGAGCAACCGGGTGATCTTGAGCTTGTCCACCAGGGAGAAGGCAATGCCTTCGCCTTGCGTGCCATCGCGCAGGGTGGTGTCGTAAAGCTCGACATAACGCGGTTGGGTGGAGGCAGACATCGAAGGTTTCCTTGGGCGGGTGCGGGGCCAGTGAGCGTGATTGCCAGTTGGGAAGCATTTCAGGAACAACCACAGAGGCACAGAGAACACAGAGTTTCAGCATGAACTGATGACGTGATGCTTTCTTGGTTGCAATTCTCGGTGTGCATGTCTCGGTGCTCTCTGTGTCTCTGTGGTGATGGTTTGATACGTTGTGGGACGATTCCGGTGGATACAAAAAACCCTGCCGGGGCGGCAGGGCGTCAGGTTGCATGAGTGTGCGGAACCAGCCCTACCGACCGATGGGTTCGGAAATGGAAATTCGAATAATGATGCTGTCGGTGCGGCTGAGCATGGCGGTATTTTACCGTTCGCCGGGCCGGGAGCAAGCGTCAGGCGGATAAGAAAGGGGATAAGTACATTATTTTCATTTAAAATAATGTACTTATCCCCTTTTTTATCCGCCCGCCAGCGCTGCCGCCAGCCGGGCAAAGCCTTCGTCGAGGCTGACCTCCGGCTGATACCCCAGATCGCGCCGGGCGGCGGACAGGTCGTACCAGTGCGCCGTCGAAAGCTGCCGGGCGACGAAGCGGGTCATGATCGGCTCCTCAGTTCGCCCCGTCAGCTGGCCCAGTGTTTCCAGCAGCGCGCCGACGGCATACGCCAACCCCGCCGGCACCGTGCGCGTGACCGGCGGCAACCCCCCGGCCGCGAGTATGCGATTGAGCAAGTCCGCCATCGGCAGCGGCTGGCCGTTGCTGATGAAGTACGCCTTACCCGCACACGCCGCCCGCGCGCCAGCTTCGTGCAGCCGATCCAGCGCCAGCACATGCGCCAGCGCTGCGTTGTCGACGTAGGTGGAATCCACCCGCTTGCTGATTTTGCCTAGCAGACGCAGCCGTCCCGCGCGGGCGCGCGCCAGCACGCGCGGCACCAGATGCGGGTCGCCGGGCCCCCAGATCAAGTGCGGCCGAAGCGCCGTCGTCGCCAGCTTGTCATCGTTGGCAGCCAGTACCAGTTGTTCCGCCTGCGCTTTGGTTTGCGGGTAGGCGGTGAGGTAACGGGTGGGATACGGCGCGCTCTCGTCGATGCCATCTTCATCGCGCCCGCTGAACACCACACTGGGGGAACTGGTGTAAACCAGCGTTTTGATGCCCTGTTCCCGGCAGGTCTGGAGCACGCACTGGGTGCCCACGACATTGGGTTGGTGATAGCTGGCGTAGCTGCCCCACACGCCGGCTTTGGCGGCGGTGTGCACGATGGCGTCGCAGCCGCGCGCCGCTTGCCCCAGCGCCGCAAGATTGGTGATGTCGCCCTGATGCTGGATGACGCCCAGTTCATCGAGCAGGGGGTAATGCTGGCGTTGGATAGCGTGGACTTCATCGCCCCGGGCGCGCAGCCGGCGCGCGATGGCGCTGCCCAGGAAACCGCCGCCGCCGGTGAGGAGCACTTTCATCGCAGCTTGCCCCGGGCCCAGAGCGCCAGCTTTTCCCGGCCGATCTTGGCGTTGTGGCGAATGTCCACGGGAAACGACGGATGGAACAAGACCCGGCGAATCCCCGCAGTGATGGGATGACGCCGGCCGATTTCCAGCAACGCGCTTTCCACCTGCTTCTGATCCGCGCTGCGCGCCTCCGCTTCCAACTCCACGCACAGCACCGGCTCATCATCCACCTGCACCAGCGCGGTGCGGAAGACCTGCGGATGCTGATTGAAGATGCCCTCGCAGCAGACGGTGTGCAGCACGCCGGCCGACAGCACGACGCGCTGGCTCTTGCGGCCGCAGAACCACAGCCGGCCCAGTTCGTCCTGATAGCCCAGATCGCCCATGCGATGCCAGAAACCAAAAGGACTGTCGGGGTCGGCGATTTTCGCCAGCGCGGTCGATTGCTCCCGCCGGTAGTAGCTGGCGGTGACCATTGGGCCCTGCACCGCGATTTCCCCGATATGCCCGGTCGGCAGCACCAGATCGTCCGACCAGCGGGCGATGGGTTCATCGCTGACGCGGATGACTTTGGCATTGATCATCGGCACGGGTTCACCCACGCACACGCCGCGCCCCTGCGCGGTCAGCGGCGCGGTTTCGCTGAGGATCACCCGACTGCCCAGCGAGGCGACCGGCAGCGACTCGGTGGCGCCATAGGGCGTGAACACCTGGGCGTCGGCGTTGAGCAGGCGGGTGAAGCGCTCGATCACCGCGGCGGGCACCGGCGCGCCGGCGGAAATCACCCGGCGCAGCGAAGGCAGTTCCAGATTGTTTTCGACGGCAAAGCGTCCCACCCGGTTGAGCAGCGCCGGGGAGCCGAACAGGTTGGTGACATCAAACCGCTGCACCGGGCCAATGATGTTCATGGGCGCCACCGAGCCGGGCCGGGTGAAGTCCATCACCGGCACGACGGCGGACATGCCCAGCGCCGGGGCGTACAAGGCGAAAAGCGGAAACGTGCACAGGTCGATCTCGCCGGGGGCGATGGCGTAGGTTTGCTGGAGCGCGTGGACCTGGGCGGCAAAGTTGCCGTGGCTGTACACCACGCCCTTGGGCACGCCGGTGGAGCCGCTGGTGAACAGGATCGCCGCCATTTCGTCGGGCCGGCTGTCCGCCAGCAGGGGGGCGTCGCTGAGCTGGCGTTTTTGCAGGCTTTTGAGGGTGGGTCCGAACCAGCCGCCGACGTTGACGCTCAGGCGGATGCTGTCGCGTGCCCAGCCCAAGAGCCGTCGCGCCAGGTGCGCCTTGGGGATGCCGATGAACGCCTGGGGTTGTGCTTCGCCCAGGCAGGTTCCCAGGTTGCGGATGCCGATGCCCGGATCGACGGCGACCATCACCGCGCCGATTTTGAACAGGGCGAACACCAGCAGAAAAAATTCATAGCTGGGGGTGACCATCAGCACGGTGCGCATGCCGCGTTCGATGCCGTGCGCTTGCAGAGCGCGGGCGAGGCGATTGCTCTGGGCTTCCAACTGGGCGTAGGTCCAGGTGAGGTATTTGCCTTGGCCGGCAGCATCGGCGGCGGAGGCTCCCGGTGCAGGTAGATGCACGGCGGGCATGTCGGGATGGCTGGTCGCCAGCAGGCCCAGGTGCTTCGCCACATTGACCGTCGCAGCATCCGTCATCAATTGACCTGCTTACTGGACCTGTTCAAGAAACGCACCAATGGCGGGGATCAATTCCGCGCCGGCATCTTCCAGCACGTAGTGTCCCGCATCGTCGTACTGCTGCACCTGGGCATGGGGGAAGCGCCGGCGCCACTCGGCAAGGTAGGCCGGGGTGAAGACGAAATCCCGCATGCCCCAGCCCAGCAGCATGGGTTTGTCGCTCAACCCCGCCAGTGCCGCGGTGGTGGCCTGCACGGTGCGCCAGCTCGGATGGCCCGGCTCCAGCGGAATGTCCTCCACGAAGCGCAGCACCGCCAGCCGATGCGCCCAACTGTTGTAGGGAAGCAGATAGCCCTGGGCGACTTCCGGGGGCATAGCTTTGCGCGTGACACAGGACCGCACCGCGCCCCGGCAAAAGGCGTTGCCGCCCTGGATCAGCAAAGCGCCCAGCGGCGAACGCGCCAGATGCAATTGCCACGGGATGGCAGCACCGGGGGGCAACCCGAAGCCAGCGGTGTTCAGTGCCGTCAGTGAGCGCACGCGCGACAAGTTGCGCGTCGCCCAGGTGCAGCCGATCATGCCGCCCCAGTCATGCACGATCAGATGCACGGGTTGCTCGGGGGCGAGCGTTTTGGACAGCAGGCTGTCGAGGTCCGCCACGCGGCGATCGAGCGTGAAGGGATACCCGCTCGCGATGGGTTTTTCCGACAGCCCCATGCCGATGTGGTCGGGCACGATGCAGCGATAGCGATCGCGCAGCGCCAAAACCAGCTTGCGGTAGTAGAAGCTCCACGACGGATTGCCATGCACCATGACCACCACGGGCGCGGCGGTGTCGTGTTGCAGGTGCGCTGGACCTTCATCCAGATAATGCAGGCGCAAGCCGGCGACGTCGGCGAAGTGGCTGCGAAAAGGATAGTCGGGCAGCGGCATGGAACGGCGGATTGTAGCGGAAGCCCATCGGCACGGGACGAACGGAATCGCCGGATGGCACGCGGGGCAACAAAGGGGGTAAAAAAGGGGATAAGTACATTATTTTACCTGAAAAATAATGTACTTATCCCCTTTTTTACCCCGGCCGACTCCACGCGCTGGGACGACGCACTGGCCTTGGCAGTACAATTCCGCCATGAAATACGTGATCGTTATCCCCGATGGAGCGGCGGATCATCCCCTGGCGGCCCTGGATGGCCAAACCGCATTTGAAGCCGCCGAGACGCCTAATCTCGACCGCCTGGCGAGCGAAGGCCGCATGGGCACCGTCGCCACCACGCCCGAGGGTTTCCCCTGTGGCTCGGACGTATGCAGCATGAGTCTGCTCGGCTACGACCCGGCGAAGTACCACAAAGGCCGCGCTCCGCTGGAGGCGGCGGCACTCGGCTTGGAACTGGACGAAAGCGACTGGATCTTCCGCGTCAATTTCATCACCGTGATCGACGGCCTGATGCAGGACCACTCGGCGGGCGCCATCAGCAACGACGAAGCCCGCATCCTCCTCGAAGCCTTCGCCCAGCACGTCAAGCTGCCGGGCATGACGCTGTATCCCGGCGTGAGCTATCGCAACATTCTGGTGGACAGCAGCGGGCGCGAGGGCCAAGGGCGAGACTGGAGCAAGCTCAGGACGACGCCGCCGCATGACGTGCCGGGCGAGCCGATGGCCAGGCACCTGCCCAAGGGTGGGCCGCACGCCGGCGAGTTGGTGAAGTTGATTGAAGCCAGCGCCGAACTGTTCGCAGCGCATGAGATCAACCAGACGCGCAAGGAACTGGGGGAAGCGCCCGCCACGCACCTTTGGCCATGGGGGCAGGGGCAGAAGCCGCAAGTGCCGACGTTCGCCAATCGGTTCGGCCTGCGCGGGGCGATGATCACCGCGGTGGACCTGCTGGCGGGCATTGCGTCCTTCATCGGCTGGGACCGTCTGGAAGTGCCGGGACAGACCAGCTATCACGACACGGACTACGCCGCCGCCGGTCAGCACGGCATCGCGGCGCTGGCGGATTACGACGTGGTGTGCGTGCATGTCGAAGCCCCGGACGAAGCCTCGCATCAGGCGGACGCAGTGACCAAGGTCGCCGCGATCGAAGCGATCGACCGTCACATCATCGGCCCGTTGCATCAGCATCTGCGCGAGCATGAAACCGAACTGGGCGGTTGGCGGATGCTGTGTCTGCCGGACCACTACACGGCCGTGGGCACGCGCAAGCACGACTCTACGCCGCCGCCGTTCGTCATCGCCGGCAAGAATATTCACAACACCGTGCCCCGCACCTTCAACGAAAAAAACGCCCAGGCGAGCGATCTGCACATCCGCTACGGGCACGAACTGATGGAGTTTTTCCTGCGCAGCGGGTTGGCGTAAGCCACTCTCTCACCTGCAGGTGCAGGAACCACAGAGTCACCGAGAGCACCGAGTCGGGCGCACAGAGAATTGCAGAAAATGTGCCCCAATGCCGCTGTTCATGCTTTCTCTCGGTGTCCTCTGTGCCTCTGTGGTAGGTGTTCCAGTGATTTCCGGGGCGTCGCATGGGGGGGGGCTTCCGGGGCACTTCCGGGGCACATCCGGGGGTATCCGGGGGGGCTGCATCCTTTGCATCTTGACCCTTGCCGGTATTGGCAGAATAATGCGCAAGACGAACTTCCATCGCCATTAACAAGCACGAGCCCAATATGACCAGTGAACTGGACCAGAATGAAGAGTTGCGCCTTGGCGGCAAGCGCGTTCTGATCGTCGATGACGATCCGGAAGTGCAGGAGAGCATCGACCAGGCTCTCCAGGCCGAGGGCGCGTTGACCCAATGCTGCGGCGACGGCAACACTGCGGTGCGCATCTGTGAGACGGATCCGCCGGACCTGGTGGTGCTGGACATGATGTTGCCCAAACGCAGCGGCTTCCTGGTGCTTGAACGCATCAAGCGCATGGAGCACGCCCCCGCGGTCATCATGGTCACCGCCAACGAAGGCAAGCGGCATCAGCAGTACGCCGAGACGCTGGGCGTCGATGGCTATCTGCTCAAGCCCGTGCGTCTGGAGCGGCTGATCACCATGGCCCAGGACATGTTGTCGCAGTCCGGCGACGCCGCGTGATGCGCCGGGCCGATTGCTGCGTCCTCGGTTTGCCGTGGTCCGCCGCCAGGGAGAGTTCAGCCATGCGCCGCAAATCTTCACCAATCCGCCTGAGCGTGCCCTGGCTGGGCGTCCTGCTGTTGGCGCTGCTGACCCAATCGCTGCGCGCCGCCCAGAACGTGGTGGTCACGCTTGCCGACGGGCGGGAAGTGCGCGGCGAACTGGTGCAGGAAACCAGCGAGAAGATCACCCTGCGCATCGCCGGCATCACCACCAGCTTCGAGCGGCAGCAGGTCAAGTCCATGGAGCGCCTGCTGACCATTTCTGAGCAATACGAACAGAAGAAGGCGGAGTTGGACCCCAAGGATGTCGAGGGTCGCTACAACCTCACCAAGTGGCTGTTCGACAAGGAAGAGTATCGGCTGGCGCTTGATGAACTGGCCGAATTGCAGAAGCTGGCGCCCAATGACGAACGCTTCGAACTGCTCAAGAAAGTCACCACCGCCCGGCTGAAGATGAAGCTCGAAGCCCAGGCCGCCGCCGCTCAGGCCCCGGCCGTGCCGTCGCCCAAACCACCCGTCAAGGAAACCCCCGCGACCGACCCCGCCAAGCCGACCAAACCCGGCCCGGTGGTCAGCACCCCCGACAAAGACTTTGAAGTGCCGGCGGTTTATCTCTCCGATGAGCAGATCAGCGCCTTGAAGGTATATGAGCTGAATCTCAGCAATCGGCCCCGCGTCCGCTTCAAACGCGAAGACCTGGAGACTTTCCTCGATCGCTACAACGGCGAGCCGGAGATGCCCAGTTCGCGCGAGCAGCGCCAGAGCTTCCTCCGCGCCGAGGGGTGGCAGCAGTTGATGCTGATGTTCCGCGTCAAAGCGCGCGAGTTTTATGCCAAGGCGGAAGTCGTCGGCGACCCGGATGTGTTCCGGGAGTTCCAGTCGATCCATGATCGCTATGTGGTCAATCGCTGCGCCACGGCCGACTGCCATGGCTCCAACGTCGGCGGATTCTTCCTGTACGGCCGGAACGCCAAGCACGCCCGCAACAACGATCGGCTGTACACCAACTTCGCCCTGCTCAACCAGTACCAGACCGCCGAGGCGGCGATGATCGACCGCCAGCAGACCGATCGCTCGCTGCTGTACCAGTACCTGCTGGCGCGCGACATCGCCCGCACGCCGCACCCGGAGGTCCGGGGTTGGCAGCCGGCGTTCCGGGAAACCACCGACAAGGGCGCGCTCGAGGTGCTCAACTGGATCGGCATGCTCTATCGTCCGGCGCCGGAGTATGGCTTCTACTTCACCATTCCCGGCGTGACCCCCGCGACCCCCGCCGCCGCCGCGCCGGCCGCGCCCGCCCCGGCTGCGCCGCAGCCCGCGCCCACCCCCGCGGCGCCCCAACCGAAGCTGGGCGGGTTCCAGTAAGTTGGCGCGGCTCTGCGCTCATCGCCGGTTTGGCGTTCACCCCAGCCTGGTTCTGCCCTACCATGATGGGTGAGGTGTTGTCATGCCGTCGCTCAAGGGCCAATTGCTGATTGCCGACCCGGCGTTGCTGGACCCCAACTTCGCGCGCACGGTGCTGCTGCTGGTGGAACACGGCAAGGAAGGGGCGCTGGGGCTGGTGCTCAATCGCCCCACGCCGGTCAAACTCGCCGAGGCCTGGGCGCAGGTCAGCGACGCCCCCTGCGCCCGGCAGGACACCTTGCATCTGGGGGGTCCGTGTCCCGGCCCACTGATGGCGCTGCACAACCACGCCGACCTGGCGGATGACCAGGTGCTGCCGGGGGTGTTCTTCTCTGCGCAGCAGGACAGTCTGGAGCAACTGCTCGAGCGCCAGGGCGGGCTGGTCCGCTTCTTTTTCAATTACGCCGGGTGGGCCGCCAAACAACTGGAAAGCGAACTCCGCACTGAATCCTGGCTGCTGCACGCCGGCTCCAGCCCGCTGGTGTTCGGCGCCGACCCGCGCGGCTGGGAGGCGATGCTGCGCCGCGTGCACTTCCGCAATGTGTATCCCGACATTCGCCGCGATCTGCTGCCGGATGATCCGCGCGTCAATTGATCCGCAGGATATCCGCTCCTCCGCGCGGGGCGCAGCCAACTCGAATATGCCTGCACACAGAAAAAACCTCGGGGTTGTGTCCTTGTAGGTCCGGGCTCGCCCGGACAGGGAATGCCGCTGTGCGGTCCTCGTGCCGGGCGCAGCCGCATATTCACCGCACTTTGACCGCCGGCCCCGCGCAGCCGTCGATGAACACCTGCCGCACGTACAAGTCGCGGTCCAGCAGCAGCACATCGGCGCGCTTGCCCACTTCCAGGCTGCCGCGGTCGTCCGCGAGATTCACCTTGGTGGCTGGGGTCAGGCTCGCCATGCGCACGGCATTGACCAACCCGGCGCTGGTGTCCTTGACCATCTGCCGCACCATGTGCTCGAGGCCGACGATGGAGGACGCCAGCCCGCCGTTGGGATCGACGCCGACCTTGCCGTTGTTGATGAAGAGCTGGCCGCGCTCCTTGGGGCCGATCAGGTATTTGCCCGGCTTCATGTCCACCGCGCGGTTGGAATCCGACACCAGGAGCAGGCGATCGGGGCCGAGCATGCGGTAGGTGAACTCCATCAAGTCCGGCGCCAGATGTTGCCCGTCGGCGATGATTTCCGTGCTCATGCCTTTTTCCAGCAGCACGAATTCCGTCATGCTGCCTTGCATCGGTTCACCCAGCCGATTGCGCACGGAGCTGACGTTGCTCATGGCGCACCAGAAGTGATCGACATGGCGCAGGCCGACCTCATAGCCCCGGCGCATTTCATTGAAGCTGGCGTTGGAGTGGCCGCAGGTGATGAAGCAGCCGGCTTCGGCGGCGGCGCGGTAGAACTGCTCCGCGCCGGGCAGCTCCGCGGCACAGGTGGCGATCTTGATGATGCCGGTGGCGAACAGGGCGGCATACTCGCTGGGATCGGGATCGCGCTCCATGCCGCGCGGGTGAGCGCCGACCTTGTCGCTGGCGAAGTAGGGGCCATACAGGTGCACCCCGCCTATGCGGGCGCCCTGGGAGGGTTCCCAGTCCTGCTGCACTTTGCGGCAGGCGTTGACCATGCGGGTGATGTGCGCCGGCGTGCCGGTGGTGGTGGTGGGGAAGATGGTGGTGGTGCCGTGGCGGGTGTGGCCGAGGATGGCTTTGCGCACCGCCGCCGGGGAGCCGTCCATGAAGTCGCAGCCCAGGGCGCCGTGGACGTGGATGTCGACGAAGCCGGGGGCGATGTAGCCGTCCTTGATTTCAACAGTCTTGACCCCGCGCGGCGCCTTGATCGCCTTGGCGTCACCGAGCGCCGCGATGCGTCCCTGTCGACACAGCAGCGCGCCGTGGGGCAGCAGACGATCCGGCAGAATCAACGTGCCACGCAGCAATAGGTCGGGCGAGCCAGTCAGGCGGGACATGGGCAACTCCTGAGGGAAGGGAACAGATTGGTGGCAGGGGATGATACCAGCGAACCACCTGGCGCTTGATCGCGGTTGCGGCTATTTGCCGCCGCAGACGTCGATGAAGGCGCCGGTGGAATAGGAGGACTCCGGGCCGCAGAGCCAGAGAATCGCCTGTGCGACTTCCTCAGGCGTGCCGCCGCGCCGCAGGGGCAGGTTCCCTTTGATACGATCCACCCGGCCCGGCTCCCCGCCGCTGGCGTGAATGTCGGTGTAGATGAAACCGGGGCGCACCGCATTGACCCGGATGCCTTCAGGGGCGACTTCCTGCGCCAGTCCGATGGTGAAGGCATCGATGGCAGCCTTGGATGCTGCGTAGTCCACATACTCGCCTGCCGCGCCCAGTCGGGCCGCGACGGAGGAAACGTTGACCATCGTGCCGCCGCCGCCGCCGTGCCGGGGGGACATCCGCCGGATCGCTGCCCGGGCACAGAGGAAGCACGACACGACGTTGGTTTGCATCACCTGGGTGATGCGCTGAGCGGTCATGTCCTCCACGCGCGACTGCTGTGCGAGGATGCCGGCGTTGTTGACCAGAGCCGCCACGGGACCAAGCTGATCGTCCACCGCAGCGAACAACTGCTCCACCTGATCTTCCTGGGCGACATCCGCCCGCACCGCCAGCGCGCGGCCGCCCGTGCGGCTGATCTGTGCGACCACCGCTTGGGCTTTGGCTTCGTTGTGCAGATAGTTGACGCACACCGCATACCCGCGCCGAGCGGCCAGCAGGGCGGTCGCAGCGCCGATGCCGCGACTGGCGCCGGTGATGAGCATGACGGGTTGGGTCATGGGAATCTCCTGTGCTGGCCCGCCAGTGACCGGATCACCTAGCGCTTGGAACTGTGCCCAAAGCACGTCACCAGATGATCGTCCACCATGCCCACGGCCTGCATGAAGGCGTAGCAGATGGTGGAGCCGACGAAGCGGAAGCCGCGGCGTTTGAGGTCTTTGCTCAGGGCGTCGCTCACCTCGGTGCGCGCGGGAATATCCTGGAGCGTGCGCCGACGATTGACGAGGGGCTGCCCATTGACGAATTGCCAGACGTAGGCGTCGAAGCTGCCGTGTTCCTGCTGCACGCGCAGGAAAGCCTGGGCGTTGGTGACGGCCGACTGCACCTTCAGACGGTTGCGCACGATGCCGGCGTCGAGCAGCAGTTTGGCTTGTTTGGCAGCAGTGAAACGCGCTACTTTGCCGGGGTCGAACTCGGCGAACAGCCGGCGGTAGTTTTCCCGCTTGGCGAGGATGGTGTCCCAGCTCAGTCCCGCCTGCGCGCCTTCGAGCAGCAGAAATTCAAACAGCGTGCGGTCGTCATGCACCGGCATGCCCCATTCGCGGTCGTGGTAGGCGATGGCCAGCTCATTGCGCGCCCAGGGACAGCGGGTGGAAAGGTCAGGCATGGCGGGGAACCTTGTGGCGAAACCGGGAATGATGGACCTTGCTCAGCCGTGCCGGGCGCGCCAACGCGCGACGAAGTCAGCGTATTGCTCAGGCGTGTCGATGCCGTGGTGCCGGCAGTTCACCTTGACCACTGCAATGGGGAAGCCATGCTCAATGGCGCGGAGCTGTTCGAGCTTTTCCGTCTGCTCCAGCGGCGTCGCGGGCAGGCTGGCGTAACGCTGCAAAAAAGCGCGGCGGTAGGCGTACAGCCCCGGGTGCTTGAGCGGCCTGGCGCCGTGTCCGTCGCCGTCGCCGTCGCGGTCGCAGGGAATGAGCGAACGGGAGAAGTACAACGCCCGCTGATTGACGCTCATGACCAGCTTGACGATGTTGGGGTTGCGCGGGTCTTCGTCGGGGGCGAAGTCGGCCGCGAGCGTGCCCATGGGGGCGTCGGGGTCGCGCTCCATGCCCGCCACCAGCGCGTCGATGACCGCCGGTTCGATCTCCGGCTCATCGCCCTGCACATTCACAATCAGGTCCAACTCCGCCGGCAAGCCCGCGACGGCTTCCGCGATGCGGCTGGTGCCGTTGGGATGATCGACGCGCGTCATCACCGCTTCCGCCCCGGCGGCGCGCACGGCGGCATAAATCCGCTGGTCGTCCGTCGCCACCAGCACCCGCCCGATCGACTGGGCGCGGCGGGCCTGCTCCACCACATGCACGATCAACGGCTTACCCGTCTCCGCAGCGAGCATCTTGGCGGGGAATCGCGTGGACTGGTAACGCGCGGGAATGACGGCAACGGCCTGGGGCATAGAGCGACTCGCAGGAGCGGCAGGAAAGCAAAAACAGTTTCATCACTGAGGCACAGAGCACACCGAGCAGAAACACATCAGGGCCTCTCTCTGTGTCTCCGTGTCTCTGTGAGAGATATTCGGCCACGATACCAGCAAAAACAGATTTCACACGGAGCCACAGAGACACGGAGTGAAATCTGTCGTGCTGGTCCGGTCAGACGCCCGCCAGTTCCTTGGTGAGCTGACGGATTTCGTTGACCTTGGTTTTGATGTCGCGGAAGTTGATGTCGGTCTGGAGGATTTCCGACGCCACCTTGGAGGCTTCCTTGGCGCGGTCGGCGTTTTTCTCGTTGCGCGCCGAGCGGAACAGCGCATCCATCAGGTGGTATTTCATGTCCAGGACCCCGCGGTCGTTGGGATCGCGCAGGGCTTCCAGGCCCGACTTGAGCGTATCGATGGCTTCGTCGAACCATTCCTGCTGCAGATAGCACTGGCCCAGGAAGTTGGCGGCATTGACGCGGAACTTGGGATCGCTGACGGCGCGCTGGAAATGCTCGACCGCCTGCTCGTATTGCTTGGCGGCAAAGAAGCACTTGCCGATCTCGTAGCGCCAGCGGTTTTCGGTGGGATACTGCTTGGCGCGTTCGACGTACTGGGAGAGCTCGAACTTGAGCTTCTGGCGGTAGAACTCCTTGAGTTGCTTTTTGACCGCCTCGTCGGGCCGCTGCTTGGCGAGCGCCTGGAGCTTGCGCAGCTTGCGTTCCATCTGGCGCATCTGCACGTCGGCGATTTCCATCTTGTAGCGATAATTCTGGGTGCGCTCGTGCGCCTGCTGGAGCAGAGCGATGGCTTCGTTTTCGGTGTCGCTGCTGTGCTTCTGCAGCAGGGCCTTGACCAGGGCTTCGCGGGCGGGCAGGTCGTCGGGGTTCTGCTCGAAGTCGGCGCGTTTGCGCTGGATGATTTCGAGGATCGCCTGATCGCTCTTGGTGAGCTGGTCTTCCTGATCGAGGGCGTGCTGTTTCTCGCTGTCCTTGATGTTCTTGCGGAAGTCAAGCTCTTCGGGCTTTTCGGCGCCATAGCTGGCCGCCATGGTGACCTCGGCTTCAAGGTCCTTGAGTTCGCCGGCGAGGTTCAGGTCGTCCGGGGCGAGGTCGATGGCGCGGGCGCAGGCGTCGCGGGCCTTGTCCCACATGCCGACCAGGGAGAAGAGATCGCGCAGCTTGATGAAATCGTCCTTGTTGAGCTGCTTGTCGATTTCGTTCTTGTCGAAGATCAGCACGCCGATCCAGCCGGCGACTTCGCCGAGGTTGAAATCCTCCTGGTCGTCGTCGGCTTCGATGGCTTTCTCCATGGCGGCGATGGCGCGGGTGTAGCTCAGCGGCTCCTTGGCCCAGAGCTTCTCGGCGTGGAGAAATTTGTCGATCTTGTCCTTGGCGCCCAGGTTGATTTTTTCCCGCATGCCCGCGGGCTTGCCCCCGGCGACCTTGCGCCGCAGCGCCACTTCGCGCAGCGACTCGTGCATGTTCATGTTGTCCGGGTCATGACGCAGCCCGTTGATGAACAGGTCGATGGCGTAGTCGTAATTGCGGGCTTCGGACACCGTGGCGGCATGGCGGAAGAAAGTGGCGGCTTTGCGGAGGTCGCGTTTGACCTTCGGTTCGGCGGCCTTCACCGCTTTGCCGGCGTCCGCTTCCTTCGGCTCCGCCTGGGCGACGGCGGGATCGTTGGGCAGGGCGGGGGCCTCCTGCTCCTTGGCGTCGTCCTTCTCGTCTGGTTTGGGTTTACGCTTGAAAAACATAAGCCCCGCTGTTTCAGGCAGGTGGGTATGAATGATCGAAAGCACAGCCGGCCGACAACGCGGCCATCCGCAGGCAGGCCCTCCAATGGTAATCTAGCCTGAACCCCGTTGCTGTCAACCAATTAACCGCCGGCGGCGTCCGACTTCGCCTTGCCGCCAGCGCTTGCGGGCCGTATTGTCTTGCCGTGCAGCCCGGCGTGCCCGTGCAGGCAACGCCCCAACCCGCAGGAGACTTCCCGGATGGTCACCGTTGGCATGAATTATCGCGTGTTGCCCGGCAAGAACGAACAGTTCGAATCCGTCTTCCGCGCGGTGCTCGAAAAGATGAACGAGATGCCCGGCCACAGCAAGTCGGCGCTCTACAGCGACGTCAACGACCGCCAGAGCTACCTCATCGTCTCCGACTGGTCCGACCGCAAAGCCTTTGACGATTTCATCCGCTCCGAGCAATTCCGCTCCGTCGCCAACTGGGGCAAGGAACAGATCCTCGCCGGCCGGCCGACGCATGATTACTACGAGCATTGAGCGCGGGGGGTGATGCGGGGGTGGTTTTTTTGCCACAGATGAACACGGATGAAGCAGGAGAGAGATGAGCACGGATGTGGGATGTGGCGATTTAGTGATTTGGGATTTGGTGATGTGGCGCCGGGTTGATGTTGCGTGATTGCGATGGACGCCCACGGATGTGCCGCCGGCGAATCCGTGGGATTGATTCCCCTGATGGCGAGTTTCGAATCGACGAGATAATTCCAAGCGAGAACTGACATGATTACGGTTGGCATTCACGGCGCCGCGGGGCGCATGGGGCAGCGCCTGGTCGCCCTGGCGCATGAAGACAGCGAACTGCAGGTCACCGTCGCCATCGACGCGGCAGGGCATCCCTCCGCCGGGCGCGATGCGGGCGAAGTCGCCGGCGTGGGCAAGCTGGATGTGCCCATCGCGGCTGCTTTGGCCGGCGCCAAGCCGCAGGTCATGATCGACTTCTCCGTGCCGGTCGCCTGCCGCAGCGCGATCGAGTTGTGCGTCCAGCAACGCATTCCGCTGGTCATCGGCACCACCGGACTCACCGAGGATGATCTGCAGAAGATTGCCGCCGCCGGCAAGACCATTCCCATCCTGCAGGCGCCCAACATGAGCCTGGGCGTCAACCTGCTCTTTGCCCTGGCGGCCCAGGTCGCCAGGCAACTGGGTGACGACTACGACATTGAAATCGTCGAAGGTCATCATCGCTTCAAGAAAGACGCGCCGTCCGGCACCGCGCTGGGCATCGCCCGCTCCATCTGCAACGCCACCGGCAAAGACCTGCAGCGCGATGTGGTGCATGGCCGCCACGGCGATGATGTCGTCCGCAAACGCGGCGAGATCGGCATGCACGCCCTGCGGCTGGGCGATGAGGTCGGCCGACATACCGTCAGCTACGCCACGCTGGGCGAGGAACTGCAACTGACGCACACCGCCTCCACCCGCGATGTATTCGCCCGCGGCGCGCTGCGGGCCGCCAAATGGCTGGTCAAACAGCAACCCGGCCGCTATGGCATGGCGGATGTGCTGGGGCTCAAGGCCTGAATCACGGTCCCAAATCAGAATTCACCACCGAGGCACAGAGAACACGGAGTGAAAGCATGAAGCGGGGCGTATCCCTGGTTTTCCAATTCTCTGTGTGTCTGGCTCGGTGCTCTCTGAGTCTCGGTGGTTCCTGATTTGTAAGCTCGCTCGATCGATCGCTTGGGGCCACCGTTGATGGCGTCGTCGCGCTGCCGCGGCCTGGGATGAACCGCTCATGATCCTCGTCTGTCTGGCGCTGGTTCCCGTGGCGATGTGCGTTTGCCTGCCGCTGTGCCAGTGGCTGATCGCCCGCGCGCTGCGCAAGGGGCAGTTGGATCAACCCGGCCGGGAGCCGCACAAACTGCACGCGCAGCCGACGCCCAACGTCGGCGGCATCGCCATCTTTGCCGCGGTGGCGTTGCCCATGGCGCTGGCGCTGGCGGCGGTGTGGCTGGCGCCCGCCAGTTGGTGGCAGGGGGCGTTGGCGCCACTGGCGGTCCACCTGCCGGGGCTCAAGGCGCAGACGCCGCTGGGTCTGGGTGTGCTGCTGAGTTTGACGGTGCTGCACGTGCTGGGGCGGATTGACGACACGCGCGGGCTGGGGCCATACACCAAGCTGCTGGTGGAAGCGGGGGCAGCGCTGTTCCTGAGCATCGCGCTGGATGTGCGCATCCTGCATCTGCTGTCGGACTATGGCCCGGCGGGGGTGGTTGCCAGCCATCTGCTGACCATGTTCTGGATCATCGCCATCGTCAACGCCATGAACATGCTCGACAACATGGACGGGCTGTCCGGCGGGGTCGGCGCCATTGCCGCGGCGCTCTATCTCATGGCGACCCTGCTGGCGGGGCAATGGTTCGTGGCAGCGCTGGCGGCGCTGCTGCTGGGAGCGCTGGTCGGTTTCCTGGTGTTCAACTTTCCGCCGGCGAAGGTCTTCATGGGCGACGGCGGCTCACTGGTGCTGGGGCTGCTGCTGGCGATCATCAGCATTCGCACCACCTACTTCAGCACCGATCACAGTGCTGCCGCCCCGGCGCCCGGCGCGTGGTATGGCCTGCTGATGCCGCTGCTGGTGCTGGCGATCCCGCTGTACGACCTGACCAGCGTGACGCTGCTGCGGCTGGCGCGCGGGCAAAGCCCGTTCAAAGGCGATCACAACCACTTCTCGCATCGCCTGGTGCGCAAGGGGCTCAGCCGGCGCACCGCGGTGCTCGTCATCTGGCTCTGCACCCTGGCGACGGGCATCTCCGGGGTGATGCTGGCGCACCTGACCTGGTGGCAGGCGTGTCTGGCGGCCGCGCAGACCATCGCGGTCATCGCCGTGCTCGCCATCCTCGAACGCACCCACGAACAAGCCTGAAACCCGCGCGTTTCCCGTCTTTCTCCTGCGCTCCTGTTCAACTGCTCACCTGCTCTGACCATCGCTAATCCATGCGGTAGAACTGGTTGGGGTTGTAGAGGAAGTAAGCGTCGGCGGGCTCGAGCGGAGGCAGCTTGAAGACGGGGTGACCCTTGTCATCCGCGGCCAGGAAGCCGTACCACCACGGCTTGGGCGCGCTGCCGGTGGGCCGGGTGAGCTGGCCTTCATCGCGGATTTCATCCACCACATGGTCCGCCCACCTGAGTTCCACGGCCCGGTCGCCAAACTCGTCCCAGTCGCCGCTGGACTTGCTGCTGTACATGCGTTTCTTGAATTCCTCCAGGCTCAGGCCCATCTTCTTCGCCACGGGGTCGGCGAGTCGACGTTCCCATTCGCGCAGCGTCTGGACCTGCTGTTCCAGGTCGGTCATGTTGCCGTAGGCCCCGGCGGACATCTGGTGATGGAGCATGATGGCGTTGCGGTAGACATAGGAGTGGGGCGCGAGGGTGGTGATGACCGCCGCCATGGAGGCCGCGAAGGAACGCACCACCACATGCACCGGGGCGGGGGAGGCTTCGATGGCTTTGACGATGCGATAGCCCTGCATGACCGAGCCGCCGGGGCTGTTGTCGATGACCAGGAAGATGGGATCGGTGCTCGACTCGTTGTTGAAGAAATCGATCCGGCTGCAGACGTAGTCGGCGGTGCCGGTGATGATCGGGCCATCGAGTTTGATGGTGCGGTCCGACAGATACAGCTTGCCGTCCACAAACGGCTCGGCGCGGCGCTGGGGCGGGGCGTCCAGTTCGGCGCGCTTGAGGGTGCGGGCGTCACGCAACTGCAGTTGCGCCTGGTCCTGAGCGAGTTGGGCGGCGTTGGCGGCGACCGCCAGTTGCTGCTGGGCCTGGGCGGCCTTGACCTGTTCCAGCAGCAGGGCGTTCTGGGCCGCCGCCTGGGCGCGCTGGGTTTCGAGGTCCGCCAGTGCCGCCGCCTGCCGGGCCTGATCAAGCTGCCGACTGACCTGGAGTTTTTCCAACTCAGCTTTGGCGGTTGCCAGTTCCTGCTTCTGTCGGGCGTCATTAAGCTGCATCTGGGCGGTGAGCTGCGCGGTTTCCTCCGCCATGGCGGCGCGTTGACGGTCGAGGCGGGCTTTTTCCACGGCCGCCTGCACTTCCAGGGCCTGCTTTTCCAGCTCCAGTTTGAGCAGTTCATTCTGCTGCCGCTGCTTGGCGACCTGGGCTTCGGTCTTGAGCCGTTCGTTTTCCGCCTTGAGGTCCGCCAGTTCGGCGTCGAGCTCCTTGCCGCGCACGTCGGCCTGGGCCGAGAGCAGAGCGCTCTGCTTTTTCAGGTCAGTCAGTTGCGCATCCTCGCCATCCTGCTCCGGCTGGTCCGCACTGCCGTTGCTCCTGGCAGCCGTGGTTGTGGCGGCGGCGCTGCCCGCACCGGCGGCTGGCTTATCCTCCACTGCGGTCTGGCCCCAGACAGGCATCCGGCTGCAGCACAGCAAACTCACCGCAAGCAGAACGAACAGACGACCATGGCGCATGGCAATTCCTTTCATCATGCAGAGCAACCAGCGCCCCCGGCGGCCGAGTGGGTGGGCGGTTCCGCAGCGCTGGATTATGTGAGGGGTGCAGGGACAGTTCAAGCGCCGGCGGGGGATTTCCCGGGCAAATGAATGACGAAATTGGTGCCCCGGCCCGGCTCGGAGTGACAGGTGATGGTTCCGCCGTGCTCTTCGATGATGCGCCAGGTGGTGGGCAGGCCCAGGCCGGTCCCGCCGCGCCGGGTGGAGAAGTAGGGTTCAAAGATGCGCGGCAAGGTCTGGGCGTCGATGCCCGGGCCGGTGTCGATGAGATCGATGCGAATGTCCGCGCCCTCGCGCCGGGTGCGCAGCAGCAGCTCGTTGGCGCCGCCGTGCGGCTGCTGCTTCTCGCGCGCGGTGGTCATGGCGTGCACGGCATTGATCAGGAGATTCAGCAGCGCCTGTTTGAACAGGCTGGCGTCGAGCGGGCAGAGCGACGGGGCGGCATCAAGCTGCGTGCGCAGGTGAATGTCCGCCGCCTGCGCCTGGAGGGAGTAGAAGTCGATCATCTCCTCGATGACCACATGCAGATCAGTGGGCGCCAGGTCGAGCTTCATGCGTCCGGCGAAGCGCAGGAAGTCCTCGAGGATTTCGCGCAGCCGCTGCGTCTCGCGGCGGAGGGAATCGAGTCGCCGGCGGATGCGGCCGAGTTGCTCTTCATCGGGTTGAGTGGTGAGGTCTTCCTGCAGCAATTGCACATTGAGGCCGACCGTGGAGAGGGGGTTTTTGATCTCATGCGCCAGGCCGCTGGTCAGGGTGCCCAACTCGGCGAGGCGTTCATTGGCGCGGGCTTGGCGCTCGAGACGGAGAATGCGGGCGGCAGTGCGCCGGGAAGCGAAGTGCACCAGGGGAATCGCACCGAGCAGACCACACGCCATACCAATCCAGAAGTAACCCATGGGGTCAGAATACCGTGCGGGTGGTCGGGTGTGTTGTCGCTTTGGTAGAGTAGACGTGAGTGGGTATGCGACACTCACCTGCTTGGTAGGTTAAATGCTATATCAACAAGCTAAGTCAAGTGCAGCATTTGTAGGGCATTTCACATTCAATGGAATTGAACGTGCGCCGTCGTGGGTGCGGAGCCCGCGACGAACCTGGGGTAGCCCAACGGTCACTCAGGTCTGACGGTGTCGGCGGTATTCGTCGTGCGTTGGACGGTACGCGCCTGCCAGCCCTTGTCGGACTCGATCAGTTCGTATTCGACCGCTTCGCCATCTTTCAGGGAGCGGAAGCCGTCCCCCTGAATCTGACTGTAGTGGACAAATACATCCTGGCCTTCCGGACCGATGATGAAGCCATAGCCCTTTTTAGGATCGAACCACTTCACCTTCCCTTGCGTCGCCATGTGTTCCCTCTCCTGCCGCGGGACTTACCCTACGCCAGCCGCCGGGTTCGCGCTGCGCACAGCACGAACCCGCCAACGCCAGACGTCAGACGCAGACCCACGCACACAATGGGAATGACACAGCCGCCTGGGGTGGTTGCCGATTGCTCGACACAACCACACCCGCCGTCGCGGGAATCAGAACAACTCCGCGACCAACTGGCGTAACTTGACCGTGATGAACACCAGCCCCTGGCGCTCACCGCGGACTGCTTCTCGTACCCTACCGAAGATGATTAGCCCCGCCCCAACGGCTTATCAGCCGGGGCTTGACCATCCCTTGCCGCGCTCACCTGGAGCGCGCTAATACGTAATTCTAACTAACTATCCTAGCGGGCGGAAGCCTCTTCCGGAGTTTCTTCCCCTTCATTTTCCACCGCCTGCTTCATCGACAGCTTGATCCGGCCCTGCTCGTCCACCAGAATCACCTTGACCTTGACCAGATCGCCCATCTTCACCACGTCCGTCACCTTCTGGACGTACTTGTTGGCGAGTTCGGAAATATGGCACAGGCCTTCGGTGCCGGGGGCGAGTTCGATGAACGCGCCAAAGTCCTTGATGGACACCACCTTGCCGGTGTACAGCGTGCCGACTTTGACTTCCGAGCAGAGCATTTCGATCTCGGCAATCGCCTTCTCCGCCTTGCCGGCGCCCACCGCCGAGACGATGACCGTCCCGTCTTCTTCGATTTCGATGGTCGCGCCGGTGGAAGCTTCCATGGCGCGGATGGTCTTGCCGCCGGGGCCGATCAGCTTGCCGATCTTGTCCGGGTGGATTTTCATGGTCAGCAGCCGCGGGGCGTAGGGGCTCAGCTCCTTGCGGGGCTTGGGCAGCTCGGCTTCGATCTTCTCAATGATCTGCACGCGGTTGACCTTCGCCAGCTCCAGCGTTTTGCGGATCTGCTGCATGTTCAGCCCGGCGATCTTGAGGTCGAGCTGAATCGCGGTGATGCCGTCGCGGGTGCCGGTGACTTTGAAGTCCATGTCGCCGAAGTGATCTTCCTCGCCCTGGATATCAGTCAGGAAGATTTCCTGGTCGCCGGCGTGGTCGGCGCTGACCAGGCCGATGGAGATGCCCGCCACCGGCGCGAGGATGGGCACGCCCGCGTCGAGCAGCGCCAGGGTGCCGCCGCACGCGCTCGCCATGCTCGACGAGCCGTTGGATTCAAGGATGTCGCTGACCAGCCGCACGGTGTAGGGGAACTTTTCAACCGGGGGCAGCACGGGCTGGAGCGCCTTCTGCGCCAGGTTGCCGTGGCCGATTTCACGCCGACCCGGGCCCATGATGCGCTTGGCTTCACCGACCGAGAAGGGCGGGAAGTTGTAATGCAGGTAGAACTTCTCGGCATACTCGCCGTGGATGCCGTCGACGATCTGTTCATCCTTGCCGGTGCCCAGCGCGGCGGTGACCAGCGCCTGGGTTTCGCCACGGGTGAATATCGCCGAGCCATGCACGCGCGGCAGGACGCCGGCTTCGCAGGTGATCGTGCGCAGCTCGTCGAACTTGCGGCCGTCGGTGCGCTGGCCGGCGCGGATCACCTCGCGGGTGATCTGCTCCTCCAGATCATGCACGGCGATGCCGGCGAGCTTCTTCTTCGCTTCATACGCCTTG
Organism: uncultured Phycisphaeraceae bacterium; assembly: GCA_964605235.1. GTDB lineage: Bacteria > Planctomycetota > Phycisphaerae > Phycisphaerales > Phycisphaeraceae > CAZSBB01. The sequence goes on from CAZSBB010000031.1 coordinate 56,120, forward strand.
ACGGCCGCATAGCTGGCGCTTTCGCCGGGGGCGGGCAGCTGCTCGTCGAAGAACGCTTTGATCGCGGCCTTGACGGCTTCGGCGCGCTGGAGCTTGGTGCCTTCGAGCGTCTTGGCGGCCTTGAGCGGCGCGGCGAGCTTGCTTTCGACCAGCTTCACCAGCTCGGCGTCGGGAATGGTGACGTTGCCGAACTTTTCCTTGCCGGCTTTCGCGGCGAGATCCTTGATGAGGTCAGCAATCTTGAGCGCCTGCTCGCTGCCGAATTCGATCGCGCCGGCGACTTCGTCTTCACCCACCTGCTGGGCGCCGACTTCGATCATGTTCACGCCCTTGTCGTGGGCGGCGAGCACCAGTTCCAGATCGCTGAAGGCGAGCTGGGCGATGGTGGGCATGGCGACATACCGGCCGTCGATCCGGCCGACGCGGATGTTGCCCACCGGGCCCTGGAACGGGACCGAGCTGATCGCCAGCGCCGCCGAGGCGCCGATGGCGGCGAGGATGTCCGGGTCGTTCTGCCCGTCGGCGGACAGCACCCAGCACTGGATCTGCACTTCGTCATAGAAACCCTTGGGAAACAGCGGCCGCAGCGGGCGGTCGATGTTGCGCATGGTCAGGGTTTCTTTGGTGGTGGGGCGACCTTCGCGTTTGATGAAACCACCGGGGAAGCGGCCGGCGGCGGTGAGCTTCTCGCGGTAGTCGACGGTCAGGGGGAAGAAGTCGATGCCTTCGCGCGGGTTGGCGCGGACCACGGTGCCCAGCACGGTGGTTTCGCCGAAGCGCACCACGACAGCGCCGTCGGCCTGCTTGGCGAGCTTGCCGGTCTCCAGGCTCAGCGTGCGGCCGCCCAGTTCCATCTCAACTTTGGTGATTGCCATATGCCCAATCCTTTCGTGCTCCAGTGCCGGAGCGGTTGCGGCCGACCACGCCATAACGGCGTCGGCGCCGGCCAGGCAGCCGTCCACACAGGAGGATCACGAACGGGTTGGAACAGAAGACAGGAGGCTCGATGCGCGGACAGAGCGAATGCCTCGCCCAACGCCAGCGCCCCGAGCCTACTGCCGCCTGTTCGCACGGGTCACCCAGATGATCCGCGGTCAGCAGACGGCCAGTGTGAAAATACGTTTACTTACGCAGACCCAGGCGCCCGATCAGCTCCTGGTACTTCTCATAATTGGTCCGCTGCAGGTAGCGCAGCAGGCTGGTGCGCTTGCTGACCAGCATCATCAGGCCGCGCCGCGTCGCATAGTCGTGCTTATGCGTGCGCAGGTGGTCGGTCAGGCCGACGATGCGCTCGCTGAGCAGGGCGATCTGCACTTCGGGCGAACCAGTGTCGCCATCAGCGCGGCGGTAGTCGGAGATCAGTTCCTGTTTGCGTTCAGCGGTAACGGTCATAATAATCCGCTCTCTCGCCCGTGGGGTTCAGTGCCACGGGCCGTCCTGTGGTCGTGTAATCCTCTACGAGCCCTGCAGTGTAGCAGGAGCCCGGGGGGCTTACAAGCGATGCCCCAGGCTGGTTTTGAACGAACCAGGCGGACGCATCGGACAGTTGGGTTGCGAGCCCCGCGCGTAAGCAAGGGGTGGCGGTGCCGCCGCTGCGGTTTGACGCAGCAAAAACCACCCCTCCCTCACGGTCGGGGCTCGTCAAAAGCGCTGGCTGTCCTGATGCGTTGGCCCGGTTGAACCAAGCGTATTCCGCCGACCAGGAAGGTCCCCCCCATGCCAGCTGCCGCGAATCCTGCCCATCCCCGTTCCGCCGAAGCCTTTGCCGCCGCCCAGCAGGTGATGCCCGGAGGGGTCAGCTCCCCGGTGCGGGCATACCGCTCCGTCGGCCGGGACCCCATCTTCATCCAGCAGGGGCGGGGCGCCCTCGTCACCGACCTGGACGGAAAAGAGTACATCGACTACGTCCTGAGCTACGGCCCGCTGATTCTGGGTCACGCCCCGGAGACGGTGCTCGCCGCCATCACCAAGGCCGCCCGGCATGGAACCAGCTTCGGCATGCCCACCGAAGCCGAGACGCACCTGGCGCGAATGATCATTGACGCCGTGCCCTCCATCGAGATGGTGCGCTTCGTCAACAGCGGCACCGAGGCGACCATGAGCGCCATCCGCCTCGCCCGCGCCGCCGCCGGCCGATCCAAGGTCATCAAGTGCACCGGTTGCTACCACGGCCATAGCGACGGGCTGCTCGTCTCGGCGGGCAGTGGGGCGACCACGCTGGGCGTCCCCAGCTCGCCCGGTGTGCCCAAGAGCATCACCAGCGACACCGTGCTGGTGCCCTTCAATGATCTCAATGCCGTCGAAGCGGTCTTCAAGCAGCATCGCGGCGAAATCGCCTGCATGGCGCTTGAACCCATCGCGGGCAACATGGGCACCGTGCTGCCCGCCCCCGGTTACCTGCAGGGCCTGCGCAAGCTGTGCGATCAGCATGGCGCTCTGCTGCTGTTTGACGAAGTGATGACCGGCTCCCGGGTGGCGCTCGGCGGCGCGCAGGCGCTGTACGGCGTGACGCCTGACCTGACCTGCTTTGGCAAAGTGATTGGCGGCGGCCTGCCGTGTGCTGCCTACGGCGGCCGGGCCGACCTGATGAAGCAGATTGCGCCCAGCGGGCCGGTGTACCAGGCGGGCACGCTCAGCGGGAACCCGCTGGCGATGGCGGCGGGCATCGCCATGCTCACCGCGCTCAAGGACGCCAGCGTGTACCGCACGCTCGAGGAACGCAGCGCCCAGCTTGAAGCGGGCCTGCGTGACGCCGCCGCCGATGCCGGGGTGGCGCTGCAGATCGCCCGGGTGGGCTCGATGATCACGCCGTTCTTCACCGTGGCGCCGGTGACCAACTATAAGCAGGCGTTGACCTGCGACACCGGCGCGTTTGCGGTGTTCTTCTCCGCCATGCTCGAAGCGGGCGTGGTCCTGCCGCCCAGCCAGTATGAAACCTGGTTCCTGAGCATCGTGCATGACGCTCCGTTGATCGAACGCACGCTCAAGGCGGCGCGGGTTGCTTTTGCGGCGGTGGCGGCGTCGCGCGGCGCCGCCCGATAGTTGGCGCCTGCGGGGGTGGCAGCCATATGGACCTCAAAGAGCTCGAAAGCGGGGTTGATCCCCGGACGCACTGGTACTACCAGAGCAAACGGATTCCGCTGGCGCGGTTTACCCGTGCCCTGCTGGCGGAGCGGAAGCCGTTGCATGTGGTTGACGTCGGCGCCGGGTCGGGCTTCTTTTCCGCTTCGTTGCATGAGCAGTTTGCCGCCGGTCTGGGTCGGCTCCTGCTGGTGGATCCAGGCTACAGCTCCGCGGAAGTGGCGGCATCGGTCGATCAGCCGGTGGTGAAGGCGCAGCAACTGCCTGGTTGCATCGAGAACAGCCTGGTGGTGCTGATGGATGTGCTCGAGCATGTGGAGGATGACGGGCAACTGCTGCGCGACATTCGGGCTCGTTGTGTCGGAGAGCACAATCACTTTTTCGTCACCGTGCCGGCGTTTGATTGCCTGTGGAGCGGGCATGATGAGTACCTGGGACACCACCGCCGGTATACGCAGAGCAGCCTGCGGCGAACGCTGGACCGCGCCGGCTTTGTCGTGACCCGCGCCCACTACCTGTATGGCTCCTTGTTCCCCGTGGTCTGGCTGGTGCGGCAGGCGGCCAACCTGCGGCACAAGCCGGCGGCCTCCAACATGCGGCCGCGCCATCCGCTGGTCAACAACCTTTTGCGCAGCGTGACCAGTCTGGAAGCGCAAGTGGCGGATATCAATCGTTGTTTCGGCGTCACCTGCTGTGCCCGCGGACGCATAGCCGCCCCCTGATGGCGTGACATCATCGCCGGCTCGTCTGACGCTCATCTGCAAGCTGGCCCGAAGGCAGTAAACTATCCGGCTCGCTGCGGGGCGGCGCTTCGCGGCATTGGCTTCTGGTTTTACCGACGAAAGCAGGCTGAAATGGCTGACAAGTATCGCATTCTCGCCGCCGACAAACTCGCCGAGGAAGGTCTGGCGTTCATTCGTGAGCAGCCCGACTGCGAACTGGTGAACAAGCCGGGCTTAAGCGAAGACGAACTGGCGCAGATCGCCGGCGAACACGATGGCATGATCGTGCGCTCGGGCGTGCAGGTGACCGCCAAAATCCTGAGCCACCCCGGCAAGCTGCGCGCGGTCGCCCGCGCCGGGGTGGGCGTGGACAACATCGACCTCGAAGCCGCCACCAGCAAGGGCATCCTGGTGCTCAACGCCGCCGAGGCCAGCACTATCACCACCGCCGAGCATGCCTTCGCGCTGCTGATGGCGCTGTGTCGGCAGATCGGCCCGGCGCACATGACCATGGCGCAGGGCGGCTGGGACCGCAACAAGTTCATGGGCCGCCAGCTCCACGGCAAAACGCTCGGCGTGGTCGGCTTCGGACGCATTGGGCAAACCGTCGCCGAGCGCGCCCTGGTGTTCGGCATGGATGTCGTCGCGTATGACCCGTTCATCAACGCTCAGACCATGATGGACGGCAAGGTGCGCATGTTCCGCGATTTCCGCGAGATTCTGCCCCATGCCGACCTCTTGACCTTCCACGTGCCACTCAACGAACAGACCAACGGCATGCTCAACGATCAGACCTTCGCCCAGTGCCGCAAGGGCGTGCTGGTGATCAACGCCGCCCGCGGCGGGGTGGTTGATGAAGCCGCGCTGCTGCGTGCGGTGGACTCCGGACAGTGCGGTGGAGCAGCGCTGGATGTCTACACCGACGAACCGCTCGCCAGGGATTCGCCGCTGCGCAACCATCCGAAAATTCTCACCACCCCGCACCTGGGCGCCAGCACCACCGAAGCCCAGCAGGCAGTCAGCATCGCCGCGGCGCAGTCGCTCCTGGCGTACCTGCGCGGCGAAGGCATTCGCGGAGCCGTCAACGCCGGCGGCTTCCGTGTGGACCTCGATCCGCTGCAACTGGGCTTCGTCGATCTCGCCAAACGCATCGCCACGCTCACCGTGCCGCTGACCACGCGCGGCATCGCCAAGGTGCACATCGACCTGGAAGGCAAGGAACTTGCCGCCGCCGCCGGCACCATCGAACGCACCGCACTCGTCGGCCTGCTGCAGGGCCATCTCGACACGCCGCTCAATGTCATCAATGTCAGCCAGATGGCGGCCCAGCGCGGCATCGAAGTGCGCACCAGCGTCAGCGAGCACAAGAAAGCCGGCGTGCCGCAGATCACCATGGAGATCACCGGCCCGCAAGGGGCGATCGACGAGAAAACCCATCCGCAGGACCGCACCCGCCGCGTGGTCGGCCGGGTGTATGACGACCATCGCCCGCGCATCATCGAGATCAACGGCTACTACATGGACATGGTCCCCGCCGGCGCCATGGTGCTCATCCGCAACGAGGATCGGCCGGGCATGATCGGCCTGGTCGGCACCGAGTTCGGCAAAGCCCAGGTCAACATCGCCGACATGGCGATCAGCCGCCGCGAAAACACCGCGCTCATGGTGCTCAAGATCGACAACTGCCCGCCCGACGAACTGCTCCGCACCCTCCGCGCCCATCCCGGCATGCTGCATGTGTCGCTGGTGCGCCTGCCCGCGGAACAAGCGTAAATACCGGGCCGGGAGCGGAAGAAGGGTGAAAGAAAGGGGATAAGTACATTATTTCCGACAAAAATAATGTACTTATCCCCTTTCTGTTGCCCCTTTCTGTTGCCGTCTTCCGAACCGCGCGCAACGCGCCCACCGCCTGAAACCTCCCCGCGCTCGGACGGGTATGCTATGTCAGCCGTGTCCCTCCTGGCTGCACTGCTTCCGTTTCCACCCACACCGACCGCATTCGTCCGGCCAGGCGGTGTCCGTGCGCTGACCCCGCTGCTGTTGCTGCTTGCGGCGCTGCTCACTGGCTGCGAATTCAACCGCGACCTGCGGCTGGCGCAACAGCAGTTCTGCGCCGGCCAGACCCCGGCGGCGCTGGCGATCGCCGATGAATATGTGCGGGCGCACGGCCGGGACCACAATGCCGTGATCGCCTGGCTGGAGAAGGGCAACCTTGAACGCTGCTTCGGCCGGGCGCGGGAAAGCAATGAATCCTTCGCCCAGGCCGAGGCGTACATCGACCGTCTCGACGCCCAGGCGGATATCTCGCTCAGCCGCGAAGCCCTGGCGGCGGTGACCAATCTCAACGTGCTGCCGTACCGCGGCACGACCTACGACCGCATCATGCTCAACGTCTACCGGGCGGGGAATTTCCTCGCTTTGGGCGATACCGCCGCCGCGCGGGTGGAGCTGAATCGCGCCTACCAGCGGCAGCGCGAAGCCGTGCAAGCCAACGCCCAGCAGATCGAGCAAGCCCAGCAGGCGCTGCGGCAGACGCAATTCAACCAGGTCAACTACGACCTGCAGCGCACCTACGACAGTGCCGCCCTGAGCCATGCCCGCCAGACCGCGCTGGGGTCGTCAAGCCTGCAACCTTATGGCGATTATGTGAACCCGTTTGCGGAGCTGTTTCAGGGGCTATTTTTTCTGCATCAGGCGCAGGATGGTTCGGACCTGGAGCGGGGGGTGTTTTTTCTCCAGCGTGCGGCCGCGCTGGCGCCAGGCAATCGGCAACTGGCGGAGGAAGCCCGTGCTGCTCAGGCGCGGCAGCAGGGCGGCGCCGGCGACGCAGCCCCGCCGGTGTACGTGATTTTTGAAACCGGCTGCGCGCCGGCACGTGATCAGTTTCGTCTGGATTTGCCGCTGTTTCTGGTGACCAATCAGGTGGATTACGTGGGCATCGCGCTGCCGAAGCTGGTGTACCACCGCAACAGCGCCGGGCCGCTGAGCATCACCGGCGACGGCCGCACGGTGCGGACGGAAGTGGTGGCGGACATGGACCGCATCGTCGCCCGCGAGTTTGAGCAGGAGTATCCCGCCATCGTGGTGCGCACGCTGGTGGCGTCGGCGAGCAAGGCGGCGATCGCCCATGTGCTGCGGGAAACCGCCGAGCGCAGCTGGGATCGGGATCATCGCCAGAACGATTGGCCGAGTCTCCTGGTGCGGATGGCGGCCGGGGCTTATCAGGTGTCGATGAACGAAGCCGACCGCCGCACCTGGGCGACGTTGCCCAAGGAAATCCACTACGCCCGGCTGCCGCGTCCCCGCGATGGGCGGTTGCAGCTCCAACTCGCCGGCCGCATGGCGGGCGGGTTTGAAGTGCAATTGCAGCCGTTTGCCGTCGGCGGCGTGTGGGTGCGCGACCTGGGCCCCGGCCGCCCGCTGGAAATCTGGCAGTTTCGTTTGCGGTAAATGCCTACAATGGTAAACCCGCCTCCGCTTTTTGTTGCCACCGATGAACACAGATGAAACGTGGATGAGATGCCAAGCCGCGAGCTGACTTGATGCCTGGCTGGCATGCACAGCGAGATGGATTGGATCAGCAGGAGATCGAAACATGAAATTGGCGCTGAGTCTGGTGCTGGGATTGTCGTTGGTTTTGCTGGCGGGTTGCCGCACGACCAACACGGTTGAGCCGTCCAACCCGGTGGGGCAGGAGCAGCCGGTCAATGTGCAGAACCAGCGCACGGACTGGACGCTTTCGAGCAAAGCCAAGCTGGTGTCGGTGCGGCAAAACACCACCGCCGGCGGGTTTCTCAAAGTGCAGGTGGAAGTGAAGAACGACACCTGGACCCGGCAACGCTTCAACTGGAGCATCGAATGGCTCGATGAAGCCCGCATGGTCATCGACACCCCGCTGACCGGCTGGCAGCAGATGTCGCTGGCGGGCGGGGAAATCGGCGTCATCACCGGCGTGGCGCCGTCCCCCAAAGCGGTGGACTTTCGGCTCAAACTGCTGGAAGCGAAGTAAGCCCCGCCCCCGGAACCCCGGCCCCCCGGACCCCCGGAGCCCCGGAACCCCGGACCTCCAGCCCGCCGGCTCGCATTCTTTCACGTTATGCCCCCAAGGAACGCTCTGATGAAACTGCACGCACTGCTGCCCACGTTCGTTCTGCTGACTGGCGCGATCCTGCTGACCGGCTGCGAAGGACCGGCCGCGTACCGCATCGACCCGCGCGGGCCTGAGACCATCACCACCGCCAGCGACCTGGACATCCAGGACGCCGCCGATGCCGCGGTTGCCCTGTCCCAGTCGCTGCTCGAATCGGGGCATCTCGGCCGCGATGGCCGACCTTCGACCCTCGCCATTTCCACCTACGTGAACAACACGACGATCCACATCGACCGCGATGAGATCATCAAGAAGATTCGCGTGGTGCTCAACAAAGCCGGCGTGGCGCAGACCTACACCACGCTGGGCCCGCTGGGCGATGGCCAGGGCGCCGAGGACCAGTTCGCCACCAATCGCCAGCAGCAGGACCTGGCGGCCAACGCCCAGCCGCTGCCCACGCCCGATTACACCCTCACCCTCAAAATCCTGGAGAAACGCGCCGTCGCCGGCAAAATTCGCCAGGTGGTTTACTCCTTCCAGATGTCCATGACCGATCTCAAGACCGGCCTGGCGGTGTGGGAGGAAGAAAAGCAGTTCGGCAAGCAAGGCGCCAAACCGGCTGTGGGCTGGTGACACGTTGACGCGCCCGCCGATCCCGATCTAACATGTAGCTCTGCGCTGCCGCGCCGCGTTGTACCGACGCGCAGTGCTGTTTGATGGCTGGTTTTCCCATGTCCAAATCACCGGTCTGGTATCTGCTGCGCATCGCAGCGCCGATCATCGGCTCCATGCTGTCGCGCACCGCGATGGGCTTTGTCGATTTTGTCATGATCTCCCGGCTGGGCACCGAAGCTCAGGCGGCGATCACGCCCGCCAATCTCGTGCTGTTTTCCGTCATCAGCTTCGGCATGGGCGCCTGCACGCTGGTGAACACTTTCGTCGCCCAGGCGCTGGGACGTGATGAGCCGCGCGAGTGCAGCGCCTTCGCCTGGCAGGGGGTGTACCTGGCGCTGTTCATCGGCGTCGGCGTCGCGCCGGCGTGGTGGGGCATCGCGCCCCTCTTTGCCGCCATCGGCCATGAGCCCTCCGTGCAGACGCTGGAGGTCGCCTATGCCCAGGTCGGCCTGCTGAGCATCGCGCCCAGCCTCATGGTGTTCGCCCTCAGCGGCTTCTTCACCGGGTTGCATCGTCCGGGCGTGCCCCTCGCCGCGGCGCTCATCGGCAACGTTTTCAACATCCTCGCCAACTACGCGCTGATCTACGGGCACTTCGGCTTCCCCGCCCTGGGCCTCGCCGGCGCTGCGTGGGCGACCACCCTGGCGTCCGCCCTCAACGCCCTGATCATGCTGGGCTGGATGCTGCTGCCCCATTACCGCGCCCAGTACGACACCGCCGGGCAATGGCAGTTCAGCGCGCCGCGCTTCATGCGGCTGGTGCGCTTCGGCGCGCCCGCCGGCTTGCAGTTCGCCTCCGATATCATCGCCTGGACCTACTTCACCAATGTCTACATTGGTCGCTTCGGCAAGGAACAACTGGCGGCCCACAACATCGCCATTCAATTCCTCCATCTGTCCTTCATGCCCGCCATCGGCGTTGGCACCGCGCTGACCGTTGCCGTGGGCAAAGCCATCGGCAAGGGCGATCTGCCCCAGGTCGAACGCTACGTCCGCGCGGGCCTCTGGCTGAGCGTCGGCTACATGGTGCTGCTGGGCCTCCTGGCGGCGGCGCTGCGCCATCCGCTGATCGCCTTGCTCAACCGGGATGTCGAAGTCGTCCGCTGGGGCGGCTACATCATTCTGTTCTGCGCCGTGTTCCAGTTGTTTGACGCCATGCAGATCACCTACACCCACGCCCTGCGCGGCGCCGGCGACACCACCTGGCCCGCCGTGGCGTTCCTGCTGTGCGCGGTCTTCATCCTGCTGGGCGGCAGCGAACTGGCGGTGCGGCTGGTGCCCCACTGGGGCAGTTGCGGCCCGTGGCTGGCGACCACCGTGTACATCACCGTCGCGGGGCTGCTGTTCCTCTGGCGCTATCGCCATGGCGCGTGGCGGCGTATTGAGCTGTTCCAACCCGCCGCCGTGCTGCCGGCGTGACCGCCGTCCAGGGCAGAAGAAAGGGGATAAGTACATTAATTTTGTAAAAAATAATGTACTTATCCCCTTTCTTCTGACCCTGCGTTGCTGTCGATTTGCCGCGGGCGCTCGCCTTGGTACGCTCTACCACCTATGAAAATCAGCGTCCAATGGCTCAATGAATATCTCGATCAACCCGTTACCGCCGACGCGGCGGCGCGGGTGCTCGACGCCCAGGGTTTCCCGGTGGAAACGCAGACCGCGCTGCCCGACGGCGACACCTTGCTCGACGTCGAGGTCACGTCCAACCGCTGGGATTGCCTCAACCATCTGGGCGTCGCTCGTGAAGTCGCCGCCGGCCTGGGGCGCACGCTGCGCCTGCCCGCCATCACGCTGCCCACCGGGGTGGAACCCGCCGCGGCAACGCTAGCCGACGTGGTCAACAACGCTCCGGCCGTCTGCCCGGTCTACACCGCGCGCGTCATCCGGGGCGTGAAGGTCGGCCCCTCGCCCGCCTGGCTCCGGCGTCACCTGGAAGCCGTCGGCCTGCGCAGCGTCAACAATGTGGTCGACATCACCAACTTCGTCCTGCTGGAACTCGGTCAGCCGCTGCACGCGTTCGACCTCGCCAAACTGCAGGGCCAGCAGATCGTCGTCCGCCTGGCGAAAGCCGGCGAAGCCTTCACCGCCATTGACTCGACGCAGCACAAATTGACCGATCGCATGCTGGTCATCGCCGACGCGGCGCGCCCGGTGGCGATCGCCGGCGTGATGGGCGGGCTCGACAGCGAAGTCACCGCCGCCACCACCGACATTCTGCTCGAATCCGCCCAGTTCGATCCGCTGAGCGTGCGCACCACCAGTCGCCGGCTCAAGCTGTCCAGCGATTCGAGCTTCCGCTTTGAACGGGGCCTCGACCGCACCGGCATCGAGCGCGCCAGCCAGCGCGCTGCCGCCTTGATCCTCGAACTGGCGGGCGGGCAACTGGCGTCAGGCGTCATCCGCGCGGGTGAAGCGGATCCCGCGCCGGCTGCGTTGTCCATGCGGCTGTCGCGCTGCAAGGCGCTGCTGGGTTATGACATCGCCCCCGCGCGCATGGTGGAACTGCTCGCCAGCCTGGGCCTGCAACCCCAACTCGACGGTGACCACCTCACCTGTGTGCTGCCGCATTGGCGCAATGACCTGGAGCGTGAGGTTGATCTCATCGAGGAAATCGCCCGCATGCACGGGTTGGCGGAGGTGCCAATCAATGAGCAGCTCACGCTGACGGTTCGGCCGCCGCAACCGAAGCTCGCCGCCCGCAAGGCGCTGGCGAAGGTGCTGCTGGCGCATGGGTATCACGAGACGATCAACTTCAGCTTCGTGGGCGTGCCGGCGGCCAAGGCTTTCACCGTCGCCGGCGCCAGCGCGGTGAGCATCGGCGACGAACGCCGCAAAGCCGAACCCATGCTTCGGCCGTCGCTGCTGCCGAGCCTGCTGACCTGTCGCAAGTCCAACCAGGACGTGGGCAACCATGACCTGCGGCTGTTTGAAACCGCTTCGACGTGGGAACAGCGCGGGCAGGACTCCATCGAAACCCGGCGTCTGGCGCTGCTGGCGGACAGCAGTGACAATCAACTGGCGCTGCGCGACCTGCGCGGCGTGCTGGAAGAGCTGACGCAAACGCTGGGCGTGGAGGTCGCCTGCACGCCAACCACGCTCCCCTGGTGCAGCGCGGCGATGGCGGTCAAACTGACCGAGGGCAAGACCATCGGCTGGTACGGCGTGCTCAATGCCGCCACCCGCAAGCTGTTTGATCTGCAGACGGAACTGACCGCCGGTGAAGTGGAGCTTGAACCCTTGCTGACGTGCTATCCGCCTCAGCGTAAGGTGCAGGCGCTGCCGCGCATTCCCGGCATCGAGCGCGACCTGTCGGTGATCGTCGATGAAACGGTGACGTGGGAACGCATTGCCGCCAGTGCCTTGGCGACGGAGCCGGCGCTGCTGGAGCGGATGTGGTTCATCACGACCTATCGCGGCAAGCCGATTCCCCCCGGCCGCAAGAGCGTGAGCTTCCGCATGCTGTTCCGTGATCCGGCGGCGACCCTGCGCCACGAGCAGGTCGACCCGCAGGTGGCGGGCATCGTCGAGCGGCTCAAGCAGGAAGTCGGCGCGGAGCTGCGCGGCTGATGCGGTGGGAGATTTTCCGCACCATCATGGCGCGATTCCCGCTCGCGCTCCAGAGAGAAAACAGTCATGGCCAAGTCAGGTAAAGCAAAACTCAAGGCGGTGCTGGTCGGGTGTGGCGGCATGTCGCGGGCGTGGCTGGAGCCGGCGTCCAAGCGCGCGGACCTGCAACTGGTGGGGCTGGTGGACCTGCGGCTCGAAGCGGCGCAGACCCGTGCCGCCGAGTACCACCTGCCTGCCGAGGTGGCGTTCACCGATCTCCAGGCGGCGCTCAAAGCGACGGAGCCGGACGTGGTGTTTGACGTCACCATTCCCGAGGCCCACCACGGTGTGGCGCTGACCGCCCTGAAGCATGGCTGCCACATCCTGGGCGAGAAGCCGATGAGCACCACCTTGGCGCACGCTCGGCAGATGGTGGCGGCCGCGGACCGGGCGCAGCGGATTTACGCGGTGATTCAGAATCGCCGGTATGAGCCGAACATTCGCCGGGCGCGGCAGGTGCTCCAGAGCGGCAAGCTGGGCGCGGTGGAGGAGGTGCACAGCGATTTTTACCTGGGCCCGCACTTCGGCGGCTTCCGGGATGAAATGGCGCACCCGCTGCTGGTGGACATGGCGATCCACACGTTTGACCAGTGCCGTTACCTGACCGGCGCCGACCCGGTGGCGGTGTACTGTCACGCGTTCAACCCGCCGCGCTCGTGGTATCAGGGTGATGCGTCGGCGGTGGCGATCTTTGAAATGAAGCTGCCCGACGGGAAGCCGGTGGTGTATTGCTATCGCGGATCGTGGTGCGCCCAGGGCGAGCAGACCAGTTGGAACGCCAACTGGCGCGTGGTGTGCAATCAGGGCACGCTGCGCTGGGACGGCGCCGAGGACGTGCGGGCAGAGGTGGTTCCCGCCCGCGCCAAGCGGCAGTTTTTCAAGCAACTGAAGCCGGTGAAAGCGCCGGCGGTGAAGGTGCCCCATCTGGGCCATGCCGGATTGATCGACGACTTCCTCCGCGCGGTGCGCACGGGCGGAAAACCGCTGACGGATTGCCATGACAACATCCGCAGCTTCGCCATGGTGGTGGCGGCGGTCAAGAGCGCCGCCAGCGGCAGGCGCGAACTGGTCAAGTGGTGAACTCGGATGCTGTCCGCCGACGTCACCGGCGCACCGGCATCACCTTGAAATCCTGATGATGTGGATCCGCCACCGCCAGCACCGCCACGTGGATGTGCTGGGCGCCGGCGTCGCGCAGTTGCCGGACGCATTGCTGGAGCGTGGAACCGGTGGTCTTGACGTCGTCCACCAGCCAGATGTCCCAGGCTGACAGGTCCACGGCGGCGCATTGCACGGAGGCGTGCACATTGCGCAGGCGCAGCGAGGGCGTCAGCGTGGTCTGCGGCACGGTGTAACGCGTGCGTCCCAGCACCTGTGCCAGCGGCCAGCGCAGTTCCCGGTGGAGCGCCTGCGCCATGAGCTGCGCCTGGTTGAAGCCGCGCTTCCACCGCCGCGCCCAGTGCATCGGCACCGGGGTCAGCACCGCCGGCCGGGCGCCTTGCACTTGCCGCATCGACTCCGCCAGCAGCGGCGCCAGCAGGCCGGCATAACGCCATTCGCGGTGGAATTTCATCTGCACCACCCACTGCGCCAGCGGCGGGGCATAAGCGCCCAGCCGCACCAGCCGCTCCCAACCCGGGGGCTCCGCGCGACAGAACACGCAACCTGCGGCGGTCGCGGAGCCGGGACCCGCCGAGGCGCCGCATCGGCCGCAGTAGTCGGACCGGGAATCCGCACGCCAGCCATGCGCCTGCGCCGCCGCCAGGTCCCGGGCGGCATCGCTGACGCAACATTGCCGCGTCCAATGACGCAGTTGATTCCAGACCCGAAACGGCGCGGCGACAGTCGGCATGGTGGGTTCGACGCCCGTTATACTGCCCGTCATGCTCATTGGCCAGAGTTCCGTACCACCGGCGCCCGCCGCCCCGCACCGCGACCGTTTCGACGCCACCGTGGTCGTCAATACTCAGCTTTGCACCGAGCACTATCGGCTGCGCCTGGCGCTGGCCGCGCCGTTTCCCGCCACGGCGCCCGGACAGTTCATTCAACTGGGTTGCCGCACGCCCGACCAGGCGGCGGATGTCGAGGCGCTGCGCGGTGCGGATACTCAGTGGACGCCCGACGCGCCGCCGCAACTCCAGCAACCGGAATTATGCGGCCGACTGGCGCTGCTGCGCCGCCCGTTCAGTCTCGCGGGGCAGGGACCGCTGCCCGACGGCGGCACCTGGCTGGAGGTGATCCACCGGGTGGTGGGAACGGGCACCGACTGGCTCAGTCGGCTCCAGCCCGGCGATGCGGTGGACCTGATCGGCCCGCTGGGCAACGCCTTCACCTTGCCCAGGGGCAAATCGCTGGGCCTGCTGGTGGGCGGCGGCGTCGGTCTGCCCCCCATGTTTTATCTCGCCCAGGCGCTGCAGAGCCAGGGCTGGGACGCCATCGCGTTTGTCGGCGCGCTGCGGCAGGACCTGCTGCCGGTGCAATGGTCCCAACACCACCCGCCGGCCACCGACGGCTCACCCGTTTTATGCGTGACCGGCTTCGCCGACTGCGGCTACCGCACGGTGGTGACCACCGACGACGGCTCGCGCGGCCTACCGGGACGCATCACCGACGGGCTGGCGAAAGTGCTCAACCGACTGAGCGTGGGCGACCGCGCCCGCGCGGTGGTCTACACCTGCGGCCCCGAGCCGATGATGCATGCCGTCGCCCAACTGGCGCAGCGCTGCGCCATCGACTGCCAGGTCTGCCTGGAGCAGGCGATGGCGTGCGGCATGGGCACCTGCCAGTCGTGCGTGGTGCGTATCGAGGCCGCCGGGCAGGCGCAGCATGGCGTGTCGAGCGACGGGCAGCCTTGGCGCTACCGGCTGGCGTGCACCGATGGGCCGGTGTTCGACGCCCGCAAAGTGGTCTGGCGGGTGTGAAACTGTTCGTAGCACGGGGATGATGCGGGGGACTGGATCAGGCCCAAGTCGGTTTACCAGAGGGATGCTGCTGGGTGGCGGACTTGGAATGGTTCAGTGCTGCCCTGGACGATTGCCGATTTGCTGCCGTCAGCCGGCGGCGCTGAGCCGACGGATGGCGTTGGCTTTGATCAACGCGTAGACCGCCTTGCCGGGTTGCAATGCCAGCCGCTGCGCCGAGCCGGCGCTGATTTCCGCCAGCAGGGGGGCGCCGGCATTCAGTTCCAGCAGCACCTGGCCCTGATGGGTCGTCATGCGGGTAATCGTGGCGGGCAGTTGGTTGCGAATGCTGACGCCCGGCGTGGGGCCCACCGCGATGGCGGTGTCCTGGGCGAGCAATTCCACCTGCACCCTGGCAGTCGGCGGCATGTCCCAGCGCGGAACCTGCAGCACCGTGGCGGCATCATCCCCAGCGGTGGGCCAACTCAGCATCGTGCAACCTGCCGCATCGTCATGACGCAGCACCTGCAGCGTCCACACGCTGCGCAAACCCGCCTGCGCCAGCAGCGTCAATGCTGAGGGGTTCATGCACAAATCGCGATAGCTGCCCGCCCCCACGCATCGCCCGCGCTCCAGCAGCACCAGTTCATCGGTCACCTGCAACACGTCTTCCAGTTGATGGCTGACCAGCAGCAGCGGCAGATGCAGTTCATGGGCGAGGCGCTGCAGCAGTGGCAGAATGGTCTGCCGTCGCGCCGCATCCAGGCTGGCGATCGGTTCATCCAGCAGCAGCA
This sequence comes from uncultured Phycisphaeraceae bacterium, assembly GCA_964605235.1. Classification (GTDB taxonomy): domain Bacteria; phylum Planctomycetota; class Phycisphaerae; order Phycisphaerales; family Phycisphaeraceae; genus CAZSBB01. Next base: position 71,987 of record CAZSBB010000031.1, read on the forward strand.
GGCGCGGCCGGGCGAGCACCGCGCGCGCCAGGGCGACACGCTGGGCTTCACCGCCCGAGAGCGTCTGCACTGGGCGCGGCAACAAGTCGGCCAGTTCCAGCAACGTGCAGATGTGCTGGAAGTCAGACCCTCCCGCGCTGGCGCGCGCGGCCGGCGACAGGCACAGGTTCTGTGCGACCGTCAGATGCGGGAGCAGCCGGGCATCCTGAAACACCACGCCCACCGCGCGGCGATGCGGGGGCAAGTGCAGGCCGGCGGCGGTGTCGCACAGGATGACGTCATCCAGCAGGATTTTGCCCAGCCGGGGGCGCGTCAATCCCGCCAATAGATGCAGCAGGGAGGTTTTACCGCTGCCCGATGGGCCGAACAATCCGGTGATGGGCGCGGTGAGATTCAGGTCGACATGCAGGTCGAATGCTCCGGCGGACCACTGCAGTTGGGCGGCGAGTTTCATGACGTCGCCTCCCGCGGCGGACGGCGTTGCAAGCGCTCGCCGATCGCCAGGGCGAGGATGGACAGCGCCACCGACAGCAGCGCCAGCTTCCACGCCAAGCCGGTGGCTTCAGGGCGCTGCAGGTCGGTGAAGATCGCCAGGGGGATGGTGCGGGTCTGGTCGGCGATGTTGCCAGCCACCAGAATGGTCGCGCCAAATTCCCCCATGCTGCGCACGAAGCAGAGCAAAGCGCCCGCGACGATGCCCGGCCGCGCCAGCGGGAGCGTGATGCGCCACAGGATGGTCAGCGGTGACAAGCCGAGCACCGCGCCGGCTTGCTCCAGCTTCGGATCAATGGCTTCCACAGCCAGGCGCACCGCGCGGACCAGCAGCGGAAAGCCCATCAGGCCGCACGCCAGCGCTGCCGCTTTCCAGGTAAAAAGCAGTTCGACGCCCAGCGTGTCGTGCAGCAACCGGCCCAGCGCACTGCCGCGTCCCAGCGCGAGCAGCAACACGTAGCCCACCACCACCGGCGGGAGCACCAGCGGCAGATGCACGATGGCGTCCAGCAGAATCCGCCCGGGAAATTGCTTCCGCGCCAGGAGCCAGCCGAGCGCGATCCCCGGCAGCAGCGCGAGCAAGGTGCCCACGGCCGCCACCCGCAGCGAGAGCGCGACTGCCGACCACACGGCAGTGGATGATGCGACCACCGGCGGCTCCGCCACGCCACTGCTGAGCGGAATGGGCTTGAACAGCGGCACGAAGCCGGCGGGGATGAAGCGGTCGCGGGCGCGGTCGCTTTGCAACAGCATATGCCACGCCCGGCCGGCGGCGGTGGGCTGGACGCTGCACGCCATGACATAACGAATCGGCTCATGCAGCGCCGGGTCCAGGCGATACCGCACGCGCAGCCTGGGATTGGTCGCCACATCGCTGCGGTAGACCACCGCGCAGCCGGCTTCGCCACTTTCCGCCACGGCGGCGGCGGCGCGCACGTCGAGCATGGGCGTCAGTCGTGGTTGCAAGGCCTCGGCCCAGCCCAGCGCGGTGAATGCCTGCAGCGCATAGATGCCGGCCGGCACGTGGGTGGGATCGCCCAGCGCAATGCGCCCCGGAGGCAGCAGGTCCAGCTTGGCGCCGTACTGCAGCAGAGGAATGTCCAGCGCTGGGCTTGCTTCACTGGTGCGCAGTGTCGCCACGACCAGTTCGCCGCCCAGCAGGTCGACGCGCGTGTCGGCGTCGATCAATCCCGCCTGTTGCACCTGGTCCATCCAACTGCCGTTGGCGCTCAGGTACAGGTCGAAGGGCGCGCCCGCCAGCATCTGCTTGGCGAGGGTGGAACTGCCGGCGGTGTTGAGCTCCACGCGCGGGGCGGTCGGGCCGGCGTCCTGAATGATCTGCTCCAGCACGGGGCCCAGACTTGCGGCAGCGAAAATGCGCACCGGGGACGTGGCCTGAGCCTCAGCCCCAATCGCCACCCCCGGCCACAGCAGCACACCCAGCAAGACCCATCGATGCATGGCGACATGTTCACCCATCCACGGCGGTTTCGCCAGCGGCAGGGACAACCATGACCCTGGGTGGCCGGGTCTCAGGGCGGCGTCCCGAAGCCAGCGGAGCGTCCCCTCTGACCGACGTCCTGCCGTTGCCGGCTCCCGGATTGCGCTGCGGTGGTGCAACCGCCGGTCGATGCGGGCGTAAAAATGTACTTATCCCTTTTTTTCCGAGTTCTGCAGCGGCGTCCCTGTTGAACTCCAATAGAAATGACAGGGCTTGCTTTCAATAGAAGTGTCACCT
>CAZSBB010000032.1:0-72572 GCA_964605235.1 uncultured Phycisphaeraceae bacterium
AAGAATGGGAGCACCCCGGCTTGACTCGCGGCAGACTTTCATAGAAGCGACGGGCTACGCACCCGGATGACGTTTGATTGACGACCAACCATGGGCCGCTGCGCTGCACGCGCCCAACCCGTCGCTGACGCTTCCGGCTCGTTGCAATGCACGCCCATCGAACGACTTGGCCCGGACCTGCAGGAGATGGATACATCACACCGAGCGCGCTGCGCCCAAGGTGACGAACAGCAACGTCGCACCCACCGCGGCGGGCTTGAGTTTCAGCAGCCGCGCCAGCGCCAGCCGATATGCCTGCATCTGCGGGCGGTAATGTTCGGTGAGCTGGTCCACATTGGCATGGCGTGGCTGATCGGTTTTGAAGTCCAGCAGTTCAGCGGCCAGGGGCTGGCCATCCCGCAACTGGATCACCACCCGGTCGAACATGCCCTGCATCAGTCGATCGCCTTCGCGCACGGCAAAGCGACGTTCACGCCACAGGTCCACCGCCGCCAGATCATCCGGACGGCGCAGCGCCTGACGCAACCACGGCTGCGTCAGCATCGTTCGGAACTGTGTCAGCCACTCCGGCTCCACCGGCAAGCCTGCCGACTGGGCGGCAGCACGCAGCAGGGCGTCATCGGGGTCATGCGCGGAATCATCGTCAAGCCACTGAATCTGCTCAAACCAGCAGTGCAAGGCGCTGCCGCGCTGCCTGCCGACGGTGGGCGTCAACTGCAGCAAGTCCCGTACTGATACTGTGCCCACGCCTTCAAGTGCGGAGGGCGCCACCCGCCGCAGGTTTCGCCGGAGCTTGAAACGCACCGGCGTCGCTTCGGGTTGGCGGTCTGTCTCGTACCATGGGATGCGCAGAAGCTGGGGCGGCGCGGGATCGCTGGCGGGTTCGGGTTGCTCAAGCTGGGTGAACCACTGCGGATCGCCCGTTTCGTACAGCAGTTCGTTGCCCAGCGGGTCGCCGGCCTCCGGGTCATCCGTCAGGGCGTGGCGCAGCACGGCCGCGGCGGTGTTGTCGTACAAACCATTGCCCAGCAACTGCCCGGTTTTGGAGCTGCGTTTGACCGGCTCAACCAGCATGTACAACGCATGCCGGGGGCGGGTCAGGGCGACATACAGCCCGCTGAGGTCATCGAGCAGGCGGGCGCGTTTGGTCGCGGCGGCAGCGGCTTCCAGACGCGGATCAAACTGCTGCACCAGTTTGTTGCCGGCGTAGAAAATGCCTTCCACCGGCGCAACCGCGCTGTCGCGCAGCACATTGACCAGATGGGAGCCGACGCGCCCCAACTCGCAGTCGAGGTCGGGCAGCACCACGATGTCGAACTCCAAACCCTTGGCGCGGTGAATGGTCATCACCCGGATGCGCGCGGGGCTGGGTTCCTCGACCGGCTGCTGGCGCACCAGTTGCACGAACTCGCCGGGACGCAGGTGCGGACGCTGGGCCTGGCGTTCCGCCAGCGCCACCAGTTGGGCGACGCGCACCACGCTGCGTTCATCGCAATGGGGCGCCAGCTCCTGCGCCCAGCGCGCCAGCAGAGTGGCATAGCCCTGGGACTGAAGCTGCTGGCGAATCCGTGCCGCGACGGCAGCCCCTTGCGCCAGGGTGTGCTCGGTGAGCTTGAGCAGCTTGCCCAAGGGACTGTTGAGCACGTGGAAGCGGGCGGCGGAGTCGCCGGGGTGATCCGCCAGCCACAGCGCCGAGAGCAGCGCGAGCACCACGGGTTCGTCGGTCAGGGGGACGCCGCCTTCACCGCTGACTCCAAGATGGAGCGGTTGCAGGGCGTTGATCAGTTCGCGTACGCTGCTGTTGGTGCGCACGAGGATGCCGATGGTGGTGGCGTCCGGGGTCTGGTTGCGCAGCTCCGCGACAAGTTGCACGACGGCATGCACATGACCCGGCGGCGGGGGCGGCCCATCGGCGTCCGTGCTGGCGTCGTCCGGCGCTGCGGCTGGTTCCGCATTCGGCTGGCTATCCGGAGCCGGGGGCGGACTTCCGGGGGCGGGGGCGGGGGCAGTTCCGGGGGTGGTGCGGAGGCAGGCGTAGCTGGGGCGGTTGGGTTTGGCGGTTTCGTGCGGGGTGAAACGCTGCGCCCAGTTGCCGGCGGTGAGTTGGGAAGCTTCGTCCAGTCCGGGGTTGCTGGCCAAGGTCGGGAACACGGCATTGACCGCCGCCAGCACCGCCGGTCCGGAGCGATAGCTGCGTTTGAGGTCACTGACATCCACCACATCGCCGAGAGTGTGTTCGAGGTGGTCGAAGATTTCCGCACAGCCGCCGCGCCAGCCGTAGATCGCCTGTTTGACATCACCGACGCAGAAAAAGCTGCGCTCACCGTCGCCGTACGCCACCACTTCCTGGGCGATGGGTTCGAGGATGCGCCACTGCAGGGGGCTGGTGTCCTGGAATTCGTCAAGGAGGAGGTGCTGGACCTGTTGGTCAAGGCGGAAGTACAGGTCGCCGCGCAGCAGTTCGTCGGAGCCGGCGATCAAGCCTTCGAGCCGGCGGGGGATGTCGCTGAACAGCAGGATGCCGGCATTGCGGCGCGCCGCTTCGTGGTAGCCATGAAACAGGCGGACCATTTCGTACATGCCGGCGGTGATGTGGGCCTGCTCGCCCAGCAGCTTGCTCACCGCATGAGCACGCAGGGGCGCCAATGCGGCGAGCAGCTTCGGCGGCACCGGCTTCTTGAAGAAAGTCGGCGGATCGAGCTGCCAGTTCTTGAAGATGCCTTTCTTAAGCGTGTCTTCCCATTTGCCCAGACGGGCGTTCGCCAGATGCTCGGCGACCGCGGTCTGCTCGCGCTTGGACAACGTCGGCAGCAGCGCCTGAAGCTGCGCCAGCACGCCGGCGAAAGACTCGTTATCCAGCGGCTCGTCGTACTCATACTGCCGCCAGAGGTGTTCCTCGAAGGTGTCGAGGTACAGCTCTTCCAGTTCGCTGATAATGGCGTCGATCTTGTCGGTGACGGAGCGGGTGGCCTCGCCGTGATGCACCCGGCGGAGCAGTTCAAGCATCACGTCCGGGTCTTCGCCCATCAGCATGTGTTCGATGGCGGCCCGGCGAAGGGTGACGGCTTCGGGGTGATTGTTCTCCATCACCGCCACGCCCAGGGGCAGGTCCAGCTCGCCGCGGAATTGCAGGGCTGCCCGAGCGAAGAAGGAGTCGAGCGTGCTGATCGCCAGGCGGTGGAGGTTGTCGCCCAGCAGCACCAGCCACGCGCGGCACTGGGCAGGGTCGAGTTGCTGGACGCCCAGCGCTTCCGCCAGCTCGGCGCGCTTCTTTGCATCCAGTGCGGCCAAAGTCAGCCGCGACAGCACGCGCTGGAGGATTTCGCCGGCGGCTTTGCGGGTGAAGGTGGTGGCGAGGATGGCGCCCGGCGCGGAGCCGGCGGCCAGCAGGCGCAGGTAGCGCGTGGTCAGGGCGAAGGTCTTGCCGGTGCCCGCCGAGGCGCGGACGATCTGATGCAACGGGCTGGGGCTGAAGGGCGAGGAGGCGCTCATGGGCTGACCTCCAGGCCGGTGCGGTCGCGGCAATCGTCGTGACAGATGGCGTCGAGTCCATCGGGAATGTGCGGGGGAGCCGCCGGAGGCCAGAAGACGCCCGCGCGGATGGCGCGAATGACCTGCTGGGCGCAGTCGACGGCGGATTGCAGGTCTTCATCGGACCAGTTGGCGGCGACAAAGCCACGGTTAGCGCTGTCCTTGGGCAGATTGCAGTACGCCAGGCTGATGGGCTGTTCGGCCGGGGCATCGCCGACGGCGCGCCAGAGGTGGTGGTACATCGGCAACTGTAAATCGCGCCAGCTCGACTGGGTCTGGCAGTGCTTTTTAGGGTGACGCCCGCCGTCTCCGGTTTTGTAGTCGATGACGCGCCAGCCCAGTTCGGGGTGCAGGTCCACGCGGTCGATCCGGCCGTGGATGGTGAAAGGTTGTCCATCGACATCCCAGGTCAGTTCCACGGCCCGTTCCAGGCCGGGGGTGTACACCTGCCAGCCCTGCTGGCGCGCCTGGGTTTGATCGTGGGCAAACGCAGCCAGCCGGTCGGCCGCGATCTCGCGCTGAAAGCGCACGGCTGCGGGCAGGTGCTTGCCAACCACCTCGCGCAGCTTGTCGTCGAGCAGATGCCCGAGATGTGCGCTCAGCGCGGCAGGATTCGTGCTGTCGCGCAGCGGCCCCTTCGCCCAGGCGTTGAGCACCTCATGCAGCACATTGCCAAAATGCAGTGGTCCCAACTCGACCGGCGCGGGAAACACTGGCTCCAGTCGACACACATAACGCAGGTAAAAACGATAAGGACACTCCAGGTAAGCCTTGAACGCCGTCACCGACAAACGCGACAACGGCTGCGCCGGCGTCACCGGCGGCGGCACCGGAAAACGCGTGATATCGCCCGGCTCCAGCAGACGCCAGCGCGACAGGCTGCTGTCCGCATTCAGGAAGCGATCCAGCATGGCGGGCAGTTGCTCCGGCTCCACCGCCAAGAGCAAGCGGCTGGGCGCCAGTGGTTCATGGTCCAGCCCATGTCGTGCCGCCAGCAGATCGACATGCCGACTGTGCAGCAGCAGATGCAGCAGATAGCGATCGCGCGCCAGGCGGGTCTGGTCGCAGGTCATACCCAGACGCTGGCGCAGGCTGTCAGGCAAAAAGGGATCCGCCACGCGCGAAGCGGGAATGGCGCCTTCGTTGAGCCCGGTCAGCAGCAGGCGCGGGGCGTCGTCGAGCGCCAGTTCCAACCAGCCAAGCATTTCAATCGCGCCCGAGCGCGGCGGGTCCGGCCAGGGCAGCCGCGCCAGCTCCGCCAGCACCACGCCCAGCAATTCCGCGCGGCTGATGGCGGGCAGTGCCAACTCGGCGTGTTCCCGCAGCGGCGTCAGCACGCGCACCAGCGCCTGCAACGCGGCGTGCAGCCGGGCGTCGTCTTCCTGCGCGGGGTTGAGTTGACGGTGGCCATAAAGCTGATCGAGCAGATGCACCAGCCAGTCCGCAGCGTCATGCACCGGCTCAGGCTGCGGGTGGGAATGGTTGCCCAGCAGTTGGTCCAGCGCGTCGCGCCAGGCGGATAGTTGTTGCCGGGCGGTCTCATCACCGAGGAAAGCATGCGGCGTGGGACCCAGCAGATGCTCGTCCAGATATTCATCCAGCACGACTGCGGGGTCGGCAATTGTCGCTGCTGCTTCATCAGTGCCGGGAAGCGTGCGCCGCAGCCAGGCGCGTAAGTCTTCATGACGGAGCAGGGCGGACAACTCGTGCAGGGAACGCTGCGTCAGGTATTGCCGGATGGCCGCCAGCAGCAGGGCGGGGGCGCTCTGGCTGACGCTTCGGCCGATGGCGGCATGGGTGGGCACGTCGGCGAAGCTGAATATCCGCTGGAAAGTCGGCGCCAGCGTCTCATCCCCCACGCCCAGCGTCACCGCATCCGGCCCGGCTTCGGGGTGCTCCGCGAGCAACGCCAGCGCCTGCACCGCCTGGTCGGGAGGCGTGTCCACCACCTGCACCTGCGCGGGCGTCAGCGGGGCGGGACGGTGCAGCCAGCTTTCCAGCGCGGCTGAGCCCAAGGCGTCAAACGCATCCGCCAACTCCGGCGGCGCGGCAATCAACGCATGGAGCGGGCCAATGTGTCGCGCCAGAAATGTTCGCGCCAGCGGATTGAGTTCCGGCACGCCCAGCAACACCAGCGGGAATTCGGCTGCGTGGGTGACTGACTGCGCCAGCGCGTCCTGACGCGCCAGGTGCTGGTCCATCACGTGGCGTGCATGCAAGCCGTCGAGGTAGCGCACTTCCAATTCGGCTGCGGCGTGCCAGCGTTCATCATGCGGCGGCTGCAGCAGGGAAGCCAGTTCCGCGGCAGTCTGGGCGATGGTGCGTCCCTCGGCGGCGAGGTGAGTGCGCAGTTGATCCAGCTCGCGCGCCAGCGCCAACACCGCTGCAGGGCTAGGCGCGTTGTCGCCCGCCAGATGCAATGGCTTACGCAGATCGGCAGGCGCGCTGGCGATGACCTGGGCCCACACCAGCAGGGGAGCAGGCGCTGCGAGCACCGGCGTCGGCGGGGTGTAAAACAACTCGGGCAACTCGCCGAGCGTCAAGGTGCGCGGGGGCCCGATCAGCGCGTCGCCGGCTTCGGCGGTCAACACTTCCAGCAGCCGCCGACCCGCGCGGCGGCCGGGCGTGACGATGCGCACCGCCTGCAGATCACCGGCGAAATGTTCGAGCAACCAGCGCGCCGCCAAGCGCAGCGGCGGCTGATCCCAACCCAGAAATACGCGCGTTGCGCCCATGATGCGGGCGATGATAGCGACCGAACGCCGCTGCGATCAATAACTGGTGTAATTGAAGGCAAAGGGATAACGGTTGGTGACCAGCGTCCCTGCCGAGGGATAGTCATCGAGCACCCCCTGCCAGGTGAGCGCCTGCACATGGCCATCGAGAAAGACCACGTTGCTCGCGCCCAGATGTGGGCTGCCGAAATAGGTCGTGCCGCTGATGGTGATGCCGGTGGCGGGGGCGAAGACGGAGTTCACGTTGCCGCCGTTGCGGGTGTAGGTGACCACGTGGCCGGCGCCTTGCGTGGCGACGCCGGCTGCGCTGACCGAGTAGTAGCCGTCGGAGATCACTCCGGTCTTGCCCAGCGGCGTTTTGATCTGATCAAGGTTGTTCCAACTGTAAACCGGGCTGTAGCCGGCGCCGTTGTTGTAGTAGCCCAGAAATGCGCCACTGTTCTGCTGGAGTTGCAGGCCCTCGTTGAGCATGTAGTCGGTGACTTCCGAGGAATGGCTCAGGGCGTACTGCCGGTTGGGATGGGTCATGTAGGGGTCATCAGGGCAGAACCAGGTGGAGTTGGGCTTGGTGGTGAAAGTGGCGAAGGGGATGTAGACCCCCAGGCCGTGGCCGTAGGTGGTGTTGTTGGAATACCAGGTGTAGGTGGGATTGGGCAAGCCCGTTGCCCCGGGGACATAGGAATACTTGGCGGGTGTCCGCTGATCATGATCCGTCGCGTAGGCGAGATACGCGTAACCGCCGCTGCGCAGGTTGCTCAGGCACTGGGCGGACCGGGCCGCCGAGCGCGCTTTGCCCAGCGCGGGCAGGAGGAGCGCAATCAGCAGGGAGATGATGCTGATGACCACCAGCAGTTCGATGAGCGTGAAGGCGGAGTAACGATGTTTCATAGGGCATCCTTTCGTTACTTGGCGGTAGGTCACGCCCGCGTGTGGACGCAAACGGGATCAGTAGTTGAAGGCATAGGGATAGCGGGTTGAGGTCATGGTTTTCGCGGCGGGGTATTCCTCGAGCACGCCTTGCCAGGTCATGGCCTGGACATGGCCGTCGAGGAAGACCAGGTTGGTCGCGCCCAGGTGCGGGCTGCCGAAGTAGGTGGTGCCGCTGATGGTGACGCCAGCAGCGGGGGCGAAGGTGGAGTTCACATTGCCGCCGGACTTGGTGTAGGCGACGCCGTGGCCCGTGCCCTGGGTGGCGACGCCGGAGCTGTTGATCGAGAAGAAGCCGTCGGAAAGCATGGCGGTCTTGCCCAGCGGCGTCTTGATGTGATCTATGTTGGTCCAGCCGTACACTGCGTTGTTGCCGGCTCCGCGGTTGTAGTACCCGCGCATCGAGCCGCCTTCCTGCTGTTGCAGACCGTCGGCGATCATGTAGTTGGTGACCTCGTTGCCATGGTTCAGGGCATACTGCCGATTGGGTTGGGTCATGTAGGGATCGTCAGGACAGAACCAGGTGGACCGGGGATTGTTGGGGAAGGTGTCAAAAGCGACGTACAGGCCCAGCCCATAGCTTCGGCCGGTGCTGTTCCAGCCGGTGCTGTTGTAGTACCAGCGCGCTCCCAGCGTCGAGCCGCCCGAACCGTTGGGCACGTAATAGTATTTGGACACCACATACTGCTGGTTGTCCGCAGCATACGCCAGGTAGGCGTAACCACCGCTGCGCAGATTGCTCAGGCACTGAGCGGCACGGGCGGCAGCGCGGGCTTTGCCCAGCGCAGGCAGGAGGATCGCAAGCAGCAGGGAAATGATGCTGATGACGACCAGCAGTTCGATGAGCGTGAACGCAGCATGGATGCGACGCATAAACGTTTCCGTATTTCGTTGCCCTGATGGGCGAAGCATTAGTGGGTCCACACCGGCACGATTTCACCAAAGAGCATGTCGACGTCGGGACGGTTGTTCGACGCCAGGAGCATGCGCTTGCTGACGGTCAGTCGGGTCAGCGATTGGGCGGTAAGCATACGGGTGCCCAAACGTCCCCAGGCGGCGGCATCGGCAGCGTCGTGCACGCGACAGCCGCCGCGCTGCAGACGGCGCGCGATGGGGGCGGCATCGCCGTCCCAGTCCAGCGCCACGTCGTCGGCGCACAGCGTTTCCTGCACGAAGTTGAGCAGGTGGCCCGCCCATTGCCCGGGTTGATCGGGACCATGTTCCAACGCTTGAATCAGGCAGCCATGGCGCCCGCAGAAGCAGATTTCATCGTTGTCGCTGACCGCGCGATGCGCCCACTGCGGCCCCGCGCCGGTCTGGCCATGCGCCACCCGCCCGCGCACCAGCGACGCCACGCGAAAACGTCCATGCCGGCGTTGCAGGTACGCCACGGCATGATCGCGTTCGAGTTGCTGCGCCAGCCCGCGCAGCCGCGCGGTGGCCTGCGGGCAAAGCATGATCTGACGGTTGATGCCTTCGCTTTCGCGCATGACTTCGACGATGAGGGTCGGCTGGCAACTGTCCCAGTCGTCGATGCCTTCGACGGCATGCACCATGCCCGCCCAGGGATTGACCACCCCGCGCAGCGACAGGCCGCACATATCCACCTGTCGGCCGCGCCCCCGGGTCCACATCGACGCCAGCCGAAAACACTCGGCGAACGCCGCGATGACCTGGCTCTGCTTGCGCGCCAGCAGTTCCACCTGAAAGCTGTAGAGCAGTTCGCCGTCGAGCGCCGCGACCTCCGCTTCGATGCGGTCGCGCTCCAGCACCAGCGCCAGCACGGTGCCGGCATTGCCGTCGACGCGCAGCATTTCCACCGGGCGTTTGGAATGCACTTTGCGGACGATCTGGCTTTCGAGCAGGTTCTGGTCGAAGAGCCAGCGGATGTGATGGGTCATCGCCGCCTTGCTCACGCCCAGACGTTTGCCCAGGGAGGTGCGATCCAGTTCATGCTGCAGCAACAGGGCGCAGAGCACATTGCCGCGCAGGTGGGCGACAGCTTGTTCGAGTCCAGCGGTGGGGGAGAGGAGCGCCATGGGAACGGTCCGATCAACAAGTTTAGTGTAATAAACTTAATAGCCACACGCTCGCGTTGCAAGGCCAATCTGGCATGAGATGCGGGAAATTCCCACATTGGTTGCACACCCGTCGGCATTTCCACCGGGGCTGTGCGGCAACCCCGCACCAGTGTCATTTTGAAATTTCAGGTCACGACTGAAATTTATTGACCCGCGCGACCCGGGCGGTTACCATCCATACCAACACCTGCTGCCGTTACCCGCCTGCCCCAGGAGTGCCGCCATGCTCTTTCGCCCGCCCTGTGGTTCTGCCGGCCCCGAGCGCCATTTCGCCTTTACGCTCATCGAGTTGCTGGTGGTCATCAGCATCATTTCCCTGCTGGTGGCGATTCTGCTGCCGGCGCTGGCGAGCGCACGGACGGCAGCGCGGCGATCGGTCTGTCTGACCGGCGCGCGCCAGACGCTCATTGCCGCCCTCGCGTACGCCACCGATGAGCGCGAGTACTATCCCAGCGGCACCTCAACCGCCGGCTATCACAGCGTGCTGACCGCGCGCCAGTATCTGCCGCAGATCACCTTCATCGCCAAGGGCGGCTGCCCCTATGGCCCGACGACTTACGTCAACTCCTCCGGCGATCCGCTGCGCACCGGCATCACCCCGGCCAGCAGTTACGCGGCGCGGGTCAGTTACGGACTCAACGGCATCCTGCAGGCGGGCTGGGGCAAACCCGTCACCGGCAAGCCCTACACCCAGAACGGCAGCACCGGCGCTTCCTGGTGCATGTATGGTCCCCAGCGCACGATCATGTCCCGCGCCCAGCGGCATGCTTCCCGACTGGGCGTCATCTTCTGCAGTCCCACCGCCTGGGACACTTCCTCCAACAGCCGCGCTGACGCCTTCTATCGCCCCTTGCTGCATGTGCTGGGGTACACCACCTCCACCAGCTTCGCGCCCGACATCAACCAGCTACGTCATGAGGGCCAGGGGTTGCCGGTGGCGCTGGCGGATGGACATGGGCAATGGCTGGAAGCGGAGGAGTTGACTGGCGCCGATCCCGCCTATCCCTTGTTGACGCCGTTGCCCTGGTATCGCAACTACACCAGTGGAACCAGCATTCCCATCGTGTCGCTCAACAGCCTTTATGATGGCGTCGGTGCGACCCTGCTGGATGACTGAGTCCGACCACGGCGTGACTTCTGCGCTGAAAGGCGAGTTTTATGCCGACCAGCCCTGCCTCGGTGGGTTCCACGCGGGTGTTGTTGCGCGACGTCGCGCGGCGGACGCGGTTGTCGCTGGCGACGGTGAGCATGGCGCTGTCGGATCATCCCGACATCAGTGCCGCCACCAAGCAGCATGTGCGTCAGGTCAGCCGGGCGCTGGGCTATCGCCGGCGCGGCCGGGCGGCGCGCGGCGAGGTGGCGGCGCGGCTGCGGCGGCTGGGCCTGCTGGTGGTCGGCGCTTCCCTGAGTGAACCCAGCTACGCCGCCCTGCTCCAGGGGCTGGGGGTCGAAGCCCAGCGGCTCGAAGCCCGACTGGAACTGGCAGCCGTGGAAAGCAGCGAACCGCAGGTGGCGATTCCCGCCGCCCTGCGCCTGGCGGAACAGGTCGACGCCACTCTGCTGATCGGCTACGTCGGACAGGCGCTGCTCGAAGCGCTGGTGGCGGCGCATCGCCAGTGCCTGGTGATCGGCCACGTGCTCAATCAGCCGCATGAATTGCCGGTGGCGCAGGTCGCCCGGGTCGCGCCCGACGATCTGGCGATGGGTCGGCTGGCGACAGGTGTGATGCTGGCGGCCGGGCACCAGCGGGTGGGCTTCATCTGCGAAGTGCTGCCGCCAGGCTTGTCGCACTGGCGCTGGCTGATGGGCTATCGCATGGCGCACGATGATCTGGGCATTCCGGTGGACCCCCAGCTGATTCACGTCTCCGGGTACGCCACTTCCGGCGGAGCTCCCGCTGCGGCGCACTACGCCAGGCTGGCGCATGCGCCCACGGCCGTGGTGGCGCCCGACGCGCCGATCGTGGCGAGCTTTCTCACCGCCAGTTCTGCGCTGGGTAAGCCGTATCCCCGCACCGCGGTGGTCGCCGGCGCCGATCCGCAGCGCTGCGCCAGCGTGGGGCTGAGCAATGTGCCGATGGTTTACGTGGACCCGCAGCGACTGGTGCGCGCCGCCAGCGACTGGTTGGGCCGCGAGTCGAGTGAAACGCCCGAGGGAGTGAGCGTGCAGTTGCAGCCGGAGTATGCGAACCTGCCCGCGCCCCAACGCTGAATGCTGGCGATGCTGCCAGCGCTGTGTGACAGCAACTGAGCGCCATCACGCCCTCAATTCGCAGGCGTCAGCCGATAGCGTGAAGCGCCCAATCCCGCCGCCTGCCGCGCCTTGTCCAGCACGACGCTGACTTTCGCCTGGGCGTGATCCGCGCCTTGGCGCAGCACCTGATCCACATAACCGGGGTCCGCCAGCAATTCGCCGCGCCGGGTGCGGGCTTCGGCAAAGGTATCCAGCACCAGTTCGAACAGCGCCTGTTTGGCGTCGCCATAACCCATGCCGCCGGCGCGGTAACGCTGCGCCAAAGCTGCGGTCCGCGGATCGTCTGCGCCCGCCACCGCGCGGAAAATCTGGAACACCGTGCACTGGTCCGGGTCCTTCGCATCCGCCACGCCCAGCGAGTCGGTGACGATCTTCATGATCCGTTTGCGCAGCGGCTTTTCCGCCATGAACGGATCAATGGTGTTGTCGTAGCTCTTGCTCATCTTCTGCCCGTCAACGCCCGGCAGCACGCCGGCGTCGGGACGAACCAGAATCTCCGGCAAGCGAAAGACTTCACCGAATTGCCGGTTGAAGTTTTCCGCCAGATCGCGGGTGATCTCCACATGCTGCCGCTGGTCCTCGCCCACCGGCACCAGGTCGGGATCGACGCTCAGAATGTCCGCCGCCTGCAGGATGGGATAGGTGTACAGCCCGATGTTGGGCGCCAGGCCGCGGGCGATCTTGTCCTTGAAGCTGGTCGCCTTGTCCATCAGCGACTTGGGGCACACGCACGAGAGCAGCCAGGTCAGCTCGGCAACCTGCGGCACATCATGCTGGAGATAGATGTTGGTCCGCGCGGGGTCGAGCCCGAAAGCGAGGTAGTCAATGACGACCTGGCGGATGTTGGCGTTGAGCACCGCGCCGTCGCGCACGGAGGTCAGCGCGTGATAGCTGGCGACGAAGATGAACATCTCGTGGTTCTGCTGCATCTGCACGAACTGGCGGATGGCGCCCGCCCAGTTGCCCAGATGCAGCTGACCGGAGGGTTGGATGCCGGAGAGGACGCGTTTCATGCGGGGGATTGTAGCGATCCGCCGGGGTTAGCAAACCGCCGCGCAAAAAGCCTGGATGAGCTGCGGGTCTTTCACCCCGCGCTGTCGTTCCACGCCGCTGGACACGTCCACGCCCCACGGCCGGACCTGGGCGATCGCCTGGGCGACGTTGTGCGGGTTCAGCCCGCCCGCCAGCAGCAGCGGGGGCCAGTCGGGCCGTTGCATCTGCGCCAGTTCCTGCCAGTTAAACGCCGCGCCGCCGCCGCCGGGCAGTGCCTCCGCCTGCGCCGGTGGGGTGTCGATCAGCAGGGCCGCGAGATTCGGACACTGAGTCCGCCAGCGCGCTGCTTCATCGGGCAGTTGGGGTCCAAACGGCAGCGCCTTGATGACCTTCAGCGGACGCAGTTCCTTCGCATACGCCGGCGACTCACTGCCATGCAGTTGCACGGTGCGCAGCCCCAGTTGCAGGGCGGTGTCGCGCACCTGGGGAAACAAGCCATCGACGAACAGCGCGATCGGCTCGACGAACGCCGGCAGGGCGGCACTGATGCGCGCGGCGTCCTCCATCATCACCAGCCGCGGGGAGCGGGTCACGAACACCAGGCCCACCGCATCAGCACCGGCGCGGGCGGCGGTCAGCGCGTCTTCGACGTGGCGCACACCACAGATTTTGATGCGGGTTCGCATGGGGTTCAGCTCCGGCAGTTCATGCCAGCGTCAATTCTCCACCCGTTCGAGTTTGGTGTACTGCAGCACCAGATTCTTCACGCCCAGGCGATTGAACTCCACCCGGGCGCGGGTGTGCGAATGGCCGGGGGTGACGGTGACCACGCGCCCGACGCCAAATTGCGGATGGCGCACCATGGTGCCGGGGGGGAACTCCGCCGCCAGACCTTCCGCGGCATCACGCTGACGCTGGCTGATGGACTGCAACAGCTCCGCGCGGGTGGCGCCGGTGCGCAGGGCGCTGACCCCGGCCGGCGTGCCCAGCGGTTCATCATCCAAATCCTCGGATTGGATGGTTTCACTGGGCAATTCCTGCAGAAACCGGCTGGGAATGCTGGCGTTGAGCGTGCCGAAGTGCGTGCGCCGGCGGGTGTGCGTCAGGGTCAGGCCGCGCATCGCGCGGGTGATGCCCACGAACATCAGCCGGCGTTCTTCCTCGATGCCGTTCTCCTCCAGCGCCCGCTGGTGGGGCAGCAGGCCTTCCTCGCAACCGAGGATTGCCACCACCGGAAACTCCAACCCCTTGGCGGCATGCAGGGTCATGAGCGTCACCGAGCCGTCGCCGGCTTCGAGTCCATCGATGTCGCTGATGAGGGCGATCTGTTCGAGATAGCCGGTCAGCTTCTGTCCCAGCGTCAGCAGCGCCGGCTCGCCGGTCTGCGCGTCGATCTCCTGCAGCGCATCGTCTTCATACTGCTGGGCGCTGCTGACCAATTCGCCCAGGTTTTCCAGGCGGTCGCCATCCACATCGGTGTTGTCTTTGCGGTAATGCTCTTCCAGTCCCGACTCGCGCAGCACCTGTTCCAGCAGGCTGCGCAGCGTCAAGGTCGGGTCCTGGCTGGGCAGCAGGCCTTCCTGATGCAAGCCCGCGGCACTGCGCCAGTCATCGAGTTGCTGGGCGAACTGGCGCACGCTCTGCACCGCGCGTTTGGTCAGGCTGGCGACCGGCTCGGGCGCGTGGATCACTTCGTCGAGCGTCTGCCCGGTGGTGACGGCATGGGCCTGCATCGCCTTGACGGTGTTGTTGCTGATGCCGCGCGCCGGCAGGTTGATGATGCGCGACAGGTTGACTTCATCGGCGGGGTTGGCGATGACCCGCAGGTACGCCAGCGTGTCTTTGACTTCCTTGCGTTCAAAGAACGCCGTGCCGCGCACCACCTGGTAGGGAATCCGCGCCAGCCGCAGGGCGTCTTCAATCACGCGGCTCAAACTGTTGGTGCGGTAGAACACGGCAAAACCGGACCACGGCACGTTGTGCTGCTCGTGCCAGCGCTGGAACTGACTGACCACCCAGTTGGCTTCGGTGCGTTCGTCGGCACAGCGCACCACGTTGACTGCCGCGCCCGATTCATTCTCCGTCCACAGCGCTTTGTGTCGCCGGCGGGTGTTGTTGCGGATCAAGCCGTCGGCGGCGGCGAGGATGTGCCCGGTGCTGCGGTAGTTCTGCTCCAGGCGCACAATGCGGGCGTCGGGATAGTGCTGTTCGAATTCCAGAATGTTGCCCAGGTTCGCCCCGCGCCAGCCGTAGATGGATTGGTCGGGATCGCCCGTGACGCACAGGTTGGCGAAGCCCGGCCCCGCCAGCGCCGACGCCAGCACGAACTGCGCGTGATTGGTGTCCTGGTACTCATCCACCAGCACATAGCGGTAGCGGCTGCGCATTTCCTCGAGCAGGTCGGGATACTTTTTGACCAGCCCCAGGGTCTTGAGCAGCAGGTCGTCAAAGTCCAATGCGTTGCTCTGGGCCATCATCTCCTGATATTTGACGTACACGTCCGCAACCTTGCGGCTGTAGTAGTCGCGGGCGAGTTCTTTGTACCCCTGAGCATCGAGCAATTCATTCTTGGCGCTGCTGATGCTGTTGAGCACCTTGGCGGGCGAGAAATTGCTCTGGCTGATTTCCAGCAGTTCCAGGGCGCGTTTGACCACGCGCTGCTGGTCGGAGGTGTCGTAGATGACGAAGGTCGGCGCCAGGCCGATGCGCTGGGCGTAGAACCGCAGCGTGCGGGCGCAGAAGCTGTGAAAAGTGGCGACGGTGGTCGCCTTCGCCTGTCGGGCGGAGACGAGCGTGCCGACGCGCTCGAGCATTTCGCCGGCCGCTTTGTTGGTGAAGGTGATCGCCAGCACATGCCACGGCGGCACATCGTGACGCTGGATCAGGTACGCGATCCGCCGGGTGATGACGCGCGTCTTCCCGGAGCCCGGCCCCGCCAGCACCAGCAGCGGGCCGTCCTTGTGCGTCACCGCGTCACGTTGTGGTTCGGTGAGATCCGCCAGCAGGGGATCGCGCTCAGGATCAAGCTTCAACTCGGACATAGCGCTCATCATAGCAGCACGGTGCGGATGCTCGACCGTATGCACGAGCCGGAAGCGTCAGCGACGGGTAGAGCGCACGCCAGCGGAATAAATCCCGATGAACCACCGGCGCTGGCGCGCTGCACGTTGGACAGGCACACGCCGGCATGGTCGTCACGCGCGCTGGCGAGATGCGTGGTTTGCTGCCATGCGGGCGCGTAGCCCGTCGCTGACGCTTCCGGCTCGTTGCGGAGATGTCTGGGCTGAGAACACGCCGTCAGTTGACCGCCAGGCCATCGACGATCGCCCCGCGCTCATGCCGGCGCGCCAGCGCCAGGGTGTAGCGCGTCTGCGCCAGGTACTGCGCCAGCCAGAGCGCGCGCTGGCGCGGGTCTGCCTGCGCCAGGAGCTGATAGCGCGTCTCGGTGTCCAGTTGCAGAGCCAGCCCCGCCAGGTCCACCAGCGCTTCCGTTGGCAGGTCGGAGCTGGCGCAGTTCTGCAGGGCCGCCATGCCCGCCAGCGGATGCAGCGCCGGGTCCGCCAGCAACTGGTCCAGCAACGTCCGTGTGGGCGCCAGTTCCTGGTCCGTGCAATCGGGGTTTGCTTCCAATGGGTCCAGCAGCGCCCGGCGATAGGGCAGCCCCTCAGCGGGCAGTTCCTCGTCAATCACCGCGCGACACACGCCGTGCAGGAGAATGAGGTAGCGGCCATCTGGCGTGCGTTCATGGCGCGTCACATAGCCGATGCACACCACCGGGCGCAGCGGCGGGCGACCTTCATAATTCTTGCGCCAATCGTCGCCGGCAAAGAGCGCCAACGCCACCAGCCGCGCGCCATGCAGCACGTCCGCCATCATCTGCCGATAGCGCGGCTCAAACAGATGCAGCGGCGCGGCGCCGTGCGGCAGCAGGACGCACGAAGGCAGGGGAAACAGGGCGATGGGTTGATCAAAGTCGATTTGCACAGCCTGAGCCATGGCGGATGCTCCGGCATGATGGTAGGCGCGCCAGCCGGCCGAATCCTCGGTCACTGGCCCGCCGGGGCGGCATCGGCGGGGGCGGCCGGCTCGCCGGTGCTGGGGCGGCGGCGTTTCTGCGGGCGCAGGTCGATTTCCTGCTCCTTGAGCGTCACGGTGTGCCACGCCGGGATGGATTTGGTGAGGAACACCGACCCGCCGATGGTGCAGCCGTCGCCGATGGTGATGTCGCCCAGGATGATGGCGCCGCCGTAGATGGTGACCTCATTGCCAATGGTCGGATGGCGTTTGCAGCCGCGCCACGCCTGCCCGCCGCGGGTGGACAGCGCGCCGAGGGTGACGCCCTGGTAGACCTTGACATGGTGGCCGATGACGCTGGTTTCACCGATGACCACGCCGGTGCCATGGTCGATGAAGAAGCTCGGGCCGATGGTCGCGCCGGGGTGGATGTCGATGCCGGTCTCGTTGTGGGCGTACTCGCTCATGATGCGCGCCAGCAGCGGCACACCCAGTTCATGGACCGCATGAGCGATGCGATGGATGAAGATGGCGTCGATGCCGGGGTAGCAGAAGATGGTTTCATCGGTGCTGACCGCCGCGGGGTCGCCGTCGAACGCCGCCTGCACATCGGTCGCCAGCAGGGCGCGCAGGTCGGGGATGCGCTGGAGCAATTGGTCGCTGAGCTCGGCGGCGCGGCGGTCGCAGTGGTCGCAACTGTCGCCGCTGCCGCGCTGCTCGCGGTTTTCGCCGTAGCGCAGGGATTGGCGCACCTGTTCGTACAGCTTGCCGCGGGTCTGGTTGACCAGATCGCCGACGTGGAAGCGGATGCTTTCGGTGGTGAGTCGCTGGTCGTCGAAGAAGCCGGGGAACATCAGCCGGCGCAGCAGTTCAATGATCTCGATGGTGCGCACCCGGTTGGGCAGGAAGGTGGCGTCCAGATGCTGCATGCGGTCATCGGCGTGGTAGCTGGCGACGATGCTGTCCACCAGCCCTTCGAGGAAACCGCCGCGGGCGGGGCCGGCCGGAGCAGGAGTGGTGGGGGCGTGGTCAGTCATGGGGTTGCCTTGTGCAATCGACGAGTCGAACCGACGGGGCGTGCCGCAGCCGAAAAATAATGACCAGGCCGCGCCGCCGTGCGGAAATAGTAGCCAACAAAAAACGGCCCGCCACGGGGGCGAGCCGCTTGGTCAAAAAGAAAGCTTCCCATCCACGCTGGCCGGCCGGCGTTTCTTGCCCGAACCCCATGAACAGGTGGGTGCATCGCCGGGTCGTCGCAGTCTTCCACTCAGAGGAGGCTTGACTTTAACGCCCGATACCAGCTCCCGTGGGGTTGGCATTACGGTTCGAGCCAAGATCAACACGCCGGGTGTCGCACCGCGTCGATAAAGAAGCTTTTCTTTCAAAGAGCAGCGCCGGAATGCTCCCGCTGGCGAGCCGGTGCGCCGACGCTCATCGGTGCCCATTATACCAACGGACCGCGAGATTCCGCGCCAATCACATGGGAAAGCGATGAATCTGCCCAGGTCCGCTAACGTGGCGCTTCAACGAGGATTTTTGCCGCCGCCCCGGCCCCCAGCGTCACCGGCGTGCCCCCGCGCGGCTGCAGGGTGATCGCCTCGGCGGTCTGATCCAACTCCGTCACCAGCACTTCCGCGCCCGGCGTCAGCCCATGCTTGTCCAGAAACTGCAAAAACGCCGGCGCCTGGTCCAGCACCCGCGCGACCTGCAATTTGCCCGGACGACCTTCGCGCACGTGTTCCGCCAGGTTGCGCGTGGTGCGCGGCCGCACCCGGCCACAAGCCGTGGGAATGGGATCGCCATGCGGGTCGAACTCCGGATGCCCCAGCAGGGCGTCGATGCGGTCGAGCACTTTCTGCGAAATGGTGTGCTCCAGGTGCTCCGCTTCGTCGTGCACTTCGCTCCAGTCCAGTTCCAGCACGTTGACCAGAAACAGCTCGACCAGCCGATGCCGCCGCAGCACGTGCAGCGCCAGCGTCTGGCCCCGAGCGGTCAGACGCGCCCCGCCGCGCGGCTGATAGTCCACCAGCCCCGACTCCGCCAGCGTCTTGACCATCGCCGTGGCGGTGCCGGGCGCCACGCGCATCTCCCGCGCCAGTTGCCCCAACGCCACCTTGCCGCTGCGCCCCCGCGGCTGGAGCAGATACAGCGTCTTGAGATAGTCCTCCACAGTGCTGCTGGGCATGAAGCGATTCCGGCCAGGCGGTGAGTGCGGGGCGTCGAATTGACTCCCTGAAACCGCATGATACCATGAGCCAGCATTTTGAGTAGTCAAAATGATGAATTCGAGCTATCGCGTAAAGGATGTTGTCATGCCCGCAACTTGGCACTGGGTTCGGACGCTGCTGAGCCTGTTGGCGGTGGTGCTGGGCGTTCTGCCGACGACGGTAGGAGCCCAGCCGAAGGAGTATCCCTATCGCATCGCCACGACCTGCGGGATGGTGACGGACATCGTGCGTCAGGTCGCCGGCCCGCACGCTCAGGTCGAGGGGCTGATGGGCGAGGGCGTCGACCCGCACCTGTACAAACCCACGCGCGGCGACATCGCCAGCATCATCAAAGCGGACGTGGTGTTCTACTCGGGACTCAAGCTCGAAGGCCGGATGGGCGACACCTTTGACAAAGCCCGCCGCAACGGCAAACCGGTGGAGGCAGTGACGCAAAACCTCGACCATCAATTCCTGCTGGCGCCCCCGGAGTTTTCCGGGCACCACGACCCGCATGTGTGGATGGATGTGAGCGCTTGGAGCAAATGCGTCAGCACCGTGGCGGACACGCTGGCGAAGTTCGACCCGCCGCATACTGCCGACTATCAGCGCCATGCCGCCGCGTACCAGCAGCAACTGAGCGACCTGCATGCTTATGTGAAGCAGGTCATCGCCAGCATTCCCCAGGAGCAGCGCGTGCTGGTGACCGCGCACGATGCGTTCAACTACTTTGGCCGGGCGTACGCCATCGACGTGCGCGGCATCCAGGGCATCAGCACCGAATCCGAAGCCGGGCTCGACGACATCAACCGCATGGTGGATTTTCTCGTCTCCCGCAAAATCCGCGCGGTGTTCGTGGAAACCAGCGTGTCCGACAAAAACGTCAAAGCCCTGCTCGAAGGCGCCAAGCAGCGCGGGCACGACCTGCGCATCGGCGGCAAACTTTTCTCCGACGCCATGGGCGCTGCCGGCACGTATGAAGGCACGTACATCGGCATGCTCGATCACAACGCCACCGTCATCGCCCGCGCCCTGGGCGGTCAAGCTCCCGAACGCGGCCTGCACGGCAAGCTGTCCAGCGCGGATTAAATAGCACCATGACCCCGCTCTCCACCGCACAAAAACCCGCACCGGTGGGCAGCCCCAGCGCCGCGTCTGGCCAGCCGCAGGCTGCCGAGCCGGCGCCGTTGCTGATCCATGACCTGACCGTCGCCTACCACCGCCGACCGGTGCTGTGGGATGTCGACGTCCAGGCGCCCCCGGCGGGACTTATCGGCATCATCGGCCCCAATGGCGCGGGCAAAAGCACGCTCATCAAAGCCGCGCTGGACCTGGTGCCGCGCGCTTCAGGGCGCGTGCTGATCTTTGGGCAGCCGTACCGCAAGCAACGCCGACTCGTCGGCTATGTCCCGCAGCGCGAAAGCGTGGACTGGGACTTTCCCGTCAACGCGCTGGATGTGGTCACCATGGGGTGCTACGGGCGCATCGGCTGGCTGCGGCCGGTGCGGCGCGCCCACCGCGAGCACGCCCTGGCGGCGCTGGAGCGCGTGGGCATGGCGGACTACGCCCACCGCCAGATCAACCAACTCTCCGGCGGACAGCAGCAGCGCGTCTTCCTCGCGCGCGCCCTGGCGCAGGACGCCATGATTTACTTCATGGATGAGCCGTTCGCCGGCGTCGATGCCGCCACGGAAAAAGCCATCATCGCCATCCTGCAGGACCTGCGCCAGCGTGGGCGCACCGTGCTGGTGGTGCATCATGATCTGCAAACCGTGCCGCAGTATTTCGATCATCTGATCATGCTGAACATGCGCGTGGTCGCGGCCGGGCCGACTGCTGAAGTCTTCACCGCCCAGAACCTCAAGCAGACCTACGGCGGCCGACTGACCCTGCTCGATGAAGCCACCCAAGCCATCGCCCGCGGACGAGTCACGCCATGAACAGCCGTTCTTGTAGGTCCGGGCTCGCCCGGACACATCGGGAAACCAATTGCGGCCAGTGTCCGGGCAAGCCCGGACCTACCCCCGGACCTACCCCCGCCCCCGGATACGCCCGGTGGCTGGTCCTCCTGCTTTCGCTCTGCATCACCACCGCCGCCAGCGCGTCCACCATCGGCCAGGACAATGACGCCGGCTTCTGGCCCACCGGCAGTCAACTTCTGCGCGTGCTGCTTTTGCGCGACTACAACACCCGCGTGGTGGTCAGCGGGGCGACGCTGCTGGGCATCGCAGCCGGGGTGATCGGCTCGTTCATGCTGCTGCGCAAACGTGCGCTGATGGGCGACGCCCTGAGTCACGCCACGCTGCCGGGCATCACCCTGGCGTTTGTCATCATGGCGAGCGCCGGCGGCACCGGCAAAGCACTCACCGGCCTGCTGCTGGGGGCGGCAGCCAGCGGCGTGCTGGGCGTGGCGGCGATCCTCGTCATCCAACGCTTCACCCGGCTCAAGGAAGATGCCGCCCTGGGCATTGTGCTCAGCGTGTTTTTCGGCATCGGCATGGCGATGCTCGGCATCATCCAGCAGATGGAGGCCGGCCACGCCGCGGGACTTGAAGCATTCATCTACGGCAAAACCGCCTCCATGCTCGCCCGTGACGCCCAGCTCATCGCCGGCAGCGCCGTGGTGGTGCTGGTGTTGTGCGCCCTGCTGTTCAAGGAACTCAAGGCTTTATGCTTCGACGCCGGCTATGCCGCCAGCCAGGGTTTTGCCGTGTTCTGGCTCGATCTGCTGATGATGGCGCTGGTCACGGCGGTCACGGTGATCGGCCTGCAGGCGGTGGGCTTGATCCTGGTCATCGCCCTGCTGATCATCCCCGCCGCGGCCGCACGTTTCTGGACCGAAAGCCTGGGCAAGATGGTGCCGCTGGCGGGGGCGCTGGGTGCGCTCAGCGGCTGGCTGGGTGCGAGCTTGAGCGCTTTGACGCCGCGCTTGCCCGCCGGGGCGATCATCGTCGTCGTCGCCAGCGCGGTGTTTCTATTCAGCCTGGTGTTCGGAACCGCGCGCGGGGCGCTGCGGCGGTGGATCGAACGTCATCTGATCAACCGCCGCATCAGTCGTCAGCATGTGCTGCGGGCGTTGTATGAACTGCTGGAAGAGGGGCAACCTGAGCAGGCGGCCAGTGCTGCGGAATTGCTCAGCGTGCGCAGTTGGTCGGCCAGTCAGCTCACGCGACTGCTGCAGCGGGTGCAGCGCGAAGGCCTGGTTTATCAGGGCAGCGACGGCCGGTGGCGTTTCACGGAGGAAGGCCGCCTGGAGGGCCAGCGCATCTGCCGCAACCATCGGCTGTGGGAGATGTACCTGATCCACTATGCCGATGTCGCCGCCAGCCAGGTGGACCGCGATGCCGACCGCATCGAGCACGTGCTGGGGGTCACGCTGGTGCGCCGGCTGGAGGAATTGCTCGACGCCCAGCAGGCCGAGCCCAGCGTGCCCGCCAGCCCGCATCCCCTGGTGACCATCACCGACGCAGGAGGCCAGGCATGACCTTCTTCGGCGTGGAACTGCTCTGGGAACTCGACGGCTGGATCATTGCCGCCGCGGCACTGAGCGCGTTGTCCTGCGCGTTGCTGGGGAATTATCTGGTGCTGCGGCGCATGAGCATGATGGGCGACGCCATCAG
Organism: uncultured Phycisphaeraceae bacterium; assembly: GCA_964605235.1. GTDB lineage: Bacteria > Planctomycetota > Phycisphaerae > Phycisphaerales > Phycisphaeraceae > CAZSBB01. The sequence continues at coordinate 22,362 of CAZSBB010000032.1, forward strand.
TCATGCGGTGCTGCCGGGGCTGGCGGTCGCGTTTCTGCTCACCGGCAGCCGGGAGAGCCTGCCCATGCTCATCGGGGCGGGGGTCATCGGCGTGCTGACGGCAGTGCTCACCCAATGGATCTGCGATCTGGGGCGCGTCGAGCACAGCGCCAGCATGGGCGTGGTGTTCACCACCCTGTTTGCGCTGGGCTTGATCCTCATCGTGCGCGCCGCGGACCGCGTGGACCTGGACCCCGGCTGCGTGCTGTACGGCGCCGTGGAAACCATGACGCCGATTGGTCAGGATGTCGTGCGTCTGGCGGGGCTGGAGGTGCCGCGCCCGATCCTGCTGTTGGCGGGGATTTTCGCGCTCAACAGTCTGTTCGTCGCCTGCTTTTACAAGGAATTGAAGCTCAGCAGTTTCGACCCGGACCTGGCGACCACGCTGGGCATTCCCTCGGGGGTGATGCACTACGCGCTGATGACGCTGGTGGCCGCCACCACGGTCGCCTGCTTTGAAAGCGTGGGCAGCATTCTGGTGATCGCCATGCTGATCGTGCCGCCGGCGACGGCGTATCTGCTGACGGATCGGCTGGGGCGGATGATCGCGCTGAGCTTGCTGCTGGCGCTGCTGGCGGCGGTGGGGGGACATTTGAGCGCCATTACAGTGCCCCGGCTCTGGGGGTTTGAGAGCACCACCACCGCACCGATGATGGCGGTCGTGGCTGGGCTGTTTTTTACGCTGGCGCTGCTGCTGTCGCCCCGGCATGGCATCGTCAGCAAGCTGGTGCATCGCTGGCGTCTGGGGCACGACATCGTGTGTCAGGATGTGCTGGGGCTGGTGTTTCGGCTGGAGGAAGCGCACATCCCCGCGCGGCTGACGGTGCTGGATGAAGCGATTGCCGCGGGACGTACCGCCACCCGTTTGGCGCTGTGGGAACTGACCCGCCGCCGGCAATTGCGCGCAGCGGGCGCTGCGTGGGAATTGACGGAGCAGGGGCGTCAGGCGGCGCGCCGACTGGTGCGTTCGCATCGGTTGTGGGAAGCCTGGCTGCACAAGCATCTGGGGGTGGATCCCACCCGTTTGCACCAGAGCGCCGAGCGCCTCGAGCACATCACCGGCCCGGACCTGCAGGCGCGGCTGGCGGCGGGAGCGGATGAGCCGACGCATGATCCGCATCGCCGGGAAATTCCCGGAGCGTAATTCAGCTACACCGAACTGGAAGTGTGAGCGACGGGAAGAGCGCGGGGCGCCATACACGCTGGGCATGGCCCTGCGACCTGTGCAACCGTGCGCCTGCCCGTCGCTGACGCTTCCGGCTCGTTGCATTGGCGCTGTTTGCCTTCTTCCCTTCAACTGCTAAAACAGTCGCATCTCCCGCACTCAGGAAGCATCTGATGAAGCCCATCCGCGTCACCGTCTGGCATGAGTTCGTGCACGAAAAAACCAACGCGGCCGTCAAAGCCCTCTATCCGCAGGGCATGCACGTCACCATCAAAGAAGGACTGACCAGACTGCTGGGCGCGCAGGTGGAAGTGCGCACCGCCACGCTCGAGGAACCGGAGCATGGCCTGACCGACGAAGTGCTCGCCAGCACCGATGTGATGACCTGGTGGGGTCACTGTGCCCACGCCAAGGTCAGCGATGAAATCGTCGAGAAGGTCCACAAGCGCGTGCTGGCGGGCATGGGCCTGATCGTGCTGCACTCGGGGCACTTCTCCAAGATTTTCCGCAAGCTCATGGGCACCACATGTTCGCTGCGCTGGCGCGAAGCTGCCGAACGCGAACTGCTCTGGTGCGTCAATCCCGCCCACCCGATCGCCGACGGCCTGACCGACCAGTACTTCGAACTCAAGCACACCGAGATGTACGGCGAACTGTTCGACATCCCCACGCCCGACGAACTGGTCTTCATCAGTTGGTTCGAGGGCGGCGAGGTCTTCCGCTCCGGCTGCACTTGGACCCGCGGCAAAGGCAAGGTGTTCTACTTCCGCCCCGGCCACGAAACCTTCCCCATCTACTACGACGCCAACGTGCAGCGCGTGATCGCCAACGCGGTCAAGTGGGCGGTCCCCGTCAGCAGCGCGCCGTACCTCAATGGCCATTGCCCCAACGTCACCACGCCCCTGGCGCCGATCGCCAGCAAGCATGAGGTCGACGCGAGTCTGCATAAGCATTAAAACCGGCTCTCACCGAGAGCACAGAGGCGCGGAGAAGGCAGCACGCACTTCTCTGTGGCAATTGATCTCTGTGTTCTCTGTGGCTCAGTGGTGCATGCTTGACTTGAGATGCGGGGTGCGTTGATCCCCGGATTCGCTGCGCTCATCCGCGGCTTGGGCGGCGGGGGGGCGATCAAAGCTTTTTGCGGGTCAGGCGGTTGCGCAGGTCGCGGTCGCTGTCGCGTTCTTTGAGCGTTTCGCGTTTGTCGAATTGTCGGCGGCCCTGGCAGACGCCCAGTTCGATTTTCACCATGCCGCGCACGAAGTACATGGTCAGCGGCACCAGCGTTCGGCCGGGGCTGGTGGTGTCCTCGGCGAGCTTGCGAATCTGCCGGCGATGGGCGAGCAACTTGCGGGCGCGGCGCGGTTCGTGGCCGTTCTTGCCGGTCGCCTGCGCGTACTGGCCGATCTCCACATTGTGCAGCGTCAGTTCGAGGGTGCCCGGTTCAATGCGGGCGAAGCCTTCGGTCAGGGTGACCAGGCTGTGGCGGACGGCTTTGACTTCGCTGCCTTGCAGGGCGATGCCGACCTCCATGGAATCCAGGACGTGGTAATCATGCCGCGCCTTGCGATTGACAATGCGGGGGCTGAAGTTGGCGTGTTGTGGTTCCTTTTTAGCCATGGCGCAGCGCGGCATGGTAACACAGCAGCGGGATAAAAAAGGGGATAAGTACATTATTTCGGTAAAATACTGTTCTTATCCCTTTGCTATGTTCCCCGGCCGCAGCGGCCGGACCAGCAATTTCCGCAGCACCGCCAGCAGCGTGGAAGCCGGGGTGAGGTAATTCGCCGGCGGGCGGTAGTACACCGTGCGCTCGTCGATCAGACTCACCCGCCCCGGCGCGCCGACAAACAGCGGTTCCAGGCGGGTGAAGGCCTGGGTGGTGAAAATCAGGTCCGGGCCTTCGAGCTTGAGCTTCTCGATTTCCAGCAGCGTGCAGGCGATGCGCAGCTCCGCGAGGTCCAGGAAGCTCTGCGCCCCGGCGGGGGGTGGGCCGTAGGCATCGCGCAGATCCCGGGCGACGGCATCGAGCTGTTCGAGACTCTCCGCGCGGCTGAGCCGGCGGTACGCTTCCATGCGGAATTTGTCCGACGCGATGTACGCCTTGGGCAATGAGCCGGTCAGCGGCAATTCCAGATGCGTGCGCGCCGCTTCGATGATCGGCTCATGCCGCAGCTTCTTGGTCGCCTGTTCGAGCAACTGGCAGTACATCTCATAACCCACGGCCGCGATGTGCCCAGACTGCTCGGCGCCCAGCAGGTTGCCCGCGCCACGGATTTCCAGATCGCGCATGGCGATCTTGAACCCCGCCCCCAGCATGGCGTACTGCTCGATGGCGCGCAGCCGCTGGAGCGCCTTGTCCGTGATGGTGCGTTTTTCGGGCAGCAGCAGGTAGCAGTAGGCGCGATGCTTGTACCGGCCGACGCGCCCGCGCAACTGATGCAGCTCGGCGAGGCCGAAGTGGTCCGCCTCGTTGATGAACATGGTGTTGGCGGTGGGGATGTCGATGCCGGATTCAATGATGGTGGTGCAGACAAGAATGTCCGCCTGCCGCCGAATGAAGCGCAGCATGACCTTTTCCAGGTCGCGCGGCGCCATCTGCCCGTGCCCGATGATGATCTTGGCGCTGGGCGCGAGCGTCTGCAATTCGTCGGCGACCGACTGGATGTTGTGCACCCGGTTGTGCACGAAATACACCTGGCCTTCACGATTCAGCTCACGCACAATCGCCTGCTGCACGCGCTTGCGGTTGTACGGGATCACCTCGGTGACGATCGCCCGGCGGTCCATGGGGGCGATGGTCAGCGAGCTGATGTCGCGCAGGCCGAGCATCGCCATATGCAGCGTGCGCGGGATGGGCGTCGCCGAGAGGGTCATCACGTCGGCGGTCAGACGGAATTGCAGCAGCTTGTTCTTGTGCTCGACGCCGAAGCGCTGTTCCTCGTCGATGATGACCATGCCCAGGTCGGCAAAGCGCACATCCGCGCTGAGCAGGCGATGCGTGCCGATGATGATGTCCACCTGCCCGGCGGCGACGGCCTCCAGCACTTTGCGCTGCTCGCCGGCGGTCTTGAACCGGCTGAGCGATTCCACGCGGAACGGGTACTCCGCCATGCGGTCGCGGAAGGTGCGCTCGTGCTGTTCCGCCAGCACCGTGGTGGGCACGAGCACCGCCACCTGTTTGCCGGCCTCGACGGCTTTGAACGCGCCGCGAATGGCGACTTCGGTTTTGCCGAAACCCACATCGCCGCAGATCAGCCGATCCATCGGCTGATCGCGCGCCATGTCGCGCTTCATCGCAGTGATGGCCGCCAACTGGTCTTCGGTTTCCTCATAGGGAAACTCGGCTTCAAACTCATGCTGCCAGGGCGTGTCCTCGGGATAGCGAATGCCCGGCATCGACGCGCGGGCGGCTTGAATCCGCAGCAGTTCGGCGGCGAGGTCCTTGACCGCCTCGGCAACCTGTTCCTTCTGTTTGGCCCACCGTCGCCCGCCCAGCGTGCTCAGCGGGGGCACGCCCTGAAAGCCGCCGACGTATTTCTGCACCAGGTCAATCTGACTGACCGGCACATGCAGTGTCGCCCGCCCGGCAAACTCGAGGGTGAGGTATTCCTCGCTGCTGCTGTCGGCGCCTTTGCCCTTCATCGGCCGCAGGCCGACGAAGCGGGCGATGCCATGGTCGCTGTGCACCACATGGTCGCCGACGTTCAGGTCCAGAAACGCATCGGCGACGCGCGCCATCTCGGCGCTCTGACCCAGCGCGCCCAGCTTGCGAATGCGCCGCCGCGCCTGGAAGCGATGGAACAGTTCCTGATGCGGCAGCACCAGCAGATCGCCGGCAGGATGAATCTGGACGAGCCCCGACCGTGAGGGTGGGGTCTGGGCTGGCGGGTGGTCAAGCGGCGGCTGCGCCGCCACCCCTTGCTGACGCGCGGGGCTCGTGACTTGCTCGGCTTCCCACACGAAGCCGCGGTGCAGATAGCCGACTTCCAGCACGATGTCAGCACGCGCCGCCGGGGCGTGCTGGCCGAGCAGTTCGAGCAGGCGCTCGCGCTCCGCCGGCTGGGGGCACAGCACCACCACGGGACGGTAGTTTTCGTCGGTGGTTTGCGCGCCCAGCTCGGCGACGGCCTTGGCGGCATTCTCGTCATAGCTGGGCAAGGGACGCACGGGGATGCGCACGGTCGCGGCCTTGGCGTTGGTGGAACGGCTGTACTGATTGAACTCCGCGTGGGGGCGTTTGGTCAGGGCTGCGAAAACGGTGGCGGGGGCATAGATGCCGACGGGGTTGCTCAGCCGTTCGTAGTAGCCGCGCGCCTGTTCCGCCAGTTCCATGGTTTCATGCAGGATGACGATGGTCTGCGGGTGCAGGAGCGTCCACAGCGCGGTGGTGCGGTCATCGCGTTGCAGTTGATCGAAGCGCGCGCCCAGCAGTTGGACTTGTTGGAGGCGGTCGCCGGAGCCGAGCGTGTCGGGATCGACGCGGCAGAGGGTGTCGATCTCATCGCCAAAGAAGTCGACGCGCACCGGGCCGGTGGCGAGGGTGGCGGGTTCATCGCTGGGGTTGCCCGAGTCGGAGGGGGCGACGACGGTGGCGGGGGGGTAGAGGTCGACGATGCCGCCGCGCACGGCAAACTGGCCGGGAGTTTCGATGGCGTCAACGCGCTCGTAGCCGGCGCTGGCGAGCCAGTCGAGCAAGGCGGCGGGGCTCAGGCGCCCGCCGACGCGCAGCTCCAGGCACCAGTCGCCCAGCGCATCAGGCTGCGGGACTGCCTGCATGAGTGCCTGCACGGGAGCAACAAGCACCTGCGCGGTCGGTGCTTTGCCTACTTCACCCGCCAGCCGGCGCACGGTCGCCAGACGTTCCGCCAGCAGGTCGAGGCTGACCGAGGATTCGCCGGGCAGCACTTCCAGCGCGCCAAAGCGCCGCGCGGGAAGGGTGACGCCAGCCTGTTCGAACAGCGCCAGGTCGTCCACCGCTTCATCGGCATCATCCAGATGCGGCACGACCAGCAGCACCGGCCGCGCCAGCCGCTGGGCGATCACCCCGGCAAGCAACGTGGTGCTGCTGCCCTGACTGCCGATGGCGGCGACGGCGGGACGCTCGCCGGTGGTGAGTCCAGCGGTCAATTGCTGGGCGCAGGATGAGGTCAGCAGGCGATGCAGCCAGTGACGGGCAGCGGGATTGGCAGCGGAGTCAGTCACGAGGCAGTTGGTCGCGCCGAGCCGCGCACGCTCAGGAGCACCGGCACTTCCACGCTGGCGGGGGTGACCGGCTCGGGTCGGGGCATGTCCACCTTGGGCACATCCAGATCGCGCACCATGGCGATCTCATCGCACGCATGATTTTTGGGGCAGCGGGCGCATTCGCTCCAGACCTTCATCGGCAACGCCTGCCGATCGAGCACGACAAAGCCCAGCTTTTCAAAAAACACCCGTTCGTAGGTCAGGGTCATCAGCCGCGCCAAGCCCAGGTTGCGGCCCTCGGCGACCACGGCTTCGACGAGCTGCCGGCCCAGCCCGCGTCCGCGCATGCTGGGGGCGACCGCCAGCGAGTACACCTCGGCGAGATTGCCCCAGATGATCGCCAGGCCGCAGACGCCCACGACTTTCTGCTCGCCATCGATGGTTTCGACGGCGACGACGAAATCACGGGTGTGCTCGTAGAGGAACTCGAGCGAGCGGTGGAGCATCAGGCCGTATTCGGCGCAGTCGTTGATGATCCGCCCCAGGGCGGGGACATCGGCAACATGGGCACGGCGGATCATGGTCAATTCCTGAACAACAAACGACAAAGTGCTGAATTATACGGACGGTTGAGCCGAGGATTTTTTCAGAGGAATTATTCGCCGCCGCCCTCGGTTGAATCGTACGTTTTTCAATGTCGGACGGACACAACCGCCGGCCGCGGAGCCTGACCCATGATGCAGCACACTTCCCCCATGCAGCTCGGACGACTCGCCGCCAGCTCAAGCGTAGACTCGCTGCTGCGGCAGCTTACGCCGGCGCAACGGGCGCTGCTGAACATCACGGTGTTTCAGGTTCGGTCGCTGGGTCGGGAGGTCGCGCCGGCTTTGGTGGCGCGGCCGGTGTAGGTCGCGCTGAACAACCCAATCCTGTTAGCCGCCTTTGCCGACCGCGCGCCCATAGACCGGGCCGGGTCAGGGCCGAGGCGGCTTGTTCATTAGCCTGCCCGCCACCAGCAGCCCCAGCACAAAGCCCACCCCGGTCGCCAGAAAGAGCAGCAGGGCGCGGGGCATGGTGACCGTCAGAAACAGAAACCTGGTCTCCACGGCCTGGGTGTTCTGAAAGATCACCACCAGCACCATCACGGCCGCGACGACCGCCAGCGCCAGCTTCCATTTACTTCCGGCGGCGGGCTGCATGTCCAGGCTCCTGCGTTGATCCAACCGTGACCCGATCCACATATGCTCCGACGTCCAAAACGCCGGCCACAATATTGTATCGGCTGGTACTATCCGCATTCGCCAACCTATTCGCCGCTCGGTGCGGGCGAAGTTACACTGGCGGCTGTTTCACCGCCATCAAGGGGTCTACCACATCATGATCAAAGCCATCAGCTACTGGTGTTTTCAGCACGGCCTGGCGGGGACGCACCCCATCGCCGACGCCTTGGCGGAAGCCAAAGCCGCGGGATTCGCCGGCGTGGAGCTGGCGGTCGGGCTCGGCGGCGCGCTGCACACCGGCACGTCCAAGACCGATTGCCTCAAGCTGCGCAAGACCATCGAAGCTTCGGGCGTGCAGGTGCAGACCGTGGCCGCCGGGTTGACCTGGGCGGTCAATCCCACCAGCAACGACAAAGCGACCCGCGCCAAGGCGATCAAGCTGCACGCGGCCGCGCTGGAGCGCGCCGGCTGGCTGGGCGCCCAGTCGATGCTGATGGTGCCCGGCGTGGTGCGCAGCCCGATCTCCCCGGACATCGTGCGGTATGACCACGCCATCGAACGCTGCCGGGAAGCCGTCAAACGCCTGCTCGACACCGCCGAGAAGGTCAACGTCGAGCTGTGCCTGGAGAACGTGTGGAACGGCATGTTCTACTCGCCGCTGGAACTGCGTGACTTCATCGACAGCTTCAAGTCCAGCAAGCTGGGCGTGTACTTCGACGTAGGCAACGGGCTGGGCTATCACCAGTACCCGCCGCACTGGATCGAACTGCTCGGTGCGCGCATCAAGCGGGTGCACATCAAGGACTACACGGAAAACTTCAACTGGACCGGCGGGTACATGTTCTGTGCGCTGGGCCAGGGCCAGGTGCCGTGGAAGGAAACACTGGCGGCGCTGCGGAAGATCGGCTACGACAAGACGCTGGTCGCCGAGATGCTGCCGTGGGATCCCTGCCTGCTGGCGCGCACCAGCGCGGAGATGGATGTGCTGATGAAGCTGTGAAGCGGGTGACGAGCCGAACACCATGATCGTACGACGGCATGATCATGCCCATTTCGCCCCCGGCGAGTCGCCGAGGGCTAAGTGAACCGCCTGAAGCCAGTGCAGTTGGGCATTCCCCCCAAAGCTCAGGATTCCAGGCGGTCAGTTTTCGAGCAGAAATTCAAACGGGCGAACCATCGCCAACGCAACATTCTCAGGAGTGATGAACATGACCAAGGTCGGCGTGATCGGACTGGGCATGATGGGCGGAACCCATCTGGACGTGTACGCCAAGCTCAAGGGTGCGAAGGTGGTCGCCGTCAGCGACGCCAACCCGCAGCGACTGGCGGGCACGCAGAAGGCGGCGGGCAACGTGAAGGGTCAGGCCCAGGGCGGCTTTGATCTGAGCAATCCCAAGCTGCGCAAGTACGACGAAGGCATGGACCTGATCGCGGACCCGGACATCGAGTTGGTGGACATCTGTCTGCCGACGCCGATGCATGTGGATTATGCCGTGGCGGCGCTCAAGGCGGGCAAGCATGTGCTGCTGGAGAAGCCGGCGGCGCGCACGAGCAAGGAAGCCGCCAAACTGGTGGAGGCCGCGAAGAAAGCCAAAGGTTTGTGCATGATCGCCATGTGCATGCGCTTCTGGCCCGGTTGGGACTGGCTCAAGACCGCCGTGGAAAAGCAGACCTACGGCAAGGTGCTTGCCGCCCACTTCCGCCGCGTGGCGAACCACCCCGGCGGCCCGTTCTATTCCAACGGCGAAGCCTGCGGCGGGGCGGCCCTGGACCTGCACATTCACGACACCGATTTCGTGCAGTACCTGTTCGGCATGCCGCGCAGCGTCAGCAGCGTTGGTTACAGCCGGATCACCAGCGAGATCGACCACCTCGTCACCACCTACGAGTACGACCACGTGCCCATGGTGGTCGCCGAGGGCGGCTGGGCGATGAGCCCGGGCTTCGGCTTCTCCATGCGCTACACGGTGAACTTCGAGGACGCCACGGCGATCTTCGACATCGGCGCGCCGGACCCGCTGTTGCTGGCGCGCAAGGGCGCGTGCAAGCCGGTCAAGCTGGCGCCCAAGATGGGCTATGAGCTGGAAATCAAGTACTTCCTCGACTGCATCGCAAAGAAGAGCAAGCCCAGCGTGGTGACGCTGCAGGATGCCGCCAACTCGGTGAAGATCGTGGAAGCGGAAGTCAAGAGCGCCCGCACCGGCAAGACGGTGAAGCTGTAAGCCACACTTGAGCAGCAACCAGGTCAGCAATCCAACCCACCTTGTTCATCATGAGCAAGGTGGTTTTCATTTGGGGCTGCGATGGCCAAGCATTTGTAGGTCCGGGCTGGCCCTCACTCTTACCCACAAGTCCCCAAACCCTCGTTTTCACGGTAAAAACAAGGATTGCACTACGTAAACGGGGGCTTGAGAATAGGCAAACTACAACTGCCCGGACCTTGCAGAAATCAGCAGGCCGCCCTGATGGCTCTCGAAGGTGGCCCAACAAGTGAATCGACAGGGCTGGTGAAGCACCATAAAAAGATGTGGGTAAGAGTGAGGGCTGGCCCGGACAGGGAATGGCGCTGCGTGGTAGATCGTGTCCGGGCCAGCCCGGACCTACAGGAAGTCTGCCCCCGGTTCAGCGTTGTGCGAGCGCAAATAATTACTTCCCCCGACAGCGCGGCAGGAGCCACTGCATGAGTTCGCAGGCGTGATGGGCGATGTGCCGGGCGCCGCTGTCGCGCAGCTCCGGTTCGTCGCGGAAGCCCCAGGTGACGCCGATGGGGAAGAACCCCGCGCCCACCGCGGTCGCCATGTCCACCTTGGTGTCGCCGACGTACGCCCACCGCGCCGGCTCGATGCCGATTTCCGCTGCCACCTGCAGCGCGCTGGTGGGGTCCGGCTTGAGCGGCACGCCTTCCTGATGACCGCGCACTGCCGCCCACGGCCAGCGGTGATACAACAGTTCGATCACCTGCACGGTTGCCGGGTGGGGCTTGTTGCTCAGCACCGCCATGGGCACGCCCGTAGCCACGAGCGCATCAAGCAACTCCGGCACCCCCGCATACGGGCGCGTCTGGTCCAGACTGTGCTCCGCGTAGTACGCACGGAAAGCCGCCTTGCCCTGCGCCACTTCCGCAGCACTCAGCGGCGGCTGGGCTGCGTGTTCGATCAGGTATTCCAGGCCCTGCCCGGCGAGGTAGCGATAGTCCAGCAGTGCCCGCGCAGGACGACCCACCGCCTCCATCGCGTGGTTGCCCGCCGCGGCGATGTCCGCCAGCGTGTCGGCGAGCGTGCCGTCCAGATCGAACATCACGGCTGCGAACGGTTGCGTTTCAACAGCACTGCTCACGCCTTGGCCCCACCCCCGGATTTGCCCCCGCCCCCGGAATTGCCCCCGGCGTCGCCCCCGGAATCACCGCGCTGCTGCACCTTCGCCCAGGTGTCCTTGAGCGTCACGGTGCGGTTAAAAACTAACTTCGTGCCCGGCTGGGTGTCGGGGTCAACGCAGAAGTAGCCAAGGCGCTCGAACTGGAAGATGTCTTCAACCTTCGCACTGGCGAGGCTCGGCTCCACCTTCGCGGCCGGGATGACCTGCAGCGACTGCTGATTCATGCCGTCGAGCCAGTTGGCGCCTTCGGGCACATCCTCGGGATCCTGCTGGGTGAACAGACGATCGTACTGGCGCACCTCGGCATCGAGCGCGTGCTGAGCGCTGACCCAGTGGATGGTGGCTTTGACCTTGCGGCCATCGGGCGCGTTGCCGCCGCGGGTTTCGGGGTCGTAGGTGCAGTGCAGTTCGGTGATATTGCCCGCCGCGTCCTTGACGGCTTTTTCGCAGCGGATGAAGTAGCCATAGCGCAGCCGGACTTCCCGGCCGGGGGCGAGGCGGAAGAACTTCTTGGGCGGGTCTTCCATGAAGTCCTCGCGCTCGATGTACAGCTCGCCGCTGAAAGGCACCGGGCGCGTGCCGGCTGCGGGGTCTTCGGGATTGTTCACTGCGTCGAGCATTTCACTCTGACCGGCGGGATAGTTGGTCAGCACCACCTTCAGGGGATCAAGCACCGCCATCACGCGCGGGGCGCGGCGGTTGAGGTCCTCGCGCACGCAGTGTTCGAGCAGTTCGACTTCGATGGTGTTTTCGCGGCGGGCGACGCCGATGGTTTCGCAGAAGCTGCGCAGCGCCTGCGGGGTGTAGCCGCGCCGCCGCATGCCGCCGATGGTGGGCATGCGCGGGTCATCCCAGCCGCGGACGAGCTTTTCCTTGACCAGATGCAGCAGCTTGCGCTTGCTCATGACGGTGTAGGTCATGTTGAGTCGCGCGAACTCGAACTGCCGGGGCGGGTTGACCGGGCCGGCGCCGGCGTGGGGATCGGCGCCGAGGCTGCGCAGGGTGTTGATGAACCATTCGTACAGCGGGCGGTGGGCTTCAAACTCCAGAGTGCAGATGCTGTGGGTGATGCCTTCGATCCAGTCGCTCTGGCCATGCGCCCAGTCGTACATGGGATAGATGCACCACGCGGCGCCGGTGCGGGGATGGCTGGCGTGGAGGATGCGGTAGAGCACCGGGTCGCGCAGGTTCAGGTTGGGCGACGCCATGTCGATCTTCGCCCGCAGCGTGCGCGTGCCATCGGGGAACTCGCCGTTCTTCATGCGGGTGAACAGGTCGAGGTTTTCCGCCACCGAACGCTTACGGAAAGGGCTTTCGGTTCCGGGGGCGGTGAGGGTGCCGCGATGCTCGCGCACCTGGTCGCCGGTGAGATCGCAGACGTAGGCTTTTTCCGCCTTGATCAGCAGCACCGCCCAGTCGTAAAGCTGCTGGAAGTAGTCGGAGGCATAGTACTCGTGGCCTTGCCAGTCGAACCCGAGCCAGCGCACGTCGCGCTTGATGGCGTCGATGTATTCCTGCTCTTCCTTGGTGGGATTGGTGTCGTCGAGGCGCAGGTGGCAGCGGGCTGCGGCCGATGCCTGCTCTTTGAACTGCAGGGGAATGCCGAAGTTCAGGCAGATGCTTTTGGCGTGGCCGATGTGGAGATAGCCGTTGGGTTCGGGCGGGAAGCGGGTGATGACGCGACCGCCGACGGCGCCGCTGGCGAGATCGTCGGCGACGATCTGACGGATGAAATCCCGCGCTGGGGCGGGGGTGGAATTGGGGGCAGATTCGGCCGACATGGCAGGGGCAGCTCCTGAAGGATGCGATGCAACAATCCCGTCGCCCGGCGGCCAGCCTTCCGCCCGACCGGATAAGCCGGGCATTGTAGCGGGCGATGCGGGTTTGAGGGGCTGAGCACGTGGCAAGGGATGAACGAGCCGGAAGCGTGAGCGACGGGGAGCGTCACCATACACCGGGGGCGCCAGGTCAACAGGAAAACCATTGGGTCGCCATGCGCCCTGCCCGTCGCTGACGCTTCCGGCTCGTCGCTGGCGCTTCCGGCGCGTAGCTGGCGCGATGTTGCCCGGATTGCAGCGTCAGCGTTGCTCAGGGCTCTGGGCGTCCACCGCATGGGCTTTGAGATCATCCAGATCGACGAACTCGAGCACCGCCATGTGGGTCGCGCGCAGCACCACCGGCGGCGCCACGCCCGCATCGAGCGCTTCCTTCCAGCGCGCGGCACACAGGCACCAGCGGTCGCCGGGAGTCAGCCCGGGAAAACCATACTCCGGCGCCGGCGTGGACAGGTCGTTGCCGCGCTCCTTGCTGAAGGTGAGGAACTCGGCGGTCACCTGGGTGCAGACCACATGCACGCCCAGATCGCCCGGCCCGGTTTCGCAGCAGCCGTTGCGAAAGAAGCCGGTCATGGGGTTGAGGGAACACGTTTCGAGCTTGCCACCGAGCACATTTCTGCCGCCGGGCATGATTGCAACTCCTGGGCTAAAGCAGCCGGGAAACCCATCATAGTCGTCCGTCGCCGGCAAGTCCGCGCCGTGGATTTATCAAAATGGAATAATCCCCGGCAGGACGCCGTTGATCTGGTTGCCTATGTTTTCCTGTGGTCATAAGCGAATCGCCCATGAATCTCATCACCCAGACAGGATGCCTGCTCATGTTCAGCCTAGCCGCCATCGCCTGCGATCGTCCCGGCGACGCCCATGCCGCCCCCGGGGGTCCATTGCCCGCCCCCGCCCGCGACCTGCCCGCCGGGGACGCCGCCGAAGCTCGCGCGGTGTTCGCCGGCGGATGCTTCTGGTGCACCGAAGCGGTGTTTGAACAACTGCAAGGCGTCAGTGCCGTGGTCAGCGGCTACGCGGGCGGCAAAGCCGACACCGCCAACTATGATGCCGTGTGCTCCGGCCAGACCGATCACGCCGAAGCCATCGAGATCACCTATGACCCGCGCCGCATCACCTTCGGCCAACTGCTGCAGGTGTTTTTCGCCTTGCATGATCCCACGCAACTGAATCGCCAGGGCCCCGACCACGGCCGGCAATATCGCTCGGCGGTGTTCTATCACAGCGCTCAGGAGCGCGAAGTGGCGCAGGCGTACATCGATCAGCTCAATGCCGCCAAAGCGTTTGGGCAAACGATCGTCACCACGCTCGAGCCGCTCACGAAGTTTTATTCCGCGGAGGAGTATCACCAGGATTATGTGCGCCGGCATCCCAATCAGCCGTATGTCGCCTACAACGCGCTGCCCAAGGTCGCCAAGGTGTGCAAGCTGTTTCCCAAGCTGGTCAAGCCGGAGGCGAAGTGAAACGTGCGGAAGAATCCCCCGGCGGAGCCGGGGGCTAACGGGCGCGGCAATTGCGCTACCCATTAGCCCCGGGATCTGCCCGGGGACCCGCCGTTCCCCGTGCATCCGCACTCATGGCGTGTGATTGAGATACCCCTCCAGTCCGGTCATCATCAGATGCACCGCAATGATGGTCAGCAGCATGCCCATGAGGCGCTCGGCGGCGATGATGCCGCGTTCGCCCAATAGCCGTTCAACCACCGGCGCGCTGAGCAGAATCAGGAGGCTGGCGCCCCACGCCAGGGCGATCGCCTGCAGCAGGGGCAGATAGGAACCGAGTGTGCCGCCCAGCAGCATGAGGGTCGCCACCGCGCTGGGGCCCGCCAGCAGGGGGATCGCCAGGGGGACGATGAACGGTTCGCCGCGCAGCTGTTCATCGCCGAAGATCCCGCCGCGCTGCGGGAAGATCATGCGCAGCGCGATCAGGAAAATCACCACGCCACCCGCCAGTGGCAGTGCCGACGGGGCGACACCCAGCAGGCGCAGCAGGCCCGGCCCGCCGAACAACGCCGCCAGCAGCACCGCCAGGGCGATCAGGCATTCACGAAAAATAATCCACCGGCGGCGCTCGGGTGGCGCTTCCTTGAGCAGCACGGTCCACACCGGGATATTGCCCACCGGGTCGAGCACCAGGAACAGCGTGAATGCCGCCGAGAGGACTGACATGGCTGCGCCTCCATCTGGTGGTATTCTACGTTGCCGGTCTGCGGCGGCGGAGACAACGCCGCAGTGAAGGAGTCAGATCATGAACGCCATCGACCTTGTGCGCCGTCTGCGCCAGCACGAACGCTGGGCGTACCTGCGGCTGCTCGAAGCCGTCAAAGCGTTGACCCCGGAGCAGCAGAAGCAGGAGTTCGCCATTGGCATGGGCAGCCTGTGGAACACCGTTGTGCATCTGTATGCCGCGGATTATGTGTGGATCGAAACGCTCACGGGCAATCCCCACGCGACTTCGCCGTTTGACATTCGCTTTGAGCGCCTCGAAGACCTCGAAGCCGCCTGGCAGATTGCTGATGCCAAGTGGAAGCAGTTGCTGGACACGCTGACGGAAGCCGACCTGACCCGCCTGGTGCAGCGCACCAACTCCGTCACCAGGCTCAGCTTTTCCACGCCCATCGGCGACGCGCTGCTGCATGTGGCGCTGCATGCCCAGTACACCACCGCGCAGGCGACCAACATGCTGCGGCAACTGGGCGTCACGCCCGCGCTCAACACCATGCTCATCACCATGAGCCGCGAGGAGCGTGGACCGGGCCAGTAGCCGCGCCTCCCGAACCCGAGTTATCCCGCAGGAGAAGCACATGAAGTACCGCATCCTGGGCGCCACGGGCCTGAAAGTTTCCGTGGTCGGCGTGGGCACCTGGCAATTCGGCGGCGAGTGGGGGCAGACCTTCACCCAGGCCGACGCCGACGCCATCTTCGATGCCGCCCGCGCGGAAGGACTGAACCTCATCGACACCGCCGAGTGCTATGGCGATCACCTGTCCGAATCCCTCGTCGGCGGCGCCATCGCCCGCGACCGCGCGCAGTGGGTTGTCGCCACCAAGTTCGGCCACCACTTCCACGAGCCTTTCAAACGCGACATGCAGTTCACCGCTGCTCACGTGCAGCGTCAGTTGGAAGGCTCGCTCCAGGCGCTGCGCACCGACTACATCGACCTCTACCAGTTCCACTCCGGCAACGATCAGGAGTTTGCCGCCGCCGGCATGTGGGAGATGCTCGCCAAACAAGTAAAAGCCGGCAAAATCCGCCATCTGGGCATCAGCATCGGCAGCAATGACAACCTGCATCAGACCGAGCAGGCGCCGGCCGTCAACGCTCAGGCGATTCAAGTGGTCTACAACCGACTCGACCGCACCCCCGAGCAGCGCGTGCTGCCCGCGTGTCAGCGGCTGAATCTCGGTGTGCTGGCGCGGGTGCCGCTGGCGAGCGGTTACCTCAGCGGCAAGTACGCCCCGGACGCCAAGTTCCCCGCCAGCGATGTGCGTGGAGCGTGGCACAAGGAGGAAGAACGCCGGCGCAAGCTCGAAGAAGTCGCCCGGCTGGCGAAAACCGAAGTGCCCGCCGGGGTGCCCATGGCGCGCTGGGCGCTGGCGTGGTGCCTGCAGCATCCCGCGGTGACATGCGTGATCCCCGGCTGCCGCAGCGCGCAGCAGGTGCGCGACAATGCCGCCAGTGCCGCGCTGGAGATGGTCAGGACGGATCATCCGCAGTCGGCGTGATTCGTCAATTCAGCATTCCCCACGCAGGAGATTCCCATGGAAAAACGCATCCTCGGCCGCACCGGTCTGGCGGTCACCGTGCTCGGACATGGCGCGATGGAAGTGCGCGGCCCACGCATCTGGAACGGGCGGCCGATCACCGATGATGAAGCCCAGCGCATCCTTCATGCTGTCCTCGACGGCGGCATCAACTTCATCGACACCGCCTGGGACTACGGCTTAAGCGAGCAGTACATCGGCAAATACCTCAGCCACCGCCGCAGCGAATACATCCTCGCCACCAAGTGCGGCTGCACCTGGGTCGACAAGGGCGATCACGACGACACGCCGCATGTCTGGACCGCTGACAACCTGCGCAAAAACATCGACGACAGCCTCACCCGCATGCGCACCGACTACATCGACCTCTGGCAACTGCATAACCCGACGCCTGCCGATGTGGAACAGGGCGGGTTGCTCAAGGTGATGGAGGAGATCAAGGCGGCGGGCAAGGTCCGGCACATCGCCATCAGCTCGACCAGACCGCATATCGACACGTTCATTCAGTGGGGCGTTTTCGCCAGCTTTCAGATTCCCTACTCCGCGCTGGAGCGCCAGCACGAGGAGGCGATCACCGCTGCTGGGAAGAGCGGGGCGGGCGTGATCGTGCGCGGCGGGGTGGCGCGGGGTGAGCCGGGCGCAGGGCTCGGCGGCGCGCAGCGCTGGGAACTGTGGGACCGCGCCAAGCTCGATGAACTGCTGGCGCCGGGCGAAACGCGCACCAGCTTCATGCTGCGTTTCACCATCAGCCATCCGCACATGCACACCACCATCGTGGGCACCAAGAACCCGCGGCACCTGGAGGAAAACCTCAAGGCCGCCCAGGCGGGACCGCTGCCGCGCGCGGTCTATGAGCAGGCCAAAGAGCGCCTGAGCACTGCCGCCGAGGTCAAGTAGCACCGCGCGGGATGTTGACTTTGTAGCGCTGCGCCAGCACAACGGTTCTACCCGCCGACTGGCGTCGGCGGCTCTGAGGAATGCTGGGCGCCAGTGCGCATGCGCGATCTCTGAGCCGTCGACGCGAGTCGACGGGTCGCGTGCTTCATTTCCATCCGACGCCAACAGCTACGAAACAAAAACGGTTGATCCCGACTAAAAACGTTATATAGTCATGCACCCCGACGTGTGCAGGGTTACTGGCTGGTTCATGCCCTTGTGATATCGGAGACTCCCATGCTGCCAATGGAACGTCTGGCCGTCGCCCTGTTGCTTCTATCCACTGCGGCCGGCGTTAGCGCTGCCCGCGCCGATGACCTGGTGCTGCTGACCAATGGGCAAAGCCAGGTGCAGGTGCTGGTGGACGCCAACGCCAACGCAACCGCCGGCCGGGCGTGGGAAGGCAAAGCGGCGGAGGATTTGGCGAAATACCTGGGCCTGCTCGGCGGGGCGCAGGTGGAAGTGCTGCGCGACGAGCCGGCGGTGGGGCAGGCGCTGGCGGGCGCTAAGCCGGTGGTCGTGGTGGGGGAACTGGCATTGCGCACGGAGCCAAGCTTGCGGACCGCGCTGCAAAAGGTCGCCAAGGCGAACCCGGTGCTGCGCGCCGACGCCATCGTGGTGCGCCGCGTGGGCAGCCGGATTTACGTCGCCGGCTCCAATGATGAAAGCCAGTACCACGCCGCGAGCTGGTTGCTCCAGCAGCTTGGTTGCCGGTGGTTCCTGCAGACGGACCTGGGCGAGTGCTTGCCGGACCCCGGCACGGTGCAGGTGGGGGCGCTGGATCACGCTTACGCCCCGCCGTTTGAAATCCGCATGTTCTGGCTGGCGTGGAACGGCGACACCACCGGCTACAACGAGTTCCTGTTCCGCAACTACATGCACAAGGAAAACGTCCCCAGCGGGCACGTCATCGGCAAGTATGTCCAGGACCTGATTCCCCCGGGCAAGACCCAGTTCAACATTCCGGTGTCGGATCCCAAGACCGCCGCCCATGTCGCCGCCCAGTTGGAGGAAACCTACGCCAAGGGTGAGCATGTCATGCTGGGCATGGAAGACGGCATCTACACCAGCGATTACCCCGGCGACATTGAGCTGCAGGCGGGTTTGCAGGACAAGTATTTCCTGCAGCCGGTGCTGACCGATCCCTTCATGGCGTTCTACAACCAGGTCGCGAAAATCCTGCACACCAGGCATCCCGACAGCAAAGCGAAAATCGGCTTCCTGTCCTACGCCAACATCACCATTCCCCCGCAGCGCGACATCATCGCGCAGCCGCCGCTGGTCACGTATCTGGCGCCGATCGACATCGATCCCAACCACGGCATCTCTGATCCGCAGTCGCCGGCGCGGCAGGAATACGGCGCGATGATGTACCGCTGGGCGCAGGTGATGCAGGGCCGGGTCGCCATCTATGACTACGACCAGGGCATGCTGGTGTGGCGCGACATCCCCAATCCGTCGCACATGGCGTTCCGCGATGACGTCAAGCATTACCGTGATGCCGGCATCCTGGGGGTGGGCACCGAAAGCCGCGGCGCCTACGCCACCGTGTTCATCAACCTCTACCTGCGCGGCCAGCTCATGTGGAACCCCGACGCCGACGTCGCGGCGCTGCTGCGCGACTTCTACCGCAGGTTCTACGGCCCGGCGGCGCAGCCCATGGGCCAGTACTGGGACACGCTCTTTGCCGCGTGGGAAAAAACCATTGTCACCGAGCACGAATACTTCGTCATCCCCGCCATCTACACCCCGCAGGTGATGGCGGAGTTGGCGAAGCATCACGCTGCCGCCATGCAGGCGATCGCGCCGCTGCGCGCCAAGTCGCAGCGCACCGTCAATGAAGACCGCTACGTCCAGCGGATGGACCTCGCCGAGGCGATGTGGAAAGTGCTCAAAGGCTACACCGACATGCTCGTCGCCGGCTCGACGAATGGCGACTATGTGCAGGCGGGCGCGATCGGCAAACAACTGCTGGCGGATCGGCTGGCGATGGCGAATCTGAACCCCATCCTCGGCACGCGCCTGGTCACGCCGCATCAGGGACTCAATGAACCGACCGAGCCCGGCGGCAGCGCTGCGTGGATGCCCGGCGAGGTGGCGCAGTATCTCGAACTGGCGGACCTGCAGAACGGCAACAAGGGCAAGCTCGTCCAACTGCTTCCGCTGGAGTGGGCGGTCCGCCGCGACCCCAACGACACCGGCCTGCCCCGCGCCTGGGCGCGCTTTCCCGCCGATTTGACCTACTGGAACGCCAACCAGGGCAAGTACGATCTCTATACCCGCAAGGACTATCCCACCACCGAGTGGGAAGTGCTGCGCAGCGACCAGTACGCCCAGGCCCAGGGCGTGCGCCATCCCGACGCCCAGAGCTTCACCGGCTACCTGTGGTACAAAGCCAACTTCAACCTCACCGCCGCCCAGACCGCCGGGCCGGTGCATGTCGTGTTCCCCGGCATGTTCAACACCTGCTGGATCTACGTCAACGGCGATCTGGTGCACTACCGCAAGTTCTCCGACATCTGGTGGCTGAGCGACTATCGCTTCCAGCTTGATGTGGACCTGACGGGCAAACTCAAGGAGGGCGCGAATGACATCACGATCCGCTTCTCCAACCCGCACCACATGGGCGGCCTGTTCCGCCGGGCATTCCTGTATCAGCCCACGGGGTCGTAAGCCCCGTATTCCTGCCGGCGCGGCAACAAGGAGTCGATGCTCCCGACGACCTGGCTGCAGGGCAAACGCATTTGCTGTCTTGTACGCGCCCCGCGCGTGAGCCCGGGGTTGCGGCGCAGCCGCAGCGGGGTGACGCCAGGAAAGCAACCCCTCCCTCACGGTCGGGGCTCGTTCAGCACAGGAGGTCCGGGGTACATGCGTTTGCCCTGGACCTGGATGGTGCGTGCTGGCAATCCCTGAGCCGGCGCATTAGAATGCTGCGCTGCCGGCCGCGTGCCAGAGTGGACTAATGGGGCGGATTGCAAATCCGTTGGCGTAAGCCATCGTCGGTTCGAATCCGACCGCGGCCTTTCACCAGCCTCGCCTTGTGCGGGGCTTTTTGTTTTTCCGGATTCCCCACGCTGGCGTCGTTCAGGTGCGCTGGCGCGCCTCAATGACGATGCGGGCCTGGCGGCGACGGCATTCCGGCTCCGCTGCGTCAAGGTGTGCACAGTGCTGGCGTTGCCGCGGTCGGCAGCGGCTCAGGCGCGGTCGAAGGTTTCCCGCACCACGCGCGCCAGGTCGATCAGCAGCGGCTGGGCGTTGCCGACATACGACGAGCCGTGCATCACCGCCAGGGTTTGCGGCCCCAGTTCCGCCAGGTTGCGGAGCACGCCGTCGGTCTGGCGGGTGTAGGGCAGATAGCCGGCGAGCGGACCCTGCTGCATCTGCCGCATGGCTTTCTGGGTGGGCCCGATCAGGTCCCCGGAGGTGACTGGGGCGACATCGCCGAAGTGGTGGAACAGGTCGGAGCAGAACAATGTCCGGCGGGTTTCCTCAAACAGCAACCCCGCGTCCCAGCCGTGCGGGATGTGCGGCGAATGGCAGAAGCGGAAGCGATATTGCCCCGTTGTCAGCACATCATCAGGCAGCAGGCCCAGGGCAGGACGAAGGGCGAAGTCATCGACATTCACCAACTTGCCCAGGAAGGAACAGACCGGCTGGGCATGGGGTGCGAGTTCAAGCCAGTGGTTCAGA
The DNA here is from genome assembly GCA_964605235.1 of uncultured Phycisphaeraceae bacterium. Classification (GTDB taxonomy): domain Bacteria; phylum Planctomycetota; class Phycisphaerae; order Phycisphaerales; family Phycisphaeraceae; genus CAZSBB01. The sequence goes on from CAZSBB010000032.1 coordinate 43,572, forward strand.
CCTCCCACTTCATCGGATTCAAAATGGCTCCATGCAATGTGCCGCAGCGTGGTGGGATCGATCAGTTTCGCCACCGCTTCGCGGAGCGTCGGAAACAGGCGCTGGAGCCCGGCATGAAAAAGCAGCGGCTGCTCGTCGCGCACGAGAAAGTGATTGAACTGCATGTCGATTTCCGGCACGTAGATCGACAGGCGAAAGAGGTCAGGCGCGATTTCATGGATGGCGGCCATGGAGCACCTCGGTGAAAGGGGGATGGGGTCCAGGCGGCGCAGCAAAACCCCGCCCCTGGTGAAGCTGGCGTTGGAATATGCCCAGCGGCAACCGCTGGCAGAATGCTCGGCGAGCACGGGCAGAGGGAAAACGCCTGGAGCCGCTGCGTCGTCAATGGGAGCGTCCCGTCAGGAGCAACGCCCCGAGAAAGCCCGCGTCAAGGCGGCGATTACAACTGCCGCCCGATGTTGTACTGCGTCGGGTTGTCCTGCAGGCCGGGGAAGAGGTTTTCTTCTTCCTCGGTCTGGATGATGATCGTGGGCTTGACCAGGATCAGCAGGATGCGTTCGTCTTTGACCTTGGTGCGGTTGGTGAAGAAGCGGTTGAGCACCGGAATCTTGGACAGCACGGGGACGCCGGCTTCGATTTCAATGTCGCCCACCAGCCGCTGACCGCCGAGCATGAGCGTGCCGCGGTCGGGCACGATGACGCTGGTGCGGACTTCGGTGAGTTCCAGTTGCGGGGCTTCGATGGCGCCGGTGATGGTGGTGGCGTCGTTGTTATTGTTGTTGTTATTGGTGGTGGTGCCGTTTTCGTTCTGCTCGGAGGTGAACTCGACGCGGCGGATTTCGGCGATCGCCGAGAGGCTGGGCCGCACGGTCATGGTGACATAGCGGCGATCGGCGCTGATGGTGCCTTCGACGTCCAGCAGCACGCCGGCCTGCACCACGTCAATGGTGGGGTTGAAGCCGCTGGCGTTGGGCACCGGTTCCAGGTCGGAGACGAAAGCGACCTGGCGGGCGACGGTGACATACGCGCGCTGGCCATTGAAGAACGTGATGCGCGGGGCGGTCAGCGAGATCGCCCGGCGGGAGTTCTTGGTGGCGCGAACCAGGACATTGACGCCCCAGTCGTCGAGGTAATAGAAGCTGACGCCCAGCGACTGGTTGGTGGCGCCGAAGCCGCTGCCGGCCAGGAAACTGCCGATGCCGGTGGCGCTGGCGGCCGCGGAGCCAAAGGAACCCGGCAAACCGGTGGACAGGGGGCGATTGGTGACGCTGTAGGAGTCCTGGGAGAACTTGATCGGGCCGACTTTGTCGTCGGCGCCGCCGTCGCCGATTTGCAGGTCGATGTCGATGCCCACTTCGTCGAGGAAGTTCTGGTCCACCAGCAGGAAGCGGGCTTCCACGGAGATCTGCATGGAACGGGTTTGACGCAACTGCGTGAGCAGGTCGGAGAGTTGCTTGTGGGAGTCGGGCGTGGTGTTGACGATCAGCAGGCCGTTGAGTTCGCTGATGGAGGAGACATCGCCGCCGAACTCGACCCAGTCGTCGCGTTCGCCGACGGTGGTGCGGATCAGTTCGAGCAGGTCGTCGATCTGCTGCTGCCGGTCCGCTTCGAGGTCTTCATCGCTGTCGCCGCCGCCGGAGTCGCCAAAGAGGCTGCCGCCACCGCTGCCGCCGCTGCGTCCACCACCACCGCCGCTGCCGCTGCCGCCGCCGCTGGTGCCGCGTCTGTTCAGGGCGCTGCTCAGGTCGAACTCGGGGGCGTCGTCGAAGGAGGGTATCTGCACCAGCAGATCGTGGATGTCATAGGTGCGGGTGAAGCGGGTGGAGCGTTTGAGGTCGCGGATGGTGGAGACCACGATGATGCCGTCGGACACGCTCCAGCCGATGGGGTCGAGTTCATTGACCGCCGAGGCCTCGGCGACCACCTTGTCAAGCACCCGGCGGTGGGTGGTGACCTGGGGGAACTGCACGGTGATTGGCATGGTGCGTTCGACGCCGATGTTGGTCAGAATGGACCAGCGGATATCGAAGTTGACGCCCAGGCTGGTCTGGAGGAATTCGAAGACCGCCGACAGCCGGTTGTTTTCGAAGTTGACGGTGATCGGGTCACGCAGTTTGAGATCGACGCGCTGGTTGGCTTCCAGCGCGGCCGGCGTTTCCTCCAACCCCGCCAGCCGCTTGGCGGTCAGCTCCGGCCAGTCCGGGGGGAAGGTTATCAGGTTGTTGTAGGGAATGGTCGCTTCGGTGTTCTCGATGTGGTGGGCCTGGATCAGCGTGCCGCGTTTGCGCACCAGGTCCCGGGCTTTGACGTAGTTGGCGAGGTCCTCGATGGTTTCGATCAGGAGGTTGACCGACGGGTTGTTCCGGTCCAGAAATTTGGCTTGTTTAAGCTGATTGAGGGCGCCTTCAAACTTGCCCTCGCGGCGCAGCTCCACGGCACGCTCGATAAGCTTCTGCACCTGCTCGTCGCGTTCCGCCAGGGCGGTCTTTTCCCGATCCCCGGCGTCCTTGATCCGCCGTTGCTCCAGTTCCTTCTGCTGGTTGGCTTCCGCCACACGCTGGGCGTCATCAATGCTCGCGCCGGTGCGGATGGCTTCCTCGCGCAACTGCCGGTAACGGTCGGCAGCGAGATAGCGTTCGTTGCGGTCCAGGGTGATTTTGGCTTGCGACACCGCTTCCCGGGCGGCGGCGAAGTTGCGGGCTTCCGCCAGCGACTTGGCGCGGTTGATGAGCTGGTTGTACTCGCTGATGGTCGCTTCCTGCCGCAGGCGCAGAGCTTCCTTTTCGCTTTCGAGCACGCCGCGCGGCGCCAGGGCGAAGTTGTCCTTCGCCTGCGCGGCTTTGAGCCCCGCCTGGGCGTCGGCGTTGTCCGGTTCCACCTTGAGCACGGACTGGTAGCTCTCGGCGGCGAGGCGGTACTGCGCCTGCCGTTCGGCGGCGCGGGCGGCGGCGAGCTTCTCCTGCACGTAGAGCTTCTTGGCTTCCGCCAGCGGGTCGGCGCCGCCGGCGTTGCCGTTGCGGGTCACGACTTTGCCGGGGGCGCTGCTGTTCTGACGCATCTGGTTGATCAGCGCCAGTTGCCGATCCACGCGTTCATTTTCGAACCAGCCCAGATCAACGCCGGCTTCCTTGACCGCCATGAGCTTGCGCTCGGCATCATCAAGCTTGCCCGCCTGAATCTCGGCGGTGGCGTCGGCGACGAGCTGCTGGTACTGGGTCACCTGGGCGTCGGCGCTGCGGCGAATCTCCGCGAGCCGGGCGGTGGCGTTGGCGCGCTGCGTGGCGTCGGCCTGGGCGTGCTTGACCACCGCGCGGTAGTAGGTGGCGGCCCGGGCGTAGTTGCCTTCACGCTGCGCCTGCAGCGCTTTGTCGTAGAGTTCCTGGGGCGGGGCGCTGCCGTCGAGCAGGCGTTCGATGTCCTGCAAAGCCTGGAAAAGCTGGACGCGCTGTTCCTTGGGCAACTGCAGCGGATCGACCCGCTCGAGCGTGCTCTTGGCGGCCGGCAGGTCGCCGTCGGAATACTGCTTCAGGCCCTGGTTGTACAAGGCGTCGGCGCTGGGACCATCATCCAACGCCAGGGCCGGCCCTGCCGCGCATACTCCCAAACCGAAGCAAGCCAGCATCAAGACCGTGCAAATGCGTTGTCGCAAAGCGAGCCTCCCAACCAAAGCGCTGTGACTTGCCGACCCGCGTCGTCGGAAGCCACAACTTTGTCGCTCACCGGGAATTACCTGGCGAAACCATCGCGAAAATCATTCCATGGACCGCGAACTCCCCGCCCTGTGGGAACAACGATCGCGGTCGGCGTGCAGCGGGCGGATCACCCGAGGCGCAGTCTAAATGCTGCCTTGAACGGCTGCAAGTGCTTTGTGCCCTTGCATCTGTGGGGAAGCCGCAAAAAAGAACCCGGCCCATGGCAGTGGGCCGGGTCCGGGGTGATGAGGGAGACGTCCGCGGCGCCGCCACCGTCAACTGCAAGGCGGCGCCTGGAGTAAAACCTTGACCGCCCAGGGGGGGCTAAGTCCCGAGGGCAACAGCCGCCGAACACCCCAGGCTTGGTCACCGCCCGGGCAACCTCCAGGGGCTGGGGTTAGAAGCTCAGGACGGCCGAGGCGGTCCAGCGGTAGCCGTACATGTCATTGCCTTTGGTCAGCGGGGTTTCGTAGGCGAGACGCAGCGCCAGATTGTCGATGACGCGCAGCTCGCCGCCGATGCCGACGGTGACCACTTCATTGTTCTTGCCGCCGCCGAAGTTTGCCAGGTCCACGCCCTGGAAGGGCACGACGACCTGACCTTCGTCCAGCACGTGGTAACCGTTGAACTCAACCACCGGGCTGAAGTGCTTGCAGAGGTAGTAGTCCAGGTGGATATGCCAGGTCATGCGATCGGCATTGCCCAGACTGTCGTGCTCATAGTCGACGACATAGAAGTTGACATTGCCGCCCAGGTGCAGGGGGCCAAAGCCCTTGTTGACGCTCAGCCAGAAGCGCCATTGGTCGTCATTCTGCAACACCCGGCCGGGGCCGACTTTGAATTCGTAACCGATGCCCGCGGCGGCATGGAACTGGTGTTCCCAGTCCTGAATGAAGTTGTACTTGACACCCGCCGCCAGGTCCGCCGAACCGCCGGCTTCGATCAGCCCGGAGTCCAGTTCGATGTAGCCGTCTTTGTAGGCGACGAATTGAATTGCTTGGTCAGCGCCAGCCGAATCTGGGCGGCATAGACCTGAGCGTCGCCGCCGTTGAGGATGCCGGATTTGGGAAACTTGTGTTGCAGGAACCACGCCCGCACGTCGGTGGTGACGAACGAGTCCTCGGCGTCGTAAGGATCAGTCACCGGATGGACGAACCGGTGGTTTTCAGGAACCTGGCTGGCGGCTTCGGTGGGGTCGCCAAACAGCACAAATCTGGCGTGCTGCGCCTGGACGCTGCGGGGCAGCGCAACCAGCGCCAGACAAGCCAACACCCAGACCCAGCGTGACGGAATCAGACCCATGATGGAACTCTCCTGTGGCGGTTGAAATGGTGAACGCTGCACCGCCGGCAGCGACGGCAGCAAGTTAAAATTGTTCTAATTACATGTCAAGGCAGATTTGTCTTAAATAATGCGAAATGGATAGATGCGGCACTGCATCCGCCGATGCCGACCGGGCGGTCGGGGATCATCAGGAAGTGCCTGCTTCCTGGCGGGGAACAGCTTGAAACTGGAGCCCCAACCGCGATTGCCGGGGTCGTGACAGGCTCCGCAGCAGCACCGCAGGGATTGCTGCCGTGTGGGATTCTTCCGCAGGCAATGGATTGGCGACCCGCGCTGCCCCCGGGCCGGAGGGCTGGAGCCACGGCGGCGAACGGGAAAATCAGGGCGTGGGCGCTTCGCCGGGAAGGTTGCGCTGGAGCACCGGCAACCGGTAACGCCGCTGCGCCTGCCAGCCGAAGAGCAGGTCGTGCAGTTCATCCACGCCGGCGACCGAGCCATCGATCACGCGCAGGGAAGCCGAACCGGCGCCCGGCAACCGGATGGTCAGGCGGTCTTCGCTGCGCGTGGGTTTGTCGCCCCAGCGGGCGCTCGGAGCGTTGAACCAACCATGGTGCTGGGCGCGGGCGATCAGTTCCTCGATCTCCGCGCTGGTGAGCTGGCCCACCGGTTCCACCACGCCCTGGCGCGCCGCATTGCCGCCGGCGAACAGGAAGCTGCCGTCGCTTTGCAATTGGAAGGCGGTGTAACGCCGGTCGGTGGTCGAACGGGACAGTTCCAGCGTCAGGTTGCGCGGGTTGGTGTCGACTTTCGCTTTGCCCGCTGTTGCTGACGAACTGGCGCAGGCGCTCAGACACAGCGGCAGAACCAGCAGCAGCCCACGCAGATTGCGGCACCACGAGGAATGGGTCATGGCTGTTCCACCCAGGGGTCGACGCTGCCGCCGGTGTAGGCGATCAGCAGTTCCAGCAGCTTGCGGGTCGGGGGCGATTCGAGCATCGTCGTGCGATACCGGTGCGTGCGGCCCCAGGCGTTGATCGCCAGCTCATACGTCACCGCCGCCGCATCCGGCTGCCCGAGTTTCGCGCCCAGCGGGCTGGTGGGTTCGACGTGCAGGCTCGCCTCATGAATCACATCCAGCACTTTGCGCACCTGGCTGGGGGTGAGCGTCAACCGATGGGCGGGCAAGCCTGGAGCCGCAGCGCCCGCGCCCAGCGCCAGGTACAGCGTGCGATCCGGCAGCAGAATGTAGCGTGACGCCTGCTGCCGACGATCCGCGCCGGTCGCGGGGCCATGAATGCGGAAATCGAGTGAGAAATCCGGGGGATCCTCCAGCCCGCCGCGCAGCGCGTGCTGATACGGCTGACCACAACCGCTGACGCACAAGGCTGCCCCCAACCACAGCAGCAGCAATCCACCTCGCATCATCTTGCTTTGACCCCTGCCCATGGACGCATCAACCTTCCCTGCCCGCGGCGGGCGCGGACGCCGCGGCCTGCTTTCAATGCCCCCCGAGTTGCAACGCCGCCAGCGCTGTGCTGACATCCGGGGAGAACTCAAACACCTTGTCCAGTCCGGTCATCATGAAGACCGCCCACACCGTGTTGGTGGGGCCGGCGATGCGCATCCGGCTGTCGCGGTCGATCATCAGCTTGCGCACGCGCAGGAGCTGCGACAGGTTGCTGCTGTTGATCTGCGTGGTGCCCGCCAGGTCGATGACCACGCTGGGCGTGGCGGCCGCGGTGCGCAACTGCTCGAACAAGCTGGTCAGGTCCTCACTGATGACCGGCTCATCCAATAGCCGCGCCACCCAGATGCCTTCGGACCATTGCTGAATCGGCATGGTGCTGCTCCAACGTCAGGCGGGGCGTTGGTCGAACCCTCAACCAGCGCGGCTTGGTATACGTCCAAGCTCACCACAGAGGCACAGAGAACACGGAGCAAAGTCGGGAGCAGTAAATCTGTCCTGATTTATTCGCTCTTCTCGGTGAGCTTGACTCGGTGAGCTCTGTGACTCGGTGGTGCAATTTCCAAGGAGTGATGGCTTACGCGTCGTCATCCGCTGCGGCGAAGTCATCCTCGTCTTCATCCAGTTCAGCGCTGAGTTCCGCGTCCTCGATTGCCTCGTCCGCTGGCTCGGGGGCGCTCTGGCCTTCCTCGTCATCTTCCTCCACCACCCGGGCGACGGACGCCAGGGCGCCGCCTTCCTTGAGGTTGATGACGCGCACGCCCTGCGAGCCGCGCGCGGTCTGGCGCACGGTCTGGGCGTTGATGCGGACGATCATGCCGTCGGTGGAGACGAGGATCAGGTCGTCGCCGGGCTCGATGCCCAGGATGCCGACCACTTCGCCGTTGCGGCTGCCGGTGCGGATGTCGATGCGGCCTTTGCCGCCGCGGCCCTGGGTGCGGTACTGACCATCTTCCTGCTGGACGAGGTACTCGCTCAGCGGGGTGCGTTTGCCGTAGCCCTTGGTGGTGACGGTGAGCATGGTGCGGGCGTCGTCGGGGGTGCAGCGCATCAGGCCGATGACCGCATCGCCCTTGCCCAGGCTGATGCCCTTGACGCCGCTGGCGTTGCGGCCCATGGCGCGGGCGTCGTCTTCATGGAAGCGGATCGCCATGCCGCGCTTGGTCGCCAGCAGCAGATGATCGCGGCCGCTGGTCCACGACACGCCGATGAGGCTGTCGCCTTCGCGCAGGCCCAGGGCGATGATGCCCGAGCGGTGGACGTTGCGATATTCCTTGAGCGCGGTGCGCTTGACCAGGCCCTGGGCGCTGGCGAATACCAGGAACAGCTCTTCGCGTTCGAAGTCGGCAATGGGCATGAAGTGCCGGACGCGCTCGCCTTCGCGCAGCTCCAGCAGGTTGACGATCGCCCGGCCGCGACTGGTGCGCGGAGCTTCGGGAATCTCGTACACCTTGAGCTTGAACACCCGTCCGGTGTCGGTGAAGCAGAGCAGATCGTCGTGCGTGGAGGCGACGAAGACGTGCTCGGTGAAATCGCCGTCGCGGATGTCCGCGCCGATGATGCCGCGCCCGCCGCGCCCCTGCGTGCGGTAATCATCCACCGGCTGCCGCTTGACGTAGCCGTTGTGGGTGATGGTGACCGCCACGTTTTGTTCGGGGGTCAGGGCGCCCAGGTCGAAGTCGCCGATTTCCTCATCGGTGATCTGCGTCCGGCGCGGGTCGGCAAAGCGGGTTTTGAGGTCGATCAGGTCCGCCTTGATGATCGCGTACACCCGGTCGTCATCGCCGAGGATTGCTTCGTATTCCTCGATCTGCTTGAGCAGCTCGGCGTAGTGGCTGACGAGCTTTTCGATTTCGAGCCCGACCAGTTGGATCAGTTGCAGCCGACCGATGGCTTCCGCCTGCACGCGCGAAAGGTGAATTTCGTTGCTCGCCGACTGCGCCAGCAAGCGCGGGGGAATCTGCGGCGCGTAGGGATGCCCAGCGGGAATGCGGAAGCCACGCGCCATCAAGCGCTCGATCGCTTCCTCGCGGGTGCGGGAAGTGCGGATGAGCTTGATGACTTCGTCAATGTCGCAGACCGCGTAGATCAAGCCCTCGATGCGATGGGCTTCCTGGGCAGCCTTCTTGAGCAGGTGGGCGGTGCGCCGGCGAATGACTTCAAACCGGTGCTCGATGTAAATCTGAATCAGCTCTTTGAGCGACAGCGTGCGCGGCTGACCACGCACCAGGGCGATGTTGATGATGCTGAAGGTCGACTGCAGCGGGGTCATGGTGTAGAGCTGCTTTTCGACCACATTGGGGTCAGCCCCGCGCTTGAGCTCGATCACGACCCGCATGCCGCCGCGGTTGGAGCTTTCGTCGACGATGTTGACGATGTCCGTCAGCCGTTCCTGCTTGCGCAGTTCGACGATCTTGGCGACGATGCCGTCGTTCTTGGCGACCTGGTAGGGGATTTCGGTGACCACCAGCAGGTTGCGGCCCGAATCGGTCTGTTCGTGATGGACCTTGGCGCGGACGTAGATCCGGCCGCGCCCGGTGGCGTACGCCTGGGCGATGCCGCCGCGCCCGCAGATGATGCCGCCGGTGGGGAAGTCGGGGCCCGGCACCAGTTTCATCAGTTCCAGCACATTGAGGTCGGGCTGATCGATGACGGCAATGATGGCGTCGCAGATTTCACCCAGATTGTGCGTGGGCATCGAGCACGCCATACCCACCGCGATGCCGGTCGAGCCGTTGAGCAGCAGGTTGGGCAGGCGGGCGGGCAGGACGCGCGGCTCATCGACGGTTTCGTCGAAGTTGGGCTGCCAGTCCACGGTGTCGAGCTTGAGGTCTTCAAGCATTTCCATGGCGTGGGCGTGCAGCCGCGCCTCGGTGTAACGCATGGCGGCGGGGGGGTCGGGGTCGATGGAGCCGAAGTTGCCCTGCTTGTCGATCAGCAGGTAGCGCATCTTCCATTCCTGCGCCATGTTGACCAGGGTGGGATAGATGGCGCTGTCGCCGTGGGGGTGGTACTTCTTCATCGTCTCGCCCACGATGCCGGCGCACTTGGTGTGCTTGCGGCCGGGGGAGAGATTCAGGTCGTTCATCGCCACGAGGATGCGGCGTTGCGACGGCTTGAGTCCATCGCGGGCATCAGGCAACGCCCGATCCACGATGGTGCTCATGGCATAGGTGAGATAGCTCTCGGCCAACTCGGTGTCGATGGCCTGGTCCACGATGCGGCCGGCGGGAAAACCTTCCGCTTCAGGTTTGGACTGCTCTTCACTCATGGGGCGGGCGGCCTCCTGCCGCGAATTTCCTGCACAATCCGGCCAGTCTGGCGCTGACGCTTGCATGGCGCCGGGGCCCGGTCCACCGGGCTGGCAAAAGACCAGTATTTTACCGGGAAATCGGCAGTTACGCGAATCGCCCCCGACCTGCCGCCGCCGGCGAAATTTCCGGGTCGTCTGCGTGGACTCTAGAATCGTTCTAAGCTACCATTCCCCCTCCCTGGCCCCGTGGGCCAAAGACCCATCGGTCCGCAGCGTGCGGCCGAGCAGGCATTCCGCGGTGATGTGACCGCCGCGTGCAGGCGACTTTTTCTCAGCTCAAGGAGACAGACAGATGGCAGTGCAGGTTGGTTCCCCCGCTCCGGCGTTCAAGGCGATGGCGTATGACCGCACCAAGGACGGCACCGATGGCCAGTTCCGCGAAATCAGTCTGGCCGACTACAAAGGCAAGTGGGTGTACCTCTACTTCTACCCGATGGACTTCACCTTCGTCTGCCCCACCGAAATCAAAGCTTTCGACGACGCCCTGGGCGATTTCCAGGACCGCGATTGCGAAATGATCACCGCTTCCACCGACAGCCACTTCGTGCACAAGGGCTGGTGCGATGCCAAGGACGAGCTGAGCAAACTCAAGCACCCGATGCTCGCGGACATCACCAAGCGCGTCAGCATGGACTACGGCGTGCTGCTGCCCGAGAAGGGCGTGGCGCTGCGCGGCTCGTTCCTGATCGACCCCAACGGCGTGCTGCGCTGGTCCAACGTCAACGACCTGCCCGTCGGCCGCAACGTCGATGAAGTCCTCCGCGTGCTCGACGCCCTGCAGACCAACGCCCTGTGCCCCTGCAACTGGAAGAAGGGCGAAGAGACCATCAAGGTCTGAACCGCTTCACGCTGCCGGTTTGTGCAAACCCAAAACCAAAACGCCGACGCGCGCCATGCCGTCGGCGTTTTTTTGCGCCGGGTTTACGGTATTCGCGGAACAAGAATCCCCCGGCCGAGCCGGGGGCTAACGGATACGCAACCCGTTAGCCCCGGGCTTTGCCCGGGGACTGTTACGCGCACTCCATCACCCTCGCACCGCTCACGCCATCTCCGTCAGGAACACCGCGCAGCGTCCCGACGCATCGGACTGGAACGCCACCTGTCGGCCCTGAAAGTCCACCATCGGATGCACATGTGAAGACTGGGAATTGTCCCCGGCCACCGTGGAGTTGGGCCAGCAGATGATGCGGTCCTGCCCGGTTTTCAGGTCCACATGAATCAACTCGTTGTGGTTGGACTCCTGCACATCGCAGATCAACCACGAGCCATCGGGCGCGACGCAGGAATGGCCCAGCTTGCGGTCGGTGCGGGTGTAGTGCGTCTGGTAGTCGCCGCCGTCGAGGTCCACTGAGTCGATGGAGGTCGGCACCCAACTGCCCACGGTCTTGCGATGGAAAAATATGCGGCCATCGGGTCCCCAGTATTGATGCGTCGCCCGGGAGCCGGGCGGCGCCACGACATGCGGCCGACATTCGCCGGTGCCCGGATCAATGATGTACGCCCGCGCCCGCACTGCCGGCGGCAGCGTCGCGTCGTTCTGCTGATCACGCGTGCCGGTGCAGACGGAAAACAGCAACCGCGGCGTGGGGGAAACCAGCAGATATCCCAAACCATGCTCCGGCGGCGCAAGATATACGCTTTGCAACTCAGCGGGACGCTCGCTCACTTCACCCACCGCCAGCCCGCGTCGGCCGTCGTGCTGCACATACACCGTGGCGAACAGCCGGCCGTCGTGGCTGAAATGCGGCGTGGCGTCGAACTTCGCCCATTGCTCGGGACACTCTGCCAGCACGCGGTGTTCGAGCGTCTGCACATCCGCCATCACCAGCTGGCGATCCGTGCAGACCGCAAACTCATTGCGCTGCCGATGCACATTGCAGTCGCGCCACTTCCCGGTCATCGGCGTGCCCAGCGTGTCCTCCAAGCCACCGGGACCGCTGACCCGCACTGCCTCCTCGCGCTCGAGGTCCAGCCGATACATGTCGAAGCGGCCCCCGCGATCCGAAGCGAAAAACAGATGCCGCCCATCCGCAGCGAACAGCTTGAAGATCGGATACCCCAGCACGCACTCGCAGTCGTCCCAGTCCGTGAGCTGCCACACGGTGTAGCCCGGCTCAGATGCCACGCGACGGCGACGACAGGGAATGGGTGGATTCATTTTTCACCCGAGTTGAACGTATAGACCAGCCGGAATGCCGGCATTATGCAGCAGCACCCGGCATGACGCCATCCAACTGGACTTGACAATAGATAAGAACATCCGAATATATCCAATTACTGACGCGGATCGTCTGGACCTTCGGATATGCTTAGTCGATGATGATGATCGTCTGACCCCAACTTCATGGAGGAGCTACTTCAACATGGCCAAGACTAAAACCAATGTCGCCCAACTGCTGGGCGCTGACGCCGACGCGCTGCTCAACTACCAGGCGCGCGGCTTCGACAAGAAGACCCTGCATCTGCCGGGGCCGGACTTCGTCGACCGCGTGGTTGCCGCCAGCGATCGCGGCCCGCAGGTGCTGCGGAATTTCCAGTGGCTGCTGGGCACCGGCCGACTGGCGAACACCGGCTACGTCTCGATTCTCCCGGTTGACCAGGGCATCGAGCACTCCGCCGGCGCCAGCTTCGCCCCCAATCCCATCTACTTCGATCCCGAAAACATCGTCAAGCTCGCCATCGACGGCGGCTGCAATGCCGTCGCCTCCACGCTCGGCGTGCTCGGCTCCGTCTGCCGCAAGTATGCCCACAAGATTCCCTTCCTGGTCAAGCTCAATCACAATGAGTTCCTGACCTATCCCAACCAGTTCGACCAGATCATGTTTGCTCAGGTCGAGCAGGCGTTTGAAATGGGCGCCGCCGCTGTGGGCGCGACCATCTACTTCGGCAGCGATGAATCCACCCGCCAGATTCAGGAAGTCTCGGCTGCGTTCTCCCGCGCGCATGAGCTGGGCCTCGTGACCGTGCTCTGGTGCTACCTGCGCAACAGCGCCTTCAAGACCGACAAGGGCGACATGCACACCGCCGCGGACCTCACCGGCCAGGCGAATCACCTGGGCGTCACCATCGAAGCCGACATCATCAAGCAGAAGCTCGCCACCACCAACGACGGCTACAACGTCCTCAAGTTCGGCAAGACCCACAAGGACGTCTACAGCAAGCTCACCCCGGACAACCATCCCATCGAGCTCTGCCGTTACCAGATCGCCAACTGCTACATGGGCCGCAGCCCGCTGATCAACTCCGGCGGCGAGAGCAAGGGCGCCAGCGACCTCGCCGAAGCCGTCCGCACCGCGGTGGTCAACAAACGCGCCGGCGGCATGGGCCTGATCTCCGGCCGCAAGGCGTTCCAACGCCCCATGGACGAAGGCATCGGCCTGCTCAACGCCATCCAGGATGTCTACCTCGACAAGAGCGTGACCATCGCCTGATCGGTTCCCCCGACAACTCCGCTCCAACCCGCCGTCGGGTGGTCAGTCGCATAACGCGGCTCGCCACCCGACGGCTTTTTTATCCAGCTTCAGCTCAACTCGACCGCGGAGCACTGGCGTCAGTTCCAGTTGAATGATGATGTGGCCTGCGCTCCACTGTTCGACGGTGAACCAGCCCGCCGCGACCTGACGCACCTGCCCGCGTTCGCCGGCGATCGGGCCTTCATACGTCAGGTACACCCGGCGGTGGGGCGGTGCGCTTTGCACGTCCCACGCCCGCGCAGCCCGCCATTGCGCTGGCTCCAGCGCACAGCGTCCGGTCCACAGCAACGCGGCGTGCGGAGCGGGCGCGCCGGCGTCCTCCAGGAGCCAGTCGTAGTGCAACGCGCCGTAGCCGGCGTGTTCGAGCACCACCGTGCGAAAGCGCTGGGGCGCACCCGGAGCGTCGGTATGGGATAATGGGTCATTTGTCACTGCTGGCAGGCCGTCTTATCCTCAACGCAGTCCACACGCAAGGATTGAGCCATGCCCATCGACCGTGCCGTCATGTCCCGCTGCTGCCTGCTCGCCCTGGCGCTGGCGGCGTTGCTGCTGACCGGATGCCAGTCCCAGCCGCCCAACGAAGTGCTGCGCGAGCGCGGCGACTGGGCGATGTGGCGCAAGGATTACGCCGCCGCCGAAGCCCACTACGGCTATGCCGCCGCCCGCATTCCCACCGACTGGGAAGCGCAATACGGCTACGGTCGGGCGCTGATGAAACAGCAACGCTGGCTCGACGCCCAACTCGCTTTGGAGAAAGCCCTCGCGCTGCGGCCTCAGCACCCCGAGACCGCCCCGATCCTCGACCAGCTGGCGGAATGCCTCTTTCGGCAGGGGGCGCGCGAGCAACTGCTGAGCGTGCTCGATCAGGCTGTGGATACCTATCACACCAGCGATGACTTCCTGCGTCTGGGCAACTATCTCGCCAAGCTCGGCGACATTGACGCCGCCCGGGTCGCCTACCGCAAGGCCTGTCACTTCGCCGCCGATGACGACATCAAGCCTTATCTGGCGCTGGTCGTTTTTTATGAGATCGTCGGCGACCGGCATGCCGCGGTCATCGCCCTGCGGCAGGCGTACAACGTCAATCCCAACAACGACGACGTGAATAATCGCCTCCGACGTTACGGCGTGGTGCCGGGTCCCACCATCGGCCTGCCGCGCGACCGCGAAAAGCTGCCCGGCGAAACCGTCCTCACCGAAGGCACTGCCCAGCCCGCGCCGCTCGTCACGCCCGCCGATGCCGCGCCGGCGCCCGCCGCGCCGGTGGTGATCGATGGCGCCACGCTGGTCCCGCTGCAAACCGCTGCGCCAAAGCCGACGCCCAGCGCGCCCACCACCGAACCCCAATCGCAAACCTGGGTGCCCATGGACGGCAACACCTACATCGAACTGCCCGCGGAGACGCCCCCGCAGCAGTGAGGTTGCAGCCCTGCAACTGTCTGCCGCCAGGCCGCCCCGGTCATCCCTTGGTCGAGTTCGTCATGCCCCCGCTCAAACTCACTGGCGAGATCGTCCGTCGCGCCGCCGCCGAGGATCTGCTCGACGAGTTGGCGCATGCGCTGATGAGCGCCGGGCAGGCCGCCGTTGAGCAGCGCGGGGTGTTTCATCTGGCGCTGTCGGGTGGTTCCACGCCCGAGCCGCTCTATGTGCTGCTGGTGAGCGACCCGCGTTTCCGCGGCATCCCCTGGCAGCAGACGCACGTGTGGCTGGTGGATGAACGCTGCGTGCCCGAGGATGACGAGAAATCCAATTACCGCATGATCCGCGAGACGGTGCTCGACCATGTGCCGATGCGCGAGCGGCAGAAGCACCCGATGCCGGTGCTCGCCGCCGATGCCGCCGGGCAATATGAAGCGGACCTGCGGCAGTGGGTCAGCGATGGGCAACTGGATTTCGTCTTGCTGGGCATGGGTGACGACGCCCACACCGCCAGCCTGTTTCCGCACTCGCCGGCGTTGGCGGAGCGGGAGCGCTGGGTGGCCGTCAACGCCGGCCCGCGCGTCACGCCGCCGGATCGCCTGACGCTGACTTATCCCTTGCTCAACCAAGCCCGCGCGCTGGCGCTGCTGGTGCTCGGTGAACGCAAAGCTCCGACGCTGCGCACGCTCAGTGAGGGCCTGCGTGCGGGTGCAATCGATGCGGAGAAATATCCTGTCGTCGGCGTGCGCCCGACCGCCGGCCGGTTGACGTGGTATCTCGACGCCCCCGCGGCCGGCATCACGCTGTAGCGCGAGCATCCTGGAGGTCCGGGCTCGCCTGGACATGATTCTGGTCTTGCGTCCCACCTTGTCCGGGCGAGCCCGGACCTACAAATTTTCGTGCTTCCGGCGGTTCAGGCCCGTGGCATTTTCCCGCGCCCGGCGTTCCCACGCTGGTCAACTTACGGTAATATCGCCGCGTCATGGCAGACGACCTGTACGAGGAATGGTTGCGGATACCGGTGAAGGATCGCCGGGCGGGGGCTACCCCCAACGCCTACGATCTGCTGGGTTTGCCGCGCTTTTGTCACCATCCTGCGGCAGCGGAGGAGGCGGCGCGGCGGCGGCTGGAAACGCTCGACAAATTCTCCCTGCACCCGGAGAAGGTCAAGCGCGACATGGCCAGCCGGATGATGAACGAAGTCGCCCAGGCCCGGCTGGTGGTGTCCGATGCCGCGCGTTACCGCGCTTATGACCCGCAGCTCGCCAAAGCCTTGAAAATCGAAGTGCCGGAGAAGGAAGTTCCGGCGCCCCCGGACCTGCTGCCGCTGAGCGAAGGCGGCGTGCGGCTGGACATGGGTGAAGCCGCCGGCCGCGCCATGGACCAGGGCGACATCAAGCCGCTGGACACCTCGCTGCTGGGCGCCGATGCCCCGGCGATCAAAGCCGAAGCCGACCTGACCGCCCCGCGCGAAAAAGGTCTGGGCGAGAGCGTGCCCAAAGGCGTCATCATCGGCGGCGTCGCGGCAGGGGTGCTGATCGCCATCCTGCTGGGCGTCTTGCTGCTGACCGGCGGAAGCAATGAAGAAGCGCCTGCGCCAGGCGCGCAGGTTCCCCCCAGCATGGTCCCCAGCGACCCGGCTGCGCCCGGCGCGGCGGCGAGCAATGCCGGCACGTCAGCGCCGGTCGCCCCGCGGCCTGCCGCTGCTCCGGTGGATCGGCCCGAAACCCTCGACGAGTATGATCGCCCGATGCTCGGCCGCGACCGCTATGAGGTGCGCCTGGGCGATGGCGCTGCGGCGGAAATCGAAAACGAACAGCTGGTCCTGCGCGTCACTGATGTCGCCGAGAGCGAAATTCGGCTCAAGTTCACGCCCAGCAGCGATGAACGCCCGTTGCGCAAGCTGCAACTGAAAGCCCTGGTGGAAGGCGAGCAGACCAGCCTGGTGGTCGCCATCGCCAGCGGGGCGCTGCGGCTGGTGCTCACCCGCACCGGCAACGAGGTGGAAGTCACCGCCGCGCCCGGCACCCCGCCGCTGGACGGTTGGCGACGTGTCGACATGACCGACGGCAAACCCCTGGAAATCACCGCCGAACGCAAGCAGGGCACGGTGGTCTGGTCCGTCAATGGTGAACTGGCGGCCACCAGCCCGGAGATCGCTCCGCGCGGCACGCCGACGGTCACCTTCACCTTTGTGGGCTATCGCCACGCCAGTGCAGTGATTGACGATCTGGCGGTCTGGCGCGTACAGGACAAACAGCCGTGAACGCCGCGGCGTCTGATGTTCCCCCGCCTGCGTTCGCCGGATCAATCGATGATGCCTCCTGGCCCGCGCTGCGGCAACCGCAGCCACTGACGCCGGGCGCGGTGGATGTCTACCGGGTCTGTTTTTCACAATGTGGTTTGACGCCCGCGCAGCTGGCGCACTGGCTGACAGCCGAGGAACAGCAGCGGTTCGCGGGGGTGCGCCATGGCCAGCGCCGGCAGGCGCAAACCTTCGGCCGGGCGGTGCTGCGTCGGTTGTTGGGGGCGCTCACCGGGCAGGCGCCCAGTGCGGTGGAACTGGCGACCGCGCCTGGAGGCAAGCCGCATCTGCTCACGCAGGCGCCGGCGTTCAACCTGTCGCACAGCGGCGATCTGCTGCTGCTGGCAGTGGCGGCGGGGGGTCGGCTGGGCGTGGATGTGGAACAGGTCAGGCAGCGTGCGCATTGGGAACGCCTGGTGGAACGCTTCTTCGCCCCGCAGGAAGCGGCAGCCTTGCGCGACTTACCAACCGCGCAGCAACTGGCGGCGTTCCACTGCGTCTGGACGCGCAAGGAAGCGCTGCTCAAAGCCGAGGGCAGCGGCATCATGCTCGGACTCGAGCACTTCGCAGTGACGGTCGCGCCCGACCGGCCGGCGCGCTTGCTCAGCGCCACCGGGCCGGCGGCAGGACTCGCAGCCTTTCACCTGCACGACTTGCCTGCGCCGTCAGCTCATAGTCGGGCCGCGGTGGCGTGGGATCAGCCGATCACCCAGGTGCGTTGTGCGCACCTGTTGCTGGGATGAATGGCAGCGGCGACTGCGGGACTCACCCGCCGGCGGCGCGGGCGTCCTGGGCATTGATCGACATCACAAACCGCCGCGCCCAGATGCGGATCTGGTCGCGCACCCGCCGGAACAATTCCTGTTGCCCGGCTTCGCCCATGTCCGGGAAATCCGGATCGTCAAACGCCCGGTGCAGCACCTGTCTGGCGTTGGGAAAGCGCGGGCAGGCGTCGCGGGCGTGGTTGCACAAAGTGACCACCACATCGAACGGACGCTCGGCGTATTCATCCACGTGATGCGAACGCTGCATGGAAATGTCGATGCCCGCTTCCGCCATCACCTCCACCGCCAGCGGGTGCACGCCCGCGGGACGCGTGCCGGCGCTGTAGACCAGCACCCGTTCGCCGCCGAAGTGACGCAACCAGCCTTCCGCCATTTGCGAACGGGCGCGATTGGTGGTGCAGAGCACCAGGATGCGTTTCTGTGGGACGCTGGTCATATTGCGGTTGGCTCGGAGAAAACCGGATTGAATCTGCCCGCATCATAACGCACCAGGGTCCGCACGACAGGGTCTTCGAGAGCCGGCGATCTGGTCGACTTGCGGGTCCCGCGCGCGTGCTCTAGGCTTCTGCCCGATTTATGGGATGCAACTGATCCAGGAGTAGCGCACATGCGACGAGTCGGGATGTGGGGCGGATGGCTGATGGTGGTTTCCCTGACCCTGGCGGCCGGGGCGGACGAAGTGCGTCTGCAGACCGGCGACGTGCTCAAAGGGCAGGTGGTCAGCCAGAATGCCGAGCAATTGGTGCTGGATCATCCGGTGCTGGGCAAACTGCTGCTGCCGATGAAACAGGTTGCCGGCGTCCAGCGTGAGGCGCCCCCCGCGGCGGTGGTGCAAGACGCCGCGCCCGCCGCCACCGCTGCCGATCCCGAAGATCAGGCCCGCGCCGCCGCCGCTGCCGAAGCCATCGCCCAGCACGAGCACTGGTTCGATCGCTTCCGCAAGGAGTGGAAGAGCCGCGTTGAAATGGGCGCCAGCATCACCCAGGGCAACAGCGAATCGGTCAATCTTTATCTGGGGGCGAACACCAAACGCGAGAACAAGCAGTACCGCACCAAGTTCGACACCAGCTACAACCGCGCCAGCAAAGGCGGCGACGTGACCCAGAACGAGTTCACCGTCGGCGGCGCCAACGACTGGCTCATTCCCGACAGCCGGTGGTTCTGGTTCGCCAACGGACGCTATGAATACGACGACTTCGAAAGCTGGCGCCATCGCCTCAGCGCCGCCGGCGGTATCGGCCACGAAACCATCAAGACCCCGCGCGTGCAGTGGCTCAACCGCATGGGTCTGGGCGCCGCCCTGGAGATCGGCGGCGATCACGATGACATCATCCCCGAAGGCTTCCTGGGCACCGAATTCAACTGGAAAATCACCGATAGCCAGACGCTGGCGCTGACCACCGTCTACTATCCCGACCTGACCGACCCGATGGAGTTCCGCCTGGTCTCCACCGCCGAGTGGATCATCAAGTTTGCCGACGACACCAACGTCAGCCTGAAAGTCGGCTTGAAGAACGAATACGAATCCGAAGTCGATCCCAACAAAGAACACAACGACCTGAAAATTTACTCGGCGATCGTGGTGGACTTCTGAGCTCAACTCCCCGGTCGCGCCGAAGGCCCCTTGGCGTCGTGCTTTGTCATGTCACTGACATTGCCGGGCGCTTTTGTGCAACCCAAGGCTGATGCTGGGGTTGAGCGTGTCACCTGCCGTGTCATGTGACATGCGGGGTTAGCCAGGCCGGTTGGGGCAGCTCAAGCGAGTGGTTGTTTGCATGGCAGGGACAGGACGCAGTCTTCTCCCTGCAACCCTCACCCCCACTCCCCGGAAGGGCGGGCCTGATGGCAGCGCATCGCAGTGCCGCTGCGTCAGGGATGCACACCCAGCGATATAGGTCACGCCAACACCCGATGCCGCAGGCGCAACCTGCGGCCACGTGCGACCGGCCATCACCTACTCCACCGAACACCAGCGCATGCAGGTAGCAGCAACCCAATGCCTATGTTGCTCGCGCGGCCATCGCCCACCTCCGACTGCGCAGCTCCGCTGGAGGCCCCAGCCCTTCTGGGGGGTAGGGGGTGAGGTTTGGAGCGGGGGAGGGGCCGCGTCCCCCGCTCCAAGTTGGGTGCATGAACTATCGAACTACACACATGTAGCACCACACCACCATCGGACACCCACAGCGGTGAGGGTTGCAGGGAGAGGACGCAGTCCTTTCCCTGCCCAGCAAAGTGGTGGTAGCTCAGGAATTCAATATCCAGTCAGGCAAACGACCTGCCGTCAGCAGCGTGCGGACAAGCACACCAGTGCGTACAGTCCCCCCCGACAACGGCTGACAACACGCCAATCCCCGCGTTCACTTCTTGCGGTCGGCATAGCCCTGCGGGTGACGCTGGAACCAGTTCCACGCGGTGCCGACGATGTCGTCGATATCCGTGTGCTGGGCGGACCAGCCGAGCTGCTGGCGGATGCGGCTGGCGTTGGCGTAAAGCTGGGGCGGGTCGCCGGGGCGGCGGGGGCCGACCTTCACGGGCAGCTTCTTGCCGGTGACGCGCTCGACGCTGTCGACGATTTCCTTGACGCTGTAGCCGCGCCCGATGCCCAGGTTGAAGATGCGCTGGCTGCCGGGCGTCAGCGTGTCGATGGCGGCAATGTGCGCGTCCACCAGGTCTTCCACATGGATGTAGTCGCGCACACACGTGCCGTCGGGGGTCGGATAGTCATCGCCAAAGAGCGTGACTTCCTGACGCTGGCCCAGCGCCGCCTGCAGCAGCACGGGAATCAGGTGCGTTTCCGGCTCGTGGTCTTCCCCCAGCGCCCCGTCGGCCGAGCAGCCGGCGACGTTGAAGTAGCGCAGGATGGTGCAGCCAAAGCGTTTTTCGCTGGCGGCGTAATCCAGCAGCACGCGCTCGAACATGAGCTTGCTCATGCCATACGGATTGATCGGCCGCTGGGGCATGTCCTCGGTGATGGGCATACGCTCCGGCTCGCCATAGGTCGCGCAGGTGGAACTGAACACCAGTTTGCGCACGCCCGCGGCATCACAGGCGCGCAGCAGGCTCAGCGAGCCGTTGGTGTTGTTGTCGTAGTAACGCAGCGGCTGCTGCACCGACTCGCCCACATACGCCAGCGCGGCAAAGTGCATGACTGCTTCGATGCCGCGTTGCTGCAGCACCGTGGTGACGGCTTCGGTCTGGCGAATGTCCAGTTGATGGAAATCGGCGCGGGCGTCGAGCGCTGCCCGGTGGCCGCGGTCGAGGTTGTCGATGATGGTGACTTCGTGACCCGCGCCCAGCAGGCGGCGGACTGCGTGAGAACCGATGTACCCGGCGCCGCCGGTGACCAAGACTTTCATGATTGCGATCCTGCTGCTGAGGGCCGGCGGGAAGCCGCGGGGAAGCGGATCAGTGTAGCAGTTTCAGCACCATGAATCCGCCGACGAGCAGGACCATGAAGAGCAGGCACAGGCGGTTGAAGTAGCGGTCGATGAAGGGGGTGGCTTTGGGGCCGATCCACCAGAAGATGCCCGCGACGAGGTAGAAGCGCAGGCCGCGCCCCACCAGGGAAACGAGCACAAATGGCAGCAGCGGTTGGGCGAACACGCCGCCGGCGAGGGTGAACACCTTGAAGGGAATCGGCGTGAACGCGGCGGCAAACAGGATCCACACGCCCCATTGTTCGTACCAGCGTTCGACCAGGGCGAATTTCTCGGGCGTGAATCCCGGCACATAGCGGTACATGATTTCCTGCACCGCTTCCCACGCGCCGTAGCCGATGGCGTAACCCAGCACCGCGCCGGCGACGCTGGCGAGGGTGGTGACCGTGGCGAACCACATGGCTTTCTTACGCTCGCCCAGGCACAGCGGCGCCAGCAGGACGTCGGGGGGAATGGGGAAGAAGGAGCTTTCGGTGAAGCTCAGGACGCCCAGGGCGATAGTCGAATGCGGATGCTTCGCCCAGCCGACCACCCAGTCGTACAGGCGGCGATGCACCGCCCACGCCGGCACGGGCACAGCCGGGGTGGCAACGGGCTGCGAAGGAGCGACAGCGTCGGCGGCGGGGGAGTCCGGTGGAGTCATGGCGGTATTATCGGCCAACGAGCCGCGAAAGTTTGCCGGGGCAGTTTCCGGGGGCAGTTCCGGGGACTGGGGACCGGGGGTCAGCGCACCTTGCGCAGCTCTTCCTTGGTGAACGCCAGCGCTGCCTGGGCAGCCGCGGCGATCTGCGGGTCAGCATCCTTGCTGGCCGCTTCCAGTGCCGCGTCGATGGCTTTCTTGTGGCCCACGCTGCCGGGGTTGAACTTGGCGATGCCCAGGTGCAGCAGACCCGCCACGCGGAAGGTCAGGTCCTGGTCATTCCTGGCGATGTTCAGCAGGTCGCCGATGTGGGGCGTGACCGAATGCACGATGGCGATCTTCGGCTCCCACTGGTCGCGCACGGCGCGCACGGCATCGACCCAGGCTTTGTGCTTGCTGGCGCCGTCGTCGAGCCATTGCAGCGCCGGTTTCATCCAGGTCAGGGCGCTGTCCATCAGGTCCAGGCCGACCCGCCGGTTGTACAGCCGCGAGCAGTGGGTGAACAGGCGATAACCCAGCAGATGGGTCATCTGGGCGGTGTGCAGCAGCCCTTGCTGATCATTGGCTTCAAACTGCTTCTGGGCTTTGGTGTTGAGCAGATTGAAGATGCCCTCCAGCGCTCCGCCGAACTCCGGCAGGGGGGCGGTCTTCATGGGAATCTGGCGGTCGAGGAACCCGCTGGCGACGCGGCCGGCCGCGCTGGCTTGATCGATCAGCTCCACGATTTCCTCGGCGAGCTGGGCGTCGGGCGTGTCGCGTTCGAGCTTGCGCTCATTGCGGCTGTAGAGCCGCAGCGCCCGCAGATACAAGTCGCCGGCATCATCATCCGGACGACTGGGCGTCAGCAGCGGGGGCAGGTCCGTCGGCAGGCTCGCCTGCTGCAGGGTG
Source organism: uncultured Phycisphaeraceae bacterium (assembly GCA_964605235.1). Taxonomy (GTDB): domain Bacteria; phylum Planctomycetota; class Phycisphaerae; order Phycisphaerales; family Phycisphaeraceae; genus CAZSBB01. The sequence goes on from CAZSBB010000032.1 coordinate 66,273, forward strand.
CGCTCATTGGTCTGCTTGGTGAGCACATCGCCGCCGCCGGAGTTCAGGAACACGAACAGCCCCGCCAGCGCCAGCACAATGACCAGGGAGATGATGATGCCCAGCTTCATGTCGCACCTTTCGCTGGTGAATCAGGGTCGAGCTCAGTCGGGCGGCTGCCACCGTGACGCGGAAAGCCTCGCGGGGTCGGTCGGCCTGGTGTCGTGCCGCCCAGCCGACCGCAAGCAGCCACGCGGCGCGCTGCGTCGCCCGCCCACGGTCGCGGCGCCTTGACCGCACCGGGCTGCCGCGCTGCCCGGCGATGAATCGCAGGTGTCAGCCCCGTGCGCGGCGATGCGCGTGGAGCGCGTCGTTACTCTTCCAATTGCCGCAGGCTCAGGTTCATGCCCGCGAGCTTCTCGTTGATTTCCAGCAGGCTGGTCATGCCGAAGTTCTTGACGCCCATGAGCTCGGCTTCGGTCTTGGTGACCAGGTCGCCGATGGTCTGAATGTTCAGCAGCGCCAGCGCCTTGCGGGCGCGGACGGAGAGATTCAGTTCATTGACCGAGCGGTTGAGCGAATCGGCGCTGCCCTGGCCCTGCTGTTCGAGCTGGTTGTAGTACGCCTGCTTGGCCTGGGTCTGCTGCTGTTCGACCGCCTGTCCCAGCCGCAGGCCGCGCTGCGCGAGCATGGTTTTGATTTCTTCCAGGCTCGCTTCGCCGAAGTTCTTGAAGCTGCGGAGCTGGGCTTCGGTGACGCGCAGCAGGTCGCCCAGGGTGCGAATGTTCATCTTGCGCAGGGCGTTGCGGCTGCGGACCGAGAGGTCAAAATCGGTGACCGGGGTGTCGAGCAGGGCGGTGTGCTTCTCCAGCCGCTTGTCTTCATCGTCATCGATGACCATGGTCTGGCTGGCGTGCACGTCCTTCATGTACAGGCGGGCGCGGGGGTGGGTGGGATTGGTCGCCAGCACCTGGCGCAGGCAGCGCTCGGCCTGGGCGAAATGCCCGCGGTCTTCGTAGAGGATCGCCAGGTTCAGCAGGGCGTTGAGCGGCGGTCGGCCGGTGTGCAGCGACTGCTCGTACAGGTGGATCGCTTCCTCTTCCTCGCCCACCAGGTCGAGGTTGTACGCCAGGCGGAAGCAGATTTCAGGGTTGTCCGGATCCACCGCGTAGGCGGCTTCGTAGGTCTCAATCGCCCCGTTGCGATCGCCATCTTCTTCCTTCTTGCGTCCGGCGGTAAAGAGCCGCTGGGCCGCCTCGGGGTCCCGGATTTCCTGTCCCAACATGCCGCTGCTCACGTCGTTCATCGGTGAAGTTCCTTGGTTCCCAGGTGGGGAAGCGTGCGTGTTCGTGCAAGCCACCGGCCGGGCTCGAACCGGCGACCTGCGGTTTACAAAACCGCTGCTCTACCAACTGAGCTACGGTGGCAAAAGCCAGCTGCGGGATTTGAACCCGCGACCTGCGCTTTACGAAAGCGCTGCTCTACCGCTGAGCTAAGCTGGCGTCCGCTCGACAAACGGTGAAGTGTAAACGAATTACCGGTTAGCTGGCAAATACAGCCCCCCCGGAGCTGTGCAGCGGAATCGCGGTCGGCATTCCGCCCACGCCTACCCGCCGACTGGCGTCGGCGGCTCGGAAATCGTGCTTATCCTACTGGAGTCCCAGCCGCCCACGCCAGTGGGCGGGTGTCGGCAACCCCGCACCTCTACTGCTTACCCCCACGCCCACGCTTGGCGGGGTACTCCAACCACACCGGCAGCACCTTGCGGGCCTGCCCCACCTTCACCGGCTTGCCGGTTTCAGCGCTTTGCATCGCGGCGAAGCACAACGCCAGCGATTGCAGGTTGTCCCGCCCGGAATTGCTCGGCTGACGGTTTTCCTCGATCGCGCACAGCAGTTCGCTCATGGTGCCGTCGAAGCCCTGGGGGAACCACTTGCCGGTGAGCTTGGGCGATGCCGCGCCGGCCGCGGTGTGCAGGGTGACTTTCTGCCTGGCGAGGTTGGGGCCGGTGCTGGTGAGCGTGCCGGCACTGCCGGTGATGCAGGTGTGGTTCAGGTGTCCCGCCACGGTGCCCGCGCGGAACTGCATGGACGCCAGCCCCTGTTTGAAGCGCACCTGCACCTGCGCCAGCAGCGGGGGGGCGATCTGCTGCGTGGGCGTGGGGCCGACGTGTGCGGTGACTTCCACGGGTTCCAGGTTTCGTGTGTAGCAATGCAGCATGTCGAACCAGTGAATGGCGAAGTCGTACAGCACCAGATGGGGAATCCGCTCAAACGGCGTGCCCTTGACCCAGGTGTGGTCCCACGCCATCAGGGTGTCCACGCTGGCGACTTGGCCGATGAGCCCGGCGTCGATCGCACAGCGCATCCAACTCACATACGGCGCCCACCGGCCGTTCTGATTCACCGCCAGCTTCACGCCCCGGCGGTCCGCCAGATCGCACAGCTTTTTCCCAAAGCCCAGGTCCAGCACGAACGGCTTCTGGCTCAGCACATGCTTGCCCGCATGGATCGCCAGCAGCAGCAGGTCCTGCCGCTGGGCGGGATGGGCCGCCACGTCGACCACATTCACGTCATCGCGCGCCAGCACCGCCGCGGCGTCGTCGTAAACCTCCGCGCGGGGATAGAACTCGTCCCGCCGTTCCCGGGCGCGATTAATGTCCAGGTCAGCAAACGCGACCACTTCGTAGCCGGCCTTGCGGTACGCGGTCAGGTGTGACTTGGTGATGCCGCCGCAGGCGATCAGCCCGATTTTCGCCTGGAACCGACGCGGCCGGGCGGGGCGGTAGGGCAGCTCCGGGAGTTTGAGTTGTTTGTTCCCGGCGCCGGTGCTCAGGTCATACTGCTTGCCGGCCGATTTGCTGGGTTTGCGCGCCATCGAGATTTCCCTGGGATGTTGGAGGAACTGCACTGAATGTGCGGGTAAACCGACGTAAAAGAGCAGTCACCACAGAGGCACAGAGATCACAGAGAAAGCAGCAGCGAGATCAGCGGGAACTTCCTCGCATTCATCCTTGCCTCATGGCTTGACTCTGTGTTCTCTGTGCCTCTGTGGTTGTTGTGAAATTGATGTCTTACCGATCCACCAGCGGCAGCGTGCGCTTCTGCTGCGCGCTCTGCACCGCGGTGTCCACGATCTGCTGACCGATTCGGCAAACCGCCGGCGACAAGGGCCCTTCGATCGGCTTGCGTTCCTGAATGCAATGCACAAAGTACGCGATGGGGCCGGTCAGCGGCGGCTGGGCGACATCCACCGGCACGGTGTAGCCTTCGGGATGATCCACATCCTGCACGCGCACATGGTCCGTGTAGTCATAGCTGGCGATGGTTCCGCGCGTGCCGCAGGCGACGAAGCCGCAGTGGGGCTGGGGCTGGTGGGTCCAGGGATCGGTGAAGGTGCCCCAGCGGGTTTCAAACTTGGACAAACCGGTGTCGTAGCGGGCGACGGCGACGGCGTGTTCGTCCACTTCCAGGCCGGCCGGCTGATCGACCGTGCAGGTGACTTCGATGGGCTTTTTGCCGCCGTTGAACCAGGTCGCCAGGGTGGTGCCATAGCCCATGTAGTCGAGCAACGCTCCGCCGCCCTGGGCGCGTTGGTAGAACCAGCTCGCCTGTTTTTCGCGCAGCAGTTCCGCGCCGGCGACTTCGATCTTGTCCATCTTGTGCCGCACGGGCCCGCGGTTGCCGTCGTAGTAGTGGACGTTGAGCAGGTCGCCGATGGCGCCCTCGCTGATCAGCCGGTGCATGGTGCGATGGCAGGGATACCACGCCAGCGGCCAGTTGATCGCCAGCAGTTGGCCGGGCTTCTTCACCGCGGCAATGATCTGGTCCGCCTCGGCGAGGGTGGCGGCGAAGGGTTTTTCCAGCAGCACATGCACGCCGGCTTCCGCGGCGCGGCCCGCCCATAACCCATGGGTCGCCGTGCTGGAGCAGACGATTGCCGCGTCGGGTTTGCAGTCGTCCAGACACCGGCGCCAGTCGTCCATCAGCAACTCGGTGGGCAATTGCAAACGCTCAAGCACTTCGCGCGGCCGATCCGGCGTGGTGTGCCAGACGCCCACGATTTCCGTATCCGGATGCTCCGCCACCCGCCGCAGCAGATCGCCCATGTGCATGTGATCAAAATTCAGGCCAACGACGCGCAGCTTGGACATCGCAGCACCTCCGGGAAGGGATCAAAATGAACCAACAGCATGGCGATGGTAACGGCGTGGCTGGTCCTGATTCAAATCCCCGGCCTTCGCACGGGGTGTCACTGAGCCCCGGGTCAATGACCCGGGGCTAAATGTACGTTCGCTTACGCCTGCGCCAGACACGCCCGCAGGTGCGCCAGTCCGCGCTGAGCGATTTCCAGCGGCGGGGGCGTGAAGTCGAACACTTCGATGCTGACCCACTGCCGGTAATCCACCTGACGCAGCGCCCGCAAGGCAGCCGTGAAATCCAGCGTGCCCGAACCGGGGTACGAGCGGTTGTCGTCATTGGCGTGGAAGTGCGCCAGGTGGGCGTGATGACGGTGGATCAGTTCGGGGATGGATGCGCTTTCATCCGTCATGGCTTTGCAGTCGAGAATGAGCTGCACGTGGGGATGGTTGATCTGTTCGATCAGCCGGACCGCTTCGCCGGCGGTGGTGAGAAAGTCGGCGTCGTTGCGCGCCAGCGGTTCCACGCACAGCGTTACGCCATGTGCCGCCGCGACCGGGGCGGCGGCGGCGAAAAACGCGGCGGTGCGGGCGAAGGCGTCGTCATATTTCTCCCCCGGCAGCAGCGTGCGCTGAACGGGCGAGCCATGGATCATGCGCGTCCCGCCCATCTGGGCGCAGCAGCGGATCAACTCCGCGTAGTACGCGCGGGTGCGCGCCGCGATTGCCGGATCCGGATCATGAATGTGCATGCCTTCGGTTTTCGCCAGCAGCCAGTGCAGGCCCACCACTTCCAGCCCGGCATCGGTGACGATCTGCCGCACCTCGCGCCGCTGGGCGGGCGTGATGTCGAACACCGTCGCCCCCAGCGTGAACGGCGCGAACTCGATCCCCTGATAGCCGGTCTGCACCGCCAGTTGACACACCTGGGCAACCGACCAGCCCGGACAGAACTCATTGCACATGGCGAACTTCACCAGTTGCTCCTTCTGCTGCAGGTTCCCGGCCCGACCGCGCCGCCGGCGCGCCGCGGCAGGACATTTGCATTTCTACCCCGACACGATAGCTTGATTAGCGTTCGAAATTCTGCATGGCAAGTCTTCTGGAAAGGATTCAACTGTGAAGAGGAACCTCCTCGTCACGTCGTTGCTCGTGGTGGTGGCGCTGCAGGCGGGCGGCTGCGTCTCGCAAAAGCAGTCGGACCAGCTGCAGGAACTGTACCGGCGCAGCCAGGAACAGGTCATCGAACTGCGGGCGCGGTTGGCGCAGTGCGAAGCCCAGATGAAAGCCATGCAGAACCTGCCGCCGCAGGTGCAGCAGGATCCGGCGCTGCTCAGTCGGCTCGCGGCGCTCACCGCCGAGCGCGATCAACTCGCCGCGGCGCTCAAGGAAGCCCAGGACGCGCTGGTCCGCGCCAGCCAGCAGACGATCCTCCCCGCCGAACTGGACCAGGACCTGCTCGAACTGGCGGAGATGAACAAGGCCCTGATGCAGTACGACCCCAAGGCCGGTAAGCTCAAGCTGGAAAGCGACCTGACCTTCGCCCTGGGCAGCACGGATGTCAGCGCCAGCGCCAAGGCGAGCCTGCAGAAGCTGGCGCAGATCATGGCCAAGCCCGTCGCCAGCCGCTTCGCCCTGCAGATCGTCGGCCACACCGACAACGTCCGCATCGCCCGCGCCGAAACCAAAGCCAAGCATCCGACCAACTGGCACCTGTCCGTGCACCGCTCCATCGCGGTCAAGGACGTGCTCGAACAGGCGGGCGTCAATCCGCAGCGGCTGATGGTGGCGGGGCACGGTGAATACCAGCCGGTGGTGCCCAACGGCGCCAAGGGCGCCCAGGCGAATCGCCGGGTGGAAATCATCGTGGTGCCCAACACCTACGCCGGCCCCGGCCTGAGCGCTGCCGAGAGCAACGCCGCCAGCACCGCCGATCGCAGCGTGGAAACCACCACGCCCGCTGCGGCGCCGGCCACCAAGCCGATAGACGACTTCTTCAAATAAATCGCCGGCTGCCGTTTGCACTTCACCAAGCCGAAGGCCCCGCGCCTTCGGCTTTTTTATTTGCACGCCACCCCAACCCCCCGGCAGAGCCGGGGGCTAATGGAAGATGCTGAATCAACCAGAATGGTTAGAGCACTTCGCATCATTTCTGGCCGTACCCGCAGGAGCGGAAGTAGTTG
>CAZSBB010000033.1:0-69541 GCA_964605235.1 uncultured Phycisphaeraceae bacterium
GGGGACAGTTCTACTCGGTTGAATAAGGGGACACTTCTACTTCGGTTGCGACAGCCCCGTCGATCGGCGCGCCATCAAGCCGACCCGCTGCTATGCTGGAGCACTTATGGATCACCCCGTTCTGCTTATCGTGATGCGATATTTGCACATCGTCAGCGCCATCGTCGCCGTCGGCGGCGTGACCTTCAGCGCCTTCTGCCTGCGCCAGCCGGCGCTGGCCCTGCCCGAGGCGCAGCGCGACCCGTTGCTGGGCGCGGTGCGCCGCCGCTTCGCCAAACTGCAATGGCTTGCCATCGCCGGGCTGGTGCTTTCGGGCGCGTACAACTGGATGCTCAGCGCGGGAACCTACAAAGCCATGGGGCCGGTCGGCAACGCGCTGATCGGCACCAAGGTGCTGCTGGCGCTGATCCTCTTTGCCGTGGTCTGGGCGCGGGGGGCGAATCTCATCCGCTCCGACAAGGCGGCGGCGATGATCAATGTGCATCTGGCGGCGATCATCATCCTGCTGGCGGCGGTGCTGCGGTACTATCGCCTCGCCCATGTCGGCTAAACGCCCCCGCTTGTCGCCGCGCCGGCCGCGTCGCGGGCCACGCCTGCCCCTGGACGTTTTTCTGCCCCGTCAGCGGCGCTACCGCTGGCTGCGGGCGCTGCTGGCGCTGGTCCTGCTCGCCCTGCTGCTGTACGCCGATCGGCGCGGCTGGCTGCTGCATGAAACCGACGACTGGCGTCATTACCACGAGCAGTGGTTCACGGTCGCCCGGGTGGTCGATGGCGATACGCTGATGCTCGACACGCCCGATGGCGAACACCGCCAGACGCGCGTGCGCCTGTGGGGCATCGACACACCCGAACTCGCCAAGCCGCGGGAGCAGCGTCCCGCCGAGCCGGGCGCGGAAGCGGCCCGGGATTTTCTCGACCAACTGGCAACCGGTCGACGGGTGCGTCTGACTTTGCAGTCCCAGCGCATCCGCGATTCCTTCGGTCGGGTGCTGGCGTACGTGACGCTGGAGGATGGCCAGGTGCTCAACGAGCAACTGCTGCTGGCGGGGCTGGCGCACAACGACCCGCGCTGGACGCACGACCAGTTGGCGCGCTATGCGGTGCTGGAGGAGCAGGCGAAGGCGGATCGCCGGGGGTTGTGGCAACGGAAGCCGGCGGAGAAATGACGTCGGTGAAGTATCCGTGAACCCCGCCCGGTCCAGGCGGAGCGCGGCAGGTGGGGGTTGCCGTTGCTTTACCGGCCGCCATTTTTGACTTGCCCGCGCGGTCCAACGCTACCATGGTTGGGCATGAAACGTCCCAACATTCTGTACGTCATGACCGACCAGCAGCGCTTCGACACCATCGCCGCGCTGGGCAACGCCGACATCCACACGCCCAACTTCGATCGGCTGGTGCGACGGGGAGTGAGCTTCAGCAATGCTTACTCACCTACGCCGGTGTGCGTGCCGGCACGGTACATCATTCGCACCGGCTGCCTGCCGCCGCGCACCGGGTGCTGGGCCAACGGCAAGCCGCAGGGTGTCGCCGGGCAGGCGGAGACAATCACCGGGCGTTGCGGGCCTTATCTGGCGCAGGTCATGGCGGAGCGGGGCTATCGCACCTTCGGCATCGGCAAGTTTCACAGCGTGCCCCATCACGAAGAGCTGGGCTACCAGACGCACATTCATGCCGAGGAGCTGGCGGACCATCAGGGGCCGGAGGCGGATCCCTATTTCAAGGACATCTACGACAACTATCCCGAATACCGCCACATCGAGCAGCCGCACGGCGAACGCACCGAGATGTACTACATGCCGCAGGTCAACCCGCTGCCGGCCCATCTGAATCAGGAAGGCTGGGTGACCAGCCACGCGCTGACGCAACTGGCTATCGAGGATGAACGCCCGTGGTTCGGCTTCGTCTCCTTCATCGGCCCGCATCCCCCCCTGGCGCCGCCGGTGCCGTTCAATCGGCTTTACCATCCCGACCGGCTGCCAGCGCCCTACCGCGGCGATCCCACGCTGGACAACCTCGACGAATACCTGCCGTGGATGGATCAGATCATCTGGGCGGACGATGTCGATGACCTGCGCGCCCGCTGCTGCAAAGCCCGCTACTACGGCGAAATCACCTACATCGACTGGTGCCTGGGCCGCCTGCTCGATGCCGTGGAAGCTCGGCCCGATGCTGACAACACGCTGATCGCTTTCTTCTCCGACCACGGCGAACATCTGGGCGATCATGGCCACTGGCAGAAGGAAAGCTATTTCGAAGCCTCCACCCACATCCCCATGCTGGTGAGCTGGCCCGCGCGCCTGCAGGCCGGCGCCACGTGTGATGAGTTGGTCGGGCTGCACGACCTGTTCGCCATCGCCACCGCCGCCAGCGGTGACTGCGAAACCCGCGACGGCCACGACGTGCTGGGCATGCTCGCCGGCACGGTTCCGCCGCGCGACCATCTGGTGGGCTACTACGGCGCCCCCGGCACCAATCACTTCAAGATGATGATCCGCCGTGGGCCGTGGAAATACATCTACTTCGCCAACGGGGGGAACAGCCTGCTGTTCAACGTCGCCCAGGACCCGCATGAACTGCACCAGCGGGCGCAGCGCGATCCCCAGGTGGCTGCGGAGCTGCATGAACTGGCGCTGGCGGCGGTGCGCCAAACCGGAGCGCTGGCAGCTCTGGACGGCGACCGGCTGCGCGCCTTCCCGCGCACGCCGTATCCCCGCAAACGCATTTACCAGATGAATGGCTACCGCGGCGCGATGGGCTTTCCCGATCAGCCGGGCGCAGTCGTCGATGCCTGGCAGGCGACGCAAACCTGACGCAGCCGGTCTGGCAACAACTGACCCAACGTGCTGGCGTTCAGCTCATGGCGCTGTTTGGGTGTCCGGGGTGTCCGGGGTGTCCACCTTTTCCGCTAAGGATTTGAGTTGATCCCGGGGCACGAAGCGCAGCGACTCGGAGTTCAGGCAGTAGCGCAGTCCGGTGGGCCGGGGGCCGTCGTCAAACACGTGGCCCAGGTGGCCGTCGCAGCGGGCGCACATGATTTCCGTGCGGCGCATGCCGTGGCTCAGGTCGAGCACCTCGGTGATGTTTTCCTTGGCGATGGGCTGAAAGAAGCTGGGCCAACCGGTGCCGGAGTCGAACTTGGCAGCCGTGGCGAACAGTGGCAGCCCGCAGCCGGCACAGACGTAGACGCCTTCCTTGTCGTTGTGCAGCAGCGTGCCGCAGAACGGCCGCTCGGTGCCCTTGGCGCGCAGGATGGCGAACTGCTGGGGACTGAGCCGCTTTTTCCATTGCTCAGGTGACAGCAGCAGGCGCGGCAGCACCCGGGCGGGGCGCAATTGACCTGTTTCATCAAACACGCGCAGCGGCGCGGTGCGTTTTTCGGACGACATGGCGGGAGTCTCCTTGGATGCTTGCTGCGGATGGGGCGCGGCCGATTCACCAGCCAGCGCCCACGCCAAACCGAGCACCACGGCCATTGCCAGCAGTGCCGTGACGCCGAACCCGCTGATTGGCTTGGTTTTCATCATGGTCATGATAGGCAAACGCCGCGAATCCGCCGCTGGCGAAGCAACGGCATCGCTGGCATCATGGGTTTCCGAACCACCGTTCCCGCCAACAACACCAACGGCCAACCCGCGCTGATTATTCCCCCCTTCCGCGCGGGGCTGGCGCAGGAACTTGCTCGCCTCCCGGACAACTTCATGTCAGCTCAACCCAATTTCCTCATCATCATGTCCGACCAGCACGCCCCCGACGCCATCGGCGGGTTGGGGCATCCGGCGGTCATCTCGCCAGCGCTGGACCAACTGATCGCGCGCGGCGTGAGCTTTCGCAATGCGTATTGCTCCTATCCCATGTGTACGCCGTCCCGCGCCGGCTTCATGACCGGACACCACTCCACCGGCCACGGCGTGTGGGAACTGGGCGATCCGCTGCCCACCAGCATGCCCACGTGGGCGCACGTGCTGCGCCGCGCCGGCTACACCACCTCCATCGCCGGGCGCATGCACTTCGTCGGCCCCGACCTCATGCACGGCTTTGAACGCCGGGTGTATCCGGAGCTGGGCAGTCATGCGCTCTTTGCTTATGGCAACTGGGATCAGCCGCAGACCGATCAGCATGTGATGGTCGATGGCGTCCGTCGCGCGGGTCCCCAGGCCGAGGTGACGCGCGCGGAGGCTTACGACACTGCCGTCACTGACGCCGCCCTGGCGGAGCTGGCGCATCTGACCTCCGCAGCGCCGCAGAAGCCGTGGGCACTGCACGTAGGGCTGTATTTGCCGCATATTCCCTATGCGATTCGCCAGCACTACTACGACCGGTACGACGGCGTGGAGATTCCCCTGCCGCGCCAGCCACCGGATGGGCAGAGCTTTGAGGCAATGATTCCGCCGCAGATGCAGGACAGTCGCAAATGGTTAGGACTGACCAGCGACGGCGCGACGCCCGAGCAGGTGACCGCTGCTCGGCGGGCGTACTTCGGCATGATCACCTGCATGGATGAACTGATCGGCAAGCTGGTGCGGAAGCTCGACGAGCTGGGCGTGGCGGACAACACCTGGATCATCTACCTGTCGGACCACGGCGAAAATCTGGGCGAGCATGGCTTCTGGTCGAAGCTCAACTTTTACGAAGACAGCGTGCGCGTGCCGCTGATCATTGTGCCGCCGCGCTGTGCTGATCCGGGCAATCCGGGGGCTGAGTGTCATGCTCCGGTGTCATTGTTGGATTGGATGAGCACGGTGCTGGACCTCACCGGCGAGCAGGCGAACTTTGAACCAATGCCCGGCCGATCGTTGTTGCCGCTGCTGGCGGATCCCACGGAAACCTGGCCGCAGCGCGCGGTGCTGTCGGACTATGCGTGTGATGGCACGCGGGTGCCGCTGCGCATGGTGCGCCAGGGGCCATGGAAAGCCTGCTTTGCCCCAGGGTTCACGCCGGTGCTGTTCAATCTGGAAGAGGACCCGCACGAGTGGCACGACCGGGGAAGCGATCCCGCGTGCAGCCCAGTGCTGGCGCAATTGCTCCAAGCTGCCCATGCGGATGGCTGGGATGGCGAGCAACTGCGTGCCCACATCCATCGCCACAAACGTCGGCTGGATTACATTGGCGCCGCTGAGCGTACCGAGTGACGAACATGAGCTGACGACATCACCTCTGCTTCCGCCGCAGAGTTCAGGATCAACCACCAGAACTGCAAACTTGGGGAGCATTGACGATGAGCACCAACAACCACTACGCGCCTGGCGTGCAGCTAAGCCTTTCGCATCTGGGCTATCAGCCGGATTCACCCAAACTGCTCACGATGACGGCAACCCAGCCGGATGGATTGCCGGCCGAGGTTCCGTTTTACCTGCGGCAAAACTGCTTCCGCATGGCGCGGCAAGCGGAGCCGATGGAAGGCTTTTCCGCACGGTTTCCTTCGCCGTATCACACGCTGCAAGGCGCGCTGAAGCCGCCCCGGGAATCGTCCTACTTCTACCGCGGACTGCTGCGGCGGCAGGCCACGCGTTGGGGAACGCTCTGGCAGGCGGATTTTTCTGACTGGACCACACCCGGAAGTTTTCAGATTGAAACGGACACGCAGGTGAGCGTGCCCTTTGCCGTGATGACGCGGCAGTATGACCGGGTGCTGCTGGGCTACCTGCGTTTTCTCCAGGCGCAGCGCTGCGGCTGCGACGTGTTTGGCGTCCACCCGGCGTGTCATCTGGACGACGGTGTGCTGGAGCACGATGGCAGCAGTTGGCCGGTGACAGGCGGGTGGCATGACGCGGGGGATTTCCGCAAGTGGATGTTCTTCACGCTCTGGCATCTGCAGGCGCTGGCGACTCTCGTGGAACGGCGCGGCGACGACCTGCAGCGCGGCGGCATCGCGCGCGCGGCGGTGCTCGACGAAATCCGCTGGGGCAACCGCTTTTTCCATGGCATGATCACCGACGCCGGCCAGGTGTATGAGGATGTCGCCGGCGGTCAGGCGCCCGCCAATTCCGGGTTGAACTACGACGAGCACTGGTGGTTTGAAAACCATCCCGGCGTGTACGGCAACGCCAGCGACAATCGCTGGACGGACAACGTGCCGCACTCGGGCGATGAACGCCGGGTGCGCACCAGCTACAACCCGTTCGTGCAGTTCGCGTTTGTCGCCTGCCAGGCGCGGGTCGCGCCTTTGCTCAATGCCGAGGAAAAACAGCACTGCCTGGAACTGGCGCTGCGGGCGTGGCGGTATGGACGACAGCGCGGGCACGACGGTCGGACGCTGTTTTTAACCAGTGAACTGCTGGCGGCGCTGGAGTTGACGCGGCAAGGTTGCAACGAGGTGGCGGTCGCCGATGTGGCTGCGCTGGCCGCCCAACTGCTGACGCACCAGGACAGCGGCGCGGCTGGATTGCACAGCTATTTCATGGAGCCGGGCGGTGAGGCGTATCGTTCCATCGGCTTTTCCGCGGACCCCGCGCTGGCGCTGCTGCGCCTGCTGGAGATTCTGCCCACGCTGCCGGGCTTGCCGGAGAAACTGAGCAGCCGGGCGCGCCAGGCGGTGGAGCGCTACATCGATGGCTTCCTGCTCGCCGACGCCGCCAGCAATCCCTATGGCCTGACGCCCTACGGCATTTACATCATGCGTGAACATCCGCAGCGCCAAACCTTCCGCGATGCCGGCCGGGGACGCGGCGTGCGCACCTTCATGGCGCCGTTCAACCGCATGGGCGTGGCGCACGGCCTCAACGGGCTGTGGATGAATCACGCCCACCTGCTCACCCGGGCGGCGGTGCTGCTGCAGCGAACGGATTGGCGCAGCGCCGCCGAACGCCTGCTGCACTGGACCTTCGGCCACAACCCGTTCAACCGTTCCACCAGCGTGTCCATCGGCTTCCACCAACCGATCGGCTACTCCTTCCGCATCCCGCAACTGCCCGAGGCGATCATGGCCGGCTGCATCGGTTGGCCGGATGATTCGCCATATCTGGAGGAGTCCGCTGCGATCGAGTGGAACACGCTGGAGTATTGGGGGATTCCGTACCTGAATGCGGCGCAGGCGGTGTGTTACTTGTGAAGGTGGTTTCGGGTGCAAGCAACGGCATCAACTACGCGCCACCGGTTCGCGAGACGATCGAAACCGCCTGCGTCCGGCGCCCCTGATCACCCGGCGGTCTGCGGGGTTTTGAACTCGAACCAGCTATTGGTTTTGCCGTAGTTGCCGTCCTTGTAGTTCCACTTGGACCAGGCGCGGGGTTTGCCGTCGGTGCGCACCCGCAGGGACCAGAGATAGGTGAAGCCGGGGCGGAGCGTCTGCTCCAGGCGATGAGCCGAGGCGGTCAAGCCCTCGCGGTAGTACACCTCTTTGCCGGGAATAACCGTGCGTGAAGGCAGCTTCACCGCTTCATAGATGACCAGATCGTAGGTGCAGGGAATTTCCGTGATCTGCTGCCAGGAGAGGGTCGGCGTGAGGGAATCGACGGTCGGGGTCGGCAGGCCGGCCTTGGGCGCCAGGGGGGTGACGCCGACCACGGTGGTTTGCGCGCAACCGCTCAGGAACACGGCGGCACACAGCAGGGCCACGAGCAGGGGTATACGGATCATCGTGCAGGCTCCAGCGTCATCAGCACCGTCGGCGGCGTTTCCTCGGCACGCGCGGCGCCGCGTTGACGCAACTGAGCGTCGGCGACCGCCTGGTTCTGGGTGAGTTTCAAGCTTTCCTTGGGATCCTCGGCGTCGAGGTCGACGATCAGCGTGCCGATGTATTGCGACCGGCCGGCGGGGGGTACGTCAAACGTCGCGCCGATGCGGTTGCTGGCGCGGTATTCCACGGGATAAGCGAGGAACTCCCATTCGTAGCCGACCATCCGGTAGCGCCCCGGCGGCAGACGCCAGACGAAGGCCCCCTCTTCGGTGAGCAGGTCCTGATACACCGGCTGGACATCCGTCTCCGGGACGACGGAAATGCGAAAGTACCCGTGGCCCCAGAGCGTGCCGCTGCCATGCAGCAGGCCGCCATCCCCCCACTTCACCGGCGCTCCGCGCAACAACACGACCACTTGGCCGTAGACGATCCCCTCGCCCGGCGGCAGCGCCTGGCCCTTCCTGAAAGCCATGTCCTTGGCGCAGCCCCCCAGCAGGGCGGCCAAGGTCAACACAAGGATGGCAACAGGATGACGCCTGATCATGATGAATATCTCCGGCCAACCGCAAAAGGTCAGGTGTCTGCAAGTGGTGATTGACCCGCCGGCCCCCTGCGTGATGAATGCTCATGATAAGTGCTGACAATGCCGCCAGCCACCGGGTGTCGGCATCATTTCAGATTGTTGGACGCCGCGGAACTGAAACGGGTGGCGTGCAATCCCGTCTGTGACGCGAATGCCGTGATCCGCGATCCATCCGCGCCTTGCTGCCGCCCAAGCGGGTTTCTATACTGTTCGCTTCGCTCAACGGGGCTGTAGCTCAGTTGGTAGAGCGCTTGCATGGCATGCAAGAGGTCAGGGGTTCGACTCCCCTCAGCTCCACTTGCCCCCCACAAAGGGCTTACGGACCACCGTAAGCCCTTTTTCATTTCCCCCCCCGGAAGTTCCCCCGGCCCTCCGGAATTTTCCCAGCCGTGCCCGGCCCCCCTGGGAACGCCGCGCCCGCTTGTGACGGTTGGCGAAAAACCAATCCCGCATCTTCCCAGCTTTATCGCTGGACCCGCCCCCGGGGCAATCGTTCGTTTGCATCAGCACCGCCCCCGCGTGGGCCCACTGGTTGACCTCGCTCGGAAGTACCCGCCGATGAGTGCCATTTCTCTGCTCGACAGCGAATTCACCGCCCTCCAGACCGCTGGCAACATCACCGCGACGGCCGGCTGCGCGCTGGACCAGGTGGCGGACCTGCTCAGCAACCTGCTGGAACTCGAAGCACAGCTTCAGGATGACGACCTGCTGGATGACGAGTCGGCCGCGCTGCAGCAAGAGATTGACGAACTGCTGAGCCAACTCGACGCAACCGCCGGCGGGGCGAGCTTTGGCGGCGCTGCCCTGCTCGACGGCAGCTTCGGCTTGACCTTCGGCGGCCATACGTTGAACCTGCCGGCGATCTCCACCCAGACGCTGGGAACCATGGACCTGGCGGGGCAGGCGGTCAACCTCGGCGATCTTGCCCGTGACGGAGCGCTGGCGGATTCACCCTATCGCTCCGCGGTGGTGGAGGCGGCCCTGACCCAGGTCGAGCAAACCCGCAGCAAGGTCGATGAGTTTGAAACCAATCAGCTTGGCCCCCGCTTAAGTGCGTATCAGGCAGCGGTCGCCTCGCTGACCCGGCTCTCAGCGCAGTTGGAACAGGACGCCGCCGACGAACTGACCGCCACGCTGGCGGCCCTGGCGCAGCTCGCTGCGAACCAACCCGCCGGCGGCGGTCAGGAATCGTTGCTCAGCCTGCTGAAGTAGCCCGGGGACGCCAGTGGCAATGATTGGCCTGGGAATGGCGTACCCACCGGCTGGCGGCGGCGGCTCGGTGATGCCGTGGGTGCTGGGATAGCGTCAGGTGGATTTGACCAAGGTGTCAGCACAGGTTTGTAGCGGGTGCGGCGCATCGCTATGTTCGCCGGCATGTCACGACCCAACATTCTGTTCATCCACGCGCACAACACCGGTCGATTTGTTCAGCCCTATGGCTACGACGTTCCCACGCCGCGCATGCTGCAACTGGCGCAGCAGGGGGTCTTGTTTCGCCAGGCGTACACCGTCAGCCCATCCTGCACCCCCAGCCGGGGCGCGCTGCTCTCGGGCCAGTACCCGCATGTCACGGGTTTATGTGGCTTGGCGCATCGCGGTTGGCGGCTCAGGGACTACCGCCAGACGCTCATTCACCTGCTCAACGACGCCGGCTACCTGACCGTGCTCGCCGGCCTGCAGCACATCGCCAGGGATCGCGCGGAGCCGGGTTACCAACTGGACCTGCAGCCGCCGGGCCAGACCGGCGCGGAGGTGGTGCCGGGCGTGCAGCGGTTTCTCCAGCAGACGCACGAGCAGCCGTGGTTTCTGGATGTCGGCTTACGCGAAGCCCATCGGGCCTATCCTGAGCCGACCGCCGCGGACGATCCCCGCTACGTGCGCGTGCCCCCCGCCATTCCCGACACGCCGCGCACCCGGGAAGATTTCGCCGGCTACCGCGCTGCGGCACGCCTGATGGACGACAGCTTCGGCGCGGTGCTCGATGCCCTCGAAAGCTCCGGGCAGGCGGAAAACACGCTGGTGATCTGTCTGGCGGATCACGGCCTGCAGTGGCCGCATTACATGGCGAATGTGACGGATCGCGGGTTGGAAACGTTCTTCATCCTGCGCGGACCCGGCGGGTTCACCGGCGGCAAGTGCTGCGACGCGCTGGTGTCCCATCTGGATGTGCTGCCAACCGTCTGCGACCTGGCGGGTATCGCCACCCCCGACTGGGCGGCGGGCAAGAGTCTGCTGCCGCTGATGGATGGCTCGGTCGACCATCTGCACGATGAGTTGTTCGGCGAGCAGACGTACCATGCCGCTTACGATCCGCAGCGCACCATTCGCACCCGACAGTTCCGCTACCTCCGCTGGTACGGCGACCGCCGCCGCATCCTGATGCCCAACATCGATCGCGGGCTGACGCGCGACGAGCTGGTCGACCATGGGTTGGTGGAATCACCCCGGCCGTCCGAAGCGCTGTACGACCTGATGCTCGACCCCAACGAGATGCGTGACTGCCGGGACGACCCCCGCTACGCCCAGGTGCTGGCGGACCTGCGACAACGCCTGGACCAGTGGATGCGCGCCACCAACGACCCCCTGCTGGCGGGCGACGTGCCGGCGCCGCCTGGCTCGCAGGTCACGCATCCCGATGGGCTGCACCCGATGGACAATGTGCTGACGATGGCGTAGCGGCGCGGGGTGGCGACTTAGGCGCTATTGGCTGATAATGCGGTTTCCAACACCTGGCCCGGTGGCGGAACGGCAGACGCAGCGGACTTAAAATCCGCTGACCCGCAAGGGTCGTGCGGGTTCGAATCCCGCCCGGGCCATTGGTTTTGGTTACCGGTGCTCACGTATGCGGGTGGCCATCTCAGGTCGTTAGCAACACCTGCTGAAACAGGTCACAAGTCAATGGCCGCGATTCTGGAGGAGCGATGAGCCTCTACAAGGTCAGCACCGATCAACTCGAAGAAGTCGCACAGACCACATTCGCAGCAGAAGGCCTGTTCGAACGTCGAGACCTGCAACGATTGTTGCGTCGAAACATTGCGCCAATCTCTGAGGACCTGTTGGTCATCGCCGAGGAATATGGGCAATGGGAAGACAGCAATCGCCGCATTGATCTGCTTTGTCTGGGTCGTGACCGTGAGCTTGTGGTGGTGGAAATTAAACGCACCGAAGACGGTGGGCACATGGAACTGCAAGCCGTCCGGTATGCCGCGATGGTATCGAGCATGACGCTTGAGCAAACAATTCAAGCGTATAGCCAGGGGCATAACTGCGACCTGGAGACGGCACAAAGTGAAGTGCTTGAGTTTCTTGCTTTGGATTCGCTCAACGAGGTGCGCATCATTCTTGTATCCGCCGATTTCTCAACCGAGCTGACCACCTCTGTGCTTTGGCTGAATCGCCACGGCTTGGATATTACCTGCATTCGTTTGCGCCCATACCGTATGAATAACGAAGTCCTGATCGACGCCACGCAAATCATTCCCCTGCCTGAAGCGGCGGAATATGAGGTCAAACTGCGTCAGCAGGAACAGGAAAAACGAAAAGTCCTAAGTGATCGCCAGGAAACATTTCGTAAATTCTGGGGGCAGTTGATTGAACGATCGCGCGCTCGGACTGATCTGCTCACAAACAAGAGCACCAGCAGTGATCACTGGTTGTCCACTGGCCTTGGGCGCAGTGGCTTCTTCTTGTCTCTTTCATTGACCCAGGCCGAACATCAGGTCGAGTGCTTTATACGCTTGTCTGGTGGAGCGAAACCCAGCAAAGCGGCGTTTCGCGCACTGCAGTTCCAGCGGGAAAAGATCGAATCTGATTTTGGTGGGCAGCTGGATTGGAATGAACTCCCCAATCGGCTTGGCTGCCGAATTTACATTCGCCCACCGGGAGGATGGAAGACTCCTGAGGCTCAATGGCCTGCCCTGCAAGACGAGATGATCGATGCAATGGTCCGTCTGGAGCGCGCGCTGCGCCAGCCGATTGCGGAACTGGACCTGCATAGTCACAGCTAACACCGACTGACGCGCACGCCCGGCAGCTCCGGCTGGAACAGGTCCGGGTTCAGGCGTACGCCCAGGCCGGGGCCGGTGGGCAGTTTGGCGTAGCCGGCTTTGATGACCACGGGGGCGTCGATCACGTCGCGGTAGAAGCTGCGGATGTGGGCCCGCACGGTTTCCTGATAGCAGCAGCCGGGCACCGCCGCGTTGACGTGCAGGCCGGCGAACAGCGTGAGCGGGCCGGTGCAGTCGTGCATGGTGGCGGGGATGTTGTACGCCTGCGCCAGATGGGCGACGCGCACGGTTTCGCTGATGCCGCCGACCCAGGTGGGGTCGATCATCACGTAATCCGCGGCGGCGCTGCTGAGCGTTTTGGCGTAATCCGCCCGGCTCAGGAGCATCTCGCTGACGGAAATGGGCAGCTGCGCCTGGCGACGGAAATCCGCCAGGGTGTCGAGGTTGTCCATTTTGAGGATGTCCTCGAGCCAGAGCGGCTGGATTTCACGCAGGGCGTCGGCGATGCGCAGCGCGGCGGGCAGCATGAAAAAGCCATGCCCGTCGACGAGGATTTCCAGTTGGTCGCCCACGCGCTGGCGAATCTGCTCCAGCGGGCGCACCGCGGCGGCGAGGTCGGCGCGGCTGATGCGCATGCCGCCATGCCGATGGGCGGCGGCATCAAACGGCCAGGTCTTCAGCGCGGTGTAACCCTCAGCGAGCAGTTCTTCCGCCAACCCCGCCGGGTCGTGAAACAGGTTGTAGGAATCCGCCAGCGGGCCGGGCGCGCCGATCCCGCCGTAGCCCGGCCAGCCTTGCTGACCGCCGGGCAGCCGGCCGTAGCTGGGGTTGCCGCAACTGTTGTAGACCGGCACGGCGTCACGCACCGGCCCGCCGAGCAGGCGGTAGATCGGCTGACGACACACCTGACCCAGCAGATCCCACAGCGCCAGGTCGAGGGCGGAGATGGCGCGCAACTCGGCGCCGCGGACGCCGAAGTTGGCGCAGCGTTCGTAGAGGAAGCGCCAGTGGGATTCAATCGCCAGGGCGTCGGCGCCGAGCAGCCGGCGCGCCATGTAATCGTGGATCATCGCCGCGACGGCGTGCGGGGCGTAGTAAGTTTCGCCGTGACCGATGAGGCCCGCGTCGGTGTGAATGCGCAGCAGCAGCAGGCCGGGCATGACGGAATCGACGATGGCGGTTTCGATGGCGGTGATGCGCAGCGTCTGGTCCGGCAGCGGCGTGGCGGGCAGGTAGGTGAACTGGTGCGACGGGTCGGGCGTGGTCATGGGACGGCTCCAGGCGCGGCAGGAACGCCGGCGGGAACAGCATAAATCGACGCTGACCGCGCGTCTGTCGGCAGCGCCACTGATTCCCCAAAGCAAAACGCCCGCGACGGGTTGCGTCACGGGCGTGGCTGGGATCAGGCCGAATTGAACTGGTGTGAATTACCTCACGCCAGGCGCTCACGGCGGCGACGCAGCAGGAGGGTGGACACGCCCAGCGCCAGCAGCGACATGGTCGCCGGCTCGGGGATGGGGCGCAGCCGCACGGTTTGCCCGACGGTCAGGTCCAGGGGGATGGTGGTGCCACCCGCCGAAACCGCCACCCAGTTGGTGATGCCGGTGTATGCGCTGAAGGTCACAAACGCGTTCCACAGGTCGCCGTCGAGGCTGCCCAGCGCCACGCCGTCGCCGCAGCAGTTGGCCCAGGCGTGATCGAAGGCGAACGTATTGGCGTCGAGTTGATCGACTTCATCGCTGGGCTCATCGGAGACCAGGGCGTTAAAGCCGTTGGCGTCGCCGGTGAGCGACACGCCCAGCACCGCGGTGCCGCCGGTGCCGTCCGCCTGGAGGTCATGCACCAGCACCAGCGCCAAGCCATCGATCGCCGAGTTGACGAAGAAGACATGGCTGGTGTCGGAGGCAATGCTCGGCGCCGGGCCGTTGAACGAGTAGGTGATGGTGTCGTAGGCGTAGTAATCCGCCAGCGACAGGGCGGTATCGAAGGAATCGATAAAGCCCAGCACGTTGCTGTTGTAGTCACCGGCGCCGCCGCTGGTTTCCTGGGCGACTTCGATCGTCGCCGCCTGAACCTGAGTCGACCACACCATGGCACACAACAGCGCCAAAACACATCCAAAGAATCGCATCATCGCAGTCTCTCCTCTTTCTCCCTCCGGGGCCGCAACGCCAACCACACCATTGGCGTCCCTGGGGCGGCACCCACCTTGGAGGTTGAGATTAAAGAGGAACAGTGCTGGCGACAATGGTGGACTGCCACCCTACCCCGGTTTTCTTGAGAATCTGCGTGAAGGGTTTGGTCTGGGTAATCTGGGCAAACAGCTATACGGCGCGGCAAGGCGCGATCCGCAGCTATTTTCGCGTCTTTTGCTGGCGTCACCCCCGGATTGGAGTTCAGCTCCAGCACCGGCGAACCCCGCAGTGCGCGGGCGGCGTCGGCGTCTGTTCGCGCACGGCCATCACTTATTCCGCGGCATCCCACCCATGACGCAGGGCCGGATCAACCCACACCGCGCTGGGCGCTGGAGCGGGCACAGGCGCCGCTTCAACGACTGCGCTTTGCGCTGCTGACGTTGACGCAGCCGGTGGCGTCGCCGGGGCGGAAGGCTCGGCCGGCGCTTCCGTCTCCCCTTCAAGCGTTGCTGCTTCGGGGGCGATTGCTTCGACGTCAGGAGCTTCCATCACTGTCGGCTCCGCGTCAAAGGCATCCATCGCGGGCGCTGGCGCCGTTGCTTCCGGTTCCGTTTCCAGCGCGGCAGCTTCTGAGGAAATGACTTCCGGAGCAATCGCTTCCGCAGCGTCCTGCTGCTCGGCCATTGCTGCCGCCGCCGGGGCATCCATGGCGTGGTCGGCGTCCCCTTCCATCGCTTCCTGCAGCCAGATATCCGCCGGGTCGATGGCGTCGTAATCGAACTCCATGCCCAGCGGGTCCAGCGCAGCAGCCATGTCATCCGCGGCGGGCGGCACGGCAGGCGTGGCGGCCGGCTCAACCGCAACCGATTCAGGCGCAGCAGGCGCAACTGCCACCGGTGCAACTTCAACCGCTGTTGCCGGGGTTTCCGGGGTTTCCGCAACTGGTGCGGGAGCAGACGCAACCGCTGACGGGGTTTCCTCGGAGAGCTGGGCTTCGGGCAGCACAGGGGTCGTGACCACCGGCTGAGCTGTCGTCGTGAGCTCGGTCACCGGCGTCACCGGCGCGGCCTGCGGGTTGACCGCCGCGGTGAACGCACTGGAATCGGCAACGGCGCGCGTGGGCAGACTGAAGTCGCGGGTCAGCCACGCCCAGCCGCCGATCAGACTCGCCATCAGCATCACGCCGGCGGCTGTGACTTTCCATTGGGCTGGGGGTTGACGTCGCCACGGCGCGGCCATGACTTCCTTGGGCGTGACCTGCACGGCTTCGAGTTCCTCGGCCCGGCTGATCCGCAACGGCTGGGCATGCAGCCGACGATGCGCCTGCGCGCTGTCGCGCGCTGTGGCGAGGATCGCCGCCAGCAGCGGTTCACCACATTCGCCGGCCTTGCGCGCCATGCCGTCGAGCGCCTGGTCGTCCGTCCAAAATTCCCCCTGAGGCGCGACGTCCGCTGGATTCTGCTCCGGATCCACCAGCGCGGTGAACCGCAGATGCGGCGGCTCCTGAGCCGTGGACTGCGATTCCTGAAGCTCGGTCACCACCGGCAAACGCAACAGCGGCACCCGCACCTCGGCGGGTGGATCGGCGTCCGCGGCGTCGGCCGAGGTGGGCGTGGTCAAGTGCAACGTCGGCTTCTGCGTCGCAGCGGCGTCGTCCGGCCGATCGTTCTGATCCATCGGGGCATCCTCCATCCGGCCCCACCGCGCGGCGTTGGCGCGGGGGCCATGACAGCCTCATCGGCTGATGCCGCAGACGACTGAAGGACTGCACCGACTTTGCCGGTTATTCCACCTGTAGCAACCCCAACAGGCCCATGTCCCACCGGTAAACGCAACGCGAAAATGATTACCGGACCATCCCCACTGCCCGAAGCAACAACAACCCACGTACCTACATCATCAATCAACCAGTTCCTGCTCCGTGTTCTCTGTGGCTCCGTGAGAGCAACTCTTCCTGCCTTTGCACAGAAGCAGTTCTCTCACGGAGCCACAGCGCCACGGAGGGAAGAATTGAAATGGGTGGACGGGATGCAATCACTCGGCGGCGTCGGGCACGGTCGCAGGGCGGCCGTTGTCGCGTGGGCCGAGCTGAAGCAGGAACGGCGCCGCCGCGCGCGCCCATTGCGTAGGCGAGGGATAGCTCGACGCCTCGCCGCCGAAGCAGCTGCGCAGCATGTCGGTGTCGATGATGCCGGGGTTGAGCGGGACTGCCGCCATGCCGGCCGGGAGTTCCTGCGCCAGGGCGCGGGTGAGTCCTTCGATCGCCCACTTGCTGGCGCAGTAGGGTGCGACTTCCGGGCTGACGCTGCGCCCCCAGCCGGAGCTGAGGTTGACGATCACGCCGCGCTGCCGGGCGACCATCGCCGGGACGATGGCGCGCAGGACATTGGCGACGCCCTTGATGTTCACATCGATCACCTGATCGAACGCCGCAGTGCTGACTTCCCACAGCGGAGCGTTGGGATTGATGACCGCGGCATTGTTGATGAGCAGATCCGGCGGCCCCCCGGCGGCGAGCAGGCGCTGCGCCCAGGCCGTGACCGCGCTGGCGTCGGTCACATCGACCGCGGCGAAGTCATGCGGCAAGCCGAAGTGCTGCGTCAGTTCATCCACCTGCGCGCGACTGCGCCCGCAGCCGAGCACCTGATGCCCGGAGGCGATGAAGGATTCCGCCAACGCCCGGCCCAGCCCGCGCGTGACGCCGGTGATGATGATGCGCTGACCCATGTGATACTCCCGTCTTGAAGGTGGACGGCAGCATAATGCCGCGGCGGCCCACCCGCCTGCTTTCACCGGGGATCGGGTCTACAATGCCCGCGCGAAGCGTCAGCGCCGGCCGTGGAGCGCCGACGCCCGGACCTTCGCTCCCGCACGGTTTCACAGCATGTGGTGGTGATATGGCTTCCTCCCCCGCGCCGCGCTGGCTCTGGCTTTCCCTGGTGACCCGCACGTTGGCGTGCGCGGCGCTGCTGGCGGCCGGCTTGCTGATCCATCACGCGCTGGTGGTCTCCGCGCCCCAGCCGGAGCGCGTGGATTTGGACACCGAGCTGCCGCAGGTCACCGTGCTGCCGGCCCCGCAACTGACAGCGCCGCGGCAATGGCGCGGCTTTGGCAATGTGCAGGCGTACGACTCGGCGGATGTGCCCAGCCAGGTCCGCGCGTTGGTGGTGGATGTGCCCGAAGCCATCCGCCAGGGCAGCGCGGTGAGCAAAGGCGATCTGCTGGCGACGCTGGATGCCGAGGACTTCACCCGCCAGGCACAGATCGCCAAAGAAACGCTGGCGCAGCTCGACGCCGAGCTGGCGCAACTGGAAGTCGAAGCCCAATTCCTCGCCAGTCGGCTCAAGCTGGAACAGGAATCCGAGCAACTGGCCGCCAGTGAGTTGGCGCGTTTGGAGAAACTGCTCGCCAGCGGCGCCGCCCGGCAGCAGGATGTCGACCGCGCCCGCGAGGCGCGCATTGCCGCCCAGCGCGCGGTGGTGTTGACCCAGGACAGCCTGGCGCGCGTCGATCCCCGCCGCGCCAGCTTGCAAGCCCGGCGCGGCGCACAGGAAACGAGTCTGCGCCTGGCGGAAGAGGATGTGCGTCGTTGCCGGATTCTCAGCCCCCTGGCGGGAGTGCTCGAAGCCGTGGATGTGGAGGAAGGCGAGCAGGTGCAGCCGGGGCAGCGCATCGCCCGCGTGGTCAGCCTCGCCCGTTTGGAGATTCTTCTGCAACTGCCGGCCGCGGCGCGCGACAGCGTGCAAGTCGGCGCGGTGGTCACGCTGGCGGGCAACGACGGCAAGATGTCCTGGACGGGCACGATCAC
The DNA here is from genome assembly GCA_964605235.1 of uncultured Phycisphaeraceae bacterium. Taxonomy (GTDB): domain Bacteria; phylum Planctomycetota; class Phycisphaerae; order Phycisphaerales; family Phycisphaeraceae; genus CAZSBB01. The sequence continues at coordinate 18,149 of CAZSBB010000033.1, forward strand.
CCGCATCAATCCCAGCAACAACGCCCAGACCCGCACCATGACCGTGTACGTGGAACTGGTGCATGAACCCGCCAACCTGAAGCTGGCGCCGGGGCAATATGTCGAAGGCGTGGTGACGATCAAAGGCAATGAGCCGCTCATCGTGCTGCCGCGCCGCGCGGTGGTGAGTGATCGGGTGATGCTCGTCGACCGCGATGGGCACATCACCAGTGCGCCGGTGGAAGTGGCGTATCCGCTGGAAATGTTCTTTCCGCAGTTGAATCTGCCCGACGACCAATGGGTGGCGTTGGCGTCGGGCGTAGAGGCGGGCCAGCAGGTGGTGGTGAACCCCGGGCGGAATGTCGTTGAAGGCATGCGGGTGCAGCCGGTGAATGTCCGGGAGTTGGAAAACACCGTCACCCCGGCGTTCCCCACCGAACCGACCGCAGCACAGGAGGCCGGCGGGTGAGCATTCCAGGCTTCGGCGTCCGCAAGCCGGTTCCGGTGAACCTGCTGATGATCGCCATCCTGCTGGCGGGGATCACCTGCGGGCTGGGGCTGCGGCGGGAGTTCTTTCCCGAGGTGGATGCCGACTCGGCGACCGTCACGCTCACCTACCCCGGCGCTGCGCCCGAGGAGATCGAGGAAACGCTGGCGATCAAAGTGGAAGACGCGCTGGCGGACCTCGATGAAGTCGACGAGTTGACCACCACGCTCGCCGAGGGCGGCGGGGGACTGGTCGTCACCTTCCGCGACAACGTGCGCGACATTCCCCGCGCCGTGGATGAGCTCGAACGCGCCGTTGATGCCCTGACCGATCTGCCCGAGGAATCCGAACGCATCGTGGTGCGGGCGTTTGAGCCGTCCATCCCGGTGATTCGCCTCTCGGCGTATGGCGAGGTCGAGGAACTGCTGCTCAAGCGCACCATCCGCGCCATCGCCGATGAGTTGCGCGGGCTCAAGGGCATGGGCGATGTCGTGCTCGACGGCGTGCGCGACTACGAAATCAGCGTGGAGTTCAACCAGGCGGCGCTCATCAAACATGGGCTGAGCCTGCCCGCCGCGGCGGCGCAGATTCGCGCGGAGATGGCGGAAATCCCCGGCGGGACCGTACGCAGCCACACCGGCAACGTGAAGGTGCGCACGCTGGGCGTCGCCGAGCGCGCCCAGGCCATCCGTCACATCGTGCTGCGGGCGTGGACCACCGGCGAAACCGTGCAGGTGGGCGAAGTGGCGACCGTGCGCGAAACCTTCGTCGATGAAGACCTGCGCACACGCTTCAACGGTCAGCCGGGGGTCGGCGTCACCGTGCTCAAGCTGGGCGATCAGGACATCGTGAAAATGGCGGAGATGGTCCGCGCCTATGTCGCCGGCCGCAACGGTGAACCTTACGCCCCAGCGCTGCTTGATCGACTGGTGCGCCCGCACAAGCAGGTCGCCTACGACCTGGGCGTCAACTCCCCCGTTCCCCTGCCGCGCGGCATTCGCCTGGCGACCAGCTCCGACTACGCCCGCTTTGTCGAAGGTCGCCTGTCGCTGCTGACGCGCAATGCGCTGCAGGGCTTTACGCTGGTGTTCGCCACGCTGCTGTTCTTCCTCAACTGGCGCGCGGCGTTCTGGGTCGCCATGGGGTTGACCACCGCCATCGCCGGCACGCTGGTGCTGATGTTCACGCTGGGGGTGACGCTGAACCTGCTGACCATGTTCGGCCTGATCCTGGTCATCGGCCTGCTGGTCGACGACGGCATCGTGGTCAGCGAGAACATTCAGCAACGCCACGATCAGGGTGAGCCGGCACTGGTCGCCGCCACGCGCGGCGCGGAGGAAGTGTTCTGGCCGGTGGTCGCCACGGTGCTCACCAGCATCGTCGCGTTTCTGCCGCTCAAATTCATTCAGGGTCGCATCGGCGATCTGATGGGCGCGCTGCCGGCGGTGGTGATGTGTTCCCTGAGCATGAGCCTGATCGAAGCCCTGCTCATCCTGCCCAGCCACATGGGTCATACGCTGATTCACCGCGATCGGCAGCGCCCCGGCCGGTGGTTGAATCTGCTGCGGCGCTTCGAGCAGGTGCGCGACCGCATCATCTACCAGCGCGTGATTCCCGCGTATGGCCGGGTGATCGCCTGGTGCCTGCATTACCGCTATGTGAGCGTGTGCATCGCCCTGTGTGTTCTGCTGATCAGCGTCGGACTGGTCAAGGGCGGGCGCGTGCGCTACACCTTCATCGACCGGGCGGACGCCGAGACGGTCATCGTCGATCTGCGCATGCCCATCGGCACGCCCATTGACCGCACCAGTACCGTGCTCAAGCAGATCGAAGCCGCCTGCCTGGCAGAGCCGGAGGTCAAGCGCATCGAAACCATCGCCGGCCAGCGGTTCAACATCGACACCGGCTCCAGCGATGCGTTCGCCCCGCATGTCGGGCAGATGTTCGTCGAACTGGCGCTGACCGAGGAGCGTGACCGCCTGTCATCGGAAGTGATCGCCGCGATTCGCCGGAACCTGCGCGGCAAGATCACCGACATCGACCGTCTGCGCTTCAGCGAAATCTCCGGCGGTCCCGGCGGCCCGGACATCACCCTGCAGGTGCGCGGGCATGATCTGGACCGCATGGACCAACTGGTGCGGCTGATCAAGACCGAGTTGAACAATTACGACGGCGTGTTCGACGTGGCGGATGACAACGAGCTGGGCCAGCGCGAATTGCAGATTACGCTCAAGCCCGGCGCAGCCGCGCTGGGGTTCACCGTCGATGAGGTCGCCCGGCAGGTGCGCGGGGCGCTGTATGGCATTGAAGCCCATGTGTATGCCGCCAATCGCGAGGACATCGAAGTCCGCGTGCGCCTCGACGAGCACACCCGCCGCAGCCAGGCGGCAATCGAACAGCTCTGGCTCATCACGCCCAGCGGGCAGGCGGCGCCGCTGAGCGAAATCGCCAGCGTGCGCGAAGGCGTCACCTATGCCGCCATCAAGCGCGTGGACCGGCTGCGCAATATCAGCGTCACCGCCGACGTGGACACCCACCTGCAGCCCGAGCGCATCGTCGCCCGCTTGCCCGTCGAGCAATGGCGCCAGGCGTTTCCCGATCTGCACCTCAAACTCGGCGGCCGACAGGAGCAGGAGCGCGACGCCTTCAACTCGCTGCCCTACGGCTTCGCCGCCGCGGCGGTGATGATCTACGTCATCCTCGCCTGGCTTTTTTCCAGCTACATTCAGCCCATTGCCGTGATGCTGGCGATCCCCTTCAGCCTCGTGGGCGCGATCCTGGGCCACGGCATCATGGGCTTTCCCATCACCTTCCTGAGCATCATCGGCTTCGTGGCGCTCAGCGGCGTGGTGGTCAATGACTCGCTCATCCTCGTCGAGTTCTTCAACCGCGCCCGCGCCGAAGGAGCGAGCCTGAACGACGCGCTGGTTGCCGCGGGCAAAGCGCGCCTGCGCGCCATCATCCTCACCTCGCTGACCACCATCTTCGGCCTGATGCCGCTGATGCTCGAACAATCCTTCCAGGCACGCTTCATGATCCCCATGGCGATCTCCATCAGCTTCGGTCTCGCCAGCGCGACTTTGCTGATTCTCTTCGTGCTGCCCTGCATCATGGTGATCGTGGATGACATGAAAGCGGTGCTGCACTTCGCCTGGCATGGTCGCACCCGCACCCAGACCGCCGCGGCGCTGGCGCAGCGCGATCTGGAAATCGCCCAGGCGCACCACACCCATGGCCGGACCGAGGAAAGCCGCTAAACTGACGGGGTGATCCGTCGATTTTCGCGGCGGCCCGTGGAGCCAGCAGCATGGACCAACGCCTGACCCGTCGTGCCTTCACCGTCACCGCCGCCGGCGCGCTGGTGTCGCTGACCGTACTGGGCTGCACGAAAGAGGAATCCGCGCCGACCGCCGACGGAGCCGCCCCGGCCGGGGAGGACAAAGCCAGCAAGAAGAAAAAGAAACCGGCGGTCCCCGCGGCACCGTTTCTGGTGGGCGCGCTGGAGCAATACCGCACCGTCGGCATCCACCCGCAGTACAACGATCCGCAGCGCGTCTGGCTGGTCAGCGATGGCGCCAGGCTCATCGCGCTGCTGGATGTCTGCACGCACTCGTCCTGCGGCCTGCTGTGGGATGAAGAGCAAAAAAACCTCAAATGTCCCTGTCACCTGAGCCATTTTGATCTCGCCGGCCAACCGCTCAAGGGTTCCAAAGCCGATGAGCCGCTCGACCGCCTGGCGCTGTCGATCCAGGATGGCCAGGTGCAGGTTGATCCGACCATTCGCTTCAACAGCACGGAATGGGACAAGCCCGGCGCAGCCCTGCCGCTGGGTTGATCGCCTTGCCCTGGAGTTTCCATGCCGCTGACGACCCTGCCTGACGAACTGGACCTGTTGCTGGCGCCGCTCTGGCAACAACTGCCGTTGCATGAAGCCATGAGCGCCCTGTGTCCGCACGCCCCGGCGGGCGAATCGCTCGAAGCGATGGTGCAGGAACTGACCCGAGAACCGCTCCTCAAAGCCAATCCCGCGCTGGCGGCCGGGCTTTGGTTGTATGTCGATGACCTGAACCGCAGCCATCGGGTCAGCCAGAAAATCGAAACCCCCACCGGCAGCTACTGGCACGGCATCATGCACCGCCGCGAGGGCGATTTCTCCAACAGCCACTACTGGTTCAATCGCGTCGGCGAGCACCCGGCGCTGGTGCGCGTGGGCGATGACTACGACCCGCACGCGTTCGTCGATGCTGCCGCCGCGGCTCAGGCCCGGCATGAAAATCCCGGCCGGCTGATCGAACTGCAGCGCCGCGAATGGGCGGTGCTCTTCGCCTGGTGCGCCCGCCAGGCGTCCTGACGACGCGCCGTCATCCAAAAATCTGATGACGCTATCACCGGTTTGTATTGGGAACCGCGCAGCCCCACTTCTACCGTGGGGACATGAAAACGCTCCTGCCCCAACCGCGTGCCGCTGACGGCATCATCAACTTCCACTCACCCCGCGAAAGCGTGGCGACGCGCTGCTGGCGCTGGCTGACCGCCAAATCACGTCAGACGCCGACCGTGCGGATTCACGTGCTGAGCGATCCAGTCGCCGTTCCACCCCGCCGCACCGGCGAGCGTAGAATCATGCTCCACGGCCGACTGATTCGCATTCGGCCGTGACCGGAGTCTGGGCATGGAGCTTTACCAACTGCGCGCCTTTGCCGCGGTCGCCGAGGAAGGCAATGTGACCCGCGCCGCCGAGCGCCTGTTCACCAGCCAGCCGGCGGTCAGCGCCCAGATCAAAGCCCTCGAACAGGAGTTCGGCTTCGAGCTGTTCCTGCGCACCCCGGCGGGCATGCGCCTGACCCCCGACGGCGATCGCCTGCTGCAACAGACCCGCAGCCTGCTGCAACAGGCGCGCGGCATGGAAGAGCTGGCGCGCCATCTGCGCGACGGCGCCGGTGGGACGCTGCGCATCGGCTTGAACTGTCCAGTCACCCGGCTGCGCTTTGATGAACTGGCGCGCCAACTGCTGGCGCAACATCCACAGCTGCAACTGCACGTCAGCAGCGCCGCCACCGGCGAAATCGTGCGCCGGCTCAAGACATTCACGCTTGACGTCGGCTTCGGCGAAGGTCCGTTGCCGACCGAGCTGCACGGCGTGGCGCTGCCGGATACGCAGGTGCGGGTGATCGTGCCCCGCGCCTGGGAGCTCGACGACCGCACCGCCGACTGGTCCGCACTGGCGCGCCGGCCGTGGGTTTTCGCCTCCACCGATTGCTCGTACTACCGGCTGATGGAGCGCCTCAGCCAGGAGCACGGGCTGCAGCTTCAGGAACAGTTCCGGGTGGATGAGGAAGGCACCACGGTGCAGTTTGTCCAGAGCGGACTGGCGGCTTCCCTCACCGATCTGCAGACCGCCGAGCACGCGGTGGCCGGTGGTCAGGCGGTGATCTGGCCGCATTTCCAGGCGAACTTGCCCCACCAGGCGATCGCCCTGGCGCACCGCGCCCAGGAGCCGGCGATCGCCACGTTTTTTGCCGCCTGCCAGCGGGTGTTTCCCCGCAGTGACGTCCCTGCCGCTGCGTCCAGGCTGCCCCGCGCCGACCGAGCGCCGCGTCGGTCGCGCTATCGCACCTTGCCGTGAATGGCGGCATGCTTCGCACTGGACATTCCCCGCAGCGCGACAACAATTCAATAGACGGCGTCAGCTATCTGCCGTCGCTGGAAAGGCAGGCGTCCGTGGGTCGCATTCGCCGCGAACAGTTGCAGCCGGGGGATCATGTGTACCGCACCGCCTGGTGTGGCTGCGTGCCGTTTCATCATCACGGCATTTATGTCGGCGCCGATGCGGTGGTGCATTACGACGGACAGCCCGGCCAGCGCACGCAGGGCAAGGTCGTGCGCACCTCGCTGGCGGAGTTTCTGGAAGGGCATTCGCTGCGCCGGCGCCGGCACCACGCGGCGGGATTGCCGCCGGCGACGGTCGTTCGCCGGGCGGTCGAGCGCGTGGGCGAGGACGACTATCACATCGTCTGGAACAACTGCGAACACTTCGCCACCTGGTGCTGCACGGGCACAGCGCGCAGCAGTCAGGTGAAACTGGTGAGCCAGGCGGCGCTGGGCGTGGCGAGCGCGGCCGTGGTGTTCCTGGCGCGCCGGGCGGTGGAGCGCCGCCGGGTGGTGCGGTGACGGTATTATGAATACGAGCCGGAAGCGTCAGCGACGGGCAGGGCGCTTGAATGCCGTGCGTTGTTCTCGTGAAGCACAGGTCGTTGGTGCACCGGGCGCCCTACCCCTCGCTCACGCTTCGGGCTCGTTATGGTGCCGACGGGCAGGGCGCTTGAATGCCGTGCGTTGTTCTGGTGAAGCACCGGTTGTTGGTCCGCCGGGCGCCGTGCCCCTCGCTCACGCTTCGGGCTCGTTCGCGCGTGGGGATCAATCATGCCCGGCGCGCGGCGCCACCACCTGCGCCTGATGCCGATGCGCGGCATACCAGTCGCGCAGCAGGTCCACCTGGAATTGCTGCTCGGGCATATCCGCCCACAGGTCAAGCGTGGGCGCTTCCGCAGGCAGGTAGTTCCGCAGCACCAACCACCAGCGGCCGTCGACCAGCAGATCACGCAACGTCACCGGCGCGGCGGCATCGACCCGCGCGTGAATGGCGGCCGGATCGATTTCGATGAATTCCCGGCGGGGGTCCAGCAACCAACGCAGCGCGCGGGCGTCGCCGCGCTGCAGCATGGCGAGCAACACGCTGGTGGCGGGCGCGTCGCCGCGGGTCAGCAGGTTCTCCATGAGCTGGGGCATGTCGAGCGGCTGATCTTGCTCCAACACCTCCCGGCCCTGCATCCACAAACTGATCCGCAGCATTTGCCGCATCATCCAGTTGGTTTCATCGGCGGCACGTTTTTCCAGCGCTACGGCGCCGTGCCCGGTCAGCCCCGCCAGCAACGCGCCGGCGAAACGACTGCGATCGTCGTAGCTGTGCAGCAGGCGCTCGACCAATGCTTCCTGCTGTGACTTATCCAACGCGGCGGCGGCGAGCAGACAACCGAGGTCGCGGCGCGGGGCGCTGTCGACGCTCAGCAGGTTGGGCCACAGGTCCACGCCAGCGCCCGGCTGTCGCGCCAGACTGGGCAGGCGCAGCAGGTCGGGATCGCTGGGATAGATCGGCGGCTGAATCGGCAACGGCGCGGGGGATTCGAGCAGCGCCAAACGGAGGAGCCAATCCCAGCGCGGGGCAAGGTCCAGCGTGTCGGTGGTGTCATGCGCCGCCGGGGGGGTGGGCGCGGTCGGCGTTGCCCCCAGCAATTGCAGGCAGCCGGATTGATACGCCGCCGCCGCCAGCAGCGGACGCCAGCGCGGCTCAAGCTCGGCCTGGGGCGCCAGAGCGATCAACCACGCCGGGGGCGTGCGGTGGTCGTTCAGCCGCGCCAGTGACAACAAGGCGCGCCATTGCAGCAGCAGCGTTGCGTCATCCGGCGGTGGCTGGCGCAACAGCTCAGCCAACGCGGAGGCTGCCTGGGGATCGGTGCTCTGACCCAACAGACTGACCACCCGCAGGCGCAGCGCCGCGGGGGTCTGCTCGTTATGCAGCAGCGTCAGCAAGCCTTCGGCATGCTGGGGCTGGCGCCGAGCCGCGCGCCACAGCCGCGCCTGCGCCACCTCGGGCGGCAGTGGCAGCAATTCCGCCAGCGTGGGCCAGCTTTCGCGGGTCGGGTTGGCGTCGCCTTCCAACCAGGTCGCCAGGCGAATGGCGGCGGCGGCGATGGTGGGCTGCCCATCGGCGGAACGCTGTTCAAGCAATTGGCGGTAGGGCTCGGTGTGTCCCGCCGCCGAGGCGAGTTCCGCGAGGATGTACACGGCGTTGTAGCGCACGTCCGCATCGGTGCTGTTGGCGAGTTCGGTCAACAGGTCGAGCAGCGCGGGATCATCGGCGTGCTCGGACAGCTCGGCGAGGGTTTGCAGGGCGCTGATGCGGGCGGACGGATTGGGATCGTCCAGCACCAGCCGCAACCAGCGCAGGTACGCGGGCAGCGGGACCGGCGGAATCTTCCAGCAGCCGGCCTGATCGAGCGCGTTGACCAGTTGAACAAAGTTCTGCTCGTCGGATGTCGCCAGCAGCGCCAGCGCGCCGTCCCGCAAACGGTCGTCGAACCGCGCTCGATGCACGAGATAGCTCAGCGCTCGTTCGCGCGTGGGCAGGTCGGCACTGGTCAGCCCGTCGAGCATCAGGTGCCGGCGAATGTCGGGAATGAGCCAGAGCGCCAGCGGCAGCGCGAGCGTGGTGGTCACAAACAAGCTGATGATCAGGGCCGGGCTCGGACCACGGCGCTGGGGTTTACGGGGGACCATGACAACTCCACCCATCGCAAGAAGCGTTTCACAACCATCAACGGGGGTATGAAAAGCATAACGGCTGGGGCGCGGCGCGGAACTCTCGATGAAAAATGACGTCAACGCTATCCGCAGCATCAGCTTACGACGTACACGCCGCCTGCTTCCCTCGTGCAGATCGGGGTCCGGATAGCTAAAGGCGCGCTGGCCCGTTGTCCGATAAGGGTGAATACGGAAACGTCGCGGCGACATTGTGGCGGGCGGCAACGTCTGACCGATAAGCAGGTGTCGCATCGGCTGGATGGACGTGCTCAGGACCTGGCGCTCATGGCTCAACGGCTGCACAGAACCCGACGCAAGCTCGCGCTGCTGGCGCTGACCCTGCCGTTGGGATTGACCGGCTGCGAGCGTCTGCTCTCCTACACCGGCAGTTGGAACCTGAATCGGCGCGACCAGGACACGCTTGATGCGTATCAGCAGTTCCTGCGCGAGCGCGATCTGGCGGTCGCCCAGCCGGGCGCGATGACGCCGCAGCACATTCCCGCCAGCGTGGGGCAGTCGCCGCAGATGGCGGCGCCGGCGTTTGGCGCACAGACAGCACTGAACCCCATGGCGGCCCCGGTGCAGCCAGCGGGTTACACCCACGCCAACTACAACAATTACAACACCGGCTACAACGGCGGCCAACCCGTGCCCGCCAACCCCCTGCCGGCGGCGTACGGCCCGGCGCCCCTGCCGGCCCCGCGCCAGGCAGCGCCTGACTTCGTCGCCAGCAGCACCCCCGGTACCCCCACGGCTCCCGCCAACCCCGCCACGCCGCGCGCCGGGCAGCGTCCCTTGAGCGTGTTCGGCGCGATGGTCAACCAAAAGCTCAACGGCGCCGCCAGCCCGCTTGATGGCGTGGACAACCTCACCCAGGTGTCCTTCTCCAACGAAGGCGGCGACTTCGACCCCGACATCGACCCCTCCGGCCAGTGGATCGTGTACGCCTCCACCCGCCATCGTCAGACCAGCGACATCTACCTCCAGCGCGTCAGCGGCTCAACCGTCACCCAACTGACCAACGACCCCGCCAACGATGTGACGCCCACCTTCAGCCCCGACGGCCGACGCATCGCCTTCGCCTCCGACCGCGGCGGCAACTGGGATATCTACATCCTCGACGTGACCGGCGGCCAGCCGATTCAGATCACCGCCAGCCCCACACAGGAAATTCATCCCTCCTTCTCGCCCGATGGCCGCCACCTGGTTTACTGCAGCTATGGCGAACAGTCCGGGCAGTGGGAACTGGTGGTGGTGGATATCGAAAACCCCGCCACCCGCCGGTTCATCGGCTACGGCCTGTTCCCGCGCTGGTCGCCCACGGACAATCGCATTCTCTTCCAGCGCGCCCGTGAACGCGGCACCCGCTGGTTCAGCATCTGGACCGTCGAGCTGCGCAACGGCGAGGCCCTGCGCCCCACGGAAATCATCGCCGCCGCCAACGCCGCGGTGATCACCCCGAGCTGGAGCCCCGACGGCAAGTACATCGCCTTCTGCACCGCGGTGAATCCCGGCAATGGCGAGCAGCAGCGCCCGGCGCAGTCGGACATCTGGATCGCCACCATCGAAGGCGAGGGCCGCACGAATCTGACCGGCGGGCAGTTCGCCAATCTGCAACCCCGCTGGGGCGCCAACGGCGCGATTTACTTCATCTCCAACCGCAATCGCGGCGGAGTGGAAAACGTCTGGTCCGTCCGGCCGCAGCGCGCCATGCAAGTGGCGCAAAGCCTGGTCGAAGGAGCGGATGGAATGGCCATGACCGGCAAGGAAGCCGGCGCCGGCGGCGCGGTGGGCGCGCAGCCGGCGATGAAGGTGGAACAGTCGGCGGCCGTACCGACGCCGTAGGAGAGTTGGCGGCGTCACTGCATGCCGCTTTGGTCCATCATCATCCCAGGCGTCAGGACGACGCCAACTGGGAACACCGTCCGGTGAGCGGAGGCTCATCGCCATGAAAACCGTGTGGCAGGACGCCATGACAAGTGAACAGGTCCTGCTGACGCTGCTGGTCCTCCTGACCATGCTGGCGGGGGGTTGCACGTGGGTGCAGCCGGCGCCGGTGCAATCAGGTCTGGACTCGCCTTATGCAGCGCGACAACGGTGGGCGGTGGTGCCGCCGCGCAATGAGAGCGGCTCCCTGCACGCCGACAGTCTGTTGATCGCCGACAAGCTGGCGCAGCGGCTGGAAAACGCCTGGCGCATCGATGTGCTGCCGGTCAATCGCACCCTGGCGGCGATGGAGTCGCTGGGGCTTGCCGAGCTGCGCAACGCCGGCGACGCCCAGCATCTGCTGCGCACGCTGGGCGCCGACGCCCTGGTGGTGGGCTCGATCACCGCCTGGGATCCCTACGACCCGCCGAAAGTCGGCCTGCTGCTGGAGCTTTACACCCAGCAACGGCGCGACGGCCAGGCGGTCGATCTGCGCCAACTCACCCGCGCCGCCACCGGTGGCGAAGTCACCATCAGTAATCCCCATGAGCAACGCCCGGTGAGCATGGTCAGCGGTTTCCTTGACGCCGCCGACCCGGTGGTGAACCGGAAGCTGCGCGAGTACGCCGCCGCCCGCGGCGCGGAACAAGACGACAAGCCGCAATGGCGCGACAGCGCCGAACGCAATGGGCTGCTTAAGCCGGAATACGGCGACTGGCGGCTCTATCGCATCAGCATGGACCTGTACGCTGAGTTCGTTTGTCACGAAATGAGCCGGCGTCTGCTGCGGGTGGAAACCAAACGCCTCGCAGTCGGATCGCCGGCGCCGTAGCGGGCCCCTCCGAAGCATCGGAGCCGACCCGCTGACGGCGGGAGCCTCCGATGTCTTACTACAGTCCTTCACAATCCCACGAAAAGCCCTGGCCGAATCCCGGCCCGGACGGCAAGCCGCAAGCGACCGCCGAGCATCACGTCGGCGGCGAGGGTTGCCAATTGGTGCTGGTCAAACAGGGCCAGCGCTATGTCTTTCGCTACACCCCCGGCGAAGAAGCAGCTCTGCTCGATTCGCTGGCGGCGATGGCGCGTGATCCCCACAACGACCTGACCTGGTTCGACGCGGCGGTCCTGAGCCATCAGCTCGGGCGCCGACTGAGCCAGAATCTGCCCGTGTCCCCGTCCAACCAGCCCGAAGCTGCCTGAAGCAGCGCGCTAAGGAAAATGCCATGAACGGCCAAACCTCCCTGACGGAACAGTTCATTTCCTACCTGGCTTTCGAGCGCCACTTCAGCCAGTACACCGCGCGCTGCTATGGCGCGGACCTGCGCCAATATGAAGAGTACCTGGCGGGTCGCCTGCAACAGACCCAGGCCAGCGCGCCGGAAACCGCAACGCCCAGCAGCCCCATGCTGAGCCTGACCCCGGCCACTGACGCGCCGGCGGCAGCCCCCAGCGACGCCAGCGCGATTTCGGGGACTCCCGCGCTGCCGACCGCCGCCAGCCATAGCCCGCTGGAACAGCGGATGCTCGACGCCGACGCCATGACCATCCGCGCGTACCTGGCGCATCTGGATGGCTTTGGCTACAGCGCCGCCACCACCGCCCGCAAGATCGCCACCCTGCGCAGCTTCTATAAATGGATGCTCAAGCGCAACCTCGTCGGCTCCAATCCCATGGTGCTCATCCGCACGCCCAAGCAAGCCAAACGGCTGCCCAAGGCGATGACCGTCGAGCATGTCGACAAGCTGCTCAACATGCCGGACTGCCGCGAAACGCTGGGCGCTCGTGATCGCGCCATCCTCGAAACGCTGTACTCCACCGGCGTGCGCGTCAGCGAACTGGTGGACCTCAACCGCACCGATCTCGACCATGCCGAGCAAACCCTGCGCGTGCGCGGCAAGGGCAAGAAGGAACGCATCGTTCCCCTCGGTTCCCACGCCCTGGCGGCGATCCGCCACTACCTGACCCTGCTGGAGCCGGATCCCCGCTTCCGCGCCGTGCGCGAACGCAGCCTGAGCGATCCGACCATTCCGCTGTTCATCAACAAGAATGGCGGGCGCCTGTCGAGCCGCTCGGTGCGCCGCAAGCTGGATAAGTATCTGCTCATGGCGGGCCTGGACCCCTCCATCAGCCCGCACACCCTGCGGCACAGCTTCGCCACCCACCTGCTGGAAAACGGCGCCGACCTGCGCAGCGTGCAGGAACTGCTGGGCCATCAGTCGCTGTCGACCACGCAGATCTACACCCATCTCTCCGCGCTGCGGATGCGCCAGGCGTACGACCAGGCCCATCCCCGCGCCGAGACGGCGTAAGGCGTTCGCATGACGCACTTCGCCCTGGGTCAATGACCCGGGGCTAAATGCAAGAACTGCCGCCATCGGCAAATCGACGACTTCCCCCTGCTCTTTCTCCTCTAGCCGCGGACCTGGCGCCGCGGCTTTTTTTCTGCGCCCAGCGCGGCTGCTTCGATCCGCATCCGTTAGCCCCGAGCTCTGCCCGAGGACCCTACAACCTTGGGAAATGTCCCCCCGCCACGTTCTCCAGCATGTCGCGCCGGCGCACCTGCACCTCGTGCTGACTGAGCCGGGCGATCAAGCCCGCTTCATCCAGCCGGCGCAGCACGCGCGACAGCGTTTCCCCGGTCAGGTTCAAATGGCTGGCGATGTGCTGCTTGGTGCCGGCGAAATTCAGCGTGGGCTGGGTGGCACTGGTTTCCGCCAGCACGTACCGCGCGACGCGCTCGACCGCATCGCGCAGCACGATGTCTTCCATCAACGCCACCAGATGATGCACCCAGCGCGACATGCCGCCGAGCAGTTGCAGGCACAGGGCGTGATCGTCGCGCAGGGCGCGCATCAGCGGCCCGGCGGGCAGCAGCACGCAGGTCGTTTCCTCCAGCGCCTGCGGGGTCGCAGGCAAGGGAAATTCGCCCAGCACCGCCACCTCGGCAAACGTCTGCCCCGGCCCGCATAAATGCAGCACATGCTCCCGCCCCCCCGGCGCCAGTCGCGCTACGCGCACCTGCCCGGTCTGCACAATGAACACCCCCGGCGCTGGCGCATCCTGCTGCGCGATCACCTGCCCCGCGGCGTAATGCTTGGTTCGCGCCAGGGCCGCCAGCCGCAACCGGCTGTCCACGTCCAACCCGGCAAACAACGGGCAGTGCGCCAGCACATCCAACATGCCTTCGCTGCACATCTGCGGACCCTCCGGCGGGAATTTTTCGCCAGCTTGATCCACGTCAAAGTGCCGGCCCACCCGGCTCGTCATCATATGACCAATCGCTCGCCTGTGCGGGCAAAATGACCACCCGGACTTCTCGCCAAGGACACCTTTCATGACCACCCTTTCCCTTCCCTTCGTCTGCAACCAGTGCGAACAGGCGGCCCACGGCGTCGGCTGTCAGATCAACGGCTCCACCGGCGTCTGCGGCAAGGACCAGGATGTGCAGTCCCTCCAGGAAATGCTGCTCTACGGCCTCAAGGGCATGGGCGCCTATGCCCACCACGCCCGCCGGCTGGGCCAGAGCGATGACGAAGTGAGCGCCTTCATCGAGGAAGCCCTGTTCGCCACCATGACCAATGTGAATTTCGATGTGGACGCCATGCTCGAACTGGTGCTCCGCTGCGGCGCCATGAACCTGCGCGTGATGCAGATGCTCGACGCCGGCCACATCGACATGTTCGGCCAGCCCGAGCCGCGCGAAGTGCAGGAAGGCACCCAGGCGGGCCCGGGCATCCTCATCACCGGCCATGACCTGGTGGACCTGTGGAACCTGCTCAAACAGGTCGAAGGCACCGACATCAAGGTCTACACCCACGGCGAAATGCTGCCGGCCCACATGTACCCCAAGCTGGCGAATCATCCCAACCTGGCGGGGCACTTCGGCGGAGCGTGGCAGAAGCAGAAGAGCGAGTTCGACCAGTTCCCCGGGCCGGTGATCGCCACCACCAACTGCATCCTCATTCCCAAGGAGAGCTACCGCGGCCGGGTCTTCCACACCCGCGCTACCGCAGTGCCCGGCGGCACGCGCATTCTGGATGACGATTTCTCGGCTGCCATCGCCAAAGCGCGCCAGTGCGCCCCGTGCCCGCAGAAGCTGACGAAGAAGTCCATGGTCGGCTTCCACCGCAGCGTGATTCTGAGCAAAGCCGGCGACATCGTGGCGGCAGTGAAGGCGGGCCAGATCAGCCGTTTCTTCCTGATCGGCGGCTGCGATGGCGCGGAACCGGGCCGCAATTACTTCAGCGATTACGCCCAGGCGACGCCCCAGGATTCGTTCATCCTCACCCTCGGCTGCGGCAAGTATCGCATCCGCGATCACGACTATGGCACGCATCTGGGGCTGCCGCGCCTGCTGGACATGGGTCAGTGCAATGATGCGTACGGAGCGATCGTGGTCGCCTCGGCGCTGGCTGAGGCGTTCAACTGCTCGGTCAATGAGCTGCCGCTGACGCTGGTGATTTCGTGGTTCGAGCAGAAGGCGGTGGCGGTGCTGCTGACGCTGCTGCATCTGGGGGTCAAAGGCATCACGCTGGGCCCGAACCCGCCGGCGTTCGTGTCGCCCAATGTGTTCAAGCTGCTGCAGGAGAAATTCGACCTGAAGTTGATCGGCCAGGACGCCAAAGCCGACCTGGCGACGGTCATGGGATCGTGAAGCCCGCCTGATCAGCAAAGGGCGGCGCGGAGATCGCACGCGGCGGTCGGGTTGAAATGGTGCCCGCACCGCCGCGGCGTTTCCGCCCGCCCTTTGGCATGCGCGGCCGAATGAGTTGGGCAAGTTCACCGCCAGAAGATGCAGAAATTGCCGAGTCGATTACTGCACCAGGCCCTTGGTCAGCCGCATGAAGGCGGTTTCCAGGTTGACGCGTTCCTCTTCCAGGCGGGTGAGGCCGAAGCCCTGCGCTACGAGTTGTTGCGCCAGGGCGCTGACGCTCCCGCCGTGGGGATCGAGGCTGACTTTGAGGTGTTCGCCGTCGGGTTCCACGCCCAGCACGCCGGGCAATTGCGCCAGCAGTTGGGCGGCCTGCTCGGAGCGCTGGGCGACGCCGACGTGGACGATCAGACCCAGGCGGGCGCGCTGCAGGATTTCCGCCACGGTGCCGACGAATTTGAGTTGGCCCTGCTCGATGATGCCGACTTTGTTGCACAGGTCCGCCAGCTCCAGCAGGATGTGGGAGCTGATGAGGATGGTCTTGCCCATGCGATGCAGTTCTTTGAGCAGCTCGCGCATCTCGATGCGGGCGCGGGGGTCGAGTCCTGACGCCGGCTCATCCAGCAGCAGCACTTTGGGATCGTGCAGCAACACGCGGGCGACGGAGAGGCGCTGCTGCATGCCGCGCGAGAGGGAGTTGACCTCGGCGTCGATTTTGTGGCTCAGGTCGGTCAGGCCCAGCACATCGTCAATGATCTGTTGTCGTTTGGGGCCGTGGATGTCATAGGCGGCGGCGAAGAACTCGAGATATTCCTTGACCACCATGTCCTGGTAGGAGCCGAAGTAGTCGGGAACATAGCCGATGAGCGAGCGGACCTGGCGCGCGTTGATGGGGCCGACGGACAGGCCGGCGATGCGGGCTTCGCCGGAGCTGGGGCGCAGCAGGGTGGCGAGGATTTTGATGGTGGTGGTTTTGCCCGCGCCATTGGGCCCGATGAAGCCGAAGCAATCGCCCGTGTCGATTTCCAGGTTCAGGCGGTCCAGCGCCACCAGTTCGCCATAGCGTTTGGTCAGGTTGATGGTTTGGATCATCGCCATGCGGTCAATTTCCCCCCGTCTGCGGTGCGGCTTCGGCTGGGCTAACGGGCAGCGCCAGGCGCGGCACGGGCGCGATCCATCGTACAACCGTCCAGCCCTGGCTGGGCACCGTGCGCCCACTCACCTGCAACGGCGCCGGCAACGGCGCGTCGGCCAGCCAGCCCATCACGATCACGCAGCGCTGTTGCAAGAGCCGCCCGAGATTGAGCTGGCGCCCGAGGCTGCGCATGTAGTGCGTGGCGCCGTCGCCCCACATGGACATTTCCTTCCAATACATCGGCGGCGGCAGCGTGCCATAGAAGGTGAGCAGTTCCACGCTGGTGCGCACTTCCTCGCGCCCGGAGCGCGGCCGCATCGGTTCATCGGGCAGTTGCTGCTGTTGCTGGGCTTTGGCGGAACGATTGAGCGGCTCGTTGCCCATGAGCTTCCACAGGTAGCCGTCCCATTTGTCGGGAGCGGCTTCCCGGACCAGCGGCATCACCCCGCCCGCCTGCGCGCTTTGCCGACTGATGAGCAGGGGTTGCTGCGCGGGCCAGTCGCTGCGCTGCCGCCAGACCCAGGGCTCCGCGCCATCGCCGGGACAGAACACCACCAGCACATCGCGCAGCGTGCCGGGCAGGGCGTGTCGCAGCGACGCGCGGGGCCAGCCCGTTTCATCCACCTGCAGCGCGCCCTGCGGCCCCGTCCAACCCGCCAGCGCCGGCTGCTGGGCGTCCAGCGTGCGCCCCAGCCAGTCCAGTTCCAGCTCGCGCACCGTCGAGCGGAACGGCGGCTCGATGTCGTCCGGGCCGGCGACATCCACGACGTACCGCTGCGGATCGAGATAGCCGCCCTCGCTGGCGGCAGCGGCGAATCCCGGCGCCGTCAGCGCGTTGGGCGGTTGCTCAGCCCCGCTGGGCAATTGCAAACGCACCGGCCCATGCCGCACCATCAGCAACGCCAGCCAACTGTGCGTGCGCATGCGTCCGCTGGCGGCATCGAAATCCACCACGCTGAAATGCTCGAGCCGATTCTCCTGCGGACGCAGCAAGGCGGCGCCGCCCCAGGTCACCATGCTGAAACACAGCACCAGCGCGGTGAACACCACCCAGGACCAATGCCCGCGCTGCCGGGCCTTGAGCGTCCAGAACGCGCCTGGGCCCGCCACCAGCCAGTACACGCCCAGAGTCATGAGCGTGAGCACCAGCAGCGCGCTGACCGTGCCGCGCATGGAGATGGATTCCGCAATGAAGCCGCCCAATTCCAGCGGTTCACGCATGTTCAGCGGCTGCAGCTTGCCGTCCTTCTGGCGTCGCTCCACCTCATGCGGCGGAAGCGCCGGGCTGCGCCAACCCAGCAGGGCGTGCCAGAACTGCCGACCGTTGGGCAGCTTCATGCGCTGGAGCCGACGGTCGGACAGGTCCACGCCCACCAGCGTCACCCGGCCCAGCCCCACCTGATGGCTGACCGCCAGCGGGGCGCCGTGTTCGTCGGCGCTGTCACGCAGCAGCACGGAGACGCGTGCGCCTTCCTCATTGTCGCGCGGCCGAAGCCGCAGGTAGTCGATGTGGTCGAAGGTGCTGCCAATGGCCGCCCCCAACACCACCGGGGGAAAAGCATTGGTGACAGGTTCCAGGTCCACCGCGGGCAGCAGATCGCGCAGCGGCGAGAGGGTCCACGATTGCCCCACGCTGGGCAGACTGATGACCAGGTGCCCGCCGCGCTCGATCCAAGCGCGCAGCGCTTTGAGCGCGCGGGGCGCGGCTTTGGGGTCCGCCGGGTCGCCGCCGTCGGGCGCCCAGATCAGCAGTTCCAACTGCTCGTAGCCATACCAGCGGTCGGGGAGTCGGTCCGGCAGCAGCCCCCGCAGGTAGTGAATCTGTTCCTGCTGGGTGAAGATTTCCTCAAAGGGTTTGAGCCCCATCTCCGCCCGGCCCAGGATGGCGATCAGCGCGTCGCGCGTGGGCATCAGCTCCGGGATCGGCAGATCAAGGGAACCGAGCAGGCGCCCGCTGGCGTCGTCAATCGCCAGCACCCGCCAGTTGGTGCGCGGGGTGGTGGACAACGGCGGCACGGCATACAGCCAGTAGCGCTCCCGCCGGGCAGGGTTGGCGGTGACCACCCGCTGCCACAGCACCACATCGCCGTCGGCGTCACTGGTGATCCATTGCAGCCGAAGCTGGCGCGGGTCGCGCCCGGGCAGGTCCAGCTCAATCAACACCGGGGTCCAGGAGCCGGGCCGAACGTATCCCCCCCAGCCGATCCCCGCCCGATCGACGTACAGCGTGACTTCGCTCCCCGCTCCGCTTCCTTCCCCGGAGGTGATCCGCGCTGCAGATGAAGCGGCGCTGGACGACGCGTCGGAAGCGGGCTGGGCGAAGGTCGGCGGCAGCGTCACCGACAGCAACAGGCACAGCACGGCCGGGACTACCCGGAAAAGAGGCTGTTCGAAGCTGGATCGCCCGCACCGGCAACGGAACATGGGTCACAGTTTAGCGTGCGGATTGAGCGCCGACGACCGATTTAGCCGATATGCCCAAGGCATGCTGACGGAATTGCCGCGCTACGTGTGGTTGGTGTTGCTGGCGTTGTTTTTCATGCTGGCGCAAATGGTGGTGCGCGTGCTCTACGCCCATTACATGAAACACGTCGCCCTGCACGACGTCATCCGTCAGGCCCGGCTGCGCCGCAATGAATACCTGCGCGACCTGATGCGCCGCGAAAGCGACGTGGCGTAAGGCCAACCCATCAAGTCGTGCTGCCACGTCGACGCTGGCCCGCCCAGTTAACCCCGGGTCACTGACCCGGGGCTATGTGAACCAACACCCGCGCGACTTCGCGGGGCGCACATCACCCCGTCCTCACGCATAGCGCTCAAGCGCCTCGGGCAGATGGTTTTGCGCTGCCCGGCGCATCCCATCGCGCAGGTCATCCGGGCAGGATTCGTAGGGCGGCAGCAGGCGACGTGCGCCCCGGGCGCCGCCGAGTTCCGCCATGGTTTTGTCGATGGCGCCGGCGAGGATGCCGCGTTGGCGGATGGGGACCACGCCTTCCTGGTAGAAGCGCTGCACGCGCTGGTTGATTGCCTCGGCTTCGGTCCACTTCCCGTCGCGCATCAATTGCCACCAGTGTTTGGTGAACTTGAGGCTGAGGCCCGACAGCGCCGAGTACGCGCCGCTGGCGCCGCGCTTCATGCCTTCGAACAAGTTGGGTTCACCGATGAAATGGCTGTGCCGGGCGGTGGGCGACGGCACATCCAGCAGGTCGGGGTGTTCCATGGATGCCTTGGTGCCAATCACGCACGGCGCGACGGCACACAGCTTGCGGTACAGCTCGGCGGTCAGGTCGATGCGGCCCCACGGCGGGGCGTACACCACGATGCCCACGTCGCCGGCGACTTCCTGCACCGCGGCAAAGAACCGCAGGAAGCCGGTCTCATTCAACGGCGTCCAGTATGGCGGCGACAGATGCACCGTCTGCACGCCCAGGTCGCGCGCCAGGGCGATGCGCTGGAGCGCGCCAGCCTGATTGGTCCAGGTGCAGCCCAGACCCAGCGGCAGCTTGGGGTCCAACGCCCGGCAGCGCTGGACAAAACGCTCCGCCAACGGGCGATAGCGTTCGAACTCCAGCGCATAGAACTCGCTGGCGGTGTCCAGGCTGTAGTAGCCGTGGGGCCGGGCGGCGACGGTGCGCTCCAGATTCG
Organism: uncultured Phycisphaeraceae bacterium; assembly: GCA_964605235.1. Taxonomy (GTDB): domain Bacteria; phylum Planctomycetota; class Phycisphaerae; order Phycisphaerales; family Phycisphaeraceae; genus CAZSBB01. Next base: position 38,333 of record CAZSBB010000033.1, read on the forward strand.
CCTCCACCGCACGCTCGTCGAGCGAGCCATCCTCATGCCAGTACAACAGCAACACCGACCAGATGCCATGCACCTCCGCAGGGGCAATCCGCGCCATGCCCAGTTTCCTTTCCACAGGATCAATAATTCACGCTGGCTTCGCCATGCCAAACTGTGCGACAGCATAATGATGTGCAGCCAGCGCGTTGAAAAATGGTGAAGATGGGGTGGTCACTGCTCGATGCACCCGGCCGCGAAGGAACCGTCATGATTGGCAACCTGGTCGGCGAAGAATTGCAGGAACTGATCCGCGCCCAGCAGTGGGACGTCTTGCGCAATACGCTGGCGGGCTTGCCGCCGGCGGATATTGCGGAACTGCTGATCGACCTGCCGGTGGCGGAGGAAGGCATCATCTTCCGGGTGCTGCCGCGCGACCTGGCGGCCGAGGCGTTCAGCTATCTGCCCACACAGCATCAGCAGGAACTGCTCGAAGCCCTCACCGGCGAGCAGACCCGCCATCTGCTTGAAGGCATGACTCCTGACGACCGCGCCCAACTGCTCGAGGAACTGCCCGGCGAAGTGACGCGCCAACTGCTGGACTTCCTTTCCCCCGAACAACTCCGCAGCACGCAGGCGCTGCTCAATTATCCCGCCGAGAGTGCGGGGCGCTTCATGACGCCAGCGTATGTCGCGCTGCGCCGGGACATGACGGTGGCGCAGGCGCTCGAGCGGATTCGTCAGTCGCCGCGCGCCACGGAAACGCTCAACGTGGTGTACGTGCTCGACGAGCAGGGCCGGCTGCTGCGCGACCTGCGACTGGGGACGCTGGTGCGGGCGCTGCCGGAGACGCCCATCGAGCAATTGCAGGATCGGCCGGTGGTCTGCGTGCCCGCGACGGCGGAGCGGGATGAGGTGATCAGCCTGTTTCGCCGGTATGACCGCATCGCGCTCCCGGTGGTCAACGATCGGCAGCAGATGCTGGGCATCATCACCGTGGACGATGTGATGGCGGTCGCCGAGGCGGAAGCGACCGAGGACATGCACAAGCTCGGCGGCACCGAAGCATTGGAAATGCCCTACGCCGACGTGGGCTTCTTCACCATGCTGCGCAAACGCGGCGGGTGGCTGTCGGTGCTGTTCCTAGGCGAAATGCTCACCGCCAGCGCGATGGCGCATTTTGAAGGGGAACTGGCGGCCGCGGTGGTGCTGGCGCTCTTCATTCCCCTGATCATCAGCAGCGGCGGCAACAGCGGATCGCAGGCGGCGACGCTCATCATCCGCGCCCTGGCGCTGCGCGAGCTGACCCTGCGCGACTGGTGGCGCGTGGCGTACCGCGAACTGGGCAGCGGCGTCGCGCTGGGCTGCTGGCTGGGCGCGCTGGGCTTTTCCCGCGTGGTGCTCTGGCAGCATCTGGGCTGGGTCGACTATGGCCCGCATTACCTGCTGGTGGGTACCACTGTCTGGCTGAGCCTGATCGGCGTGGTGTGCTTCGGCGCCCTGACTGGCAGTCTGCTGCCGTTCGCCCTGCGCGCGGTGGGCTTTGACCCGGCGACCTGTTCCGCGCCCTTCGTGGCGACGCTGGTGGATGTCACCGGGCTGGTGATCTACTTCTCCACCGCGTGGGCGGTGCTGCACGGCACGCTGTTGTGATCAGCAGGAAAACATTCACCACAGAGACACAGAGAGCACCGAGATAAGCATCCAGAGCAGCAAATCAGCAACGACTTAGCAGTCTTGCTCTGTGTCCTCTGTGCCTCGGTGGTGAAAAATGCTATTCCGTGGGCTGAACTGGGTTGCCGTTGTTCTGCCCGTACGCCTTGACGATCCGCTGCACCAGATGATGGCGCACGATGTCGGTGTCCTGCAGCGTGACAAACGAAATGCCCGGCGTGCGGCGGAGGCGATGCACGGCATCAATCAAGCCCGACTGCGTGGGGTCTTCCAGGTCGGTCTGCGAGGTGTCGCCGGTGACGACCATCTTGCTGCCGTGGCCCAGGCGGGTCAGGAACATGAGCATCTGTGAACGGGTGGCGTTCTGGGCTTCATCCAGAATGATCATGGCGTCGTTGAGTGTTCGGCCGCGCATGAACGCCAGGGGGATAATCTCAATCACGTCGGCCGCCATGAAGCGCTCGACCTGATCGAACTCCATCATGTCGTGCAGTGAATCCAGCAGCGGGCGCAGGTAGGGATTGACCTTTTCCTGCAGCGTGCCGGGGAGGAAGCCCAGGCGTTCGCCCGCTTCCACAGCCGGACGCACCAGCACGATCTTGCGCACTGCGCTTTGCTTGAGCAATGCCACCGCCGCCGCCACCGCGAGGTACGTTTTACCCGTGCCAGCTGGCCCGCAGCAGAAGGTCAGATCATGCTGGCCGATGGCGCGGAGGTAGTCGGTCTGCCCGGCAGTCATGGCGCGAACGCGCCGGCCGCGCAGGTAGACGTCCAGCCCTGCCTGGATGTGATCTTCATTGAGCGCGTCGTCGCCGTGGCTGTCCTCGCCCAGCGTGACGGGGCGACTGCCGGAGCCGACGTCGGCAATCAGCTCGATCACCTGCTGCCGGGTCAGCGGGCGCCCGCGCCGCGCCGCGGCGGCGAGTTGGGCGAGAATGTCCGCCGCCTGGCGCACGGCTTCATCGGAGCCGGTTAAGCGCAGCAGATCCTGCCGCGAGGTGAGGCCCACGCCCAGGGCTTCGCGGAGGATTTTGAGATTGCGTTCACCCGGGCCGGTCATGCCGACGCGCTGCTCGCCATGGGGCAGGTTGACGAGGCGTTCGACGCCGGCGGCCGGGGACGCAGGCAAAAAAGTTGGCGGGGTTTCCGTGTTGCCCATGGTGTGGGTATTGTAGCGGTCATGATCCGTTGGACATGGCCTAGTTGCTTTGTAACGAACCCCGACCGTGAGGGAGGGGTGGCCTTTGCTGCATCCTGGCTGGTGCGGCTGCGCCGCAACCCTTTGCTGAAGCGCGGGGCTCGTCAAGCAGCGCTGCTGTTGGTGTTTTTCCTGGCCGGCTGCAAGAACCTCGCCCCCGCGCCGCCGGCGTTGCCGGTGGTCAGCGCGGAACAGGCTGTCGAGTTGCCGGTGGTGGCGGCCACGCAGGCGGGTCAGACGCTGCCGTTTGCGGATCGGCTGCGTGAACGCATCCTGCGCGCCGCCCGCGCCAGCGAGTGTGCCATCGAGCATTACCAGCAGACGGACCACATTGCCGCGACGCTGCGGCTGGCGGATGGGCGCTCGGCACAGCTGCACCTGTGGCGCAGCGGGGAACAGGAGTTGACCGCCAGCGTGCGGGTGGGGTTGGCGGGGGACGCCCGCAAGGAGCAGCAGTTGCTGACGGAACTGGGTCAATCGCTGCGCGACCCGTTGTGGCCGGATCGGCGGCTGCAGTTCCAGTTGCCCCCGCGCGACGGGAACGGTTAGCCGGCGAGCTTGCTCGCCGATGGGGGTCGCATGCTTCTGCGTAGCGTCAGGACCCGGCGAGCAAGCTCGCCGGCTAAACCAAGCGATCACACGATGGGGTTGGGAAGATTCCGGGGAGAGCTTCCGGGGCCGCGCGTCGCTACACTGGCGGCCCTGACTGATCTGCCTTCATGCAAGGTGACCTGCCATGATTGATCTGCGCCTGCTGCGCGAAAATCCGGACCGCTACCGCAAAGGGGCGGCCGACAAGAATTACGACCCCGCGCTGGTCGACCAGTTGCTCGCGCTGGACCAGGAACTGCGCCAGCTCCAGAACGAACAGCAAAGCCTGGCCGCCGAGAAAAACCGCATCGGCAAAGACATCGGCCAACTCGCGGGCAAGCTCAAGAAAGCCGCCGGCGCGGAGAAGTCTGACCTCGAAGCCCAGATGCAGGCGCTCCAGGCCCGACCCAACGAGCTCAAAGCCCGGGAAACCGAACTGCTCGACCGCATTCGCCAGCTCGAACCCCAGCGCGACGCCCTCTGGCTGCGCATCCCCCAGCCGGCGGACCCCGACGTGCCGGTGGGCAAGGACAGCGCTGGCAACATCCAGATCCGCTGCTGGAACCCCAGCCATTTCGACGCCAGCAAATCCTTCGCCAGCCAGCGCGGCTTCACCCCGCGCAACCACATCGACCTCATGCTCGCCCACGACATGGTCGACTTCGAACGCGGCGTGAAAATGGCGGGCGCCCGCAGCTACATCCTCAAGGGCGATGGCATGCGCCTGCATCAGGCGATCCTCCGCTACGCCTTTGACTACATGACCACCGAGAACGGCTTTACCGCCATGGGCGTGCCGGTCATGGTCCGCGAAAACTGCATGGTCGGCACCGGCTTCTTCCCCGACGGACGCGAGCAGGCTTACGCCATCGGCAACCCCACCAGCGAAGGCTCCAACCAGTTCATGACCGGCACCGGCGAGGTCGGCCTGATGAGCTATCACCTCGACGAAATCCTCGACGAGGAACAACTGCCGCTGCGCTACACCACCGTCAGCACCTGCTTCCGCCGCGAGGCGGGCTCGGCGGGCAAGGACACCGCGGGCCTCTTCCGCATTCACCAGTTCGACAAGGTGGAACAGGTCGTCATCTGCAAAGCCGACGAAGCCGAGAGCCGGCGCTGGCATCAGCAGATGATCGGCTTCGTGGAAAATCTGCTCCAGCGCCTCGAGCTGCCCTACCGTCTGCTGCAATGCTGCACCGGCGACCTGGGGCCCAAGAATGCCGACCAGATCGACATCGAATGCTGGATGCCCACGCGCGGCGAAACCGGCGCCGACGGCATTCCCACCGGCGCGTATGCGGAAACGCACTCGGCGTCGCGGTTGTACGACTACCAGTGCCGCCGGCTGAACCTGCGTTACCGCGATGCCGCCAGCAAGAAGCCGGTGGTCGCTCATGCGCTGAACAACACGGTCGCCGCCAGCCCGCGCATTTTGATTCCGATCATTGAGATGAATCAAAACGAGGACGGCTCGATCACCATTCCCCCGGCGCTCCGGCCGCACATGGGCGGGCGGGAGAAGATCGGGTAAGGACTTTGCAGATTGGGTGATTTGGTGATTTGGCGATTTGCTGATTTGGATGGATCAACCTGACGACTGCCCGGGGCAGGCGTCAAAAACATCAACAAATCAACACCTCCACAAATCATAAATCCGTGTCGGGATGACCTATGTGGCTGCGTGTCTTTCAACCGTTGGTGGCGTCGAGTCGGGGGTATGACCTGCCCAAGCTGCGCGGCGACGCGCTGGCGGGGCTGACCGTCGCGGTGGTCGCCGTGCCGCAGAGCATGGCGTACGCCCTCATTGCCGGGGTGCCGGTGGAGTACGGGCTGTATTCGGTCATCATCCAATGTTTCATCGGCTCGCTGTTCAACTCGCAGCCGTTCCTGTCCGTCGGCCCCATGATTACCCAGAGCCTGCTGGTGGCGTCCACGGTGACGCGTCTGGTGGGGCCGACGGATCCCGTGGGAACGTACCTGCAACTGGTGGTGGGCGTCACGCTGCTCAAGGGCTTGATGCAACTGGCGATGGCGGGGCTGCGGCTGGGCGCGGTGGTGCGCTATGTCAGCCAGGCGGTGGTGGTGGGCTTCACCGCCGGCGCGGGGGTGCTGATCGCGGCGGGCCAATTGCACTGGTTCCTGGGCTTTGCCGCCCCGGGTGCGAAGGATGATTGGCCCGGCGTGCTGGGGGAAGCGCAGCGCACGCTGCGTCATCTGGCGGAGACGGACTGGCGGGCGGTGGCGATCGGTGCGGGCTGCCTGGCGCTGCTGCTGGCAAGCCGGCGGATTTCCAAGCTGATTCCGGGCCCCTTGCTGGCGGTGATGGCGGCGGGCGTGGCGGTGGTGCTGGGCGGCTGGACGGATGGCTCTCTGCCGCTGATCAAAGAGCTGCCGCCGGTGCGGGAAGTCTGGAACCTGCCGCATATCCCGGTGCTGGAACTGCATACGCTCGAAAAACTGCTGCCGGCGGCGCTGGCGCTGAGCTTATTGGGTTTGATGGAAGTCTACGCCATCGGGCGCACCCTCAGCGCCAAGAGCGGGCATCACATCAGCGCCAATCAGGAACTGTTCAGCCAGGGCCTGACCAATGCGGTTTCCAGCTTCTTTCACTGCATTCCCAGCTCGGGCAGCTTTTCGCGCTCGGCGCTCAACTATCTGGCGGGCGCGCAGACCTGCTACGCCGGGGTCTTCAACGCCGTGTTCTGCGCGTTGATCTTTCTGCTGTTTGGCACGTGGGCGAAGCTGGTGCCCATGTGCGCCCTGGCGGCGATCCTGTTTGTCGTCGCGTTCAGCCTGATCGACTTCGACTACATGCGCCGGGTGCTCCGCTCCAACCGCGCCGACGCGGCGGTGTGCTTCACCACCTTCGCCGCCACGCTGACCATGCCGCTGGCGTATGCGGTATTCATCGGGATTTTCCTGAACCTGGCGCTGTATCTGCGGCGCGCCAGCACGCTGCACCTGGCGGAGATGGTGCCCACCGGCGCCGGGCCGTTCATCGAACGCCCCCTGCAGGAGCGCGGCAGCGGGCGGCGGCGGGTGATGTTCCTGCAGATCGAAGGCGACCTGTTCTTCGGCATCGCCGACGACCTGCGCCAGCGTCTGGACAACCTGCACGCCGACCCGGTGCGCGTGGTCATCTTCCGCCTCAAGCGCACCCACAGCATCGACTCGACGGTCATGCAGGTGCTCGAGCAATTCACCCGCGATCTGCAGGCCCGGGGCGGCCATGTCATCCTCTGCGGCCTGAAGCCGGAGCTGCTCGATGTGCTGCGGGCGTATGGTTTGGTTGATCTCATCGGCGCGGAAAACGTCTTTGAAACCGGCTTTGGCATCTTCACTTCCGCCCAGCGCGCCCTGGACCGCGCCCGCCATCTGCTGCAGGGCTCCATCGACGACGACGACCTGCCCGAGAAGCACGAAACCGACGGCTGGTCGTACGAGATTTAGCGGCAGAACCCGCACATACACAAACTTGCACTTAGCCCCCGGCGAGTCGCCGGGGGCTAAATGACGTGGGCGCGCCGCAGATTTTTCATGGCGTCATTCACCCCTGCAGTCTGCCGCTTTTTGCCTTGCTACAATCCCCGTCCCATGAGCAACACCGAATCCAACGTTGAAAAAGTCGTCATCATCGGCTCCGGCCCCGCGGGTTGGACCGCCGCCATCTATGCCGCCCGCGCCAGCCTCAGGCCGCTGGTGTTTGAAGGCGTGCCCAAGCAGACGCCCGCGCTGATGCTGCCCGGCGGCCAGCTCATGCTGACCACCGAGGTCGAAAATTACCCCGGCTTCCCCAAGGGCGTCACCGGCCCGGAGCTGATGGAACATTTCAAACAGCAGGCGCTGCGCTTTGAAACCCGCGTCAAGACGCTCGATGTCGTCAAGTGCGACTTTTCGCAGCGCCCCTTCACGCTGGAAATCTCCGATGGCTCCAAGGTGCAGACCCATGCGGTCATCGTCGCCACCGGCGCCACCGCCAACTGGCTGGGCTTGCCCAACGAAATGCGGCTGGCGCAGACCGGCGGCGGCGTGAGCGCCTGCGCCGTGTGCGACGGCGCGCTGCCCGTCTTCCGCAATCAACCCCTGGCGGTGGTAGGCGGCGGCGACACGGCGATGGAAGAAGCCAGCTATCTGACCAAGTTCGCCTCCAAGGTCTACATCATTCACCGCCGCGATGAGTTCCGCGCCTCCAAGACCATGCAGAAGCGCATCCTGGAAAATCCCAAGTGCGTGCCGGTGTGGGACAGCGTGGTCGTCGATGCCGTGGGCGAAGACAGCCTCACGGGCGTCAAGGTGAAGAACGTCAAGACCAACGAAGAATCAGTGATCGAAGCCAAGGGCCTGTTCATCGCCATCGGCCACACGCCGGCAACCAAGTTCCTCCAGGGCACCGGCGTTGAGCTCGACGACAAGGGCTACGTCAAAATGCCCGTGCCCCATCGCAGCAACACCTCCGTCGAAGGCGTGTTCGTCAGCGGCGACTGCGCCGATGCCGTGTACCGCCAGGCGATCACCGCAGCGGGCATGGGCTGCAAAGCCGCGATCGACGCCGAGCGCTGGCTGGCGGATCAGGGCGTGGAGTAAGTGTTGCACACTTGGTGGACGGGGGTGTGGTTTTTTGCCACGGATGAACACGGATGAAGCAGGAGAGAGATAAGGCAGGGATGAAGACGGTTGAGAGGGTGTGCCTGGGGAACGGGGGCCGTGTTGCGAACCGTGCATTTCAGCTTGTGAATCCCGTGCGGCCGCAGATGTGACCTGTACTGTGAATTGCGGGTTTCTCCTGCTCTACTGTTCTCCTGCTCACCTGTTCCAGCGGCGTGCTGCCTGCACGCCGTTTTTGGCCCGCCCTTCCGTGGGGGAGCCAGGGAGCTTGAGGGGCTGGCGGCGAAGCCCCTCAACTTATGCAAGTCGCGGCGCAGCCGCAGCCGTCAAAGCGCAGCGCCAGCCGCTGCGGCGCCTGAGCTGCCCCGCCCGGGCAGGGCAGCGCAACCTATTGGCCTGAACCACCCGCTCAGCAACGATCAACCCAGACGCTTACCCACTTCCCACACCAGGCACGCAACCGCGAAGCCGACGTACACCACGCATGCCAGGGTCATCATGCTGCGACAGATCCAGCCGGGGCGCGCCGGGGCCGGCAGGTAGCGCAGGTTGATGAACAGTTGCAGCGGCGTGTACACCGCCATGGCGAAACCCCCCATGTAGGCGGCATTGAACAGGAAGCCCAGGTCGGACACCCGCCGCTGTTCCATCACAAAGGTGATCAGGCAGCCCACCAGCATGAAGCCGGCCGCGCAGATGAAATACCACCAGCCGACGTCGCGCCGCTGCGCCCAGGCGAAGTTGGTGTAAATGATGTCCGCCAGTGAGCGCGCTACGCCGTCGACCAGCGCCAGTTGAGTGCTGAACAGCGTCGCCAGACCCACCAGCAGGAAAATGATTCGTCCGGGTTTGCCCCACACTTCACCGAGGATCGCCGCTTCGTCCCAGATGAGCGTGCCGGCGCCGGGCACGATGCCTTTGGGGTGCAGCACCGCCAGGGCGCCAAAGATGAAGAGCATGATGGTGAAGCTGTTGAGCACCCAGAAAAACAGGGCCTGGTCGAACTTCACAAAATCGAACCAGCGTTTGAAGCGCTGGCGCTGCTCGGCGTCGTCGGCGAAGGTGTAGCCGGTGGCGGGGGCCTTTTCCGTTCGGCCGCGCAGGGCGTTGACCATCTGCGGCACCCGGGCGCCCATGCCGATGTGCTTGTCGCGCAGGTAGAAGCTGTAGAAAAGATTGGCGGTGCCCCCCGCGCCGGCAAACACCAGGGCGATGAAGAAATCCTTCACGGGCATCGCCGGCTCTTTGAAGCCGACGTTCACCAGTCCCGCGCCCAGCTTCATCCAGCTTTCGCGCGTGCCCACCGCACCCGCCACCAGCACCAGGCCCACGACCACGATCACCACCAGCGCTTCAATGGTGTGCTCGACCGAGCGATACACCAGCTTGGGGCCGAACAGCGTCAGCGATACGCCAGCGAAAGTCACCATGATCCAAAAGGTGTTGCTGCCCAGGAAGTCGGTGGGCACGCCCTCGGGGCTCACATGCCAGGTCGGCCCCAGCAACAACGCCTTGAGCGCCAGCCCGGAGGCGATGCCCCAGCCCGGCGCCAGCCAACCCATCAGGGTGAGGATGATGAAGACCGGGCCGAACCCGCGCCAGACCCGGGAATAGCCGGTGAAAACCGTCTCGCCGGTGGCGATGGTCCAGCGTCCGACTTCCAGGTTGATCCACACCTGCAGGAAGACGCCCGCCATTGCCGCCCACGCCATGGATGCGCCATACTCGGCGACAATGCGCGGCCAAACGACCAGCTCCCCCGCCCCGATCGACAGCCCCACCAGGATCGCCCCCGGGCCCAGCAACTTCCACACGCTCACCTGCCGGGCCGGCAACGAGGACATCGCCAGCGGCGCCAACGGCGCAAACCATCGCTTCAAGGCGGGACTCCCTGCAGAGAAGACTCGACCGTGTCGGCAGGGATTCTCGTCAATGCGGCGCTGGCGTCAATGGTGAATGTGGGCTGGTTTTGCCACAGATGAACACAGATGGAAGATAGAGAGAGACTGACACAGATAAGACACACCCGATCTAATGCAGCATTGACAATCGGCAGGCATCACGCCTCACCTGCATTCTGCTGTCTTATCTGTGAGCATCTCTCTCCTGCTTCATCTGTGTTCATCCGTGGCTAAAAATTTACTGCGGGAAGTGCTGGGGCGCGGTGTCCGCGTAGCCTTCGCCGTCGAGGGCTTTGAGGAACTCGACCAGGGCGTCCACCTCCTGCTCGGTGAGGTTCAGCGGCTGCATCTTGGGTGACAGGTGCGGGTTCTTGATGCCGCCGCGGTTGTACAGCTCGACCACTTCGCGCAGGGTCTGATGCGAACCGTCGTGCATGTACGGGGCGCGGGTGGTCAGGTCGCGCAGGCCAGGCGTTTTGAACGCGCCGGTGTCCGCTTCATTTTTGCTGATGGCGACCCGGCCCACGTCGGCGAACTTCCGCGTTTTCTCGTCCCAGCCGACGCCGAGGTTGTGGAATTGCTGATCGGTGAAGTTGAAGTTGAGGTGGCACTGGTTGCACGCCGCTTTGCCGAAGAAGAGCGCATCGCCCCACTTGACCTTGGCGCTCACGTGCTTGCCATCTTTGTATTTCTTGCTGTAGTCGATGGGTTTGGCCGCTTCGCCATAGGGATCGTCCTGCACCACCTGGATGGGAGTCAGGTCGTCGCCGGGGTCAGGGTTGGCGCGCCAGCGATCCCACGGCGAGTTGCCGCTGATGCGGGTGCGTTCGTAGTCGGCTATGGCTTTGGCGATGCGGTCGAGGTCCACCTTTTCATCGCCGAAGGCTTCCTTGAAGTACGGGCGATAGCCGGGGATGTTGCTGATGCGCTCCACCACCACGGCATGATCGGGATTGCCCATCTCCACGGGATTGATCATCGGGCCGATCGCCTGCTCTTCCAGCGACGCCGCTCGGCCGTCCCAGAAGAAATGCGGCGCCAGGGTCCAGGCGAGGTTGATGAAGGTCGGCGCCTTGCGGTTGCCGGTCTTGCCTGCGATGCCGGTGGAGAAGGGCGTCGGCTCGCTGAACGCATTCTCCGGGCGATGACAGGTGGCGCAGGAAATCGAACCATCGAGCGACACGCGCTGGTCGTAATACAGCCAGCGCCCCAAACGCACGCGCTGCGGCGTCGGCGGCTCGGGCAATTCTTCAAAGGTGCGATTGATCCCCAGCGGGATCTTCGGCAACGGCTTCACCGGGTTGTCCGCTTCCAGCGCCGCCGGGCTCGCCGGCTCGGCGACCGCCATCGTCGCCACCCCCAGCATCACCCCGCACACCCATAGCCACAACCCTGCCGACCAGGCGGCACGATCACCCTGCAACATCTGAACTTTCCTTTCCGGGCGGGACGGTTTTGTTCCTGCATTTCCCTGCTGGCGCTGTGTCCCGGCGCCAGACTGACCATGTGCTGACAACCTGCTTCAACCCCAAAGGTTGCCAACGACCGCCATTCTAGACATGCTGGTTGCGAAGTCATCCACCTTCCCGCGACTTTTTTTAATGATTCTAAATTAGCAATATGAACCACCCCAACCTGCTGGTGATCCTCAGCGATCAATTGCGACGTCACGCCTTAAGCTGCTATGGCGAGACCAACCTGCAGACCCCGCACATCGATGCCCTGGCGCAGCGCGGGGTGCGCTGCGATCACAACTGTTCGACCTATCCCATCTGCGTGCCGTACCGCTTCACGCTGATGACCGGGCAGGCGGCGCACAGCCGGATGGTGCCGGGCATCGAGTACCGCATGTCCCCCGCCGAGCGCACGCTCGCCGATGAGTTCAACGAGGCCGGCTACCACACCATCTATGTGGGCAAGTGGCATCTCGATGGCGGACTGGGTCGGCAACCGTTCAAGAGCGCCGCCCAGATGGCGCGGTCGTATGTCCCCCGCGCTCGGCAGGGACGCTGGAACCGCTGGCTGGGTTTCGAGCTGCGCAATGAGCCTTACGACACCTGGTACTTCGTCAACGAAGACCCCACCCCCCGGAAGGTCAACGGTTATCAAACCGATGGGTTGACCGATCTGGCATTGGCGGAAATTGCCGCCCATCGCGCTCGCCAGCCCGAGCAACCGTTCTGTTGCGTGCTGTCGGTGGAGCCGCCGCACCCGCCGTTCGTCGCTCCCCCGGAGCTGGAGAAGAAGTGGCTGTCCCGCGAACTGACGCTGCCGCCCAACTTCATGGCCAAGGATGAGGCGGAGCGCCAGAGTTCCATCACCAAACGGCAGCGCTACTACGCGATGGTCGAAAACCTGGACCAGAACGTCGGCCGAATCACTGCATTCCTCCAGCAGCAGGGCCTGAGTGACAACACCATCGTGGTCTTCATGGCGGACCATGGTGAGTTCAGCGGCGCCCACGGCCAACACGAAAAGCAGCAGCCCTACGAAGAATCCGTCGGCGTGCCGCTGATCGTGTACGACCCCACGCAACCGGGACGCGCCGGCGCGGTGGTGAACGATCCGCTGTGCACCGAAGACCTGTATCCCACGCTGCTGGGTTTGGCGGGGTTGCCGGGGCGCACCGACTTGCCGGGCCTGGACGTCGCCCCTCTGCTGCGAGGTCAGCAGGAGCGTCTGCCGCGTGACGGCGTGTTGCTCGAGTTCGTGCTGGAAAATCGGCCCCGCATGATCTATCACAACGAAACCTGGCGCGCCTGGCGCACCGGCACGCACAAGTACGTCACGCTGGGCAACTATGTGCAGGGCGCCAAGCCGTGGCTGTGTTTTGATCTCGCCCACGATCCGTGGGAGCTGCACAACCTGCTGGAAGACCCGACGCAACAAGACACGTGTGCGGCATTGCATCGCGCATTGCACACGGCACTGTCCAACACCGACGACGACTACCACCTGGCGGCGGCGTTCGGCTGCCCGGCGCTCAATAGCTGGAGTGCGTGACGGCAGCGCTGAGGATGCTTTCCAACGAGCCGGAAGCGTCAGCGACGGGTTGGGCGCATGGTTGCCATGACGGCGGGTTGATGCGTTGCGTTTGCGGTGGAAGCTCGCTTTGTCCGTCGCTGACGCTTCCGGCTCGTTGCCCAGCGCTCGTCATGACGCGAAGTGTTTTGCTTTCGCTCATCCCGCCTGGCGCAGATCATCCGGATGCAGCAGGCATTCGGCTTCCACCGGCCTGATTAACTTCTTACCCAGCAGCGATTCGAGCTGTGCCGCGGGGATGCCCGTGCCGGGGCGGCGAACAGTCAGGTCCTCAGCTCGCAGCACATGACCCACCGGCAGCGGGCGTTTGGCGCACACGCTCTGGCGACAGATGCCGCGCACTTCACGCTCCACCGACGCCACCGTCTTGCAGCGTGGGCCGAGCATCGCGGCGCCCTGGCGGATGAGCTGCACATAGTGACGGAACTGGGCGGGATCGAAGCTCGCGGCATGGTCGGGGCCGGGGGCGCTGCGGTCATAGGTCAGATGCTTCTCGATCACGCACGCCCCGGCCGCCACCGCCAGCGCGCCCGTCAGCGGGTTGGTGGTGTGATCCGAGTAACCCACCGGCAGGGCGTAGCGTGTCGCCAAAGCGGACATGGCGCTGAGCGTGGCGCTGTCATCAGGCGTGGGGTAACTGCTCACGCAATGCAGCAGACAGCACGGCCGATCGCGCACGATCTGCACCATCGGCGCCAGTTCCGTCAGCTCGGCAGTCCCGGTGGACACGATCATCGGCTGCCGCAAACTCGCCATCAGGCGCAGCAGCGGCAGGTTCACCGCGTCGGGCGAAGCGATCTTGACCGCATCGACTTCCAGCGTCTTGAGCGCGTCAAAGTTTTCCAGGCTGAAGGGGGTGACGATGAACGCCATTTGCGCATCGCGCACCGCCTGCCGCACCTGCAGCATGGCTTCGAGCGACAGTTGCAGCCGCTGGAGCATGGTGAACACGTCGTTGTCGCTGGCTTTCTGGTAGTCCGCCAGGCTCGCCTCGCGCGAGAGCAGCCAGCGGGCTTCAAAGAGCTGCAATTTGACGGCATCGGCGCCGGCGTCTTTGGCGGCCTGGACCAGTTGCAGGGCGCGGTCGAGTCGGCCGTCGTGATTGACGCCGATCTCCGCGATCACGCAAACCTCCGGCCCGGCCTGAGCGGTGACCGGGGCGAAGCGCAGACTGCTGGGTCGGGGAAAGGGGTAGGATCCCATAGCCGGGTTATCGGCAGCGGCGGTTGAATTCGTGCAGTTTTCCCGGAGTTTGAACCGCGTTCGCCACAGCGGCGGCGTTTCCATGAACAAGGCTCACCATTGCGCGAACGCTTTTCATTCCGGCGCGATCGGTGTTCAGTTTTCACTGATCCCAGTTCATCGGACGGGCTTTGAGCACCTTCGCCGGGTTGCCCCCGACGATCACCCCCGGCGGCACATCGCGCACCACCACCGCCCGCGCCGCCACCACGCTGTTGTCCCCCACGGTCACGCCTGGCCCAATGAAGGCTCCCGCACAGATCCACACCCCGCTGCCGATGGTCACCGTCGGCCGCAGCAGCGGCAACGTCGGATCGGTGTGATCGTGCGTGCCCGCACAAACATACACATCCTGACTGAGCACGGTATGGCTGCCGATCCGCACCGGCCCGAGGTTGTAAATCTCCACCCCCTCCGACAACATGCTGTGCGCCCCCAGCTCAAACAGCCAGGGATGCCAGATCGTGGTGCTCGCCTTGGTGCCAGCGGTGTGATCCATGTTCGCGCCGAACATCCGCAACCACATCCGGCGCCAGCCATGCGCCCGGCGGAAGCTGGGGCGAATGCAGAATCGTTGCACCTGCTGCCACGCGGCGCGGCGGGCGTATTCACTGAGCTGGTACGGGTAGCCGGCCGTGCGATCCAGTTGCTGGAAGATGGCGCGGGGCGGGGCGACCTCCGGGGCGGAAGTTTCCGTCGAAGGCTGCTCGTGTTCGGAGATTGGTTCGGTCATGCCGCCAACACCTGCTGGTAGGCACTGATCGACTGCTGGGCGATGATCGGCCAGGTGTAATGCTCGCGCACCAGCGTCATCCCAGCTTGTCCCATATCCGCAGCGCGAGCGCTGTTCGTCAGCACCTGTCGCAGCGCTTCAGCCAGCCGGGTGTGACTGCCGGGAACGTCGGCGTCATCCAGATCAACCACCACGCCCGCTTGTGCTTCTGCAACCTGCGGGAAATGGCAGGCAGCGCTGATGACCACCGGCCGGCCGCACGCCAGCGCTTCGGTGATCGCCATGCTGAAGCCTTCCTGCCGACTGGGCAGACAGAAGCACGCCGCCCCCGCCAACGCCGCCAGCTTATCCTCACCCCACAGCGGGCCCACCAGATGCACCCGCGCTTCCAGACCTGCCTGCTGCACCTGCTGGCGGAAGTCCTGCTCCGCCCCGCCATCAGGACCCGCGACCACCAGATGCACGTCAGGCAAATCATGCGCCAGCAGCGCGAAAGCGCCCGCCAGCCGATCCAGACCTTTTTTGTAATGCAGCCGACTGAGGAACAGGATGTAAGGCTTGCCCCCCAGCGCCGGCACCCGAGCCCGAAACGCCGCGGCCGGTGGGAGCGGCTGCACCTCATCCAGAAAAATGCCGTTGGGCAACGTCACGCAATGCTCGGGAGTCCAGCGCGTGGGCAGCAGCGCCTGCTCATCCGCATTAAGCACATGCAGAAACGCCGCCGCCCGCAGCATGCGCCCGTAGCCCAGGTGCAGCGCCAATTGCTTCTTCCACCGGCTCTGATGCAGACTCCACGGATCCAGCATGCCATGGGGCGCCACGACATACGGCACATGCGCGTGGGCCGCCAGCCTGGCGCTCAAACGCAGCAGCGGCTCCCACACGCCATGCAGATGCACAATGTCCAGGTGCTGATTGCGAATCCAGCGGCTGGTGGAAGCGATGGCGCAGGGACACACCCCCGCCGTCTGCCGCGGCGCGCCCAGGCCGCGCACCTGCACCTTGGCGAAGCCGGGGATCGCGCCCAGCTTCTGCTTGACTTCATCCAGCTCCGCACGCCGGGCGTGGCACAGCACAAACACCTCATGCCCCAGCGCTGCCTGCGCGCTCGCCAGCCGACTGACCACCATCGGCGGCCCGCCTGCGGCCGGGTCCAACGTGCCTGTGACATGCCCGATGCGCATACGACCTCCACCTCCCGGAATCCGCCGAGAGTATCCCTGTATGACTTATTTTCGGCTGTTTGGCCATCCTGATAAAGCAAAACCGCGCTGGCATGGGTAAGTTGGAACGCCGGCATTTTCTGCACAAACAACGCTCCGTCCGTCGTTTGCGCTTGTGACCCACGGTTGTGGTTCGGACGGGTTGCATCCAGTCGCCCAGCCGCGCCAAGCGTGCTAAAGTCAGCTATCGCACCCAGCCGGAGGTCCATCAGCCATGAGCGCGTCCCCTTCCGCCGGCCTGCTGGAGCTGCGCCAGGTCACCCGTCAATTCCCCGGTCCCGATGGCGGTTCGCCCCTGACCGTGCTGCGCGATCTCAACCTCACCCTCCCGCGCGGCCAGCGGCTGGCGATCATGGGCCCCAGCGGCTGCGGCAAAAGCACCCTGCTCAATCTCATGGGCGCGCTCGACCGCCCCACCGTCGGCTCCGTGCTCCTGGACGGCACGGACCTGGCGACCTGCTCCGACGCCCAGCTTGCGCAGATTCGCAATCGCCGGCTGGGTTTCATGTTTCAGCTTCATCATCTGCTGCCCCAATGCACGGTGCTGGAGAATGTGCTGGTGCCCACGCTGGTAGGCTCGCCGGATCGCCACGCTCCGCAGCGCGCCGGGGAACTGCTGGCGCGCGTCGGGCTGGCGGACCATCAGCATCACCGCCCCGCGCAGCTCTCGGGTGGGCAGCGGCAGCGGGCAGCGCTGGTGCGGGCGCTCATCAATCAACCTGACCTGCTGCTGGCGGATGAACCCACCGGCGCGCTGGACCGCCGCGCCGGCGACGACTTGGCGGACCTGCTGGTCGAGCTCAACGAAAGCATGAACCTGACGCTGGTGATCGTCACCCATGCCCCCGCCCTGGCGCAACGCCAGCAGCGCACGCTTTACCTGTACGACGGCCAGCTTCACCAGCAGCCGCTGACGGTTGCGGAGCACGTCGGATGAAACGCTGGCGGCTGATCCAAAGCAGTCTCTGGCACTACCGCCGCACGCAGGCGGGGGTGTTGCTGGGCGCGCTGGTGACGGCCGCGGCGCTCAGCGGCGCGCTGCTGGTCGGCGACAGCGTCCGCGCCACACTGGCGTACTTCGCCCACGCCCGGCTGGGACAAACGCATTACCTGCTGACCGCCGGCGAGCGATTCTTCACTGCCGACCTGGCGCAGAAACTGCAAGCCCAGCTCCCCGATACCGCCCTGCCGCCGGCTCCGGTGCTGCTGCTGCCCGCCGCCGCGTCGCGCCCCGACGGGCAAGCCCGCGCCAACAGCGTGCAGGTGCTGGGAGTAGACGGGCGCTTCGCCGCTTTCAGCCCTGACCAACCCCCACCCCTTCCGGGGGCCGAGCAGGTGGTGCTTAGCGCGGTGCTGGCGACCCAGCTTCAGGTGGCAACGGGCGATCGCATTCTGCTGCGGGTGCCGCGCCCCAGTGCTTTGCCGCGCGACATGCCGCTGGCGACCGAGGACGACAGCGTGGCTGCCCTGCGGGTGACCGTGCAGGCGATCATCGGCGACGAGCAATTCGCGCGCTTCGGCCTGCAAGCCACGCAGACGCCGCCGCTCAATGCTTTCGTCGATCGCCAGTGGCTGGGCGAACGGTTGGGCATCCCCGGCCGCGCCAACCTGGTGCTGTTCGATGGACAAACCAACGAGCCAGAGTACGCCGCAGCAGAACTGAATGACGCGGTGCAGAAAGTCTGGACTCTGGATGATGCCCAACTGGAAGTGCGCCCCCTGCCCGACGGCCAACTGGAGCTGCGCACCGCGCGGGTGTTCCTGGATGATCCGATCACCGCCCAACTCGCCGCCGCGCAGCCGCACGCCCGCCGGCTGTTGAGTTACTTCGTCAATGAGCTGCGCGTGGGCGATCGCGCCACGCCGTACTCGGTGGTTTGTGCCGACAGCGCGCAGCAGGATTTGCGTGACGATCAGATCGTGCTGACCGACTGGCTGGCGCACGACCTGCAAGCCAAGGTGGGCGACGCGCTGACGCTGCGTTACTACGTGCTGGGGCCGAATCGTCAGCTCATCGAGCAAGCCGCGCCCTTCACCGTCGCCCGCATCATTCCCCTGGCCGACGTCAGCGATCCCACGCTGATGCCCGAGTACCCCGGCCTGGCGCAGCACGACAACTGCCGCGACTGGAACCCCGGCATTCCCATCGACCTCGACCGCATCCGCCCTGTCGACGAGCAATACTGGGACGACCACCGCGGCACCCCCAAGGCCTACCTCACCCTCGCGGCCGGGCAGAAGCTGTGGGCCAACCGCTTTGGCAATCTCACCGCGGTGCGGGTGGCGACTTCCATGCCCGCAGTCGTCTGGGCCGACAGCCTCCGCGCCAAGCTGAACCCCACGCTGCTGGGCATGAACATCATCGATGTGCACACCCCAGCCGCCCGCGCCAGCGGCGACGCGCTCGACTTCGGCCAGCTTTTCCTGGGGCTGAGCTTCTTCCTCATCGTGGCAGCCCTCCTGCTGACCGGCCTGCTCTTCGCCCTGGGCGCCCAGGAACGCGCGACCGAAACCGGCCTGCTCCTGGCGCTGGGCTTCACCCCGCGCCAACGTCTGCGCCTGCTCCTGTGTGAAGGTCTTCTGCTCGCACTGCTGGGCGGCGGACTCGGCTGCGCGGCCGGCGTCGGCTACACGCGCCTGCTGCTGGCGGGACTCTCTGGCGTCTGGTCCGATGCCGTGGCGGGTTCGGCGGTGCGCTTTCATCTGCAAAGCTCATCGCTGGTGATCGCCCTGATTTCCACCTTGCTCACTGCCCTGCTGGCGATGTGGCTGAGCACGCGCAAGCTCGTGCGCACCAACCCGGCTGCGCTGCTGGCGGGGGCCACGAGTGCCACCGAGCAACTCGCCAAACCCCGGCGCGGCGGACTGCTCATCGCGGGACTGTGCCTGATCGGCGCCGCCGGGCTGGCGGTTTCCAGCAGCGATCCGCGCCAGGCGGCAGGACTGTTTTTCGGCAGTGGCGCGCTGCTGCTGATCGCCGGGCTGGCGGCCTGTCACGCGCTGCTCACCACCGGACCCACCGCAGCCGCGCTGACCCGCGCGCGCCTGGCGTGGCGCGGCGCTGCCCGCCGGCGGGGTCGCAGCCTCGCGGTCATTGCCATGCTCGCCTGCGGCTGCTTTCTGGTGACCGCAGTGGGCGTCAACCGCAAGACCCCGCAGGATGACCCCAGGCACCGCGACACCGGCACCGGCGGCTTCGCGCTGTACGCCCAGAGCGCGCTGCCCGTGCTGCCCGACCTCAACAGCGCTGCGGGTCGGCTGGCGGCCGGGCTGGATGAAAGCAAATTGACGGGCGTGTCCTTCGTGCCCATGCGGGTGCAGGAGGGTGACGACGCGAGTTGTCTGAACCTCAACCGCGCCCAGCGGCCGCGCTTGCTGGGGGTCAAAGCCGAAGGCTTGCAGATGCGCCACGCTTTCCGCTTCACCGCCGGGTTGGCGGAGGATTTCGCGGAGCAGCGCTGGCGCGTGCTGACGCCGCCGGGCAAACGCAACGCCACCGATCCGATTCCCGGGGGTCCCATTCCGGGGGATCCCATTCCGGGGGTTGGTGATGCTGCGATGGTGCAGTGGGCGCTGGGCAAGAAACTGGGGGACACGCTGACGTATCAGGATGAACGCGGCCAACTGTTCCACGTGCAGATCGTGGCGGTGCTCGACAGTTCCATTCTGCAAGGCGCGCTGCTGATCGACGAAGCGGCATTCGAGCAGCGTTTTCCCAGCAGCAGCGGCTACCGCGTGTTCCTGATCGACGCTCCGCGCGACCACGCCCCGCAGGTCGCCAGCACGCTGTCGCAGGCGCTGGGCGATGTGGGCCTGAGCGTCACCCCGGCCGGCACGCGGCTGGCGCAGTTCATGGCAGTGGAGAACACCTACCTGGCGATCTTCCAATTGCTCGGCGGGCTGGGCCTGCTGCTGGGCAGTGCGGGCCTGGCGGTGGTGGTCGGACGCAACGTGCTCGAACGCCGGGGCGAGCTGGCGCTCTTGCTGGCGGTCGGCTGGCGCCGCGGGCAACTGCGTCAACTGCTGGCGACCGAGCACATCCTGCTGCTGCTGGCGGGACTGCTGATCGGCCAGCTCGCCGCCATCGCCGCCGTCTGGCCAGCCGTGCAACACAGTCCCAATGCTGCCGCCCTGCAACTGACCGCGGTGCTCAGCCTGGCGCTGCTGGCGCTGGGCATCCTCTGGGTGTTCCTCGCCGCCGCCCTCGCGCTGCGCGGCCCGCTGCTGGCTTCACTGCGGGAAGAGTGAAGCCGTTTTAATCCGCAGATGACGCAGATGAGCGCAGATGAAGAACAGGACATGAATCTGTTGATGTTTGATGTGGAGATTTGCTGATTTGAAAATGCTTGGCCAGAACACGTGCAGCGGCCGCAATCACATCACCAGATCATCAAATCAACACCTCACCAAATTTCTTCATCCGTGTTCAACCGTGGCAAAAACTGTCTTCCCGCTTAAACTAACACCACAGGAGACCCAGCCATGTCCGCCGGCGACCCCAACTGCATCTTCTGCAAGATCATCAGTGGCGCGATTCCCTGTCAGCGGGTTTATGAGGACCAGCGCGTGCTGGCGTTTCTCGACATCGGCCCGTTGTCGCCGGGACACACGCTGGTGATTCCCAAGCGCCATGCGACCACGCTTGATGAACTCAGTGACGAAGACGCCGCCGCGTGCGGGCGCGTGCTGCCGAAGCTGGCGCGGGCGATTCGCAGCGTCACCGGCATCGCCGACTGCAACATCCTGCAGAACAACGGCAAGCTCGCCCATCAGGCGGTCGGGCATGTGCATTTTCACATCATTCCCCGCAGCAACACGCAGGGCCTGGAAATTCGTTGGCCGGCCGGCAAGCTGCAGGATGGTGAACAGTTGACCGCCAGCGTCATCGCGGCGCTCAAGGCCGGCGGATAAGCGAGGCGTCATGCGTGTGATTGTCTGTCTGCTCGCCGGGGGCGCCAGCAGCCGGTTCCCCGGCGGGAAGGTCAACGTCCGGGTCAACGGCGCGCCGCTGCTGTCATTCCTCCGCACGCAATTGCAGGGACTCGAACCCGACCAGTGGTGGCTGAGCCTGGCGCCGCAGCAGGACCTGCCGCCAGGCGCCGATGGCTTTGACCTCGTCGTGCGCGATGAGCAAACCCACGCCGGCCCGTTGCATGGCATCATGGCGGCGCTGCGATCAGCCGAGCCGGAGGATCATCTGGTCATCGTGCCAGCCGACATGCTGTGTCTGACCCCAGCGATTCCCGAAGTGCTGCTCAACGGCCTGGCGATCGGCCCGGAGCAGGCGGGCATGATGGCCAAGTGGGGGCTGGGGCCACGCGCCGGCGAGATCGAACCGATGCCCTGCGTGTGGCGCACGCGCCAAGCGCTGCCGGTGCTGGAGCGGGCGCTCGCCGCCGGGCGGGGTGGTCCCCGTCAACTCGCCGGCGAGCCGGGCATCGGCAAGGTGTTTCTGTATGACGAAGAGGAAGCGGTGCAGTTCACCAGCTTCAACACGCCGACCGAGCTGCACCGCAT
Source organism: uncultured Phycisphaeraceae bacterium (assembly GCA_964605235.1). Classification (GTDB taxonomy): domain Bacteria; phylum Planctomycetota; class Phycisphaerae; order Phycisphaerales; family Phycisphaeraceae; genus CAZSBB01. The sequence goes on from CAZSBB010000033.1 coordinate 60,038, forward strand.
GGCCAAAGCGCTCGGCTGCACGGTGACCCTGCCCGCCAAATAGCCCGACCATTCTGGTTGGGTATCTGCCGGCAATTCACGCCCCCAGCAAACCCAGCCACGGCAGCAGCGTGCCCGCTTCCACCACGCCCTCGCGCAGCGGCAAACGCACCAATCCGGTCGCCCCGGCGGTGTGTATCAGATCACCGGACCCATGCCACGACAGCACCTCGACGTGCCCGTCAGCGGTTTGCCGCGCCGCCCGGAACAGCTCGCGCCTGGGATTGGTTTTCGTCGCGGTCGCCAGTCGCGCCTGCTGCCATGGCAGCGCGACATCACGCATGCCCAGCAGCTTACGCAGCAGCGGCCAAACGAACAGGTGGAACGTCATCAATACGCTCACTGGATTGCCCGGCAGTCCCGCGACTAAGACCACCTTCCCCGCCTGCTCCCGTCGCGCCAGCAGCACCGGCTTACCAGGCTGAATGTTCACGCCATGAATCACCGTGGCAAAACCCAGCGCCGGCCAGGTCGCGGGCAAATGATCGCGCTGGCCCACGCTCACTCCGCCGACGGTCAGCACCAGATCAGCTTCGTCGGCAGCGCGTGCCGCGGCGCGCTGCGTGGCGTCCGCCTCATCCGGCACATGCTCGTGGCGAAGCAACTCCAGACCCAGCGCCGCCAGCGTGGTCGTCAGCAGCGGGCCGTTGGAATTGCGAATCTGCTGCGGCTGCAAATCGTCGGCGGCAGTCATCGGCGGGCGCACCTCATCACCCGTGGTCAGCAACACCAGGCGCGGCCGGCGCGTCACCGTCAGCTTCGTCGCCCCCATGGTGGCGGCGATCCCCACGCCGGCGGGCGTCAAACGCAAACCCGTGGGCAGCACCACCTGCCCGGCTGCGGCATCGCTCGCTTGCCGATGCACGTTGGCGAAAGCATCGAGCGCCGCCACCGTGAAGCGCACGCGCTCGGAACCATCAGCATCAGTCGTCACCTGCGCCTGCTCAATGGGAATCACGCCATCGCAGCAGCGCGGCAGCGGCGCGCCCGTGGCGATGCGCCGCACGCAGCCGGCGGGCACGGGCGTGGTGAAGCTCGCCAGCGCCCCCCCGGCATTGACCGCGCCATCCACCGCGTACACCTGACCCGGCCGCAACTGGTCGCGGCACACCGCAAAGCCATCCATCGCGGAACGCTCAAACGGCGGCTGGTCGCGGTCGGCGGTCACCGGCGCGCGCAGCACGCGCCCCAGCGCCGCTTCCAGCGCGATCACTTCCGTGGGCAACACGACCGCGGCGTCGAGCACGCACAGCAGCGCCTGGTCATAGCTGGGCAAGATGGCGGGCATAACCGTTCTCAACGAGCCCCGCGCGTCAGCAAGGGGTTGCGGCGCAGCGGAACGGCGTGGGACCTGAAAAACAACCTCTCCCTCACGGTCGGGGCTCGTTCAGAATAACAACGTCGCGTGTTGCCTTACACCGCAGCGCCCAGAAAATGCGCCACCGCCTGCCGCACGCCGTCCACCGGGTCCGCAGCGCGGCGCCATTGCGCCAGCATCGGCGCGGCCTGAGCTTTGAGCGCGTCGATCACGTGCGGGTCGGTGGCTTCGCGCAGCGCTGCCGTCAGTTGCTTCACATCCCCCGGCGGCACCAGCAGGCCGTTGATGCGATGGCGGACCAGTTCCACTGCCGCGCCGGTCACTTCCGTCGCCACCACTGCCAGCCCCGCCGCGACGGCTTCATTGATCACCAGCGCCCACGGCTCGTACTCGCTGGGATGCACCAGCACATCGCAACTGTGATAGCAGGCAACCGTGTCCTCGAACTGCAAAAAGCCGACGAACCGCACCCGCCCGCGCAGCTCCGTCGGGACCGTAGTTTCCAGCTCACGCCGCAGCGGACCGTCGCCGGCGACCACCAGATCCCACTCCGGGCGCTCGGCGGCGAGCTGCGCGAAGGACGCCAGCAGCACATCCACCCGTTTGACCGGCACCAACCGACAGCAACACAACAGTCGCCGGCGTGTCGGATCAAGCTCATGCTGCGTCATGAATGCCGCGCGACGTTCGGCGCTGCACGTTTCCAACCGGCTGTAATCCGGCTCATACGGCATCAAGAACGTCGGCAGCCGATGGTCCACCCACAACCGGTAAAACGCCCGCCCGCAAGTGCCCATCGGCATCAGACCCGCCAGCTCGCCGAGCAACCAGCGCAGGAAATACCGCTTCACCAGGCGCCGCACCGGCGGCACGCGCCCTTCGCTGTACACATTGCTGTCGCCGCGCAGCAGCACGGGGATGCCCTGCCGCTTGCACCAGCGCACCAGCAGCAGGCGCGTCAGGTCGTTGTAGCCATTGAGCACCACCAGTTGCACCTGATGGTCCAGCAGGTATTGCGCGAGGGCGTGGTAGAGCTGGATGGCGCGATAGCTGAAGTTCGCGCCGGTGAGCGCGAGGTGCGCGAAATGCACGGGATTGATGGCGGGGTCGATCTGCATCTGCCAGGGCGCGCTGGCGTCGTGCAGGGTGTGGGTGAAGAGCGAATGCAGCGTGACGCCGTGCAGTTCGCGCGCCAGGCGGCCGTGCAGGTGCAGCCGATACGGCGTGGGCTCATTGCTGATGACCGCCAGGTTGATCGGACCTTCCGCCATGTGGACATCATCGGCTGATCGGGCCAGCCGGTGCAAATGTGTGGGGGCGTGGGAGCGGTAAAATGCTGCCCATGCAGAACCTGGCGGGCCAGCGGATCGTGGTGATGGGTTTGGGCAGCTTTGGCGGCGGCGTGGGCGTGGCGCGCTGGCTCGTGGCGCAGCAGGCCAGGGTTCTGGTGACCGACCAGGCGCCGGCAGCGAAGCTGGAAAAGTCGGTTGCGGCGCTGGCGGGCTTGCCCATTGAGTACCGGCTGGGCGAGCATCGCGTGGAAGACTTCACGGCAGCGGACCTGATCGTGGTCAACCCGGCGGTCAAGCCGCGCGACAATGAATACCTGCGGGCGGCGCAGGCGGCCGGCGTGGCGCTCACCAGTGAAATCCGTCTGCTGGTCAGTGCCCTGCCCAATCGTCTGCACACCATCGGCATCACCGGCACCGCCGGCAAAAGCACCACCACCGCGCTCGTCGGCCACGCGCTGGGCAAGCTGTTGCCAACAACCGCGAAGGTGTACGTCGGCGGCAATCTCGGCGGCTCACTGCTGGGGGATGTTGCACGCATCACCGCCGCCGACTGGGTGGTGCTCGAACTGTCGAGCTTCATGCTTGAGGGGCTGCGGCTGGATCGCTGGTCGCCGCATATCGCGGTGGTGACGAACTGCTCGCCCAATCATCTGGACTGGCACGGCACGTATGAGGACTACCAGCGCGCCAAGCAGGCGCTGCTTGATTTCCAGCAACCGGGCGTGGATCACGCCGTCTTCGGGCCGGGCATTCATAATCGATTCGAGCATCGCAGCCACATGACCTTCCGCGAGCAGGAGGATTTGGCGCATGGCGACCGCTTGCCGCTGCTGCTGCCGGGCGCGCACAACCAGATGAACGCATGCATCGCCGGCGACGCGGTGAGTCTGGCGCTGGGCGTGCCCTGGACCACCGCCACCGCAGCCATGAGCGACTACCCCGGCCTGCCGCATCGGCTGCAACTGGTCGAGCAGCGCCACGACGTGCGGTACTACAACGACTCCAAATCCACCACGCCTGATGCGGCGCTGCTGGCGCTCAACTGCTTTCCCCGCGGCAAAGTGCATGCGATCCTCGGCGGCTACGACAAAGGCAGCGATCTGACCGCCCTGGCGCAGCGCGCTGCCGACCACGCCCAAGCGATTTACACCATCGGCCAGACCGGCCCCTTCATCGCCGACGCGGCGGAAGCCTATCTGCGGCAGCGGGAACACGATTTGGCTGCTGCGCCGGTAGCCGCCGGTTGTGGTCAGGCCGCCACCGGTTGGCGCGGCTTAGGCGCCGAGATCAACCGTTGTGAAACGCTGCCCGACGCCATGGCGCGCTGCCGGGAGGCGCTGCGTCCGGGCGATGTCGTTCTGCTCAGTCCGGGGTGCGCCAGTTGGGGGCAGTTCGACAATTATGAGCAGCGCGGGTTGCTGTTTGCCCAATTGGCGCGCGGGGGGTGATCCCGCAGATTCGCTGATGCTCATCTGCGGGCGTCCGATGGCATAGACTGGTTTCATGGCGCGACGTTCCCCGCATCCACTGCCGGTGGTTGATGCAGCTCACGCAGGGCTGCGCGATCCGTTGTTGTTGCTGCCGACGATTGGTTTGCTGGTGGTGCTGCTTTTGCCGCTGCTGGTGAAGGTGCTGCCGGAGATTTATTTTGACGTCGATCCGCGTTCGGACCAGGCGGGGGTGCTGACCGTGCTGGGGCCCGTGGGGGCGGCGGTGCTCAATGTGCTGGCGTTGCTGCTGGGCGCGCTGGGCGTGATGGCGCACGTGCGGCGGGGAGGCCGGTTGCAATGGGGCACCGGATTGCTCGCCCTGCTGGGGGCGGCCGTGTGTCTCTGGCACATGCCCGAGCATGTCGACAACCTGTACCGCGGCGGCGCGTGGCTCAGCGCGGTGGGGGCGGCGTGGGCGCTGAGCCATCTGGCGCAGCATGCCGGTCCGCGGCGATTGCTGGTCGGCGCGCTGCTGGCGTTGATCGTTCCACTGACGCTCGACGCCTTGCTGTTTGTGCTGGTGGAGCATCCGCAGACGGTGGCGCATTTCAAAGCGCACGAACAGGAATTCCTCCAGGCGCGCGGCTGGGAAACGGGTTCGCCGCAGCATGTGTTGTATGTCCGCCGCCTGATGTTCCCCGACGTGATCGGCAACGTCGGCTTGTCAAACGTGTACGCCTCGCTGCTGGCGGCGCTGGCGTTGAGCGCCGCCGCAGGGGTCTGGGGCTTGTGGCGGCGGGGCCAGCGCAAGGCGGCGCTGCTGCCCGGTGCAGCCCTGCTGGGCGTGTTGGTCACGCTGTACCTGACGCATTCCCGCGGCGGCGTGGCGGCATTGGGGGCCGCGGGATTAGTGCTCATCGCCGGCGCGTGGCTGCAGGCGCGCCGACCCGGACGCTGGCGCGCGGCCCTGTCGCTGCTGGCGCTGGGGTTGATTGCGTTTGCAGTCGTCGCGGTGATCGCACGCGGGCTGGCGGGGCCGCCGGCGGATGATCAGGGCGAGCGCTCGCTGTTGTTCCGCTATCAGTACTGGCAAGGGGCTGCCGGGATCATGCAGCATGAACCCTGGCGCGACAAGCTGCTGGGCGTCGGACCGGGGATGTTCAAGCCGGCGTATGTGCTGCACAAAGACCCGCTGAATCCGGAGGAAGTCACCAGCACGCACAATGTGCTGCTCGACCTGCTGGTGATGCTGGGCGTGGGCGGGCTGGCGTGGATTGCGCTGTTGTTCATCTGGCTGTGGCGCGCCGGGGTGCAGGCATTGACGACGCCAACGGAAGCCGAGTTGCCCGCTCCCCGTGCTGCGGAAACCAGCGCGGTGGGTTGGATCCTGGCGCTGCTGATCCCCCTGTTCCTGCTCGCGTTTGTGGTGCAATGGCTGGAACTGCTGACGATCGAAGGCTTGCTGGCGTTCTTTTTCGGTGCGATCGGCTTTCTGGTCCTCGGCGCCAGCTGGCTCACGCCTGGCTGGTGCGAGGAGCGAACGGAGCGGCTGGCGCTGCTGGCGGCGGCGGCGGCACTGCTGATTCATGGGCAGATTGAAATGACGTTCTTCCATGAGCCGATGGCGCTGCTGGCGTTCGGCCTGGTGGGGGCGGCCGGGGCGGGGCGGCTGGATCGCGCGCTGGCGCTGCCGGCGCGCCCGCTGCGGTCGGTGCGCGCGGGATTGCCGCTGCTGGCGTTGGCGATCGTGATGCTGAGCCTGCAACTGGTTCCCTTCACGCGCCAACAGGCAGCGCTCGCCCAAGCCGCCGCGGCCTTGCGGGAAGAGCATCGCCCGGACCTGGCGCGGCAATGGCTGAATGCCGCCGCGCAGCGCTTGCCCAAGGACCCCGCGCCTTATCGCTGGCAGGCACAACTCTGGGCGGAAGAAGCACAGGCACTGGTGGCGCACGGCCGACCGGACCTCGCCAGTGGACGCATGACGGCGGCGCTGGAAGCGATAGCCCAGGCCTACGCCGTCGGTCTGCATGAAGCGACGCTGCTGCGTTTCGACGCCCAGCTTCGCCTGCAGGCGGGCAAGTGGTTTCAGGATCCGCAGCAGACGCAGCGCGGGTTGGTCCTGCTGCGCCAGGTGATGCAGCTAAACCCACAAGGGCTGCAGGATGCCGTGCGGTTGGCGGATGCGCTGTGGGACGCCGGCCAAACCGCCGAGGCCGTCACGTGGTATCAGCAGAGCCTCACGCTCAGCGCCGCCAGTTATCTTGACCCCGCCAAGCAGCTGTCCGCCAGCGAACGGGCGCGGATCAAGGCTCGGCTGGCGCAGCCGTGATCAGCCTGCTTCATTTCACCGGCACAAGCTGCGGTAAAGCTGAATGAAGTCGGTGTCCAGCACCGTGTCGTTGGATTCGTAGGTGCAGATGCCGTCGTAACCCTCGGCGAGAATGCGGCGAATCTGAGCTTTGATTTCCGACATCTTCCGCCACGGCTCCAGGGTGCGGATGAGCGGCACCTTGGCGCGGACCTGCTCGCGCCATTGCGGGGTTTCCCAGTTCAGTTCCATGTCCTGCACGCCGGAGGAGTAGTGCATCGTGACGACTTCATTGCACAGCCCCTGGTCGAGCCAGGCGGGCAGGTCGATGCCGTCGAACAGGCAATGATTGGGACGCACCCAGATGGCGACGCGCACATGGCCGAGGTTGGCGGCGCGCAGCGCCTGGCGCAGTTCCTGGCCGAACAGCGTCATGAAGCCGGCGCGGTAGCGCCAGAAGTTTTCGTACTCCGCCTGTTGCTCGCGTTGCGGGCGGGTTTTGACATGCGCGGGATCAGGATGCTTCGGATCGCGCGGCGGGAGTCGGCCGAACTGTTTTTGATAGCCTTCGACCAGGATGGGGGCATAGTGCAGAATCGGCGGATGACGCAGGAAGCCGAGGTTCAAACCCGCCAGCCCGTACTTCGCCGCTTCGACGATGATGTCGATCTTGTGTTTGCGTACCTGGGGATGCGCCAGGCAGAGCTTGCGGCCGCGGTGCCCGTTTTCAGATTCTTCCCAGAACTGCGGGTGGTTCGTGAAGAATTCGGACTGCACGTTGCCGGTGTAGTTGTTGAAGCGCATCCAGCCGTACAGCTCGACGCCGTATTTTTTCGCGGCTTTGACCGCCAGGCGCAGCATGTCGGTTTTGAGCAGCGCCCGGCCATAGGCGCGCGAATGCGGCACGAACACGCCATGCACTTTGGAAGCGGGATAGCGCATGGTGTTGGTGGAACAGGGGAAGTCGGAGCACTGGCCGTCGATGCGCCAATAGCATTTGCGCAGTTTACTGTTGGCGTGTTCCCAGATGACGGCGGCGAAGGCGCGCGGGTCGGGCTTCTGGGTGTCGAGCAGCACGGAAATGTCGCAGATGTCCGCCAGGCCGCTCAGCGGCAGCACGGGGTCGGTGTTGAGCTGGCGTTCCCAGCGTTTTTGCTGGGCGGGGGAGAGTTTTTCAAAGCGGATGTAGTCGATGGTGCTGGGCGCGGAGTGGTCGGGGTGCCGGCCGATCCGCACCTGTTTGCCGTCCATCTGGATGAAGCCGAAGTCGAGTTCGCGCGGGCGGTGGGCGCCGGCGAGCATGAGCCGAAACGCCTCGCTGTGCGAATGTGCCGCCGAGACGACGCGATAGCGTTTTTCCGGATCGCCGGTGACTTGCAGCGTCGCGCCGCGGCTGTCGCCCACGCCCAGGAACACGTGGTACACGCCCTTGAGCCGGGGGTCGAGCACCAGATCCGGCGCGGCCACGCCGGTGGTGGCAAAGAGCAATGAGCCGGATTGTGCCCACGGCACGCGGGCGCGCATCCACTGCTTGGGGGCAAAGGTCGTCGTGGCGCTGTCACCCGCCAGACGGGCCGCGTGAAACACCTTGCCCTTGAGCTTGGACTTGGGCATCGGCTGGCCGCGCGCCGGGGCATGCTTGACGGCGTGGGGTTGATCAAGTCGAGCGGTTTGAAGCAGTCGACGATGCCCGGCGGCGGTCCAGGGCCCCAGTTCGAAATTGACTACATGCGCGCGGCGGCGCGCGCAATCCAACGCCGGACGCGTGCTCACCGGATCGCTGGTGTACGCCATGCCCAGGTGCGGCTCCACATCAAACGCGCGGGCCAGAATGCTCATGTGGCTCATGTCCGACTTGCGGCGCGTCGCCAGCAGCAGGCCATCGGCGCGACCCGTGCGGTAGAACACGCGCCAGCACGGCCGCTCCTGCCCGGGCGCCAGCTCGGCGCCGTCGTCATACAGATCCGGCTCATCATAGAACGCGTCATTGAAGTCGCCGGCGAAAGCGATGCGGGGCAGCATCGTGTAACCCAACCGTCCCGCCCCGCCGCGTCCCTTCACCCGCACCGCGCACGCCAGCAAGGGACTGTCGGCTGCCAGCGACCAGGTGATATGCACATCCAGCTCGGCGCTGCGCAGTTCCGTGCAAACGCGGGTGTCGTCATGCTCCACCGCGCGGATTTCCCAGGGCGCCTGCGGCTGACCGGCGTAGTCCTGGCCGACCCAGGTTTTGCCGGTGTTTTCCTGATAGCCGCAACTGCTGCCCGTCACCAGGTTGGGGGCATCGTCCGTGGCGCGGGACAGGTGCAACAACGCGCCGGCAGCGGGATCGAACCGGGCGCACAGATGCCGATTACGCAATTGCATCAGCCAGCCTCCAGGGAGTGAAGAGCGGGTACAGATACCAGCCGATTGCGCTAATTGCCAGCCGAGCGTCTGCGCGACCCGGTCGCTGTCGCGGGAGGCTTGGCATATGCTCATTCACTTCGCGGCGCTGGCAAGGTCGGCGCACTGCGGCGCCAACATTGTCTTTGGGTATTGGCTTGACCACCCCCACCAGCGCAAGGAGCCGGCTATGGCCCAGTTCATCAATCCCAGCCAAGGCATGATCAGTGATGTGGTGATTTACCGGGGCCGCATCCTGGAAACCGTGCTGGTGCCGATCCCCGACGGCACGCGCACGCCGGTGCCCGGCGGGCCGGCCGCCGAAGCGCGGGAGATTTTCCGCCAGCTCGACGAAATCCTCAGCCAGTTCAATCTGACCAAACAGCACGTGGTCAGCATCAAGCTGTTCCTGCAGCACGTCAACCGCGACATCGCGGCGGTCAACGAGGTGTACCGCGGCTACTTCGGCGCTCATGCCCCCATGCGCTTTGCCGTGGGTGCCGACCTGCAGGCAGGCATGCTGATCGAGGCCGCCTTCACCATCGAAATGCCGGATTAACTCCGTCGCGGAAGCCAGCGCCGGGGACAAAGAAAGGGGATAAGTACATTATTCCTGTTCAAAATAATGTACTTATCCCCTTTCTTTATCTTCCGCCAGACGCTCGTGCTTGTGCCAATCCTGTTGAACTCCAATAGAAATGACAGGGCTTGCTTTCAATAGAAGTGTCACCT
>CAZSBB010000034.1:0-68704 GCA_964605235.1 uncultured Phycisphaeraceae bacterium
GAGGTGACACTTCTATTGAAAGCAAGCCCTGTCATTTCTATTGGAGTTCAACAACCCGTGGCGACCCCATCCGGTTTCATGTTCCCTTGATTCCTTTGCCGCTGGGATAAAAAAGGGGATAAGTACATTATTTTTTTATAAAATAATGTACTTATCCCCTTTTTTATCCCATTTTCATCCCGCGGCGCAGCGCTACGGGCGGTTTGTCCCCTGCCTCCGCGCCCGCTAAATTGCTCGTCTTTGCCTGCCACCCGGAGCTACCCCATGGGCGTCAAAGTTTGCAAATTCGGCGGCACCTCCCTTGCCGACGCCAGCCAGATCCGCAAGGTCCAGCAGATCATTGAAGCGGACCCCCAGCGTTGTCACGTGGTCCCCTCGGCGCCGGGCAAACGCACCAGGGATGACCAGAAGATCACCGATCTGCTCTACCTCTGCCACGCCCACGCCTCGCAGGGCATCGTGTTCAATGAAGTGTTCGGGCTGATAGCCGAGCGCTACAAGCAGATCGTCGCGGACCTGGGCCTGAAGCTGGACCTGACCCCGCATCTGCACAAGGTCAAGCAGGACATCACCGGCGGGGCGAGCGCTGATTATGCCGCCAGCCGCGGGGAGTACCTCAACGGCCTGATTATCGCCGAGTTGCTCGGTTACACCTTCATCGATCCGGCCGAGGTGATTCTCTTCAAAGCCAACGGCAGCTTCGACGCGGAGAAAACCCAGGCGAAGCTCGGCGCCCGGCTCAAGCAGACGCCGCGCTCCGTGGTGCCCGGTTTCTTTGGCGCGCTGCCCGATGGCCAGGTCAAGACCTTCTCACGCGGCGGGTCGGACATCACCGGCTCCATCGTCGCCCGGGCGGCGAATGCCGACGTCTATGAAAACTGGTCCGATGTCGACGGCCTGCTGATGGCGGACCCGCGCATCATCAACAACCCGCGCTCCATCGAAACCGTCACCTACCGCGAACTGCGCGAACTGGCGTACATGGGCGCCACCGTGCTGCATGACGAAGCCATCTTCCCGGTCCGCAAGGCGGGCATTCCCGTCAACATCCGCAACACCAACAACCCCGACCACCCCGGCACCATGATCGTCAGCGAAGCTGCCCCGGTCACCACCCAGGGCTCCATCACCGGCATCGCCGGGCGCAAGGACTTCACCGCCATCTCCGTCGAAAAAGCCCTGATGAATGCGGAAATCGGCTTCGGCCGCCGGCTGCTGCGCGTCTTCGAGGACGCCGGCGTCAGCTTTGAACACATGCCCACCGGCATCGACACCATGTGCGTCGTGGTGGCGGACAAGCAACTCAACGGCAAACTCGACGATGTGCTCGAGGGCATCCGCACCAGTTGCAAACCCGACACGCTCGAAGTCCAGCCGGACATGGCGCTGATCGCCACGGTGGGGCGCGGCATGGCGCACACGCCGGGCATGGCGGGGCGGCTGTTCGGCGCCCTGGGCGCCGCGGGCGTCAACATCCGCATGATCGATCAGGGCTCGAGCGAACTGAACATCATCGTGGGCGTGCAGAGCGCCGACTTCGAAAAAGCGATCCGCACGATTTACGCCGCCTTCATGCCCTGAGTTCAACCTGGCCCGCCCGGACGGCACCGGCGCACGCCCAGCGGCCGCGGCAGGGGTGTGACCACGGAAAAATAGCCGGGGGCTTTGCCTTACAATCCGCTCATGAGCCGACCGCAGCTTGACGCCATCATGGAAGACGCCAGCCAGGCCCTGGTGCAAATGGATTACCTGGAGTGCGAAGCCCAGGCCCTGCGTGCCCTGACGCTGGCGGAAGCTGAGCATGATTGGCCCTATTTCGCCCGCATTCTCCTGCCTTTGCAGGAAGCCCGCCGGCAGCGCCGCATCAGCGCCGGCGAAGGCGCGTTGCGCCTGGGCACCGCCACGCTGACCGATGCGCCGGCCGACTGGCTCGAGCAGCTCGAGCCCGCCGGCTGTCTGGTGGTGACCCCGCCGCATACAACCAACGATGCGGCGCTGCTGGAAACGCAGGCCCGGCGGGCGCGGTTGCCGGTGGAAGTGCTGTACGCCCAGCCGCGGGGCGAAGTCTGGACGCTTAAAACCCATGCCGCGTTGCAGGTGCAGGTGGATGTGCCCGCACCCCCGGCCGAGGCGCTGGAACGCTGGGTCGGCCCCGCCGAGCAGCGGGCGCAGCCGGCGCTGGCGCGGTGGATCATGCGGGCGCTCGAAAGCCTGGGCGATGCCGCCATGGCGCACGCGCTGGGGCATCTGCCCTCGGGTGATCCGCACCCGCAACTGACCGCGCTGCTGACCGCGCTCGAAGCGGTGACGGACCACGAATTGCTCCATCAACGGCTGGCGGCCGCGGCGCACGCGCTGATGCAACCGCCGACCGCCGGCTGACTTTTGCGATTGATATTGGATTCCTGCGTGGCGACCCGAGCATCAGTCAAACGGACGCGGCGGCTGGCGTTGGGCTGCACCACGGCGGTGGTGTTGCTGATTGCGGCGGTGACGCTGGCGGCCGGCTGGGCGTGGTGGCGCTGGCGCACGGAGCCGGGTTACTGGCAGGACAATCGGGCGTTTCTCGAACGGACCCCGCGCTCGCAATTGCAGGACCTGGCGAATCGCGCTGAGCAGCAGGTGCTCTCTTCCCTCGGTGGCGGTGAAGTGCGCCAGGTGCGTTTGAGCACCGCGGAACTGAACGCCTGGCTGGCGCTGCGGCTGGAAAGCTGGGCCGCCAATCAGGGCTTGGCGCTGCCCGACCAGGTGGGGCGGTTTATGGTGCAGACATCCCCGGCGGGCCCGACGCTGGCGTTTCAGCTCAATCAAGGCGAACTGCATCAGGTGGTCAGCCTCGATTTGGCGGTGCAGGTGGACGAAGCCGGGCGCGGGCAGGTGCGGCTCACCGGGTTGCGGGCGGGCAGCTTGCCCATCAGTCCGCAGTGGATTGCCGAGCATTTGCAGGGCCAGGCCGGCGCCGATGCCGCGCGCCAGTTGCAGCGACTGGTGGAGGGCGTGCCGTTTGACGCCCAGTTCCCCGACCCGACCAATCGCAAACGTCGTCTGCAGGCCCAGGCGTTGCAGTTCGACGCCGACGGCGCCAGCTTTCGCCTGCAGGCAGTCGCGCCATGAAATGATGACCTACAATGTTGCCCGGACTATTGCCGAGGATTACCACAGGGTCACAGAGAGCACAGAGATCAGACCATGATTCCCCAGCGCCATGCAACGGACGAGGGCATCTGCTCGGTGGCATTCCCTCTGAGTACTCTGTGCCTCTGTGGTGATTATTTCTGAGAAGCATTGCACGACCATGACCCGACCCCGTCGCTACATCGTGGGCATCACCGGCGCCAGCGGGGCCTGCTACGCCCAGCGCCTGGTGCAGTTGCTCGCCGGCACGGACGCCCAGGTTCACCTGGTCGTTTCGCCGTTGGGCCAGCGCCTGCTGCATGATGAGCTGGGCATGGAAGGCCTCGACCTCGACCAGCTCACCGGCGGCCGCAAAGCCAATGTGATCCTGCACAACCACCGTGATGTGGGCGCGAGCATCGCCAGCGGCTCGTTCATCACCGATGGCATGGCGATCATTCCCTGCTCCTCCAACACGCTGTCGGCGGTCGCCACCGGCTCGGCGCAGAACCTGCTGCACCGGGCGGCGTACGTCACGCTCAAGGAACGCCGGCCGCTGGTGCTGGTGCATCGGGAAATGCCGCTGACGCTGGTGGACCTGCGCAACATGGCGGCAGCGCATGAAGCCGGCGCGATCATTTGTCCCGCCAACCCGGGTTTCTACATGCTGCCCAAGCGTCTGGAGGAGGTGATCGATTTCGTGGTGGCGCGGGTCCTGGACCTGCTCAAAGTCGAACATTTGCTCCCGGTGCGCTGGGGGCAGACCGCCGCGGGACCAACCTCATCGTGACCAGCGCCAGCCTGCCTGCCTCCGCTCGTTTCCTGGTCCTGGCGCGCGACATCAAGCTGAGCCATTCCGTTTTCGCCTTGCCCTTCGCGGTGCTCGGCGGCTATCTGGCGTCCGGGGCCCGCGGCGAGCTGCTGCACCAGCAATGGGCAGCACTGCTGCTGGTGGTGGTGTGCATGGTGCTGGCGCGGACCGTGGCGATGACGGTCAACCGTCTGGCGGATTACCGCTTTGACGCCCGCAACCCGCGCACCCAGGGCCGGGCGCTCCCGGCGGGCCGCCTGAGCCTCACCTACATGCGGATGGTGACCCTGACCGGATCGCTGGGTTTTGTCGCGGCGACCGCCGGCTTCTGGCTGGAGCGCGGCAACTACTGGCCGGTGGTGTTGTCGCCGCTGGTGCTGGGCTGGTTGTGCCTCTACAGCTTCACCAAACGCTTCACCTGGTTGTGCCACGTCTTCCTGGGCAGCTCGCTGGCGCTGAGCCCCATCGCGGCGACCATTGCCATTCACCCGGCTTACCTGCAAACGTCCACCCCCTGGCTGCTGGCGGGCATGGTGCTGTGCTGGGTCGCGGGTTTTGATGTGATCTACGCTTTGCAGGATGTGGAGATCGACCGGCAGGAAGGCCTGTTCAGCATGCCGGCGATGCTCGGCGAAGCGCGGGCGCTGTGGATGAGCCGGTTGCTGCACGTCGGCTGCGTGGCGGCGCTGGTGCTGCTGTGGCGCAGCACGCCGCTGCTGGGTGTGGGCTTTCTGGTGGGAGCCGCCCTGAGCGTGGCGCTGCTGATTCTGGAGCAGGGGCTGGTGTGGGGCTCCAAAACTCACCGCATCGACGTGGCGTTCCTGACCGTCAACGGGGTCATCAGCGTGCTGCTGGGCGCGCTGGGGGTGTTTGATGTGTGGCGGGCGCTGGGATAGTTGCTGTGGATATCTGCAGGTCCGGGTTAGCCCAGACACGGACGCGCATGGGGTTGATTTTGTCCGTGCAAGCCCGGACCTACAACACGGTGACTTGGCGAATTAACGAGCCGGAAGCGTCAGCGACGGGAAAAGCGCACGGTCGCCCACATCCTGTGGCATAGCGGAGAATCCTTTGGCGACCCCGCGCCCTGCCCGTCGCTGACGCTTCCGGCTCGTTCAGACAGCAATATTCGGCAACCGGGGGATCACACCGGCGAAGGGACCGTCTCGAGCACCTGCTGCATGATCCGCGCGGTGGCGATGCCGTCGGCGTCGTGCATGTAGGTCTTGCTGATGACGCGGTGGGCGAAGACGGGGATCACGTTGGAAACGATGTCGTCCGGCACCACGTAGTCGCGTTTGTTGAGCAGGGCGGTGGCGCGGGCGGCGCGGGTCAGCGAGAGCGAGCCGCGCGGGGAGACGCCGATCTGGAGCTGTTCGTTGTTGCGGGTGGCGTTGGCGATCTGCACCACGTAGTCGACCAGGCTCGGGTCGATCTGCACCTTGGTGACGGCGTTCTGCAGGTCCACCAGGTCCTCGGCGGTCATGACGGGCTTGAGGTCGTTGAGCGTGGTCCGCGCCGGCTCGATGTTCAGCACCCGGGCTTCATCCTCCGGGCTGGGATAGCCCAGGTGAATCCGCATCAGGAACCGGTCAAGCTGACTCTCGGGCAGGAAATAGGTGCCTTCAAACTCAAACGGGTTCTGCGTGGCGACCACCATGAACGGCTGAATCAGCTTGCGGGTGTGGCCATCGACCGACACCTGGGCTTCGTTCATCGCTTCGAGCAACGCCGACTGGGTGCGCGGCGTGGTGCGGTTGATTTCGTCGGCAATGATCACGTTGGAAAAGATCGGGCCGGGCTTGAAGACGAACTCGCCCTTGGACTGGTCCCAGACGGTGACGCCCAGGATGTCGCCCGGCAGCAGGTCGGGGGTCAGCTGAATGCGCGAAAGCGAGCAGTCGAGGCTGCGCGCCAGGGCGGTGGCGAGAATGGTCTTGCCCACGCCGGGCACGTCTTCAATCAGCACGTGTCCCCGCGCCAGCAGGCAGACGATGATTTTGTCGATCGCCGCCTGGTTGCCCAGGAACACTTGCTGGATGTTCTGCCGAAGCAGTTCGAGCTTTTGCACGGACATTCGTGGCGGTCTCCACTGGGGCAGGGCAGTATAGCCCGATGTGCGCCGCTTTGCAGGGCGGAAACGGGGGGCAGCCGATAGAATGAGAAGTGATTCACCGGTTTGGGTTGGTGGTTGGTCCACCCGGCCCCTGCTGGAAACGGGATGCTGAGCACTCATGTTTGAACGGCTGCACCTGCTCCTGACCCGTCTGGCGGGCTACTTCCGCAACGAGCCGGTGGTGGTGCTGGTCGAGTTCGCCCTGGTCTGGCTGCTGGTGTATCTGGTCTTCCGCTTCCTCCGCGGCACGCGCGGCGCCCGCGCCATCAAGGGCGTCGCCTTCCTCTTGATCGCCACCACCCTGACCATCAAAGTCCTGGGCAGCGAGGAAACCTTCCAACGCCTCAACTTCCTGTACAACGGCTTCCTGGGCCTCGCCTCCATCGCCCTGGTGATCGTCTTCCAGCCCGAGCTGCGCCGGGGTCTGGTCCGCCTGGGTGAGACGCGCTTCTTCCGGGCCGGCGGGTTGCGTCGCGCGCGGGTGATTGAGGAAGTCGTCTCCGCAGCGGGCTACCTGAGCAAGAACAAGATCGGCGCCCTGGTGGTGCTCGAACGTGAAGTTGGTCTCGAAGGCGTGGTCGAAGCCGGCATCCGCATGGACGCCGTGGTCAGCAAGGAACTGATCAACACCATCTTCTGGCCCGGCAGCGCCCTGCACGACATGGCGGTGGTCGTCCGCGGCGACCGCATCAGCGCAGCCGGCGTGCAGCTGCCCCTGGCGGAGGCGGAACAGTTCTCCTCCGAGCTGGGCTCGCGCCATCGCGCCGCGCTGGGACTCAGCCAGGAGAGCGACGCCCTGGTCGTGGTGGTCAGCGAGGAAACCGGCACCATCAGCGTCGCCGAACGCGGCCGACTCACCCGCAACCTCACCGTCGACGGCCTGCGCACTTTGCTGGTGCGCGGCCTGGGGGAAATGAAACTCGTCGGCAACGGCAACGAAGCAGAAGAATCCGAAACCGGCAAAGCTGCCTGAAAGTCCAGCACACGCCATGTGGGAAAAGTTCCGCGAGTTCATCCTGATCACCTTCATCGCCGCCCTGATCTGGCTCTATGCCGAGGGCGAAAACGTCCTGACCGACGACCGCGATGTCGATGTGGAGTTCGCCCCGGTGGCGCGCGATGTGCTCATCAAGCCCCGCCGGCCCGAAGGCAGCGTCACCGCCACCTTCCGCGGCAACAGCGCGCAGCTCGCCGACCTCAAGGAACTGATCCGCAAAGGTCCGCTCACGCTGGAACTCAGTCCCTTGCCCGACAGCGTGCAGCAGACGGTGAACCTGCGCACCGCGCTGAGCAATCTCAAGACCATCGCCGACCTGGGCGTGACGCTGCTGGAGGTGCGCCCGGAAACGGTCACCGTCAGCGTCGAACGCATGGAAACGCAGACGCTGCCGCTGAGCCTGGCGGGGCAGGGCGACACGCAGCTGGCGGATGTGATCCTCAAGCCGGAGAAGGTGGCGGTGCGCCTGCCGGCGTCGCGCATGGCGGCGCGGGGTGACCAGCTGCGCGTCGAAGCCCGCCTCCCCTCGGGAGCGCTGACGGGTTTGTCCGTCAATCAGCAGCACACCCTGACCAACGTGCCGGTGGTGGTGCCGGACTTGCTCGGCGCCGAGGATCTGAACGTCTCGCCCGCGACGGTCAGCGTCACCTTCACCATCCGCAAACTCGCCCGCGAACTGGTGCTGCCCAACGTGGCGGTGCGGCTGGTCGCGCCCCTGGCGGCGCTCAAGCAGTACAACGTGCAACTGGCGGCCGAGGACGATCAGTTCGTCCGCGACATCCGCATCACCGGCCCCAACGACCTGATCGAAAAAATCGAGGACCGCGAGCAGAAAGTCTGGGCGGACGTGCGCCTGGATGTCGAGGACCTCGCCAAAGGCGACAGCAGGGACAGCGTCACCATCGTGCCGCACATCGACCTGCCCCCCGGGGTCAATCTGCTCGAACCCCCCTCGGCGGTGCGCATCCGCATCACCAAAATCCGCCCCGCGACCGAACCCTGAGCGTGCTTACCCCGCCGGCCGGCTGAGCAATCATCGCAATACGCGCCCCCAGAACCCAGACGACGCCGGGCGCGTCAGTACCCCCGCCATGTGGCCCACGGTGTCGTGGCGGTACGCGGTCAGTCTGGATCAGGCTTGATTGAACCTGTACCATTCCTTGTTGTGCAAGGAACCCGCTGTCGCCAGGCGCCTACGACAATATGAAATCCGGTCTAATTTCTTCTACAAGCATTAAACCCACGACAGTTCGAAGTGACGGTACGGACCATGCACCGCCGATACAATCACTGAGAGACGGATGTTTCCATTGGCGACGCGAGTAGACGATGCCCACGACGAAGAAACTGGCGGAACTCTTCCGAGCCCTGGCAGCTGACGACGTGACAGGCGCGACTGGTGTGGCTGCGCAGATCTGCAACGATGAAGAGGGAAAAGGTCACTTTGGCGTGGCCCGCCACCTGCGTGGAGCGCTGGCCGGCAGCGGGAACGGGGCTAAGTGCGGACACGACCAGAATGCTCCGGGACAGAACGGCAACGGGCTAATCAACACAGCCCTGGTGGCGTTGCCGAGCGATGTGAACTTGGTGGATGTGGTTCTGACGTCGAGCGCTCGTCGCGAGCTTAAGGGTGTCATCGCGGAATGGAAGCACCGCGACTCCCTTCAGCGCCGCGGTCTGGCGCCGCGGTCGAAGCTGCTGTTCCACGGTCCGCCAGGATGCGGGAAGAGCCTGACCGCTAGGGCGCTGGGGCATGAGCTGGGGCTGCCAGTTTGGGTAGTACGCTTCGACGCCGTGATCGGGTCGTACCTCGGGCAGACTGCCATACACCTGCGCCAGCTATTTCATTTGGCGGAGACCACGTCGTGCGTGCTGCTGCTGGACGAATTGGACGCACTGGGGAAACGCCGCGGCAATCCGCTGGATGTCGGTGAGCTGGATCGGATCGTGATCTCACTCATGCAGGAACTGGAGCATTCCAGACCGCGAGGGTTGATCATCGGCACGTCCAACATGCCCCGACACCTGGATGACGCACTTTGGCGTCGGTTCGACTTGGCGCTGGCGTTCGGTTGCCCAAAGCGGACTGTGCTGACGACCTTCGCGAAGAAGCTGGCGGCATCAAACAAAGTATCCTTGCCGACGACGGTCCTTCGACGGGCGGCGGGCAGCCGCAGTTTCGCCGACGCGGAGTCGGTGGTCATGGCCGAGGCAAGACGGCAGGCTCTTGAAAAGCATTTGAGAGACTAAATGGCAGAACGCTCTAGACAGATCGTTCCTCGCACCTACTTCCTGAACGAGACGCACGAGCTGACGCCGCTGGAAGGCGGCGGCGGTGGGCGTCTGCCGAAGTACGTCGGAATCTCCTGGGCGGCCAAAGGGCAGAAGATCAGTCAGAGTCTCAAAGCCATTGAAGCGAAGGTGGCGGGATCGAAGGATCCGACGAAGGATCGGCGGTACTTCGTGCTGGCCCAGCCGGTAGACGAGGTGGAGAAGGAGTCGAAGGACAAGAAGAAGGCGCCCCGGGGCACCTTCAAGGAGAAGACCGAGTTCGGTGGCGAACACGGCCGCGTGTTCGCGAGACTGGGACTGGACCTGCTCCAGGTGACGGCGGACGGCAAGGCCATCGTTCACGGCGAGAAGGAGCGGGTGGGCACGCTGCTTCAGCGCACGACGACGTTGGACGATCTGGGAGCTCGCGAACAAGCCCGATGGGCGACGATTGACTCGTTCGAGCTCGTTCCTCTGCAACTGCGCGTGGACGACACCTGGCTTCGGTCTCTCAAGCTTAGTCAAACGTCTGACATCGTGATCGAGCTCCAGCCCGTGCTAACCCGGGTTGAAGCGGACGGTGTCCTTCGCGCCATCACAGAGCTGCTCTCCCAGCAAGCTAATGAAAAATTGACGGGCATGGGGACGGACTTTTCGGGGCGGCACTGGTTCAGGGGCAAAGCCACGCAGAAATCGGTGAGGGCGATCGCGAGGGATTTCTTTTCGGTGCAGGCCATTCACTCCCCGCTCTATTCGATTGCTGCTTCCAAGTCAGTCGGGCGCGGTGCAAGCCGAGCATCCGCGGTTTCGCCGGTTACTCCCGACCTCAATTCCCTGCCTTGCGTGGCGGTGGTGGACCTCGGCGTCGCCGACGATCACAAGCGGCTCAAAGCATATCGGCGCGGGCGGTTTATTCCGCAGGACGCTCCCAATCCGCCGGTGGGCGATCACGGTGCCTTTGTGGCGTCGCGCGTGGTGTTCGGGGATTGCGGCAGCGACGTAGAGCTTGGCGCCAGCGTCGGAAAATGCAGTTTCGTGGACGCGGTGGTGGCGGACTATCCCGACGGGTCCGGCCGAAACAACCGGGTCAACGACAAGATCGTTATGGAAGCCATTGACGGCGTGCGAGGCTCTGCTCCCGATGTTCGCGTCTTCAACCTCAGCTTCAGCGACAGCCGGCCTCTGTGGGCTTTCGATGAAGTGGAACGAACCGAGAAGCGGCGGTTGCTACAGGATCTGGACAACTTCGTGTTCGCCAACGACGCTATGGTGGTAGTCGCGGCCGGCAACTCCGATGCCGGCGTGCCGCCCGATCAGGCATATCCGGATCACGTGGACGACCCGAGGTGGGCGCTGGGTCCTTGGGCGTGCGGATTCAATACGTTGATCTGCGGATCATTCGTCAGTCGGCTCGGAACGGGCGGGCTCGTATCGACCGTTGGTTGGCCAAGTCCGTTCAGCCGCATCGGCCCCGGAATATGCGACGCGCCAATCCCCTCCTTCAGCGCGGCGGGAGGAAACACGAACGGCAGTTACGGATTCACATCGGGGCTGGGAGTGTGGGGTTACTCCGGACAAGGGCTTGCGGAAGATCGAATGGGAACCTCGCACGCCGCTCCAATTCTCGCGCGGGAGTGTGCCCTGACGATTCACGAGCTTCAGCAGCACTGTGTCGCAGGCACGCAGCCCTTTGGAGTGACGGCGCGGGCGTTTCTTACGCTTGTCGCGCGGCGCCAAACATTCGACGATCGCATTGAAGCGTTGGCAAAGCGTACGCTCGGCAGCGGCAAGGCGACAGCGGATCGCCTGGCTACGCCGTCAGTCGGGACGGCGGTGATGCTGTGGCAAGGCTACATCGAATCAACCAAGGATACGGTCCGGGTGCAGTTGCCCATACCGATGGACTGGCTGGCGCACGCCCAGCGTCCGGTTCTGCGGCTTGTGGTGTGTTCGAATCCCCCGGTGAACGAATCCGCCCACGCGACCTGGGCGTGCCGAAAGGTCAGTGCGGTCCTGCACCTGGGGCCCGAAGCGCCGTTTGTCCGAGCACCCAGCGGCGGACACGGCAGCTTCCGGTGATCGACCGGCGATACGACCTGAGTCGTTACAAGCCGGGCGGGGAGAAGCCAGCTGATGGTGACGTGTGGCTGTTAGAGCTCTCGTACAGTGAGATAGCGCCGTACGCCGCTCCCATGGACTGTGACTCGCGACAGCGGGTGGCGTTCGCAGCCGAGTTGGTTGATGAGGGGGAGCGGCCCGTGGATCCGCAGCAGGCGATGCAGGCGTTGCCGATCGCCGCGACGATGAATCGGCTGTCGATACAGCCTGTTCCGGTGCGGAACCCCGTAATCATCCGGACGCGGCTGCCTGGGAATCGGTAGACCCTGACGTGGTCCATTCGCAGTGGCGGTCCAAAATGTCGGGCTATGCCCGTGTTTCTTGTGAATTCAGGCGAAGAAAAGGTGACGAAGAATAGACACTATGAAAGCCAGGTCTCCCGGCGGCGTCCCGGATCATGGGGAACGTCGTCCGCCACAGGCGGGTTGGCTGCGTGGGTCGCCCACGGTTGGCGCCAGCAACAGGCGACTCGACATGCTGATTCTCGCCCTTGACCCCCGGGGGGCGGTAAATTCAAGAGCGTGACCTGCCGCTGCGACACCGACACGCACGCCCACCATTTCCGCAGCGGACCCACCACGTCCCAGGCGCTGCACGATTTGCTGGTGGAACGCGCCGGACCAGGTGGTGTTCGAGGTCTGTTCGGCTGGCGGCTGGCTGGCGACGCGCCCACCATGCGTGGGGATGTCCATTTCTGGATTTCGCTGCTTTCCCCCACTGCTTTGACGTCCACATCTGCTGCTCTCATGTGCGGCTTCACCGCCACCAGGCGTTGCCTACCCCTTCACCGCTCCGAGTTGAATGCCTTTGACCAGGAATTTCTGCAGGACGAAAAACACCACAATCATGGGCAGGATCGAAAGCGTGATGGCGGCCATGAGCACATTGGTCTGCTGGCCCTGGGATGAATCGAAAAAGAGCAGGCCCACCGGCAGCGTGTAGCGGTGGGTCGATTTGAGCATGACCAGCGGCCAGAAGAAGGACTGGTAATTGCCGATGAAGGTGAAGATGGTCAGGGTGATCAGGCCCGGGCGTGACAGCGGCAGGATGATGTCGACAAAGAGCCGCCATTTGCTGGCTCCGTCGATCTCGGCGGCTTCGTCGAGGCTGGCGGGAATGGTGAGCATGAACTGACGCAGCAGGAAGGTGCCAAAGGCGCTGAAGGCGGCGGGAATGATCAAGCCCCAGTAGGTGTCGACCAGCCCAAGGGTGATCATGATCTGGTAGTTGGGGATCATCATGACCAGACCGGGCAGCATCATGGTGCTCAGGTACAGGAAAAATACTTTGTCGCGTCCGGGCCAGCGCAGCCGTGCAAAGCTGAATCCCGCCAGCGCGCTGGTGAAGACCTGCAGGAAGGTGACGCTGCCGGCCACAAAGAGCGAATTGGCGTACCACCGGCCGTATGCGATGCCCTGGTACTGAATGTCGTCCGCGGCAGGCCCCAGCCCCAGCAGCAGGGCGTAGTTTTCCCACTGGAACACCGAGGGCAGCCAGGACTCAAGGCCCACCTCTTCGAGCGGTTTGAGGCTGGTGAGCACCATCCAGACAAAGGGCAGCACCATGGTCAGCGCCAGCAGCATCAGCAGCAGGTGCAATCCCGCGGCCGTGATCAGCCGGCCGGTCGCCTGCGGTGAGCGGGGCTTGCGCCTGATGTGGTTGTGTTGGAAGGTGGACATGTGGCGGTCCGTTTCCCGGGGGCATCAGTCGTTGACGTAGCGGTTGCCGAACTTCCAGTTGAAGAGGGTGACCAGGAGCACCAGGCCAAAGAGCGTCCAGGTGATCGCGGAGGCATAGCCCAACCGACCCGTTTCAAAGCCTTCGATGTACACGAAGTAGCTGAGGGTGGTGGTGGTGCCGGCGGGTCCGCCATTGGTCATGGTGCGGGCCATCTCAAACCCGCCCTGCAGGCCATGGATCACGGACATCACGACGATGAAGAAGGTCACGGGAGCCAGCTGCGGCCAGGTGACATGCCAGAACTTCGCCCAGCGGCCGGCGCCGTCGATCTCGGCGGCTTCGTAAAGCTCCGGCGGCACGCCGGTGAGTCCCGCCAGGTACAGCAGCATGTTGTTGCTGCCGATTGCCGCCCAGAAGCCCATCATCATCAGCGCCGGTTTGGCCCAATAGACGTTGGTGAGCCAATGGGGTGGTTCAAGGCCGGCGGCGTCCGACGCCATGGCGGGCAGGGCGAAGAGCACCCGGCATAGACCCAGCAGCATGAACTGCCCGACCATGAGCGCAGCGGCAAAGAGCAGGGCGCCGCCGGCGCTTTCGCCCGCGGCGGGGGAGCGGTAAAGCCGTGGCCCGGCGATCACCCGGCCCAGCAGGCCCAAGCCCACCACGACCACCGCAGCCAGCGCGGCAAGTCCCAGCCATCGGGTGGGCATCCATGGGAGACTCAGGAGCCCGGGCAAGGACAAGAGCAGGGCTGCGGAGATCAAGCCGAGGGAACCCAATTCGCCCTCGGTCCACCACAGCGCCAGCCGCCTGGCGCCCCATGCCAGCAGGCCGATCATGCCCAGCGCCATCCCCACCGCCAGCGTCTGCACCGCGCTGGCGGGGACGGCGTTGACGCCGGCGGTCAGCCCGTCCAGGACTGGTTCAAGGGCATAGTTGATCGGGCCGGTGTATGGGCTGTACAGCTTCTTCCAGAGGATGAAGGTCGCCACGCCGGCGGTGAAATGGGGGAGATAGAAAAGGGTGCGGTACACCGTGAGTCCGCCCAGCGTCCCGCCCACCAGGATTACGCCCGCCAGCCCGCCGATCAGCAACACCATGACCGAGCTTCCCGCCCCGAGCATCACCAGCATGCCGGTGCTGGCGACCAGCGTGGCGCCGGCGAGGAGCCAGAGCCCGTTGCGTCGGCTGCCCCCGCGTAAATCCTGACTCAACAAAAGCGCAGCCAGCAGGGACCCGGAGATGCCAAAGGGAATGCCCATCATGAAGAACAGGGTGTTGCCCAGAAAGCGCCAGAAATCAGGCTCGGTGAGCAGTCTGATGAAATTGTCGAAGCCGACGAACCGCAATGGTTCCTGCTTGAATTGGTTGTGCAGCCGCAGGTCCCAGTTGGTGAACGCCAGCACCAGGGCGAAGATCAGGGGCAAGAGGGTAAAGGTCAGAAATCCGAGGATGTTGGGCCCCAGGAAAGCCAACCCGCGCCACAAATCCGCGCGCGCTCGACGCTGCTTGAGTAGATTCATGGCCCCACCTGGTCATTCTGGTTTTCATCCTCGATCCAACCCTGCTCGAGGTAATACCGGCGGTGAAAGGGGTTGGTGATCCATGACAGCGGGACCGGCCTGCCCTGGGCACGGCGGGCGTCGATCTGCTGCTGGAGCGCCACCAACTGGTGGTGCTGTTTCAGGAGCGTCTCACTCTCGCGGATGGTTTTGGCGATCTCGGCGTTGATCTGCTCCTCCAACGTCGCCGCCGCCGCCTCGGGGGTGGCGAGCATGGGCGTCGCCATGACTTTCTCCAGGGCCTGGGACGCGAGGCGCCGGGTGGTGCCGCCGCTGATGAACGGGCTTTCGGCGAGCGCCACGGCACGGTGCATGGCGGTGTCGTAGGTGGGGCCGTGGAGGTCCCACTCGTGGGGATAAGCCTGGGGATGACGAAACTCGGCGGTGTCGGCGAAGCGGGGATTGGGCGGCAGCGCGTCGCCATCCGCCACGATCAGACGGTTGTAATCCTCGCTGGCGAGAAAGGCGAGGAACAGCATCGCCAACTCGGGGTAACGACTGCCGGCGTAGACCGCGGCGGCCCGGCTCGAGATCACGTCGTTGGGCCATCCCCCCGCAGCCGTGGGGAAATAGCTGAGCTGGATCTGCGGCGCCCGGGCCACTTCCCGCAACCGGATCACGCCCCAGCGCCCCGCCAGGATCATGCCGTAACGCCCCTCCAGGAACAACGACAGTTCCGCACCGCCGTAGCCCGATTGGGTCGCAAACGAAGCCTCTTCCGCCGCGGTGGGGATCAAGTGGTCTTCATGGGTCCACTGCCGGACCTTTTGCAACACCCAGGCGTAACGGGGGTCATTGGTGGTGGCGGCCGTCATGGTCTCGTTGAAGATCGACAAGCCACGCGACCGATGCAGGGACATGAGCATTCGCCCGCCCTGCCAGGTGGCGAGGCTGTTGCAGAAGAAGACGGTCTGTCGCTCCCCGGGTTTGTTCGCCCGTTTGACGAATTCGCGGCCCAGTTCCTCGAACTGCTCGACGGTCCAGTCCCGGCCGGGAGGATTGAGTCCCACGGCGGCGAAGGTGGCGGGGTTGGACCACAGCGACAGGATGGCCACATTGCAGGGAAAGCCGTATTGCCTGCCCGCGCGGATCAGCACAGGCGCCAGGGCCGGATAGGTCTGATCAACGCCGAACCCCAGCTTCCCGGCGTGGTCCGTCACGTCGGCCAGCACTCCCAGGGCCTGCATCTGCCCCAGGTCGCAGTCCATGATGTCGCCCGCCACACCGGCAACGCTCTGGATAATCTGCTTGGCGGGGTCCCTGCTGGCCATGTCGAGCCGCAGTTCCAGCAGCGGTTTACCCTCGGCGGTGACATGTCCGTTGGCGCGCAGCCAGCGATGAAAAGTTTCGACTTGCCGAATGCGGGCGGGGTTGCTGTCGGTGACCCAGTACAACACCGGCACGTCGCTCTGAAGGTTCGGCTCGGTGAGTACGAGTCCCCAACCCGCCGCCACCAACACGCAGAAGCTAGCAAGGAAGATGTATTTCATGGCCAGCCTGTCGTGGAATGCAAGTGGTCAAGCCGGGGGCTGTCGGTTCGCGGGGCGTGGCAGGTCAGTGGGAAAGGGACGGTTGGGGCGACGGCGGGGCGATTGGCGCCGCGGCTGAGCGAGCGCGTGGCGCCGCGGTCGGAGTTGTCAGGCGCTGCTGCTCAAAGCGGTAGAAAGCGACGCCGTAGGGCGCCAGGTCGACGTGCAATTCCTCGTCGGCTTTAGCGAGCTGATGAACCCCGCCCTTCCAGATGTCGTGCAGCGTGCAACGGCCCGGCCGGGGTTCGTCGCACAGGCGTTTGAGCCCCAGTTGGGCGCGCCCCAAGCCGATGCTCATCGTTTTGTCGGTTCGGTTGAA
This sequence comes from uncultured Phycisphaeraceae bacterium, assembly GCA_964605235.1. Taxonomy (GTDB): domain Bacteria; phylum Planctomycetota; class Phycisphaerae; order Phycisphaerales; family Phycisphaeraceae; genus CAZSBB01. The sequence continues at coordinate 16,518 of CAZSBB010000034.1, forward strand.
GATGCCCAGCCAGCCCCGGTCGGCGCCGGCGTACCGTTGCTGGCCCGTGGCGTCGAGCGACTTTTCGGGGGTGAGGAACACATCCAGGCCGGCGGGCACATGCCGCAGGTCCATGCCCATGACCCCGTTCTGGTTGCAGGCGATCATGTCGCGGTTGGTCAGCAGGCTCACGGAGTGGTCATCCATGGTGTGCAGGCGGCCGCCGATCATCAGGGGCGAGGCAGACATGGCGCGTTGCGTGATGAAGGTCTCCTTCTGCGCCAGGGAAAGGCCACAGGCGTGATGCATCAGCTTGCCGGCGCAGAAATTGGCATTGGCTCCGTTGCGGAAATTAGCGGGCCGCTTGAGCACACAGAGCTCCCCGAACGGAATCATGTCCAGGTCGGGATAGAAGCCGGGATGCTCCAGACCTTGCCAGGACTTCCAGTAATCGAAAGAGACGTCGATATCGGCCTGATTGTCCCAGATATCGCGGGTGATCCGGCACATGGCGGCTTGACGGTAGACCTCCAGGTAACGCTTGTTGGTGTGGTTGCCCGGTGAGAGGCTCAGGCAGATTGGTCCGGAGGCGTGCTCCACCGCCCGGGTGTAGCCGACGATCTCGGCGGGACGGTGGGACACGTCGTCAACCTTCACAAACTCGACGCCCCACTGCGCGAACTGCTCCATGACGCTGTCCAGGTAGGCCTGCGCGCCGGGCCTGGTCATGTCGATGCCGTACATGTATTCACACCAGGCACAGGTGTCGTTGGGGTCGGCGATGTCGCGGGCGTGGTAGGGAGTGCCTTTGATCGGGGTGTTGGCGACCACCGCCTTGCGCGGGATGCCGCGCATCAGGTGCAGCCCCAGCTTGATGCCGTGGGCGCGACAAAAGTCGATCAGCGGCGCGAACCCGTTGGGAAAGAAGCAGGCGCTGGGCTGCGGGATCCCGAACGCATCGATGCAGACATGGTCAGGCTCGGCGTGCTGGACCTGGGGCAGCTTCAGGCCGTCGGCTTCAATCAACTCCTGCTGCGCGAACCAGCCGTTGTCGATGACGAAGTACTGGTAGCCATGGGGGACGAAGGTCCGGGCGAAAGCCGCCAGCTCCTGCAGGCACAGCGCTTCGTAGATGTGGCAGCCGAAACCGTCGTAACTGTTCCATCCCATGGGGGGTGTGGATCGGGAGACTTTACTCATCGCGGCACGGTCCTCCTAGGGCTTGACGATCCGCACGAAGCTGATCGGAACTTGTTGCGGGGAAACGATCTCAAAGTCGAAATCCAGATGCGTGGCATTGAACTCCGCATCGATAAACAGGGTGGCGGTGCGGAAGGCATCGGCGCCGGTGGTGGCGATCGGAGTGGACGCAATGGTCTGCCCGGTCCGGTGGTAGCGCAGCATCCAATGGCCTGCATAGCCGTCGTAGTAGGTCACCTTGACGGCGACGCGGGCGCGGCCCTGGAGAAAATCGTCGCCCACCGCGAAGCCGATCCGCTCGCCGCGCCGCGCCACGTAGTCATATCGATGCTCGGCGTCGGCCAGCCACCATTGCTTGAGGGCATGGGGAATCTTCACCGCCGGCGTGGTCGGGTGCGACTCCCGATCACGCTGGTGCAGCCAACGCTCGAAGTTCTTCAACGGACCTTTGGCGGTTTCATCGCCATAACCGCTGAGATAACTCTCCCGCAGGAAACACCACGCATCAGGAGCGTCCTGCGCCGAGCGTCCCAACTGGTGGCTGGCGTACCAGAGCAGTTGCGGATTCACCGCCGTTTCTTCAACGTAAAGATAATTCCGCCGCATCTGCAGCGTCCGCAACATGCTGGTGAAGTAGCGATAGTTGAAGCTCTCCAGGGGCCCGAAGCGTCCCGGACGGCCGGGCTGGTCGGCGTAACGTCCCGGGTGGTATTCTTCGTTTTCATCACCGAAGATCAGTTGATCCCCGTGCCTGATGTAAAAGGCATCCTCATTGACGCACAGGTAGCCGGCGTCATCCACGAACTGGCCGCGCAGCTCCGGGTCATTGGTGAGGTAAAGATACATCTCCACGTACCCGTCGCGGGCCCCGACCATCGCTTTGCCGTCGGGCAGCATGGCGATCACTTTATTCGGCGCGCCGAAAGCGTCCTGCCAGGCCTGCAGACGTTCCGCATAACGCTGTTGCGCGACAGCGCGGGGCGCCTTGGTGAGTTCGTAGGTGCCGAAGCCCTCTTCGCCGTTGGCTTTGCACATGCCGCAGACGATCAGGCCCTGCACTTCAGGTCGCTGCAGGATGCCGCTGCGCTGGAACGCCGCGATGAGTTCGAGGTACTTGCGGTGGTACTGTGGATGAAAGATGTCCACGTGCACCACTTCATCCTGACCCTCGCCGAGGGTCAGCCGGTCCACGCCATAGGTCTCAACCAGCCAGCGTGGCGCGGCCCAGCGCCTGAAGCGCCATGGACTGTCCGTCTCCCACTGCTTCCACTCCGTGGGGGTGGCGTTGGTCCAGACCGCCCCGAGCAGGCGGATGATGACGCCGTCGCAGCCCTGCGCCAGGCGCTGGGCGATCTCCGTTTCCAGTTGGCTGAAATCGTAGTGGCCCTCGACTTCCTCAAGCTCGCGCCAGCGCACCCACAGTTCATCGACCACCTTCAGCCCCGGCGGCGGATTGAAGCTGGCGATGCCCTTGCGCCAGCCGAACATGCCCAGACGAAGCCGGGCATTGGCGGCGGGCTTCACGCTCGGCGGCAATGACCAGTCCCAACCTTCAACGAGGTCATCGGACGTGCGCCACGGCTGGGGCTCAAGCCGATGCGCCTGGGCATCGAACCGGGCGCCCCAGTAGTGCCAGGGGTTGATGCCGCCCGCCAGTGCTTCATCGCCGGCGGCGTTGGGCGGAACCTGCTCGAACGCCCGCGTCTGCTGCTGGTAACCCGGAGGGGGGACAGTGTCTTCCGCCCACGCCACCGCGCCATAACACAACATGATCAGCAGGGAGGGCAACAGTCTGTACATAGGGAATGATCCTGCGCGTCTATTGGGAGGCATCCGGTCAGTTCGCCGCCTCGGCTGCGCCCACCTGGGCAAAGGCCTGCATCGCTTCGAAAGCCTTCTTCTGCAGGTACACCCTGGTCTTCTCGTCAAACACCCGCTTGGGATCGCCACCGTCGGGAGCTTTGCCCTCTCCGTCAACGCGCGTCTCCGTCACGGTGTCGAACTGGAAACCCTCGGTGCTCTGGTTGAACAGCGCCGCATAAAACATGTTCGCAGTCAGGAATGCCGTCGTCTGGTTGGGGTGAAAATCCTTCTCGTAACAGAAGGTCAGATCGGTGCCGTCCTGCTGGATCAGGTTGATCGCCAGCGGCACCGGCACCACGGCGTGAGGTTTGATCTGGTCCGCCAACTGACGGGCGACCTGCAATTGCAGCTTGACCAGCCATTCCTGCTGCGGCTTATCCACGGGCTTGGCGTTCTGAACGAACGGGGCGGTGATGTAGAGAATCACTTGGGCGCCATGCTGCCTGGCGACTTCCGCGAACTCCCGCGCCCACCTGGCGTAGCCCTGGTCCGGATCGGCGTGCTCGTCGACCCAGCTCTGCAGCACCACGTAATCCCACCTGGTGCGCGGGTTGGACGTGAGCAACTGTTCATGTTGCGTCAAGGCCCACTTCAAGGCGCCCTGGAACGTGTCCAGTGGCGGCATCTTGATCTGCTTGCCGAGGGTCTCGGGATACTTCACGTACTCCGGCGGCAATTCGGTGAGCGCTTGCAACTGCTTGATGTGGGCGATGCGTTCCTCGATGACCTCGCGGGTGATCGTGCTCAGCTCGAGGAAGGTCTGGGAGCGGAAGTACGTCCAGTGCGTGAACAGGTTCTGCCCGCCATACACGACATAGCGGGTGTTGACCTTCAAGCCGGGTTGGCCCTCCACGCAGACCGTCTTGACCAGCGCGGGCAGGTCGTGCCGGTAGGTGAAGCTATTGCCGATGAACAGGATATTGAGCTGCGAATCATGCTGCGTTTGCGCCTGGCCGGCGGCGCCTGCAAAAACACTCAGCAGCATGCCCAGAACCAGAAGGTGTTTCATGATGCGTATCTTCCTTTCGACCGCTCAGCCCGACGAGGGCTGAACATGATGCTTGCCGGTGCTGGTTGTCGGCCTGTCATTGCGCCAGCGCGGCCCAACCCGGCCCCGCCCTTCCAACCAGCCGGTCTACTCGCCAAGGTGCTCCAGACGGCAATCGTCGATGGCGAGGTCTTCGAAGCTGCCGTGGCCCTTGATCCGAAAATGCACCCAACGCAGCCAGTCGTACCGCTGGCGATCCCAGGGCACGGTCACTTGCCCGGTGACTTTCACCCACTGTCCGGCCACCAGCGGCGTCCGCTCCACCGCGACCGAGCCGATATCCCGGGCGCCACTGGCGCGATTGAGCTGGCCATATTCGAGGGAAACGACACCGGCGCCCCGGCCTTTACCGATGCGCATCCAGGCCGTGAGCTGATAGCGTCCCCCTCCGCGTTTGACGATCTCGGCGGTCACATTCTGCTGGATCGAGTTCATCTCGCCGCGCTCGTCCAGGCTGCGGAAGGCGAAGCGCCCCTCATGGGCGGGCGCCGCCGTCGCGGGCAGTTGCCGCCCGGTCCAGCCGTAGCCGGCGATCTCGAAGCCCGGATTCACCAGCAGATTGCCCGGGTCGGGCCGTATCTGCTGGGCGTCTGCCTCAAGATTCGACGAGTAGGTCGCGACCGTCCTGCCCTCGCGCACAATCCGCAGGTTCTTGACGAAAGCCAGCGTGAAGTTCTCGGGGGAGAAATCCTCCAGCCAGCGTTCGCCCATGCGGATGTCCTCGAAGGTGACGTTTTCGATGATCGAGTCCGGCCCGCCCCCGACGATCCGCCACGGCTGCCCGTTGTCCGCCGACGCCGTGATGTTCTTCAACAGGACATTCTTGAAGGAGCACGGCCAGGTGGGCAGGCTCAGCCGCACCAGGGCGTTTTGGTTGAGGGTACGGTCATTCTCGATGCGCAGGTCGCGGATGATCGCGCCGTCAACCCAACAGCCCTCCTGCAGGCTCCGCAGTTCGATGATATGTCCCAGCCGGGTGCTGTCGTTGTAGATCGAGTCGCAATCCTCAGCCATGGCGTTGCCGGGCGTGATCTGGGCGCCGTTGGCGGAGAAGATGACGTGCACGCCAAAGGTGTCGTCGCGCCAATAGACCCAGCGGCGGAAGCGCACCCGGTCGGCGCGACTGGTGAGGTAGTGGGCATCGTCCTGGCCATGAAAGAAGACATCCTCAGCGATCCCGCTGCCGAAAATGTGCAGGCCATCGGTATTGGTGCGCCAACTGTGGCACTTGATGTTGCGGAACACCGTCGGGCGCTCCGGATCGGAGCTGCCGCCCATCCAGGTATGGTGGGGGCTGTCGATGAAGGTGAGTCCTTCCACGACGGCATCGGCGCCGAACAGATGCAGGAGCTTGGAGGCGGTTTTCTGGTTGACTTCCAACCAGCCGATCTTGCGGCCGCTGATGACGCCCAGGCCATACAGCTTGGCGCCCGGGGCCTCGTGACCAGGGCCTTCGCCAAAGCCGCCGTCCACCCAGGCGTCGCCGGGGACGTAATAGCGCTTGCCGGGGCGCAGCGGGTGGGCCTGCTGGCCCAGGTCGTGAACGCCGGGCAGGAAATAGAGCGTGTGCCAGTCCCCCTCCACCGGCGGCACACTGCCGGGTTCCACCGGCAAGACACCTGGAGCGCCGGGCGCTGGCTTGTCGGACAAGTGCGGGGAAGCGAAGACCGTCATCATCTCCTGGGTCTGCCCGTTGATCTCGATCGCCACATTCACCGGCACTTGCGGGTTGCCCGTGGTGGTCTGCTCGGCGAAGCGCGGCTCGATCACAAAACGTACCGAGCGTTTGTCCTCACTGATGAGCGGCACCAGCCCGCGGGCACGGGGACGGATGACGCAGGCGTCGATGTCGCCCGGGCCCAGCCGGGTGATTTCCACGGTGACCGGCACGTCCATTTCGAAGGTGCACCACGACGCTGAATGGCCGGTGACTGTTTCGTAGATGCCGCGTGCATGGATGCCGGCCTGGGTCTGCTGGGGCCCGACGGTTTCCATGGTGAAAAGCGGGTGCCAGTCCCGGCCGTCGTGGACCCGCGCCGAGAAGCGGGTGGACGCCGCGATCCCCGGGATGGCGGGATAGACCCGGACGCCCAGGGGACTGTCCTGCCCGGCCGCCGGCGCTGCCGCCTGGGGCAGTGACAGCAGGAGAACCAGAGGAAGCAGCGGTATATATGTGACTCCCATGCTCTTCGCCCTGTTTGAAACTATCACGCATTTTATCCGATAAATTTTGTGGGTATAACCCTGCACACGTGACATAACTGAACAATATGTGATCGACTTTTGGTTGACTGCGGGCCCGGCGTCGCATAAGGTGAAGCCCGCCGTTTCTATCGCCGGGATGACCACATGGCGAAATCAAAACCGAACCTGCGCGTCCTGCCCGTGACCACCCTGCGTCCGCTGCCGAGCCAGCCGACCATCGACTACATGGCCCGCGAAGTGATCGCCACCAGCGATGCTTATTACTGGGAAGCCAAGCGCACGGTCGGGCGGCCCCACGCCATTCTGCAGTACACGGTGCGCGGCGAAGGTCGGCTGACCTATCGCGGCAAGACCTATCGCCTGACCCCGGGCACCGCCTTTTTTGTGTACAACATGGACCCTGAACTGGCTTACTACAGTTATCCCGAAAGCGGGCAGGAGTGGGAAATTCTGTGGTGCAATGTCACGCCCGGTGAAGCCCTGGCGGCAGACATGATCGCGCGGCACGGCCCGGTTTACAATCTAACGCCAGACTCCTGGTTCCTTGGCCAACTGCGGCACTATCTCTACAGCAGTCAGGATTTCATTCAGCTGAAACTGGCGGACAGTCTGCAGCTGATGGCTGGGCTGCTGATCGAACTGGCGGAGAGCTCGGCGCGCGTCGCTTCCGATGTGGCCTCAGGGCATCTGATTCAGGCCTTCTGCGAGTTGGTCCACGCCCGACTGGCTGACCCGCTCACCGTGGCCCAGGCCGCCAGCCATCTGCGGGTCTCGCGTGAGCATCTGACCCGCATGTGTCAGGAACAACTCCACATCACGCCGGCCGCGTATATCAATCAAGCCAAGATGCGCGAAGCGATCATCCTGCTCCAGGATCCTCAGCACATCATCAAGCAGGTCGCCCACAATCTGGGCTACGAACACACCAGCCACTTCTCCCGGGTTTTCCGCCGCCTGGTGGGCATCTCCCCACGCGCGTTCCGCGACTCCCGGCAACACCACCCGATCTCCCCGCTGCTGGGCAAGCACTGACGCAAAAGTGCTCAAAAGGTATAGAAGTATCACGTTTGACGGATAGGCCCGGCCCCCCGGCTCATCGTAAAATTACGCCAGTGTCGTCCGCAAAATCCCTACTTCGTGATTGGCTGACACGATGAACCCACAACCCTGCGCACGCCGTGGATTTACGCTGATTGAACTGCTGGTGGTCATTTCGATCATTTCGTTGCTGATGGCGATCCTGCTGCCGGCGCTGGCCAAAGCCCGTGCCGCGGCGCAACGGATTCAGTGCGCGACCAACCTCAAGCAAGTGGGTCTGGCCACCGCCATGTACATCCAGGAAAACCAAGCCAGCTTTCCGACCAACAATTTCGCCTCCGGGTCATGGGACTACAAGCTCGCGCGGTACGACGGGCGCGGGTTGCCTCCCACCCTCAGCCACAACCTGTGGCAGGAGATCGCCGCGGGCGCCAATTGGCGGGGCATTTACAAGTGCCCGTCGGACGATATCCCCACCGACCTTCCCAACCTGTACTACCGCCGCTCCTACGTTTTCAACCAGTTCCAGCAGGGAGAAACCGGCATTCCCGGATTGACTGGTTTCGATTCCACCAATCCCGCCCAGGCGATCAGCAAAAACGACGCCCGCAAGGAAAATGACCTCATCCGTCCCTCGAAGGTCTTGATGAGCACCGACTGGCATCGCTGGAACAACCGGATCAATTCACCTGAACTGACCAGTGTCATCCGCATGTGGTTTGTCACCCCCGCCAACACCAGTGTCGTGGGCAACGACCTGAGCCTGTTCCGCCATGGAACAGACATGATGAACAGCGTCTATGCCGACGGCCACGTGCAGATGGTCAGCCGCTTCGATGCCTGCATCTCCCCTGCGGGCACTTATCTTCCCGGCAATGCCACCGGCACCCACTTCGACGCCGCCAACTAGTGGTGGTCGTCCCAAATTCGCGGCCAATCGCTGGTCCTGTGCAACCGGTATTGCCGGCGAATCAACCAGGCATTTCCGTGCCGCGTAAGGCGGCAACCGCGTGACGAGCGGGACTACTATTACTTGTACTCGTTGGTTATCAAGAAGACCTCGTCACCCATGGCATGCCGATAATTGACCACTACGAATCTCGATTCTGTGGAATGATCGAACCCGTCACGGGTTACTTCGGCTGCGACACCAGCGGCCAGTCGTCGGTACGGAAGGGCGAGGCCGGCAAACCCGCCTGGTTGTACAGCGAGCACGCCGGGTCATCCGTCCACGCATAGCGCACCGCCACCGGCCGGGGCAGGCGTTCGCTGAACACCACCAGTTCCTCGCCGCGCACTTCCGCCTGCGCCGGAACGAAGACACGGTCCGGCCCGGCGATGCGCAGGCCGTTGTCCGGGCGATTGCTCTTGAGCACCAATCCGCCCTCGGCGTGGTCGAATTGCATCTGAATCCGGAAGCCCTGCACGTGCCAGCCGCGCAGCAACGGGCCGCGGAATTCATGCCGTCGGCCATACGCTTTCGCCAGTGCCGCCAGCGCCAGGCGCCGGCCGACTTCCTGCTTGTTGGTCGGATGGATGTTCTGCGTTTCCCCGATGTCGATCGTCACCGCCATCGCGGTGTTCGGCTCGCCGAGGCTCAGCAGTTGCGACTCGCGCACTTCCGCCCACAGGTCCGGGGCGGGATCGCATTGCACGTCGGCGTGATTGGCGATCTGGGCGAACACAAACGGCAACGGGCCCAGCCCCCATGCCTGCCGCCAGGTGCGGATGAGCTGCGGGAAGATTTTCCGGTACAGCCAGGCGCTGCCGAAGATCGCATTGGTTTCACCCTGATACCAGATAAACCCGCGCAGCGGCAGGCCCACCAGCGGGGCGATGTTGTGGTTGTACTGCACGGTCGGCAGTTGCGGACAGCCCAGCCCGCACGGCGCGGGGGGTTCGGGCGGGATCGGCTCACCCTTGGCACGGGCGGCTTTGGCAGTTTCATACCAACTGTTGAACAGCGCGGTCCGCGCCATGGAGGCTTTGCTGTATTGCTTGATGAAGGGCGCGTAATCCGCCAGGGCTTCGGGCTGCTCCGCCAGCAGATCGTTGAGCTTGCCCAGCAGGGGACGCAACGCCGGGTCGCCTTCCAGCGCGCTGCGGCTCATCCACGCCTCGGCGGGGGTGTGGCCACAGGCCGCCACCAGCATGCCCACGGGAACGCCCAGCGCTTTGCGCAACTGGCGACCGAAATGGAACGCCACCGCCGAGAAGCTCTTGGCGTTGACCGGATCGCAGGCGGCCCAGCGCACGGTGGCGTCGTCCTGTTCCGTCAGGCCGTGCGCGGTCGCCAGACTGCCCAGGCGCAGCAGGGGGTCGGCGCACTTTTCCAGTTCCGTGCTGGGCCAGTTGGTCGCTCCCAGCAGCATCTGCATGTTGGATTGACCCGAGCCCAACCAGACCTCGCCGCACAGCACGTCTTCGAGCACGACTTGGCGCTGGTCGTCCTGCACTTCGATGCGATAGGGTCCGCCGGTGGGCAGGGGGGGCAGCTGCAGACGCCACCGGCCGGCGTCGTCGGCCTGCGCGGTGGCTTCGTGGTCCCCGCAGCGGGCGTGCACGGCCACGCCGGGGGCGGCAAAGCCCTGCAAGCGCACCGGCTGTTCGCGCTGCACCACCATCCCGGACTGATAAATGCCTTGGAGCAGAGATCGAGCCACGCCAGTCCTCCCATTGATGGTCCAGCCCCGGCGGGTGCGGGGAAATCGGCAGCGCGCCAGTGGTCAGCTTAACCAATCGCCGCCCGCGTGCGCCGGCCCTTGCCCCGGCGGTATCTGGTATCCTGATCGACTTGGCTTTTCGCAAAGGAATCCGCACATGGCCGCTGCTGCCAACCAACCGCGCAAGATCGTGCTCGCCTACTCCGGCGGGCTGGACACCTCGGTCATTCTTCCCTGGCTCAAGGGTCGCTACCCCGGCGTCAAGCTGGTCGCCTTCGCCGCCGAATTGGGGCAGGGCAGCGAGCTCAAAGGCATCGAGAAAAAAGCCCGCCAGAGCGGCGCGGATGAAGTGGTGGTCAAGGACCTGCGCGAGGAATTCGCCCGCGATTACTGCTTTCCCATGCTTCGCGCCCACGCCACCTATGAAGGCGACTACCTGCTGGGCACCAGCATCGCCCGTCCGCTGATCGCCAAGCATCAGGTGCTGGTCGCCAAAGCCACCGGCGCCGATGCCGTCGGCCACGGCGCCACCGGCAAGGGCAACGACCAGGTGCGCTTCGAGCTGACCTACATGGCGATGGATCCGCGCCTGGCGATCATCAGCCCGTGGAAGGACCCGCAGTTCCTTGCCGACGGCCTCAACGACCGCGAGACCGCCATCGACTACGCCCAGAAGCACAACATCCCCATCGCCCAGACCAAGAAGAAGATTTACTCGCAGGACCGCAACCTCTGGCACATCAGCCATGAAGGCGCGGAGATCGAACACCCCGACGCCGAGCCGAACTGGAAAGCCTGCCTGACCATGACCCAGCCGGTCGAAAAAGCGCCCAACCGCGCTGAGTATGTCACCGTGGATTTCGTCAAGGGCGTGCCCACCGCGGTCAACGGCAAGAAGCTCAAGGCGCATGAGATCATCGCCAGGCTCAACGAGATCGGCGGCAAGCATGCCGTGGGCACCGTGGTGCTGGTCGAGAACCGGCTGGTGGGCATGAAGAGCCGCGGCGTGTACGAGACGCCCGGCGGCACGATTCTCTATGCCGCGCACAAAGCGCTCGAACAGGTCTGCCTCGAGCGCGACCTCTACCACTACAAACAGCAGATGGCGGTGCGCTACGGCGAACTGGTGTACTACGGCCAGTGGTTCCACCCGCTGCGTGAGGCCCTGCAGGCGATGGTCGATCACGCCAACCAGGTCGTCACCGGGCAGGTCAAACTCAAGCTCTACAAGGGCAATGCGGCCGCCGTCGGCGCCACTTCGCCCAACTCGCTGTATGACAGCAAACTCGCCAGCTTCGCCATGAGCGGATATGACGTGACTGCTGCCCGTGGCTTCATCGACCTGTTCGGCCTGCCCATGAAAGTGCGCGGCCTGAAGCACAAACCCAAGTTCTGAATCAGCGGTCGGGCGGAACACGCTGCACCTGAACTGTATCGGATTTACGAAACCATCCCGCCGCCTACTCGGGGATTTTCCTTCCCCTCTGCAGAGGATTTACTGGATATGAACGGTCAACGTGAAGTGCGCGTCGGCGTGGTCGGCTGCGGCGTCATGGGCAAGATTCACGCGAAAGTCGCCCAGGCCAGCGAAGGCATCGTCCTCCAGGCGGTGGCGGATGTGCGTCAGGAAGTCGCCCAGCAGGTCGCCCAGGAACACGGCGCCCGTCAGGCCTATGGCGATCCGGCGGCGCTGTTCGCCGACCCTGAAGTGGACGCGGTGGTGCTCGCGCTGCCGACCAATTTGCGCACCCCGCTGGCGCTGGCGGCGCTCAAGGCGGGCAAGCATCTGCTGCTGGAGAAGCCGGTGGCGGTCAATGCCGCGCAGGTGCGGGAGATGATGGCGCTGCAGGGCGACCGCATCGTGGGCGTGTGCAGTTGCCGATATCAGTTTTATCAGTCGGCGCAGGTCGCAGCGCAGGCGGTGGCGCGGGGTGAACTGGGACAACTGCGCGTGGTCCAGTTCCGCGGCATGAACAAAGACCGGGGCCCCAAGCAGGGCGCCATCCCCGCCTGGCGCGTCAGCCATCAACTCAACGGCGGCGGCTTCTGGGTCAACTGGGGCTGCTACGATCTGGACTTCATCCTCAGCACCTGCGGCTGGAACATTCGCCCGCGCACGGTGCTCGCCCAGTGCTGGCCGATTGCCGACCACCTGCCCAACCGGGTGGCGGAAGGTTCCGATGCCGAGGAACACGCCATCGTGTTCATCCGCTGCGACAACGGCATCGTGCTGAGCCTGGAACGTGGCGAATCCCTGTCCATCGATGTGCCTTCCACCTGGCAGATCATCGGCAGCAAGGCCTCGCTGCGGCTGGAGATGCTCCAACGCGAGAAGAACCCGGTGATCCTCGACCGCACCCATGCCGATGGCCCGGTGACCACGGAAGTCCTCTGGGAAGGCGACAACGACCGTGAATGCGTCCATCAGGGTCCGTTGCAGGACCTGTGCGCCGCCATCCGCACCGGCGGCCAGCCGCGCACCAATCTCCAGCGCGCCCTGGTCATGCAGCAGATCACTGATGCGGTGTATGAGTCCGCCCGCACCGGCAAGGCAGTGGAAATCGCCTGAACGATCACGCCCCCCATTTAGCCCCCGGTGACTCACCGGGGGCTAAGTCAACATATCCGAATGTCAGCAAGGAACATCCCACCATGCGCTACGCCTTCATGAGCTTTTCCACCCCGCAACTCACCTTGGATGAAATCCTCGCCCAGGCGAAAAAGCTCGGTTACGTCGGCGTCGAGCCGCGGGCGCAGAGCAAGCACGCCCATGGCATTGAGTTCGACGCCACCGCCGAGCAGCGCCGCACCATCCGCGCCAAGGCCCACGACGCCGGCATCGCCCTGTGCTGCCTGGCGGTGTCCTGCAACTACAGCGACCCGGCGACCGTCAAACAGCACGTCGAGGACACCCGCAAAGCCATCGACCTCGCCGGCGACTGCGGCATCCCCCGGCTGCGCGTGTTCGGCGGCAAGTTGGGCGCGGGGCTGGATCGCGCCGCCGCCACCGCCCATGCCGCCGAGCACCTGACCCCGCTGATGCCCCTGGCGCAGCAGCGCGGCGTCACGCTGTGCCTCGAAACGCATGACGACTGGTGCGACCCCGCCCATGTCGTCGCGTTGATCCAGGCTGTCAACCACCCGAACCTCGCGGTCAACTGGGACATCATGCACCCGGTGCGCGTGGCGAAGAAAACCATGGACGAAGCCTTCGCCACGCTCAAGCCCTACATCCGCCACGTGCACATTCACGATGGCGTCACCACCGCCGAGGGCAAGCTGAACATGGTGCCCATCGGCATGGGTGCCATCGACCACGGCCGGGCGCTGACGCTGCTCAAATTACTCAACTACGACGGCTACGTCAGCGGCGAGTGGATCAACTGGGAACCGTGGGAAACCCACCTGCCGCGCGAACTGGCGAAGCTCAAGGAGCTGGAAAGCAGGGCGTGAATCAGCGCCTGGGCCGCGGAAAAAAGGGGATAAGTACATTTATTTTGTAAAAATAAATGTACTTATCCCCTTTTTTCCCGCTGGCGTCCGCTCCCGTGTTGCCCGGTGAAGGTTCGGGAGGGGGGACTGGACCCGGCGCGGATTGCCCGCTACGGTTGGGCATGATGTGGCGCGAGTATCGCAATCAGGCGGGGGTGTGGATGGACCAGCAGGTGCGTCGCCAGACGGGTTTGCCCGCCTGGGTGACGTGGATTGCCCTGGCGGTGATGCTGTTCGTGGTGGCGCTGCCGGTGCTGATCATGCTGCTGCTGGCGGGGGTGCTGGGGGCGGTGGTGTTCGGGCTGCTGGCGCTGTGGGCGTGGGTGCTGCGGTTGTTCGCCGGGCTGCGCATGGGCTCGCAGGGTCCTCTGGATGAAGCGGGCCGGCGGAACGTGCGCGTCATTACCCCTCGCGAGGAAATCTGACTCAAACCATAGCCGGGCTATACTGCTGGGCGTCGACCCGAAGGTCGGCGGGGATTCTTTTTTTCAATTGGTGATGGGAGCGCGCGGTGATGCGACCGAGGGCGATGACTTGGCGAATGGGATTGCACGTATGGTTGCTGACGGCGTTGCTGGCGCTGACGCCCTGTGCCGCGCAGCAGGCAACGGAAGCGCCCGCCGCGAGCGCGCCGCCGACCAGCGCGGCCGCGCCAGCGACGGACAGTGCCGCCGCCCCGCCGGCGTGGAACGGGCAGAGCAGTCCGCGGGCCACGATGTTCACCTTTCTGCAGGCGATGAGTGAGCGCACGCCGGCGTTTCCCGTGGACGGGGTTGCCTTCCGCAAGGTGCGCGCCTGTTTTCCCGCCGCGGCCAAGGATGCCCAGGTCCGCGCTGCTGCGCTGCATCTGCTGCAGGTGATTGACCAGTTGGGCAAGGTGGAGGAAACCGATTTGCCCGGCGCGGATGAACTCGCCCTGTCGCAGCAGCAGCGGTTCACGTTTTTCCCGGTTGCCGGCGTGCATGACTGGGTGTATGCCGAGCTCAAGGGTTTTGGACGCTGGCCGGAGGGCTCGATCGAGTTGATCCAGACCGCCGAGGCCCAGTGGGTGTTTTCCCCCGGCACGCTGGCGGGCATTGAGGTGTTGGCGCAGAGCATGGCGCCGCTTCCGCCGCGCTACACGGCGCCGCAGCGCAGCGTGCAGCAGGCGGGCCGGCTGGTCGCGCTGGTCGGGCCCACCTTTGCCCACACGCACCTGTGGCAGTGGGGGGCGTTGCTGGCGGCGATCTTCGGGGGCCTGCTGCTGGGCAAGCTGATTTCCAGCGGGTTGCGCCGCGCCTCGGATCGCGCCCAGCAGCAGGACAAACAGACCCGCGCGGTCATCTGCCGCACCGCCGCCAGCCCGCTGAGCCTGGCGCTGCTGACGGTGGGCCTGAGCGTGGGACTTTCCTTCATTCATCAGGATGAAGCGCTGACGCAGTTCATTCAGCGCGTGCTGGCGCTGCTGTTCCTGATCAGCATCGGCTGGTTCGCCTACAACCTGATCGACCTGGTGGACATCCTGCTGACCCGCCTGACCGCCAAAACCGAGAGCAAGCTCGACGACATGATCGTCCCGCTGATCCGCAAAACCCTGCGGATTTTCCTGGTCATCGTCTTCACCCTGGTGGTGCTGCAGAACGTCTTCGAGATGAACATCACCGGCTTCCTCGCCAGTCTGGGCATCGCCGGCCTGGCGATCTCGCTGGCGGCGCAGGATTCGGTGAAAAACCTCTTCGGCTCGCTGACGGTGTTCTTCGACAAGCCGTTCCTCATCGGCGACCGCATCAAGTTCGACGGGACCGACGGCATCGTCGAGGAGATCGGCTTCCGCTCCACGCGCATCCGCACGCTCGAAGGCCATCTCGTCACCGTGCCCAACATGAAATTCATCGACGGCTCGGTGGAGAACGTGGCCGCCCGTCCCAGCATTCGCCGCATTCTGGACGTGACCATCACCTACGACACCCCGCTGGAGAAAATCCAGGAAGGCGTGCAGATTCTGCGGAACCTGCTGGCGGAAGCGGAGATTGCCGCGCCGTTCGATCTGGAGAACCTGCCGCCGCGGGTGTACTTCAATGACTACAACGCCGCGAGCCTGAACCTGCGGGTGATCTACTGGTACACGCTGGCGGACGGCCGGGACTACTGGGGCTTTCTCGCCCACAGCGAAGCATTCAACCTCAAGCTGTTCGACGCTTACGCCAAAGCCGGCATCGAGTTCGCGTTCCCCACCCAGACGCTGTATCTGGCGGGCGATCCCAATCGGCCGCTGAATGTGGGCGTGCCGCAACTCAAGGGCGGCGAGGGGCGCGCTTACACCTAGACATCATTTCACCAGCGCAGTAACCACAGAGCCACAGAGAGCACCGAGCAATGCGCACAGAGACTGACTGGAAAATCAGGGCATCAGTCCTCCGCTCCTGTTTTCACTCGGTGTCCTCTGTGGCTCAGTGGTGAAGCTGCTTTTCACTCCGTCACGCGGGTGATTTTCTGCTGATGCGGGCGAATCTGGTAGCGCAGCGTATGCGACTGACCCGCGCGCCAGGCGGTGGGCAGCGGCAGGTTGAATGAGCCCACCGGCGGGCCGGGGTTGGCGTAGGTGAACGGCCGCCCCAGCCGGAAGGTGTGCGCCTGCTCGAACACGAGCGTCGCGCCCTGGCCGGCTTCATTGCTCAGGTCCACCGCGCGGAAGGTCGCCTGCTGCTCGGGCGCGAAGGTGGTGTTGACGTATTCCGCGTACAGCGGTTGCCCCGGCGTTGGTCGGCCGTGGTACTTGAGCGTCGGCTGCGGCGTGAAGGGGCTGGCGGTCTGGAGGTCTGCGCCATACAGCGTGATGACGCGCGGCTCAGACACGTAGGGAATCGCTTCATACAGTTCCGCCAACTCCACAGCAGCGGTGGCGGTGACGGTCACTTCAACGTCAATCCGTTCGTCACCCAGATGCACCACGCGGCGCACCACCAGCGGGGCGAACTCCAACTCGGCGGTGCGGGTGTAGACCTTGCCCGCTTCGTCAAAGGTGGCAAAGGGCGTGGAATAACCCTCGGCGATGTTGACTGCCGCCAGCGGGTCCGTGCTCCTGGCGAAGGGTTGCTTTGTGCGGCCCCAGACTTCATTGGCGTAAAACACGTCCTGGTTGCTGCCCAGCAGCACCGGGCCCACGCCGCGCACGAACACGGTGGACAAACCGGCGGCTTTGGTGGTCTTGCGCCCGAATGCACCGTAGCCCCCGCTGGCGAAGCCGGTGTAATCCCAGTGGCCGTCCTGGGCTTCGAGTCCGGCGACATACGGCCACGCCGCCTGGGCGCTGCCGGCGTAGATCACGCTGTAGTAGCCGGGCGTGTTGATGAAATAGAACTCGCGGTCCACGCTGCGCAAGAACGGCTGCGTCTCCAGCGCCGGCCAGACTTCGCCTGCGGCGGGTTGCCCCATCCACAACCGGGCGTAGGGAACCGTCGCCTTCACGTTCTCGTCGTCGCGCGGCAGGCCGCATTTGTGGGTGTAGTAGCGCGTGCGGTGATTGAAGTCCGTCGGCGAGCAGATTTCCCCCAGCAGATCGGTGGTCATCACCCCGTGCTCCGGCAGGCTCAGGTGGGTCTTGATGACGTAGTAATCCTTCCACCAGTCCAGCACGCCCGGCTCAGGATAGCGTGCGAAAATCGCCCCGATGTGGCTCTCCTGCTCGATCTGATATTCGCTTTCCCAGCCGCTGCCGTCGGTGAGATAGCCGCCCCCGACGCGCCCGACATTGGCGCTGCGGCCGTAGCCGGCGCGGCTGCGTCCGATCTGCGGGTCGGCGTCCGGTTCGCCGCGGCCGAAGTACCCGCGCGTGGTCATCACCTGCAATTGCTGGCGGATGTCGTCGGCGATCCACTGGTCATGTGTGAGCCGCTGCACGATATCCATGCCGCGCAGCAGGTACGCCCATTGGTTGCTCACTTCCGCCACCTGCACGTTGGCGCGCGCCAGCGCCCAGAGGCGATAACCCTGCAGCAAGCCGGCCCAGATGTCATCGCCCAGCACCTCGCGGTAGGCCTCCTGGTAGGGAATGAACTGGCCGATCCAGTACGCCTCGATGCCCAGACCGAACCAGGAATGCCGCGCGCCAGGCATGAGCGGCAGATTGTCGGTGGTGATCGGCTGCTCGCCGCCGTAGGGCGTCCACATGAAATGCGGCATGGAGCGCGTCATCTCGGTGAAGCCGCGCACGACGATTCGCCGCGCCAGCGCCGGCTGGTGGTGGAACGGATTGTCCGCATGTGCCAGGCCGAACAGATGCACCACGGTCATGAGCGTGTCGAAGTCGGCTTTGACGAAATGGCCATAGGTCGGACTGGCAGGGTCCAGGTCCTGATTCGCCAGCAGGTCGGCCAGGGTGGTTTTGCCCGTGAAGCCGCGCATCTGAATGCCGTTGGTTCGGAACGCATTAGCGAGCGCCGGCGTGGGCTGCCAGTGCGCTGCGTCGAGTTCGGCCGGCAGCGCCAGGTCCTCGGGTTTCAGATTGTCGATCCACTGGTTGAGCTGGCGCTGGAAGGCGAAGACCGTGACCCGCCCCTGGGCGTCGGTCTGCGTGCCGCCGCGCAGCCGCCGGGCGCTGTCGGCAGTGGAACACAGCACCGCCGGCAGGCCGAAGAACGACAGGCACGCGCCCGTGGTGTCGCCGGTGACGCGCAGCCGATACACCGCATCGGGCTTCAGCGGCTTGACCACCGCGTTGCGGGCAAACGTGCGCGCCTCCGGTGTACGGGCTAGTTCCGCGCCGGTTTCATCGAACAGCTTCAATTGCCAGTTGAACGGCGCGATTTCCTCCGTGAGCGTGAAGCTGACGTTGACGGTATTGCCCGGCGCGTACAGGTAAGCGTCGGCAAAGCGATCCTGGTGGACGTAAAACGGCCCGGGCCCGCAATGCACGCCCAGCGTCAGGTCGCGGGAAGCATCAATTGACAACCAGGTGTCCCAGGTGGCGTGGACGAACACGCGGTACAAGCCCTTGCCGGCCGCGGGCACCGGCAGCGTCACCGCCCGGGCGGCGAGCTGTTCAGGGTGGTCAAGGCAGGGCGAGCGCTGCTTGTGAGGCGGGACGCCCCCGGGGCTGAACAGGCGATGGTACGCGCGGTAGCGCAGGTCCTGCCCGACGTCGTAAATGCCGTCGCGGTAGCGTTCATCGCCGCTGACCACGCCGTCGTCCGCCACGCGCTGATGCAGCAGGATTTCATCGTTGGGGCCGATGACGGCAAAGAAAATATCGCGCGGCCCCTGGATGTAGGTGTTCATGTCGCGCAGCGTGAAATGCAGCGCAAAGCCGTCCCCTTGTTCGTCCTGCAAGAGGAAAATCATCTGCTCCCGCGGCCGCCACAGCACGTCGGGACTGAGCCAGGGATCGCGCGCCGGCGTCGGCGCAGCACGCGCCAGAGCCGCTGACCAGACCATCCCCAGCAACGCTGTCAGCACCATCGCAGTGGAACGCATCAGAACCAAACTCCAGGAAATGAGACCGGCGGAATCCGGTTGGTAAATTAACAATACTCATTTACCAGCAGTGGATCAATGGCAGACCAGCCCGGAGCAGCAGACGCACGGGAATGAGGTGCTGCGGAACGCCAGGGGTTGCTGGACCAGTTCCGCGGGGCTCAGCGCGCGCCCAGGCGCAGCGCTCCCTGGGCCGTTGGGCAGGAGACGGTGGCGACGTGGACCGACGGCGTCAGCCAGGCGGCGACGAACTGGCCGGGGACCAGGGCCGCGAGTCGGCCGCGGTGGTCGATGATGAATCCGTGGCCGGGGTGAAAGTAGTCGATGGCTGGGCCATAGCCCGCCTGGTTGCAGAATGCCAGCGTCAGCTGATGTTCAGCGGCCGTCAGCAGCGCCTGGCCGGGAAGACACACGGACTGCATTCGGTCGAGGTAGTCCTGGCGTCGTCGAGGGTCCAGCAGATCTTTCGGCTTAAAGGCGCGTGCCGCGCTGCCGAGTCCTGCCGTCGGAGCCAGCACGACCTGGCACCCGTCCTGCTTCAACTGGCCATGGACTTCGGGGATGCCGTTGTCGGCGCAGATGAGGATGGCGAAACAGACGCCACGATAATGCCAGCACCGGATGCCCTGGCCATCGCTGGTGACGTGACCGGCGGCGCGCTCCTGATCGACGATGTTCTGCTTTCGCTGGATCATCCGTTGACCGTTGGGCAGAAAGACCACGGCGGTGTTGTGAACGGCGCTGGCTGTCCGTTCGTGCAGTCCCGCGACGATCGCCAGGTTCAGCCTGGACGCCGCCTGCTCCAGCGCTTTGAGGCGCGGGTCCTCCAGCGTCAGCGCGGCGGACACGCCCAGGGTTCCAAGGTCATAGCCGGTGATGCCCGCTTCGGAGAAGAGCGCGATTTCCGCGCCCTGCTCCGCCGCCCGCTCCAGCAGCGGCGTCATGGCGGCGAGATTGGCTTCCACCTCGCCGGGCTTCACCAGCGGCAGGCACACCGCAATGCTGATCTGACCGGCTTCGCTCATTGCATCACCTTCCCGCCGTCGACCACAAGGTTCTGCCCGGTGACGCCCGACGCCAGTGACGACAGCAGGAACAGCACCGCGGGCGTGACATCACTGGCGGTCATGAGTCGCTTGAGGCATTGGGCATTGAGCAGATCGCGCTGGTCCTGTTCACTGACGTACAGGCGCAGCTGTTTTTCGGTCATGATCCAGCCGGGGCTGACGACATTGACGCGGATGCCGTCGGGTCCCAGTTCGCGCGCCAGGGACCGGGCGAAGCCGATGATGCCGCTCTTGCTGGCGTTGTAGAGCGTGAAGGGCGTCAGGCCGAGCATGTAATTGGTGGTGCAGAGATTGACGATCGCTTTGCCGGAGCCGGCGCGGAGCAGCGGCAGCGCAGCCTGCGTCACGGTGAACATGGGCCGAAGGTTGATCGCCAGCATCCGCTCGAACTGGGCCTCGGTGGCGTGCTCGAAATCGATGCGGGCGTCGTCGGCGGCGTTGTTGACCAGGTAATCCAGTCGGCCGGTCGCCGCGGCGATCTGCTGGACCAGCGCCCGGCTCTGGGCGGAATCCGTGAGATCGGTCTGGATGAATCGCAGCCGCTGCGGGCAGGCTTCGACGGCCGCGCGGCCCTTCTCGGCATCGCGCCCGCAGACGTACGTCACGGCGCCCGCCTGCGCCAGGGTGGTCGCCAGGTGCAGGCCGATGCCGTCGGTGCCGCCGGTGACCAGTGCCACCCGATCGGTGAACTGCGCGGTCAGATTGAAGTCAGCCAGATTCATGCCGTCACCAGCCGCACCCCACGGGTATTGTAGGCCGCCAGCGCCGGAACCTGCTCCCTGACGAGTTGCGCCAGCGGCGAGTCGGGCTCAAGCGCACAGAACTGCCGCAGTGCCGCGCACAGTCCCTCCCGCGCCAGCACCTGCTGCACCTCAAGCGTGCCCGGATCATCGCTGCCGGCATAGTGCAGGGCGGCGGCGATCGCCAGCGCCAGGTGGCGCGGTTGCACGCCATGCTTCACCGCGAGATTGGCCGGGCCCAGCAAGCGGTCCTGGGGCGACAATTTCCGGCGCGAATCCCGGCAGTTGCGTTCGATGGTGTCCGCGATGCGGCGATCCTGGTATTTCTCCAGCGCCATCGCCTGCAGATTCGCCTGCTCCTGACGGTCGAACCCGAACTCACGAATCAACGCTTCGCCGCTCTCGGCGTAGACCTGCCGCGTCACTTCGAGAATCCGCGGATCATGGGCGGCGTCGGCGAGCATGTCGGCTCCGCCCAGCCACCCCAGAAAACTGATGATCGCGTTGGAGCAGTTGTAGGTGTAGACCTTGCGCGTCAACTCGAAACGAAAGTTACGGCGCAGCGCCAGCCCCTGAATCTCCGGCGGCTGGCCGCGGAACGCCTCGGCGTCGCAGGGCAGCACCCACCAGTCCTGCACCTGCACCGCCAACGGGTCCGCAGCCCGCTGTTCGGGCGTCGGCTCGATGCAGGAGCGCAGCACCTGCGTCTCGGCGATGCCCAGATGTGCCCGGCTCCAGGTCAACAGGTCGGGTTCCGTCAACTGCTGTTCGATCGTGCCGCGGAGGATGGCGGCGGGATCTTTGTAGTTCTCGCAGATGATGATGTTCACGTCGCCGCGCGCGCCTTGCTGATGCCGCAGCAGAAGTCCGCGCGCCATGGCGGCGCCGACAGCGCCCAGGTTGGCGCCGCCGGCCGCGGTGAAGATGAGCTGGTGTTCCGCCACCGCCTGGGCGAGCGCATCCGTTTCCGCCAGCGAAAGGGCGGTGTAGCCGGCGATGGTCGCGTCCTTCTCCGGCGCGCCCAGAACTTTGACGCCATACGCCCCCCGGGACTGCAGCAAAGCCACCAGTTCGGCGCTGGCGTCCACAAAGGTGATGCGCCAGCCGCTGAGCGTCAGCAGATGGCCCAGGAATCCCCGGCCGATCTTGCCGGCTCCGAATATCAACGCCTGTTTCCGGGCAGTGCTCATCACGTCTCCTGTATCTGTTGTTCCATGGCGACAAACCGCCGCCTGGCGATCTGGTAAGACTCAATCCACGATGGCTCGGGCGTGATCAGGTGGACCGGCCGCGCATGCTCATGTTCGTTCAACCACGACGCGGCCCGCGCTCCCAGCGCCGACGCCGCCGCGCCCAGCAACGCCACATCAGGCTCGGCGAGCACCTGCACCGGGCAATCCAGCGCCGCCGCGCGAATATGATTCGCCAGCGCCATCCGGGCGCCCCCGCCCGCCAGTCGGACCCGCTGCGGGTGGATGCCCGTGGCCCGCACCACGGCATCCACCACCAAACGCTTGGCGATGGCGCAGCCCTCGAGCACCGCCCGCAGCAGGTGCGCCGGCCCATGCGCCGCCGTCAGCCCCACGAAGCCGCCGCGGTCCGACATTCGCCAGCGCGGCGCCCGACTGCTCCCGAGATGCGGAATGAAGATCAACCCATCCGACCCCGGAGGGATGTCCTGGGCTACGCGCCACAGGTCCGCCAGATCATCATCCCGGCCCAGCAGCCGCCGCAAAAAAACCAACGACGCCCCGCCGTGGCTGGTGCTGCCGTAGACGATGTCCTGCTGCGGATTCAGCGGCAGCCGGATCAACCCGCGGGGACATGGATCGCCTGTCCCAGCGGGCACGCACTGCCCGACGATCTCGGTGGTGCCCGCCTGTATGGCGATGTCGCCCGGCTGCAGGTTGAACCCGATGAATCCGCAATACATGTCGCCGCCGGCGGAGAAGATTTCCTGCTCCTCATCGCGGACCATGCCGGGCAGTTGATCGGCCTCAATGCCGCAGAACGCCAGCATTTCCGGGCATGGCTGGCCCGAACGCTGGTGGACGAATCCCACATGCGCGGTGGGATGGCTGTGCCACCGGCCGGTCAGGGCATGGACCAGCAGGTCCGCCGACTGTGGGTAACGTGCGACCCGCCGGGCTGGTTGTGGGTAGCACCGCCGCCAGCAGCGTATTTTGGGGGCGCTCCAGCAGGCATGGGGCGGCAGGTCATGTCCCAACAGCGCGCCCGTCCCCGTCGGAAAAACGTCGCGCAGCGCCTGCACTTCCTGATGACAGCTTTCGTCCGCCCAGGTCAGCCAGGGCGGCGTCATCGCGCCCGCCGCATCGACGGGCATCACGCAACCGATCTGTCCGGTCACCGCCAGCGTTGAGGCCGGACCCGGAAGGGCTCGGATGGCGTCCTGAAGCTGGCGGGCGATGGCGCGCAGTGCGCCCGGCCCGCCGTCGAGGTGGTATTGCGTGGCGATCGGCAGGCGGGTCACCGTCTCCGGTGCGGCGCAGCGCCAAGCCGCAGCCTTCACCGCCGAGGTGCCCAGGTCCACCGCCGCCAGCCACCGATCCGCCATGCCGTCGTCTCCTGCGTTGGGTAATCATACAGGAAGACGGTACAATTATCAGCCACCCCGCAGCGAAGCCTTCCCGATGACGCCACGCGGGCAGGGTATGACCGCTGGCAACGCATTCGTCGCGGAGGAGGTTCCCGCCCTCGGCTGGACCGCGTTGCACGACTCCGCAGGTTCGCTGCAGCAGCACTCAGCAGGCGGTGATGACGCTGGCGGCGCGGGTTTCAGTCTCGGTCGCCACCGGAACCACCCAATCCACCAGGTCCGGCCCCTGCGGGTTGAGCAGTTTGGCGTTGATGCAGGCAATGGTGCGGTCGCAAAGCTCGGCGATGTCCACCTCGAAACGGATCACCGGGAGGCGATAGGTCAAGGGCAGTTGCCGACAGGTCTGGACGGCGATGCGGGGCCGGTAGTCGGCAGGTCCATGATCGCGCAAGGTGTCGATCAAGCCCAGGGCGATGTAGTCATCCAGGACGATCAAGCCGTCCGGGCGCTCGATTTTCCGCATGGCGAGCAGTTGCTGCGCGACATTCTGGCCGCCTTCGATGCTGCCGCCGCCGGTCAATATTCTGCCGGCGTTGGCAGGCAGGCCCGCCTTGCTCAGGCCGATCTCGAACCCGTCACGAAAGCGGTGGGTGAACTGGTCCGGCGCCGCCATGCTGACCACCGCCAGTCGACGGCAGTTCTGCTGCACCAGCCAGCGCACCGCTTCCCGCGCCAGCTCGCCCTGATCGATCACCACGCCGCAGGGCGCGGTCTCCCAGAACAGCAGATGCGCCAACGCCTGCCCGGCATTGACCATCTGGCGCCAGTCCTCGCGCGCCAATCCGGTGAGCAGCACCAATCCGTCCACGGCGTCAGCGCGCAGATCTTCCGTCAGGCCGCCGAATTCATGGATCCGCGGCAGGTGATTGCGCCGGGCTTCAAGGTGATAGTAGGATCGGCTGCGCCACCCCAGACGGGCGAAGCGGACCTGCAGATGATGGCCCAGGATGGTGAAGATGGAGGTCGGACCGGTTTCCGGCGCGGCAATGTTGGCGACCCCGATCGACCAGGGCAACGGCCCCAGGGCGTCCCGATCCACCACCACCGTGCCTACCCGGCTCTTGCGCACCACCACCCCGCGTTCCGTCAGCAACCGCATCGCCGGCGTCAGCGAATCATTGTTGGTCCCCAGCAGCCGACACAACTCCGCCTGCGGCGCCAGCCGGTCGCCGGGCCGCAGATCGTGCCCGTGCAGGTGCTGCATCACCCGTTTCAACGCGCGAAGGCTGGCCGGCGACAGTTGCGACAGGTTGTGGCGATCGGGTTCCGGCACGTGCTGACTCCCTGTGCACGATAAATTACACTGGTATGCGGAACGTTTCCAATACGCATTCGTGTATTTGAAGGTACGTCGTCGCAGCGGCGACCCTTGCTCGCTCACCTGGTCAACCGGGGCAGTCGCCGGAACCAGTTGCCGTCCCGCGCCACCCGCTCGGCTTCATAGAAACCCAGGCCGCCGCTGCCCCAGTGGGCCCACTTTCGCACCAGTTGCTCATATGCCCCCGGGCCCTCGTCCCCGGCACGCTCGACCCATTGGTGCAGCAATTCCATCATGTGCACCGTCGGCACGCCCTGACGCCGCGCCAACTCGATGATCGGGCGGCTGTCGGCGTCGACGGCGTTGCGCCCCCGGTGGTGCTGGAGCAGCAGCAGGTCCACCAGCTTCTCATCCAGCCAGCTGGCGACATCCGCGCCGTCGAACAACGCCACCTCCAGCGTGTTGCCGATGCGCGCTGAGAGTTGCACCGCATCGCCGTAGCGGGTCTGCAGTTCCGCGCGAACCAGCTTTACGAATTGGGTGAAAGGTTGAGCCCGGAACTGGAGCCACTGCGGCAGCAGGGTGTCCAGGTCCACCGGCTCGACGGTGCGAACGTCGATGCCGGTCTGCTGCTGGAACTGCTGCACCAGGTGTTCGGGGTAGGACACCATGGGCGGATGGCGCTGCAGGTCCAGGCACAGGCCGTCGAAGTCGTGGAAAAGGTCGCACCATTCGCCGATGACCTGTAAGCGCTGCTGACGGACGGCCTCGAAGGAGAAGTCCAGCCCGGAGCCGGTGCGCTGCCCGGACTTGTAGGTGTGCCAGAGTTCGGGGTGATCGACGCTGAACTGACTGGCGTTGTAAGGGGTCTGGCCGTGGTAGAACGCGATGGCCCATTCCGCCAGCCATTCGTTGTTGATGCGGTAGCTGGCGACGTACTTCATGCCGGCGCGGCGGACGCCGTCGATCAGGCGCTGCGTGCCCGCCACCACGCCCACGTCCGGCCAGTCCTCCGGCAGACACCAGTTGGCTTTGGAACGATGCCCCGGCGGCGGGCTGGGAATGCGGCGGGCGGCGTGGCTCCACCCGGCGCTGCCGTGCGCCACCTGGTCGAAGAAGTGCGTGAACCCCATGTCCGCCATCTGGTGCAGAAAATCCTGGACGGGGGCGAAGTCGTGGGCTTGCAGCGTCTCGGCGACGAGGATGCCCAGGTCCACCAGAGCGACGACCCGCGGCGGCTCGGACCAGGGCAACGGCATCGCCGGCTCGGAATCGGCAGCGCTGAACCGCACCTCGACCAGCGCTGCTTCCACTTCCGTGCCCTTGCTGATCTCGATCCACGGCGTGTGAGGCGGGATCGTCAGGGCATAAGTGGTCCACTGGGCGGCGGCTCCCGCGGCGACGGCTTCGGCTTCCACGCCGGGGCGGCAGTTGAACGTGGGGTGCGCCAGGGTCACGGGGCAGCGCGAGCCCGGATGCCGGACCCGCAGATGGTTGAACCAGCCCGGCAGGCACCAGCCGGTGACGTGGACCTCCAGGGGTTGATCGCTATCTGGAGCAGGAACTCGCAGCGGCGGCACATCCGCGAAGCGTGGCGCCAGCAGCAGGTCGGGATGCCGCTGCTCCACGCCCGGCTCCAGATACCACCGCCGCGCCATCCGCTCCACTGCCGTCACCGCCTGGCAGGCCTCGATGGACAACAGGTCACGCGCACGCAGAATCATCGGCAAGGACACGCTCAACTCCTTCTCGCCCGGCGGGCTCGGCACTTGCGAGCGCCAACCGAGGTCATATCATACCGTTGTCCAGCATAATTGTCTGCCGCCCGCAAGGAGCCGCGCCCGATGAATCCACAACGCCTGCGCCATGTCGTGGTGAGTTGCCTGCTGTCGCTGCTGGGCGGACTGATGCCCGCGACGGCCAGCGCTGAGTTGGTGCTCGCCGCCCCCGGGCAGGCGCCGGCGCCGCTGTTCTCCCGCAGCTACCCCGGCGATGAACGACGGTTTCAGGTTCACAATGCCGCTAAGAAGCTGGCGGAGTACCTGGAGCAGATCGGCGGTCAGAAGCACCAGGTCGATCGCGGCGAGCCTGATCCCGCCAAACCCCACATCATGCTGGAGCGGGTCCGTCGGGAAGACCTCGGCGACGGTCAGCGCGACAGCTTCGAGATCATCGTCACCGACGCCAACGTCACCTTGCGGGCGAACTCGGAGCGGGCGGTCTTCTTCATGGTCTTCGAGTTCCTCCGCCAGCACCTGGGCTGCCAGTGGCTGTCCAGTGATGAAGAAGTCGTGCCCAAACAGGACCGCATCGCGCTGCAACCGGGGCGGACGCTGATGGTCCCGGCGTTTGATTACTTTCACCTGTACAACCTGGAAGCGACCAGCGGCTACCACCAGTACCAGATTCGTGGCTACGGCACGCTGCGCTTCACCGGCAATCACACGCTCTATCCGTTGCTCCAGAAAGCCGGCGCGGCCAACCCGCACTTTTATCCGATGAACGACAAAGGCGAGCGGAAAGCCAACAACCTGCACTTCTGCTATCTCGCCGACGGCATCGTCGACGCCTTGACCGAGGCGCTCGCCGCGGAGGTCGAACAGCGTAAAGGGAATGTCGAGGATTACATCTATTTCGCGGGCATGGGCGACTGGTATGGCGGGACGTGCCAGTGCCCGGCCTGCAAGGCGGTGTACGAGGAGGAAGCCTGGCAACATCCCGACGGGCGGCGGCTGCCGGGCGTCACGGCGACGCTGCTGCGGATGATCAATGCGACCGCCGAGAAACTGGAACAGCGCTACCCCGGCGTGCAGGTGGGCACTTTTGCCTACATGTCGCTGGAGGCCCCGCCGGCGAAGACCGTGCCGGGCCGCAACGTGCACATCTGGGTGCCGCGTCTGCGTCACGACACCATCCGCCCGGTGGATGATCCTCAGAGCGGCAACGCCAGTTACTTTGGCAACCTGCAGCGCTGGTGCGAACTGGCGCCGGGACGGGTGCACGTGTGGGACTACGGCGGCAGCTTCGACAACTTCCTGATGCCGTTCCCCGCATTGCGCAGCATCGCCCGCAACATTCAGGTCTACCATCGGCTGGGAGTCGCGGGGGTGATGGTCCAGGGCAACTATGTCAGCACCGGCGGCGACCAGAATGTGCTGAAAAACGCGGTGTTCGCGCAGCTGCTGTGGGATCCGCAGCAGGACGCCGAGAAGTTGATCGACGATTTCTGCCGGACGTACTACGGCCCGGCGGCGGATCTGGTGCAGCAGTACCTGCGGACGCTCGAAGCCGGCGCCCGCAAGCCCGGCAAGCCGATCGACGAGATGGCCAACGCCCGCAAGGCATTTCTCACGGATGAATTGCTGGCGGAACTGGAAGCGCTCATCGCGCGGGCGGTCACCGCTGCCGGCGCTGAGCCCTACATCCGCCGGGTGCGGGAACTGGGCGCGGGCATCGAGGCGGCGCGGCTGTGGAGCACCGGACCGCTGGAGGAGAGAAACGGCCAACTGATCCGCACGGACCTGGGTGGCTACACGTATGAGCGCGCCAAGGCGTTGGAGTCGCACCTGCGCGGCGCCAGTCCGCGGGAATGGGGCGACGGCTGGGCGTACCGGCTGGATTTCCTGCGCCTGCACGGCGGGCCGGTGCATACGTTCAAGCGCGGCCGGCTGGAAGTGAAAGCGGCGCCGGCGCAGTTCGGCCGCATCGGACCGGTCACCTGGGATGGCCAGGTGGTGATCGAACAGATGATCGATCGGCCGGACCTGGGCGTACGCTTCATGGAGACGCTCGGCGAACCCACCGCCACCGGGGTGGCGATGGAAGGGCCGGTCGGCGTCGGACACTGGGGATCGAGTTCCCGTATCCACACCGGTCGCCGCGCCGTGGAAGTCACCGCCACCAACGCCTTCACCGTGCGCGGCTGGTTGCGCCGGGACACCAAGAACACGCTGCAGACCGGCGTCACGGCGACCAGCGAGTTCGCTCCGCAAGTCCAGCAGCAACCGACCCGGATCCAATGGCGCAACAATCGGCAACGCTGGGCGGAACTGCCGCCTGGCACGGACAAGGAGCCCGCTCGTGAACTGGACGCCACCGCCCTGCGCGTCCGCGTCGGCTCCTTCCACGTCAACTTCGAGTGGCACGGCGAGGACGAACTGCAGGAGATGCCGCTGGAAGTCCGCGCCTGGACCGATCCCAAAACCAAGCGTGTCATCACCGGCATCGTCGTGCCGCCCCGACTCTTTCCCGCCGACGCCATGTCGCTGTATCTGGTCCAGAACGTTCGGCTCACTCCCGCCGCTGGTGGAACCAACCCATGAAATCCTTGCTCGCACTGGCCTGCCTGCTGCTCGCCTCAGCCGCCGCCGCCGCGCCGCCGACGCTCGACTGGATGCCGTTGCGCCAGGCCGTCACCGTTTACATTCCCAATCCTGAAGGCCGGGCGCTGACGGTTGCGGTCCGTCGGGTGGATCTCAACCTGTTCTGTCAGGGCCCGCAGACGATGCTGGTCAAGCTCTACGGCCCGGAAGGCGAAGTGCTGCAGCATGCCGAGGTTCCCGACGACGGCGTGACCTGCGGCAGTTACCAGCAGGCGCGGGCGGGTTGGGATCATGAGCTGTGGGCGCAGGGCGGTCTGCGCGCGATCGGCGCTGAGCCGCTGTATGACGATGAGCGCTTCTTCGATCCTGCCCGGCTGGCAAGCCTGCCCGCCCAGGAAGTGCGGATAGACGTTCCGGCTGGACAACCGGGGGTGCACCAGTTGCTGCTGGCGGGTTGTGATGATCATGTGGTGCAGGTCGCCCTCACGCCTGACCGCGGCGTTGGGGTGCTCGGGCATCCGGACTTCGCGGTGATCCGCCCCGACGGTCGGCCGCGCTGGCTCTACGTGCCGCCGCTGCCGGACTACGTGCAGCCGGCCGATGTCCTGGACCTCTGGCTGGTGGAGCACGGCTACCCGCGGCAGGCCACGGTCACCGTGTCGCACGAAGGCAAGCCTTTGACCTTCACCAACGCCCTCACACCCGCAGAAACAACCCGGCTGACAGCCGGGCAGGGGTTGGGGCAGTTCAAGCTCAAGGATCCCCTGCCGCCGGCGGGAGCGCTGCTGAAGCTGGACATCGTGGGGCAACGGCGGTTTCTGCTGCGCGTCCATGGCGTGCCCGGCATCCTCTGCCCGGACGAGGCCACCGCCCGAGCCATCGCCGGCGGAATCACCCGACTGCCCAACGGCCCGGCGGTGTCGTTGCCCTTCCAACGCAAGCTCTGGGACAGCCTGACTCACCTCAAGGCCGAGGATTTTCGCGTGTCGGTCGAACCCGGCAAGTGGTATCAACCCGACCGACAGGAACTGGCCCGGCTCAAGGCGCTGGCGTGGGAACGCAGCCACGATCCCAAGGCGGTGGACCGCACCCTGGCGGCGGTGAACAAGCTGCTGGACCAGACCCAGCCCTTCGACCTGCACCGTTTCATGCAGGGGTTGTCGATCAAGAGTGCCGCCGCCAACGATCTGATGTTGTTCTACCTGCTGCCACTGGAAGGCAACCAACTGGCGGGCAACGCCGCGGTGCGGAATCTGGTGTTGCTGGCGCTGGCGCAGCAATGGTTGCGGATCCGCGCCGGCGATGTCGTCTACGAACCGACCGAGCTGAACCTGGCGTACGCCGAAGGCTTCCACTGGAACTGGTGGGAAACGCTGCTGTACCTCCAACCTGCGCTGTCCCCCGCGACCCGGGAGGCTTTCCAGCAGGGCGTCGCCCGCGTGGCGGATCGATTGGCGTACGCCAACGGCCTGGAACTGGTGCTGTCCAATGGTCGCACCACCATTCCGCTGAATCTTTTTCATGCCTCCCTGATCTGCCAGGAGCCGCGCTTCGCGGAACTGTCACGGTTGTACCTGCAACGGATGATGAACGCGCAGGATGGTCCCCACAGCGGCTGGTCGCCGTCGGGTTACTTCCGCGAGCACTTTGGCGCTGACGGCGGATACTGCACTTATCCGCTCTATCAGCTGGGTCGACTGTATGCGCTGAGCAAGGACCCGGCGGTGCTGGACGCCATGGATCGGCTGTGTCGCTGGATCGCCCACACCACGTTTCCAGCAGGCGACAAGCTGATCGGGCCCACCTCATGGAACGCCCGCATCGACATGTCCGCCGGCGAACATGTGTGGGGCGATGGGCAGAAGTTCATCGCCGCGCAGTCGCCCTGGGCGGCGCGGCTGTATCGGCGTCATCCCAACACCGCCAAGCTGCTGGACCTGCCCGACCCGAAGCTGACCGCCCCGGCGCCGCAGCTGCCCACGCTGTTGATGACGCCCTACACCCGCAACGTGCGCCCGGAGGCGGATTGGCCCTGCGAGTCGAGGGAGCCGGCGTTCGTGGATATCGGTGAGGGCGGCGAGTTTTTCGCCGTCAACCGCGGTTCGTACTACGCCCTGACCTACGCCGGGAAACGTCCCCCGTTCTGGATGGACCACTTTCTCGGTGGCGTGATGGGCATGACCGGGGGCGGGCTGACGGGTTTGTACATCCGGGGTGTGGGTCCGGTGCTGCTGGGCCGCCAAAGCAAGCAGTATGGCCAGCCGCTGGAACAGTGGCGGCAGATGGCGGCGCCGGCGGTGGTGGGGGTGATGAGCGACGGTCGGGTGTTCCACACCGGCGTCAGCCGCTGCACGCCGGTGGCGCAGCCGGACCAGTGGACCCTGACGGTCAGCGGCGAAGCGGTGACAGCGCCGGTGAACTTCACCCGGCAGTACCGCTTCGACGCCGAGGTCATCCGCGCCCAGGCGAACCTCACCGCAGCGGATCTGCACCGCGACGTGTTCCAGTATCAGGTTCACTTCAACAAGCCGACGCTGGCGATCCGCGAAGCCTGGGAGGTCGTGCCGCTGTGGTCGGCATTGCCCGGCGCTCAGCTGACAGGTCAGGACGCAGCCGGCGCCGCGGTGGAACTGTCCGCCACGGAAGGGCGATTGGTCAAGACGATTTCACTGATCACCGCGTCCGGCGGCGTGCGGCTGGAACTGGAGCAGGCGACGGAAGTGAAGCTGGCGGAAGGCAAGCTCAGCGCCGTCTACCTGCTGATGGGCCGGGACCTGCCGACGGACGGCGGGACGGCAAGCATCCGTTACGTCCTGAAGCCGGTGATCGGTGCGAAATAAGCAGGAGTCTCTTTCATGGCGGAAGTGGTGCGTTACCGGGAGTCGTTCGACGCCGGCTGCGGAGGCTGGACGGCGTGGCAGGCCGGCGGCGGTGGACCGCGCCCGCTGAAGATCGTGGATGGTGCCGCGCGGTCTGAATCGCCATGGGGCATCGACTTCAACCACGCGCCGCCCGGCGCCGGCTATCTGCACCTGCTGTATGTGCTGCTCACTGGCATCCGCACCCGCAGCGTGGACGCCATTACGCCCGGCAACCGGTTTCAGGACGACGGCTACCCGCTGGACTTCCGCGACGCGACGATGCGGGTGCGGGTCCGCGGCGAACTGGACCGCAAGGGCAGCCAACTCTTGCTGCTGGTGCAGGCGGACCTGCCGGCTCCCGGGCCACGGGTCAACCTGGTGCTCCACCGTGATCCGATCGTGGTCCAGCCGCAGTGGACCGAGACGACGCTGACCCTCAGCAGCGACGACACGGCGTGGACCTGTCTGGGGACCTGCGGCCAGAACGCCGATTGCGAGCGCTACGGCTGCGGTCCGGCGGAACAGGTGCTGGCCAACCTCAATGTCGATCTCATCCTCGTGCTGTTCCCGCTCGATGTCGCGCCCGCAGTGCCGGTTGCTGGCGATCCTCATCGCCTGCGGGCCGGCAGGGACTATCCCGTGCAGACCGATCGGCTGCCCCAGGGCTGGGTGGAACTGGATTGGATCGAATGGGAATACCGGCCGGGGGTCACGATGCGGAAGGGGAGAGCATGACGGCGTGGCGTGGCAGGATCGACGATCTGGGCGTGGCGGCGCGCGGGGACATGTGGATGGACTGGCGGCTGGGCCGGTTGCCCGACGGCGGCGAATGCCTGCTGACGGTGCTGGCGCGCGGCGGCGTGATGCTGCTGCACCCGGGTCGGGGTATCGCCATTCAGGTCCAGGCGGAACGGCCCATCGCCTCCGGCTGGGGCATGTGTCAGGATTCGCGCGGCGGCATCTGGCATACCGATTACGGGCAGCGCGGCCCGGCGAGCCTGTTCCACTGGGACGCCAGCGGCCGCCAGTCCCGCTTCATCGCCGACCTGCCCGTCCGTTACGTCATGGCGATCGAGGCGCTTCCCGATGGCAGCCTCGTCACCGGCTCAAGCACCACGCCCACGCTGCTGCGCAGCCGTGACGGCCAGACCTGGAGCGCGCTGGCGCACTGGTCCGGCGGCGGCGCCAAAGTCCTCCGCTACGCCAGCGACGGCGTGCTCTACGCCCTGACCAGCGAGCAGGATCAAGAGCTCGTGCTGGCGATCAGTCCGTCGGGCGCCGTCAGCGAAGTCTGCCGCATTCGGCTGACGAATCCGGTGGACTGGCATCATGTGCTGAAGCTGGACCGCGCGGGTGTGGCCCAGGTGTACGATCCTGACCTGGGCGCCTGGCGGCGCGTGGTGGATGGGCAGGCCGAGCCGATCCCGGCGCTGCCGACCGGGCTGACCCGAGTCCAGCAATGGCCTTGCATCGGGGTGGCGGATACCGGCGTGATCGCGCCGCTGGTGTTCGAGGATGGATCCAGAGTGGTGTCGCTGCACGAGCGGCGGATGCAATGGCGCGACGCGGCGGGCGCCCTGCACACCTGGGACATCCCGCGCCAGGATTCACCCCTGCGAATCTTCAGTGTCGCCGCCGGCCTGGGACGCATCTGGGGCGGAACGTTCATTCCCCTGTCGCTGTTCAGCTATCAACCGGACCACGGCGGATTCGAAACGCTGGGCAATCCCACACGCTCCTCCTCCGGGGAAATCTACAGCATCGTCGCCAGCGGCGAGCGCCTCTTGCTGGGCAGCTACGCCCATGCGTCGGTCACGGCGGTCTGGCCCCATCAGCCCACGCCCGCGGGCGTCCGGGCGCGTGAACTGGGACTGATCCAGGATTCGCCCTTGCTGCACCGCCCCCGCAGTGCGACGGTGGATCGCCTGGGCGTCGCGTACTTCGCCGCCAACGACAGCAAGGGACACGGGGCGTGCAGCGCCGTGGCCGCGGTGCTGCCGGATTCGGATCAACTCGAACGCTGGCCGCTGCCGGGCATCGAACTCAGCGCCATTGCCGCGCTCCCGGGTCGGGGCCAACTGCTGGCGGCATACCGGGCGCAGGATGACCCGCAACTGCGCGTGGCGATCCTTGATTTCCCCAACCGGCGCTTCCTCGTCCAAACCCGCCTGCTGCGCGACCAAGGCAGCATCACCGCCATGCTCATGCTGCCCGACGGCACGGCCGTGCTCCAGCACGATTACCGCGCCAGCCTGATCCACTTCGATCCCCGGCCCGGCGCGTTCAAGCCGCTGGCCGAGCCCCTCGAACTGCACATGGGCGACCTGTGCCACAACAGCCTGGCGCTGCATCCCTCCGGTGGCGTGCTGGGCCTGAGCAACCGCTGCGTCTTTGCCGTCGACCTGCACGCGCGGCGCGCGGATGTGGTTGCGGAATACGAAGATCTGGCGGCGGGCAATTTTTACCGGTTCGGGCTGGCGCCGGGCGACGCTGGCGACTGGTACTTCGGCAACGGTCCGCAGTTGATGCGGTTGCGGTCGGCTGCCAAGTGAAGCTCATGATCCGCCCGGGAGGCCCACGCCACAGGCGCTTGCGCCCGCGCCAGCGCTCCACCGAGTCGTGCTGAGCCGGTGTACGCCTGCGGGACCGGGGTTCCGCGCTGCTCAGTTGTAGAGCGTCCGGCTGGGCTTGATCAGCACCACGCGGCTCTCATTGGTCAGCCCGACGACGCCGAAGGTCGGCTCGTTGTAGCCGAAAGCCGAACCGGCCGAGACGCGCAGATAGTTGGTGGCGATCTCACTGCCGTTGCTGGGGAAACGGGTGTTTTCCACGTGCCCGTCAAACCAGAGGCTGTTGAAGCTTTCGATGCCCAGCATGGGGACGATGTTCGCCATGCCGCTGCCGTAGCCG
The DNA here is from genome assembly GCA_964605235.1 of uncultured Phycisphaeraceae bacterium. Taxonomy (GTDB): domain Bacteria; phylum Planctomycetota; class Phycisphaerae; order Phycisphaerales; family Phycisphaeraceae; genus CAZSBB01. Next base: position 51,232 of record CAZSBB010000034.1, read on the forward strand.
GAGGTGCCGATGCCTTTGGCGAGTCCACCGCGGGCTTTGTGGGAGGCGATGTACTGGCCATTGCTGCTGCGGTAGAAGACCAGGTCCGCCGCCAGGGGGAAGGTTTCGGCGGGGTCCCAGTATTTCCCGCCGGTGTCGTTGGGCAGGCCGGTGATGTTCTTGGACATGCCGTGCAGGCCGGGGCGCATGTATTCGAAGCGCGTGGTGGAGGTGGCGGCGTAACCGTCGGGATGCAGGTCCACCGCGCGGTCGCCCATCCAGCCGAGGATCTGTTCATTGGTCGCCTGCCGGTTGTAGCCGAAGCTGCCCAGTGATGTCGCCTGGTTGAGCCAGGGCCCCTGGGGCAACCCGCCGTGGTTGGTGGAATCGAGCGCCTGGCTGCGCAGGTCCGGGCAGAAGCGGATGGAGTTGGGCCAGACCTGCTGCCAGTAGTCGCTGCCGTTGACGTGGTTGGCGCTCTGCAGGGCGGCGGTGGCGCGGACGTTGTGGTCATTCACGAAGATGGGCAGATACTCGCGGAAGTCGGTCATGTAGGCGGCGTCGCCGATGCCGATTTGCCGTTGATTGGACATGCACTGCGTCACGACCGCCGCCCGCCGCGCCTTGGCGAGCGCCGGCAGCAGAATCGCAATGAGCAGTGAAATGATGCTGATCACGACCAGCAGTTCGATGAGCGTAAACGCCTTGGTCGCACGGACGGGAATGGGATGTGTCATGTCGATCCTCCAGTCAGGAGAGAAGATTGAGATCAGGTGAAGTGATAGCTGGCCTGCATGGCCCGGCCGGGCGCGGCGTCGGGCTGGGCGCAGCGGAAAAGCTCCATCCGACGGAGACTGTCGGGGTTCGCCAGTCGCTGTGCCATCACGGCGATGACCCTGGCCGCCAGTTGCTCGAGGTCGACGTCAAAGCGAAACACCGGCAGGCTGTAGCTCAGCGGGGCCTGTCGACAGGTGATGACCGCCAGCGCGTAGTGGCGATCTGCCGACGGCATTCGCGCCGCGAGGAATTCGGCCATTCCGGCGGCGGCGTAGTCGTCGAGCACGACCAGGCCCAGCGGTCCTTTCCCCGGCGGCAGCGCGCTGAGCTGACGACCGGCGTCGATGCCGCCGGCGATGCCCGGTTCGCAGCGAATCTCCACCCCCGCAGCCCGGGGCAGACCCGCCTGCCTCAGACCAGCCGCGAATCCTGTCGCAGCGCGGCAGGCGTTGCTCTGATGCAGCGGCAGCCCCACCAGCACCAGGCGACGACAACCCCGCTCCACCAGAGCCGCCACCGCCCGTAAAGCCATGTCGGACTGGTCCACCACCACCCCGCAGGGCGCCGCGTCCCAGAACGACGTGTGACACAACGGCGTCCCGGCATTCTCCGTCTCCGCCCACTCCCGCTGGTGAGCCATCGTCAGCAGCACCAGACCGTCCACCTCGCGCCGGGCCACATCCTCCGCCACGCCGTCAAACTCGTGAAACCGCGGCAGGTGATCACGCCGGCTGTCCAGCCAGTAGTACGTCCGGCTCCGCCAGCCCACCTTCGCCATGTGCCCCTGCACGGCATGCAGCAGCAGCGCGAAATAGGAATGCTGACCGACCTCCGGCGCCAGCAGCGCCATGATGCCCACGGTCCAGGGAACCCCCTCCGCCAGCCGGTCATGCGCCAGCACCGTGCCCACCCGCGTCTTGCGCACCACCGCCCCGGCATCCGTCAACGCCCGCAGCGCCGGTGTCAGCACGTGATTGCAGCAACCCAGCTCCACCCGCAGCACATCCTGGGGCGGCAGTCGATCCCCCGGCTTGAGATGCTGCCGGTGCACATAGCGGATGACATCCTTGCAGGCCCGCAGAGCCCCCGGCGTCAACGCCGCCAGCCGACGCCGCAACGGTGTCGACAACCCGGCGCCATCGCCGGCGAAAGTCATGTCAGGGGCCAGTCCCACCTCTGCAGCCTCCAATTAAACCGTACATGAGTATAATCCACCCGCTCCCGGGAAGCAAGCGCAGCGCCAGCGCGCGCCTCACCACGCTGGACTGCGCCCGCCCGCAGCCGTGAATTGTCGGTATTCTTTGCTCATGCGAATTGCGCAGCTGACGGATTTTCATTGGCGCCAGGCGCTGTGGGGTTGCCAGGATCCTTCGCGCGCCTGGGTGGGGGAGTTGCCTGACTTGTTGCCCCGGGCGCTCAAGGCGCTGTCCGCGCAACAGGTCGATGTGCTGGCGGTCACGGGCGATCTGGTGGATGTGCCGGGGTGGGTCACCCGCCCGACGCCTGGTTTCTGGCATGAAGACCCCGGGCCGTGGCTGGCGGCGGCGCGGCAGGACTACCAGGCGATCCGTTCCCTGCTCGACGGCACCGGCTTGCCCTATGTGGTGCTGCCGGGCAACCACGACCACGCCGAGCTGCTGGCGGAAGTGTTTGCCGACCAGCCGGAGGTGCGCGACCTGGCCGGCTATCGGCTGGCGCGCTTCACCGACCACGAGCACGAGGGCCACATTCCCCGCCGGTTCATTCCGCAGCGGCTGTTGTGGAACGAGCTGGTGGCGGCGACCGCCGGCCTGCCGCAGGTGCATCTGCAGCATTACCTGATGCACAATCATCACGACGTGAGCTATCCCCATGCTTACGCCGAGTGCGACTTCCTGCGTGAGAAGCTCGCGGCAGCGCCGCGCGTCCGCCTGTGCCTCAGCGGCCACTATCACGCCGGAGCGGACCTCACCCGCGAGGGCAATTGCTATTTCGCCGTCACCCCCGCGTTCTGCAAGCCGCCGTTCCGCTGGCGGATTTACGACCTGCAGGACGAGGGCCAGACCTGTCAGGTGGAAATGCACGAGTTGGGCGCTGACGCGGGCGCGCGCCGGCCGGTGGTGTTTCTCGACCGCGACGGGGTCATCAATGACCGCCCCAGCTTCCACGCCGGCGCGGAAGCCATGCAACTGCTGCCGGGCGCGGCCCAGGCGATACGCCGGCTCAATGACGCGGGCAAACGCGTGGTGGTGGTGACCAACCAGAGCGCGGTGGGCTATGGCTACTTTCCCGCGCAGGTCATGCAGGCGACCAACGACCGCATGGCGCGGCTGCTGCACGCCCAGGCCGGCGCCCGGCTGGACGCCATCTGGTACGCCACCGACGCGGGCGACTGGGCGTGCCTGCCGCAGTACCACACCCTGGCGCGCGCCAAGCCCAAGCCGACCATGCTGCACGAGATTGCCGATTGTTTTGCAGCCAACCTCGCCGACGCCTGGATGGTGGGGGACAACCTCACCGATGTGCAGGCCGCTGCTGCCGCCGGGGTGCGGAGCATCCTGGTGCGCACCGGCCATGGCCAGAGGATGGAGGCCGAATGCCGTCGCCAACACCCAACACTGTCGGTAGTTGACGATCTGCTGGCAGCGTGTGATTGGATATTGAGTTCCGCGGGGGCCGTATAGTGATCACACACGGAGCACCAGTCCGGCCTTGTTGCGTTTACGCTTGATATCAGCCAAAACATCGGCCGGTTCCGGCGCTTGGCCTTCACGCAGCGCACTTTGAACCTCATCCCATACGGTGAAATGAACGTCGGGGTCACCGATCGTAAACGTTTCCCCTTGTTTGTTGAAAGGATAAACCAGCCAGGAAATCTCACTGTTTTCGATGGTGGTTTCACGTTTCATGGTCGGCAGCGAATTGAAAAAGTGGCTGTCAACCGCAATGAAGAAACGTTTTCCCCAGCGCCGGAAAACCGGCACTTTCAGCGCGAGTTGTGGCATCAGCCGTTTCTGCGCGGAGGAGCGCCAATCCGGTCGTCGCGCGGATTCAGGAGGCAATTGACCGGATCGAACGAACTCTTTGAAAGCGGGTTTGAGGCTATGCCCTGAGAAGTAAACGGCCTGCACTTCCAGAGCCGCAAAATCGACTGGTTCGCCAGCATCATCAAGCCGAGAAATCAGAAAATCAATTTTACCTACGCGCTTGCTTCGCTTGGTTCCATCTGGCAACCGGTGCTCAACTCTTAAAATGCTCAATTCGGGGGTAACCAGGATTTGCTGTTGAGGGCCGAATGCCAGACGTCCGACATCGCGAAAGATCTGTTGATTTTGCTGAAAGCGGATTGGACAAACCGTCGCCAGGCGATCATCCCGTTCAAGTGTGCAAATTCCCAGCGGGTCGGTCGAAGAATTTTTCGTGCATTTGGCATTCCGAAAAGGACAATGCTGACGCTGTCGATCTCGCCGCGCTGTCACGGTATGATCTGCTACGGAATAACCAAAAATTTCGGCAATGCGGAAAGTGGACATAGAACCCATGCCTCAGCGAGCCAACAAATCCGTAGTCAATGTAGCATCGGTGCCCCAGCGCAGTCCATTCCGTTACCCGGGCGGCAAGACGTGGTTTGTGCCGTACCTTCGTTGCTGGATGAAGTCGTTACCGCGCCGCCCGCGCCGTTTCGTGGAACCATTCGCCGGGGGCGGCATCGTGGGCTTGACCGTAGCCGCCGAAGGCCTCGCGGAGCGCGTGATCTTGGGCGAACTCGATGCGGCGGTGGCGGCGGTATGGCGGGTCATGTTGAGTGACGACGCCGAGTGGCTTTGCGCACGCATTGCCGATTTCCGCATGAGCCGCGCAAATGTTGAGGCGGAACTATCGAAGCCTCCCGCGGAACTGCGGGAACTGGCATTTCAAACGATCTTGCGCAATCGTACGCAACGCGGCGGCATTCTCGCGCCCGGGGCTGCACTGGTTCGTCAAGGCGAACAGGGCAAGGGCGTGGGGTCGCGCTGGTATCCGGACACCTTAATCCGACGCATTGGCGACATCCATGCCATGCGCGATCGGCTGGAATTCCACCAATGCGACGCTTTTGAGTTGCTGGCGAAACATCGTCACCAAACCACGTGTGCTTTTTTCGTCGATCCACCCTATACCGCCGGCGGCAAACGGGCAGGCAGCAGGCTGTACCGTCACAGCCAAATCAGTCATCGTTCACTGTTCGCCATGATGAGCAAAGTCAGAGGACCAGTGCTGATGACCTATGACGATGCGCCAGAAGTCCGTCAACTGACCGCGCAGTTCGATTTTCAACTTGAAACTGTGCCCATGAAGAACACCCATCACGCCGTCATGCACGAATTGGCGATATCCAATCTGGGTTCCTGCCTGCGTCAGGCACGCCAAGTAGCCGATTTTCTCAAAACCGAGTTGGTGGGCATTTCCCGTGGCGGCATTTCGAATGGGGCGACGCTGCCGTTGTTTGCCGCGACGCGACGTTGACGCCATCCGAAGCACGGCCGCTCAACCCTCGGCGGGATAAGTCGGCGTTTCCCCCGCCAGCACCGCCCATACGTCGCGCACCACCCAGCTCATGTTCTCCAACGCTTCATGCGTCCGTGACGCCAGGTGCGGCAGCAATTGCACGTTGCTCAACCCCAACAGCGGATAGTCGGCGGGAATCGGCTCCGGCTCGTGCACATCCAGCGCGATCGTGCAGTCCGGGTGCGCCTGCGCCCACGCCCGTAGCGCCGCATTGTCCACCAGCATCCCCCGCGCGGCATTGATCAGCAGCCGCGGCGGCTTCAGTTGGCTGAGCACCTGCGCATTCACAAAGCCCCGGTTGCTCGCCCGGCCATCAATATGAATCGTGAAAATGTCGCTCGCCTGCGCCAGCGTCGACAGATCAACCAGTTCCACCGGGTAATCCACCAGCGCCCGCAATTGCGCGGCCGGCAGCAGGTCGTGGGCGAGCACTTTCATGCCCAGCGCGCTGGCGACCTTGCCCAGTCGTTTGCCGATGCGGCCAAAACCCAGAATGCCCAGCGTCAAACGCTCCAGTTGCGGCCCGACCGCCTGCTGGCGCAGTTCATGAAACTGCTCGGGCGACGGGGCGCTGCTCAAGCGCGGGCGGGGACGCAGCACATCGAGCATCAGGGCGATGACGTATTCCACCACCGCCTGCGTGTTGGCGTCCGGAGTGTAGACCACCTCCACGCCGCGCGCCCGGCAGGCGGGCACATCGATGTTGTCCAATCCCACGCCCGCCCGGCCAACCACTTTCAGCTTGGGCGCCTGCGCCAGCAGGGCGGGGTTCACCTGGGTGTAGGTGCGCACCACCAGGCCCTCGGCGTGCGCCAGGGCCCCGGCGAAATCCGCGCTGTCGTGGCGCACCCGGCGGACGTCGGCGCGCTGGCATAGCCACTGGGCGCATGCATCGTCCAGCGTCTCGGTGATGATGACAAGCGGACGCTTGGCCATGGCGACCTCCAACCGCCGGGAACCGCGGCCGCCCGGTCATGTCAACAGACCGGCCGGAGGTGCGACCCCATCCACGCGGCTAAAGGCGGGCTGACGGGTTTACTTCTTGTACCAGTCGGCGTTGATCTGCACGTAGCCGGACCATTCCTCGGGCAGGTCTTCTTCCGGGAAAATGGCTTTGACCGGGCATTCGTCGACGCACAACCCGCAGTCAATGCAGGTGTCCGGATCAATGTAAAGCTGCTTGGCGCCTTCGAAATCCGCCTCGTCCTTGGTCGGATGGATGCAGTCGACCGGGCAGACTTCCACGCAGGCGGTGTCTTTGGTTCCGACGCACGGCTCAGCAATGATGTGGGGCATGGCAAACAATCCTTTGGACACAGACAGCAGCGGGACTAAACCTTACTGATTGCACAGTATAGCGCAAGGCGCAAAACGGGCAAACGACAATCCCCCCCGGAGCCCCCCCGGAGCCCCCCCGGAGCCCGCCCCCCGGAACTCGCAGCGCGGGTCACCATTGCCCCGCAGTCGTGCGACCATCAATGCCCACTCGCAGCGGCTCACCCTGCGCCGGCAACGCGCCGATGTCCGGCCGCGAACCATCCGCCGGCCGCAGCGGGTCGGGCCAGTCGGCGGGCAACACGATCCCCGCGCCGTTGGCGCTGCTGTGCACGCCCGGGCGCAGGTCGCAATCTCCCGCCAGGTCGAACCGCCGCAGCGCCGGATCGCCAATCAGCGAATGTGCATCCCAGCCCTCGGGGTAGTGCGCCTTGTTCGCTTCCGACAGCGGATGGTTGCGGCTGGAGGCGAAGTAGTCGGCCGGCGCTTTCACGCTCGGATCGCAATGCCAATGCAGGTTGGCGTCCAGCGCCAGGTTGGCGGCGTCGCGTTTGTAGCCCCACGCCTTGGGATACTGTCGGCCGCCGAAATACACATGCAGATTGTTGAATACCCGACGTTCCGCCTGCGGATGCAGGTGCATCGGCATCCCCGCGCCGTACGCTCCGAGGATATGCCCCATCTGCGTGACGGTGGTGTTCTGGTACATGTAGATGTGTTCCATCGAGATGATGTGGTCCGGGTTGTGCACCAGCCACGCCAGATGCCCAGGGAAGATGTTGCCCTCGGGTTTCTTGTCCGTCGGTCTGCCGAACTGCAGCATCTGCCGCATGTCCACCACATTGCGGAACAGGTAAATCTTCCCGCCCGGGCCACCCCGCGCATGCGCGCCGAAACCCGCCACGCAGGTGCGGATCAGGTTCTGGTACACGTACAACCCGTCAGTGATGAACGGCGTGGGGCTGCTCACGTACACCGCGTCGTCCTGCATCCGGTCCACCAGGTTGTGATGGAAATGGATGTCGCGCCCCGACAGGTACACGCCGTCGTGCCCGTCGGTGAACTCGCAGTGGCTGATGTCCCAGTCGTGGTTGAGCGGGTAGTAAAACGTCTCAAACTCGAAGCCGCCTTCGGTCACCAGCACCGCATGCGTCGGCAGCCGGGCGATGTGCCGCACCACGCGCGGCTCGGCGCGCTTGGTGTGGCTGAACCCGCTGCGCTCCGGCTCCGCGGCGCCTTCCAGAAACGGCGGATACACCTTGGGCGAGTACGCGTAGCTCACATTCTCCGTGCGGAACATCCACGGGGCGATCATCCCGAACACCCCGCAGTTGGTCATCTGCAATGGCCCGGCGCCCTTGGCCCACACGCCGTAACCGCCGGCATAGATGGTGCAGCGGTCGAAATTCACATGCACCGAGAAATTCAGCTTCACGGTGATCAGCCCGCCGCCGCGCACCGCCAGGTCCTGGAAGTTCACGTACATCGCCTGATCGACATACAGCGGCAAACTGTTGAACGGCGCCACCACCAGCGGCAGCGTGCGCGGGTCCGTCGCGCCCTGGTAGCGCGTCACCTGATAGCCCACGCTCTCGGGCAATTGCAGTTGCGTGTGCGCCAAACGCACGTGAATCTTCCCGGTCTGCTTGTCGTACCACAGCCCCGGCCCGCAGTACATCGGCTCCACGAATGTTTTCGGATTGGTGATCCACAACTCATTGGTCGCCTGCAGGTCCATGCGATACCAGTAAGTCTGCAGGCCCACCAGCGAATCGCCGAACCGTCCCACCACATCGCGCAGGTTGCGGTAGCTGGCGGTGGACTGGAACTCATCGGCCGGTCCATTGGGCGCCGGTTCCCACGCGCTGGCGGGATCGGTCTGGAAAATCGGCAACCCGCCGTCGATGATCGCCAGCTCTCCTGGATGGCTGCGGATGGTGATGGGTTTTTCCGCGGTGCCCGCCACCGCACAGTAGACGTTTTCAAAGTACGTCCCGCCGCGCAGCAGCAGCGTGTCGCCCGCGCTGAGCAAGGTCAGCGCATGATTGATCGTGCGCCACGGCTGGGCTTCCGAGCCATCGCCCCGGGCGTCATCGCCCCGCTGCGGATCGACATACTTCCGTGGCCCTGCCGCCAGCGGGCGCGTGCTGGCGGTGGGCAAAGCCCGCTGGGGCGGATGCGACTTGAACGCGGGCTCCTCCGCCCAGGCCGGCGTTGCCATTTTGATCATGCTCATGCCCAGCAGCAGGGCCAGCATCACGCTCAGCGAACTGCCATTCATCAGATAGCTCCAGTTGTCAGGGCCGATGCAGGTACTTTTTTGACGAGCCCCGCGCGTCAGCAAGGGGTTGCGGCGCAGCCGCAGCAGCGGGACACCACATCGTCAACCGCTTGCTGACGCGCGCGGCTCGTTCAGCAAATCGGTACATGGGCAATTCCGCGGGGCTAGGGTTTGACTTGCAGGATCATTTCAATTTCGACGGCGGTGCCGCCAGGGAGTTGCATCATGCCCACCGCGGTGCGGGCGTGTTTGCCTTGTTCGCCGAACACTTCCAGCAGCAGGTCCGACGCGCCGTGGATCACCTGGCTGCAATCGGTGAAGTCGATGTCAGCATTCACGTAGCCGGTGACGCGCAGCACGCGCTCCACGCGGTCGAGTGAGCCGAGCTTTTCGCGCACCGAGCGCAGACATGCCGCGCAGGCGTTGCTGGCAAACTGATAGCCCTGCTCCACGGTCACCGCCGAGGGCACCTTGCCTTTGCCCGCCGTGTGCCCGGAGACATACGCGGTGTTGCCGTTGAGCACCACACGCTCGAGGAACTTGGCGCTGGCGGGGGGCAGGGGGGTGATCTCATAACCCTTGCTCTGCAGCACTGCTTCACGCTGACTCATCGAAAACCATCCTTCCCATCATCAAGGAAAACCACATAACACGACGCCTCACCCGCGCGGCAGGACTTGCGCCAGCAGCCGCTGCAGGTTGGCGTACAACACCTGGTCACGTTCGCGGGCGCTGTAGCCGCGCCGTTTGAGTTCGTCACTGAGATTGGGCAACTGGTCCGCCGTCCGCACGCTGTCGCAGATGCTGCCCAGGCTGTAGTCGCTGCCGATGCAGACGTGGTTGATGCCCGCCACTTCAATCATCCGTTCCACATGGTCCACCATCTGGCTCAGCGTCGCCCGCGCCGGCTCGATGCCGTCTTCCACCGCGCCGCCCAGCGCTTGGGACCAGACGTCCGGGTCATACCGCGCTGCGAGGAAGCCATAAGGATCGCCCTTGAATTGCCGGCGCATTTTCGCCACCCGGCGCGTGAGGTCCTGGAGCAGTTTCTGCCGCGCGGGATGTTGCCCCACCGGCGCCAGCAGTGGCGAACCGAAATGCACCCCCACCACGCCGCCGGTCGCGGCAATCGCGCGGAGCTGGGCGTCAGTGCGATTGCGCTCCGAGGGCAGAATCGCCCGGCAGCCGGCGTGGGAATCGAGGATCGGCGACCTGGCGATCCGCAGCACATCGCGGAAACCGCGGTCGCTGGCGTGGGCGGTGTCGATCAGCAGATGCAGCCGCTCCATGGTGCGAATGATCTGCTTGCCCAGCGGTTCGAGTCCCAGCTTGCCCGGGGCGTACCAGTACCCGCCGATGGCGGTGTCGTGGTGGAAGGGATGGATGCTGCGCACCCCGAGCTGCGCGAAACCTTCGAGCGCCTGCATGGAGCCATTCACCGGGCAGCCGGTCATGTGCAGCACGATGCCCAGACGGTCGGTCTTGCTCAGTTGCTGCACGTCCGCGCGGGTGCGGATCAGTTGACATTGCTGATGCGCCTGGGCGTTGGCGATCAGGTCGGCATAGCAGCGCAGCATGTATTCCACGTGCATCGCAGGCGGGAGCATTTCCTGGTCATTGAGCCCGTGGGACAACAGCACCAGCCGAACCCCGCCGCGCCGCATCTGCGGCACTGTCGCCTGCTGCCACGCCAGCTCTTTGGCGGTCGGATGAAAGTATCCGCGCGTGCTGACGGTGCCGTCGGCGTGATGCCGAACATCGACGTTGACATAGGACAAGCCCACCCGTGGGGGAGACGCTTTCCGCAAGCTCATGCCGTCACTCCTGCACTGACGATCACCACGAATCCAGCTTCCTGTAGGTCCAGGCTTGCCCGGACAGGGATCACCCTCGGCGGCCGTGTCCGGGCGCGCCCGGACCTACATAGATCACAGCCGATTTTCCAAGGTCAGCAGTTTGGTCCACAGCCGCGCGCCTTTGGCGACGCCCGCCGGATCGCCACCGACGATCAACACCGTCGCCGGCTGCGCGTCGGCCAGCACGAACACCGCGTAGTCATTGGCGCTGGGATAGTGTTCGGTGACCCGCCCCTGCAGCCGCGGCAGCAGCGCCGCCACCGCAGCATCTTCACGCACACCCGCCACCAGCCGCACGCTGGGCTGGGGCGCGGTTGGCAGCGTTGGGCCACACCATGCTGTGAGTTGGTCCTGCAGCGGCGCCCAGCATTCGCTCTTGGCGGGAACCAGTTCGAACGTGCGCTGCCCATCCTGCACCAGCGTCAGCTTGCCATAGGTCACACTCGGCTTGAGGTCGCCCAGCAGCGGGGCGAGTTCCTGAAGCAACTCAAACACGCGCACCTTGGCGCGTTCATAGCTCGCTGCATCGCGCGGGGCGACGGCATACGGCCACCATTGCTCCACATCCACGCCTGACGCCTTGGCGGGTGACGATGTCTTGCTCTGCGTGGGGATCAGCGCCTGCGGGTCATCGCTCACGAGCAGGTCGGCCGCGTGCGCCAGGGCGTCCACCTTCGCCGCGTCGGCGCCCCGCTGGCGGGCGACATCCAGCAGATGCAGCAGCTGCGCGTAGTAGCGGCCCTGAAACACCGTGCTGGCGTAAGTCAACGCGGCCGGCGAAACATACAGCCGATCCGAACCCGCCAGCGCCGGCTGCAGATCGTTCTGATACCAGCGGAAAAAGTGGTGAAAATGGAAACCCACGCAGCGATTTTTCGCCGCCAGCCAGCCCCACGGCCGACCGCTGAGCACTGTCAGCCCCGGCACGCTCGAAGCGCTGTAAGGCCATTCCTGATCGCTCGGGTCCAGCTCGATGCCCAGCACTTCACGCGCCAGCGCGCGGTAGGGCTGCACGTACACATGCCCCATCCAGATATCCAGCACCGGGTCGAGCTTCCGCACGCTGTCAGCGTCAAACATCACGCTGGGCGTGGTGGTGTAAACGCGAAAACCGGTCTGCTTGAGCACGCCGGCGCTGCGCACGAAAGCATCGACTGATTCAGGCGTGAACTCGTCCATGGTTTTGATGGTGGGATCGACGTAGCCGCGCTCGCGCAGATGCTGGTAGTACTCGCCCAGGTACCAGACGATCATGCGCTGGTGCGCGGGGCTGAGCACCTTGGCGCCCGGCTCCACCAGCCGCGCCCATTGCAGCAGATGGTCCGCGCCGGGCACGTAATTGCTGGCGTAGCGTTTGAGTCCCGCCGCCAGCGCGCCGTCGAGGTATTGCTCGTTGAGATAAGAAAAATCCAGCGGCGGCAGCGGGTCCGTGCGCAGCCAGTCGGCAGCGCGAGAACCGCCGGCGGGCAGCGGTTCGCCGGTGTCGCGCCGGCGCACCTGCACGGCGCCGTAGCCCAGCAGGTGGTAGCCATAGTTCTGGCCGACGCTGATGGCGTACTCGGGCAGCTGCGCCTGGCAGCGCGCCAGCAGTTGCGGATCGTTGTAATGGTTCGGTTCGCCGCGCGGCTGCAGCAGACTCCCGCCGGGCATCACTTCAAACGCATGCTCGTACTCGAACTCCAATAGCTCCGGCCCCGGCAGATGCATCGGCCAGACGCGCAGCCGCAACGGCACGCCGGTCAATTCTCCGTTGGCGCTGCTGACTTTCAGCGTGCCGCGGTATTCCCCCGGCGCGGCATTGCCGGGCGCGGACAGCCGCAGCCAGAGCGTGTACGTCTCGGGCCCATTCAGGTCCACCGTCGCTTCCCCAAACGGCGGCAGATGCGTCAGCGGCGTCAGGTACAGCGGGGCTTTGGTGTATCCCGGCCGCGGCGGCTGATTGGTCATGTAACCAAACAACAGCGGCGGCTGCGCGAGCACCTGCACCTGCACGCTGTCGCCCGGCAGCGTCGCGCCTTCAGGCCCCGTGAGCGCATCGACGGCAAAACGCACGCCCGGACTGGTTTGCCCCAGCGAGAGAAACACTTCACGCCAGAGATGCTCGCCCCGGCCCAGGTCGGCGCTGATTTCCGTCAGCGCTTCGGCAGCACTGGGCGCCGGCGGCAAGGCAGCGCCGCCGCCGGAGATGTTTTCGCCGATGTCGCGCCACCACAGCGTGGCGGGTTGGGCGGCAAGGGCCTGGGCAATGACCTGCGAACGGCGGGTCAGGTGCAGGTCTGCCCGCAGGTTTTCCCAGAAAGTGACAGCCATGGGCGCCAGGGAATAGCCGATGGTTCCCTGCTTGACGCCGGGCACGCGGGCGGTGGGGGAGAACTCGCCGCCCAGGGCGATGATGCAGCCTTTGCCGTGTCGCCGAATCCACAGCAGGGCGACGCCGTCGGCATGGATGAGCGCTTGGCCGCCTTCTGTTCCGTCGAGTCCCAGCAGGCGGCGCGGGGCACGCCGACCGAGGCGATCCGCCTGTCCGAGCACCATGCGCAGCAGGCCGTCGAGGTCGATGCCTGCGGTGAGCGCATGGGGCTCGATTTCCAGCCGGGGATCAATCGTCACGTCGCGCGCCGCCCAGCGGGTGCGTCCCAGCCACGCCGGTTGGTGCGTGGCAAACAGCTTCTGCCCGGTCGTCACCTCCAGCAGCAGGATGCCGCCGGTGTCGATCCACTGGCCCAGTTGTTCCAGTTGTGCTGCATCGAGAGCCGGCGCCCCCTGTTTGCCGATCAGCAGCGCGCGGTAGCGGTCCAGCCCCGGCAGCAGGTCGTTGAGGAACTGCTGTTCCCCGCGCCGACTGTCGGCATACAAATCCAGCGGCCACGCCAGCTCATTGCGGAAGGTGTCCGCCTGGTAGGAAGCGAACACCGCCGCCATCGGGCGCAGGTCATCGGCGCGGGTCGGCGAACCCTTCCACCCACCGGCCGCGAGCACCACCGCCAGCACACACCACCCATGAAATGACTGCATCACCAGGATCGTCCTCAACAACACCAGGCCGGGGCGGGGGGCTTCACGGCTTCCAGTAGACCGCCAGGTTCTGCGACGCGATGAACAACGGATGCTCGGCGGCGAGCGTCTGCACGTGCATGTCCACGAACAGGATGTTGTGCAGCCGCTCTTCGTGGTAGAAGCCTTTGTTCGTCTGGCCAACGTAGAAATAGTTGATCCAGCTGCTGCTCCAGTCGGTGTCCACTTCCGCCAGCACGACTTTGCGTTGCGGCTGATTGACTTCATGCAGCCGGGGATTCCAGGTGGCGGTGGTCCCGATGTTTTTCTGGTTCATTTCCCGGTTGACGCGGAAGCTCAGCGTGCGATTGCTCCGGCCGTTGGGCGCGTAGAGGATCGGCGAGGGATGGCTGGGGCAGTCCCACGCCGCCGAGTAAGTCGCGGTGCGTTTGCTCGGCGCCGGTTTGCTGCCCGGTTCCAGATAGACATCGAGCTTGTAGGCGTAGTCGTAGATGTTGTATTCCTCGGGATCCACCGAGGGGGCGACCCACTGGCCGGTGTCCTGGGCATAGGCGGTCAGGGCGATGGCCAGTTGATGCTGATTGGCGGCGCAGCGGATCACCCGCGCCGCCTCCCGGGCTTTGCTCAGCGCCGGCAGCAGGATGGAGATCAGCAGGGAGATGATGGAGATCACCACCAGCAGTTCGATGAGCGTGAAGGCCAGGGGTGCGCGGGCGCGTTTCATGGGCTGGCTCCGGGGTCAGTGGCTCTGCCGGACGATCAGAGGGCGGGTTCGCAGGACAAGACGACACGCGAGCAATCAAGGCTCCGCATACGCCCAGTGCCGTTTGGTGCCGCTGGGGTAGTTGAACATCAGGTGGTTGAACTCGGCGGTCGCGCCATGCAGATCGATGAAGGTGACATTCATGAAGGAGCCGCGGTGGAAGAAGCCGTTGTCCTGGGTGGAGTTGGTGGAGATGTAGAACGGCCCGGAGACGCCGTTGGCGGAGTAGTCGATTTTGGCTTCAAACAACAGCACCTTGTCGCTGGGGCGGTAGACATCGGCGCGGCGGGGCGCGGGCTGGCTGTGGCAGTAGGTCGCCATGGCGCGAAAGCTCAGGCGGGTGGCGTTGCGCCGATTGGGCGCGGAAACCTGCGAAGGATTGCTCGGACAATCCCACGCCGCCGCGGCGACCTGGGTGTAGCTCAGGGTCACGCCGCTGGTCAGGTAGGGCTCGAGCTTCCATTGCCAGTAGGAATTGGTCGGATAGTTGTTGGGCAGCACGACATCCGCGTTGTCCTGCCCGTAGCTCAGCGACGCCAGCCCGACTTGCCGCTGATTGGAGCGGCAGATGGATTCCTGGGCGGCTTCCCGCGCCGTGCGCAAGGCCGGCAGCAGGACGGCGATGAGCAGGGTGATGATGGAAATCACCACCAGCAGTTCAATGAGGGTGAAGGCTCGCGGCAGGCGGTGGCGGTTCACGTTGCTGCTCCAGATCGACGGGAATCCTCGGCACGCGCACAACGTCACAACTTCTCGGCGTCACCACATCCCAACGCCCGGCAGCCCCCGCGGCCGGGAACAGGCTTCACGCCCAGCCGACCGGCTCGGCGGGAACGATGGGACTGGGGACATACGGCTCGACGCGCGAGCGGCAACGCATCCGCGGCTCCGGCGTCAGGCCCAGCAGTTGACATTCAAAATTGATCTGCACACTGGCGACCTGCGTGCTGCGCCCTTCCACCCGATCCAGCAGCACGCGCACCGCCGGGACCGCCAGATCGTTGACGTCATGCTGGCCTTCCCATTGCATGACGTTGGGGCCCTGCACCTGGCGGGTCAGCTCATCGAACGGCACCGGCACCACCAGCAGTTGCCGCAGCCGCGCCAGATCGCGCATCGCCAGCGTGACCATCAGCAATGACGCCGCCCAGTCCTGCACAATGAACGCGCTGTGGCGCAGGTCGGAGGCGAGCAGTTGCTCGGCGGCGCCGTCCACCCGCTGCATGCGCACCGAGCACAAGTGCAGCGGCGCGCCCGGGCCGGCGATCTCATGCAGCGCCTGCGTGTGCCCGCGCAGCATTTCCTGGCCCGCCTGGTAATCGGTGTTGGCGGGGTCGGCGTCGAACCACACCGGATCGCGCCCCGCCTGGAGCAGCGCCCGGGTGATCTGGTAGCCCATGCCCTGGGCATCAATGCGCACCTGCGGCACCGTCGGCTCCACCGGACGATTGCCCACCAGCACAAACGGCAACGGCTGCTCTTCGAGAAAACGAATGTGATGCTGGCGCACCCGTCCGTACACGAAGATGCCGTCCACCGACGCCCGGCGCACCATGCGCGGCAGCTTGCCCTGCACGAGCTGTTCGATTTCCAGTTGCTCGACAATCAGTTCGTAGCCGGCGTTCTGCACCAGGCGCTGGAGATGAAAAATCATCGCCCGCAGGTAGGGCGATTCGTACGCCCCCATCTCGACGCTGAGCAACCCCAGCCGGCGCTGGCTGTGCTCCTGCTTCACGACCGGTGCGGGAGCCGCCACGGGCTGGGCGACGAAGGTGCCCCGGCCCTGCTGGCGCTCAATCACACCCTGCCGGATGAGAAAGTCGTTCGCCAGCCGAACCGTGCCGTACGCCACGCCGAACCGCCGCGCCAGGTCCCGCTCCGACGGCAACGGCGCGCCCGGCTGCAATTGCTGGCGCTCGATCAGCCGGGTGATGCGCTCGACGACTTTCTGATATTTGGCCATGGCGATATTCACCTGCTGCACTAACTGCTTGTAGCAGTTGAATGCTAGCCCGAGGCGCGGCATAATGCAAGGGTTTTATGCACATGCAGCGTGAATTGTGCGGTAATATCCGATCCATCAGTCGTTTCATCGACTCCCGGTAAAGCAGCCGGGCTAACTGCTTGGAGCAATTGACATGCAACTGGCGCTGGCGGCGGGCAAGTTGGGCGTCACCTTGGATTTGGAGCAATGGCTGCCGCTGGCGCAGGCGGCGGGGTTTGCCGCGGCAGAACCGGGGCTGGCGCTGGACGCCGACGCTGCCGTCGCGCGGGCGCTGTTGGATCAGCATGGTTTACAGGCGGGGGGGTGGCAGCTCGACAACCACTGGCGCGGCAGCGATGCCGAGCATGCGGCCGTGGTGGCGCAGTTTCCCCGCCGGCTGGCGCAGGCGCGCACGCTGGGCAACCTCACCTGCCTGACCTGGCTGCGGCCCGCCAGCGATGAGCTTTCCTACCGCGACAACTTCCGCTGGCACCAGCAGCGCCTAAAGCCGCTCGCCCAGCAGTTGGCGGATGCGGGCGGCCAGCTCGCGCTGGAATTCCTGGGCCCGCGCACGCTGCGCGTGGGCAGGCGCTACAGCTTTATTCACACGCTCGAACAGATGCTGGAGCTGTGCGACGCGCTGGGCGAAAACGTCGGCGTGCTGCTGGACTGCTGGCATTGGCATACGTCGCTGGGCACGGTGGAAGACATCCGCGCCATGCCGAGTTCGCGGCTGCTGTATGTGCATGTCAACGACGCGCCCGCCGGGGTGCCGGTGGAGCAGTTGGAGGATCTGGAGCGCGCCCTGCCGATGACCACCGGCGTGATCGACAGCGCGGGTTTCATCGCGGCGCTGCGCGCGGTGGGGTATCAGGGCCTGCTGGTGCCTGAGCCGTTTGATGCGAGCTTGCGCGGGCAGGACCCGGCGCTGGTGTTCGGGCGCACCGCGGAACTCATGCGGAAAATGCTGGATGCCCAGCCGCGGCCGACGTTACCCAAAGTCATGCAAAGCCTGG
>CAZSBB010000035.1:0-68336 GCA_964605235.1 uncultured Phycisphaeraceae bacterium
CCCTGACACTTCTATTGTCATAATGACCGTGACACTTCTATTGAGTTCCTACACAGCTTGATTTCAATTGCCGGAAAGACGGCTAGTGGATATCATATGGGGCTGGCGACAATGCTCCGCAGGTGGCGACTGATCTCGGGAGCAAATCGCAAGATTTGAATTTATAGAAGCTTACGTCTGATCCCATGCGGTTTTCGCGGATCAGGCGAACGCGGTCTTGGGTTCAAAGTATTAGTTTTTTTAATCGTAAATGAAATCTTGATTAATCCAGTTAATTCTGTAGCATCCTCAACCCCATGGATACGCTTCGACTATTTTGCGATGTCGCTCGCTTCCAGAGCTTCAGCCAGGCGGCGGGCGAGCATGGTCTGACCCAGTCGGCGGTCAGTCAGCGCATCAGCGCTCTGGAGCAGAAGCTGGGCGCCAAGCTCATCGACCGCTCGGTTCGGCCGCTGGCGCTGACTTCCGCCGGGGCGGTGTTCTACGCCGAGGCGCGCGAGCTGGTCGAACGCTTCGACCTGCTGACCCAACGCATCGGCCAGATGCGCGGCGGACCCAGCGGCCATCTGCAGATCGAAGCCATCTACTCCGCGGGCATCGACCTGCTCAACCACATTGAGGAAGCGTTTGAAGCTGCCTTCCCGCAGGTCAAGGTGGACATTCACTACAAGCGGCCCGACGAGGTGTACGACGCGGTGCGGCAGGAGCGTTGCGACCTGGGCATTCTGTCCTACCCGCAGCGTTGGCCGGATGTGGGCGTGATACCGCTGCGCGATGAGCGGATGGTGGTGGTGTGCCACTGCGATCACGAGCTGGCGGAGCGCGACATGCTTGAGCCGGCGGACCTGGAGACGATTCCGATGATCGCCTTCGAGTCCACGCTGCCGGTGGCGCGGCGGATTCGGCGCTACCTGCGTGAGAACCATGCCGCCCCGCGCGTGCTCAATGAGTTCGACAACATCGACACCATCAAGAACGCGGTGGAAGTCACCGATGCGTTCGCCATTCTGCCCCGGCGCACGGTGCTGGCGCAGGTGAGCAACGGGCAACTGGCGATGGTGCCGTTGACCCCGCCGCTGACGCGCCCGCTGGGCATCATTTACCACCGCCGCAAGGGCGCGCCGCGCCAGTTCACCCCGGCGGTGCAGGCGTTTGTGGATTTCCTGCTTCGGCACGCCGGCCCGCAGACCGATCTGCCCGAAGGCAGCGCGCCCGAAGCAACCCCGACCGAGCAGTCCCAGGCTTCGCGCCTGGTGGGAGGCCAGGCATGAGTTCGTCATCCATTCCATCCCCATCCGAGCAGCCGCAGCCCACGCTGCGCGACTTCCCACCCGCCCAGGGTTTGTACGACCCGGCGCTGGAGAAGGACGCCTGTGGCGTGGGCTTGATCGCGCACATCAAGGGTGAGAAGTCGCACCAGTACGTCGAGGACGCGCTGACCATGCTCTCGCGCATGGACCACCGCGGCGCCTGTGGCTGCGAAGCCAACACCGGCGACGGCGCGGGCATCCTCACCGCGCTGCCTGATCCCCTGCTCCGCCGCGTGGCGCAGGAAGCGTTTGGCGCGAAGCTGCCTCAGCCCGGTCACTACGGCGTGGGCATGCTGTTCCTGCCGCGCGATGAAGCAGCCCGCGCCCAATGTCGGCAGGTGCTCGAACAGTTCATCGTCGCCGAGGGGCAGAAACTGCTGGGTTTCCGCGTGGTGCCGACCAATGCCGACCGCGCGGACATCGGCCCCAGCGCCCGGCGCACCGAGCCGACGGTCGAACAGGTCTTCATTGCCGCCGGCGACGATTGCTTCGGCGACGACTTCGAGCGCCGGCTGTATCTCATCCGCCAGCAGACCGCCCACACGCTGCGGCAGCGCGGCATTGCCGGCTTCTACGCCTGCTCTTTCTCCAGCAAGGTCATCGTCTACAAGGGCCAGCTCACCAGCGTGCAGTTGTCCGCGTACTACGACGACCTGCACGCCCCCGACTACGTGACCCACGTGGCGATGGTGCACTCGCGCTTCAGCACCAACACGTTTCCGAGTTGGGACCGCGCCCAGCCGATGCGCTTCATGAGCCACAACGGCGAGATCAACACGCTCAAGGGCAACGTCAACTGGATCACCGCCCGCGAAGGCATGATGGACAGCAGCCTGTTCCACGGCGAGTTCCAGAAGCTGCGCCCGATCATCGACACGACCACCTCCGACTCAGGCATGTTCGACAACGTGCTGGAACTGCTGCTGATGGCGGGTCGGCCGCTGCCTGAGGCGATGATGATGATGGTGCCCGAGGCGTGGGAGAACCATGAGTCGATGAGCCGCGCCAAACGCGCGTTTTATGAATACCACAGCAACCTGATGGAGCCGTGGGACGGGCCGGCTTCGATCGTGTTCACCGACGGACACTACGTGGGCGCGACGCTCGACCGCAATGGTCTGCGTCCCAGC
This sequence comes from uncultured Phycisphaeraceae bacterium, assembly GCA_964605235.1. Classification (GTDB taxonomy): domain Bacteria; phylum Planctomycetota; class Phycisphaerae; order Phycisphaerales; family Phycisphaeraceae; genus CAZSBB01. Next base: position 2,441 of record CAZSBB010000035.1, read on the forward strand.
CGGTACTACGTGACGAGTGATGATCGCGTCATCATGGCGAGCGAAGTCGGCGTGCTGCCGGTGGAGCCGGAGCTGGTGGTGCGCAAGGGGCGCCTGCAGCCGGGCCGCATGTTCCTGGTGGATTTCGAGCAGGGGCGGATCATCGCCGACGAGGAACTCAAAGCCGAGATTGCCGCCCATCGTCCCTACCGCGATTGGCTCAGTGAGCAGCGGCTGGAACTCAAGGATCTGGCGGAGCAGGCGACGTATGAACGCTACAGCCAGGACCAGTTGCTCAGCCGTTTGCAGGCGTTTGGCTACACGGTCGAGCACTTGGACCTCATCCTGCTGCCGATGGTCCGGCAGAGCCAGGAGCCGCTGGGTTCGATGGGCAATGACACCGCGCTGGCGGTGCTGTCCGATGAGCCGCGGCTGCTGTACGACTATTTCAAGCAGCTCTTCGCTCAGGTGACCAATCCGCCGATCGATCCGATCCGCGAGGAAGTCATCATGTCGCTGCAGACCTACATTGGCCCGGAAGGCAATCTGCTGCAGACGACGCCCGGACAGTGTCATCGTCTGCTGCTCAAGACGCCGATCCTGAGCAATCAGCAGATGGCGCAGCTTAAGCTGATGGATCAACGCGGCTGGCGCGCCAAGATCATCGACATCACCTATTCACGCCTGAGTGGCCCAGCGCCGCTGACCGAAGCGCTCGACCGCATCTGCCGCGAAGCCGAGGAAGCCATCGCCCAGGGTTACAGCCTCGTGGTGCTCAGCGATCGGGCGGTGGGGCCCGACCGCGTGGCGCTCAGTTCGCTGCTGGCGGTGGGGGCGGTGCATCATCATCTGGTGCGGCAAGCCCGGCGTACGCGCCTGGCGCTGCTGCTGGAAACCGGCGAAGCGCGCGAGGTGCATCACTTCTGCACGCTGTTCGGCTTCGGCGTCGATGCGGTCAATCCCTACCTCACCTATGAAGCGCTCTGGCAGGCGCGCGACGACGGGCTGCTGGATCGCCGGCAGACGGATGATGAGATCGTCGAGCATTACCAGAAGGCGGTGCAGAAGGGCTTGCTCAAGGTGATGAGCAAGATGGGCATCTCCACGCTCGCCAGCTACAAGGGGGCGCAGATTTTTGAGGCCGTGGGCTTGCACCAGCAGGTGGTCGACCGCTGCTTTGCCGGCACCGCCAGCCGCATCCAGGGCGTGAGCTTTGAAGTGCTCGCGGAGGAAGCCCTGCGCCGGCACGCCATCGGCTATCCCGCCCGCACCGAACGCCGCCTGCGCGTGCTGCCCAACCCCGGCGAATACCACTGGCGCAGCGGCGGCGAGAAACGCATGCTCAATCCGCAGACCATCCATCAACTGCAGATGGCGGCCCGCACCAACAGCGCTGAAGCCTACGCCCAGTTCGCCAAGCTGTGCAATGAGGACAGCCGCAGCCGCTGCACCATTCGCGGGTTGGTTAAGCTCAAGACCGAAGGTGCTGCCGCCATTCCGCTCGATCAGGTCGAGCCCGCCGCGGAAATCGTCAAACGCTTCCGCACCGGGGCGATGAGCTTCGGCTCCATCAGCAAGGAAGCCCACGAAACGCTGGCGATCGCCATGAATCGCCTCGGCGGACGCTCCAACACCGGTGAAGGCGGCGAGGATTCCCAGCGTTTCATTCCCCTGCCCAACGGCGACTCCAAGCGCTCAAGCATCAAGCAGGTGGCGTCGGGACGCTTTGGCGTCACCTCGTGGTACCTCACCAATGCCGACGTGCTGCAGATCAAAATCGCGCAGGGCGCCAAGCCCGGCGAAGGCGGCCAGCTCCCGGGCCACAAGGTCAATGAAGTCATCGCCAAGGTGCGTCACTCCACGCCCGGTGTGGGCCTCATCAGCCCGCCGCCGCATCATGACATTTACTCCATCGAGGACCTGGCGCAGCTCATTTACGACCTGAAAAACACCAACCCCGGCGCGGACATCAGCGTGAAGCTGGTCAGCGCGGTGGGCGTGGGCACGGTCGCCGCCGGCGTCGCCAAGGCGCATGCGGATCACATCCTCGTCTCCGGCGCCGAGGGCGGCACGGGCGCTTCGCCGTTGACGAGCATCAAGCACGCGGGCCTGCCGTGGGAGCTGGGGCTCGCGGAAACGCATCAGACCCTGGTGCTCAACGACCTGCGCAGCCGCGTCCGGCTGGAAGTCGACGGCCAGCTCAAGACCGGGCGCGATGTCATCATCGGCGCGCTGCTGGGGGCGGAGGAGTTCGGCTTCTCCACCGCGCCGCTCATCACCCTCGGCTGCATCATGATGCGCAAGTGCCATCTGAACACCTGCCCGGTCGGCATCGCCACCCAGGACCCGCGCCTGCGCGCCAAGTTCAAGGGTCAGCCCGAGCATGTGGTCAACTACCTGTTCATGATCGCCCAGGAAGCACGCGAGCTGATGGCGCAACTGGGCATCGCCAGGTTCGATGACCTGATCGGCCGGGTGGACCTGCTGGAAACCGAACCCGCCGCCGCCCACTGGAAAGCACGCGGCGTGGCGCTCGACAGCATTCTTCAGCCGGCGCGCAAGCCGCACGCCCAGGTGCAGGTGCGCAAGCTCATCGCCCAGGACCATGGCATCGCCGAGGTGCTCGACCGCGATCTCATTGCCGCCAGTGCTGCCGCGCTGGAAACCCGCAAGCCCGTGCAACTGGCGCGGCCGATCAACAACCTCGACCGCACCGTGGGCGCGATGCTCAGCCATGAAGTCTCCAAACGCTTTGGCGAAGCGGGACTGCCCGACGACACCATCAGCGTCAAGTTCACCGGCTCGGCGGGACAGAGCTTCGGCGCCTGGACCACACGCGGCATCACGCTGGAGTTGGAAGGCGACGCCAACGACTACGTGGGTAAAGGCCTGTGCGGCGGACGGGTGATCGTCTATCCTCCGCGCGACAGTGCTTTTGTCCCCGAGGAAAACATCATCGTCGGCAACGTCGCGCTGTACGGCGCGACCAGCGGCCAGGCGTTTTTCCGCGGCGTCGCGGCCGAGCGCTTCGCGGTGCGCAACAGCGGCGCCTCGGCGGTGGTCGAAGGCGTCGGCGATCACGGCTGCGAATACATGACCGGCGGGCGCGTGGTCATCCTCGGACCCACCGGCCGAAACTTTGCCGCGGGCATGTCCGGCGGCATCGCCTACATCCACGATCCCTCCGGCGCGTTCATCACCCATTGCAACCTCGACATGGTCGAGCTGGAAATGGTGGAGGACCATCTGGACCGCCGGGAACTCAAACAACTCGTCACCCTGCACCGCCAGTTCACCGGCTCCACCGTGGCGGAAAAGTTGCTCAGTGACTGGGAAACCAGCATTGGGCAGTTCGTCAAGGTGATGCCCACGGACTACAAGCGCGTGCTGCGCGAGATGGATTCCAACGCCCAGGTGACGATCGAATCCATCGCGCTGCATGAGAAGTTGTAACGCTATCGTCGGCACCTGCATTTAGCCCCCGGCGAGTCGCCGGGGGCTAAGTGAAGCGCGTCGTCAAAACGAACGCCAACAGCCGGGTTGATCGCGCGTCAGCCCCGTCAGGAAGGTGATGTGTCATGGGCAAGCCCACCGGATTCATGGATTTCCAGCGTCACGCCACGCCCAAGCGCGATCCCATCACGCGCTTAAGCGACTTCTATGAAATCTATGGTTCGCCGCTGGAAGGCGACCTCAAACGCCAGGGCGCGCGCTGCATGGATTGCGGCACGCCGTTCTGTCAGTCGGAGACGGGCTGTCCCATCGACAACCTCATTCCCGAGTGGAACGACCTGGTGTATCAGGGCCGGTGGCGCGAAGCTTACGAACGGCTGATCAAGACCAACAACTTCCCCGAGTTCACCGGGCGCATCTGTCCCGCCCCGTGCGAGGAAGCGTGCGTGCTGGGCATCATCGAGCCGGCGGTCACCATCAAGAGCATCGAGTGCGCCATCATCGACCGCGCGTTTGATGAAGGCTGGGTCAAGCCGCAGCCCCCCGGCAAACGCACCGGCAAAAAGATCGCCATCGTCGGCTCCGGCCCGGCGGGACTGGCGGCGGCGGATCAGCTCAACAAGGTCGGCCACCAGGTCACCGTGTTTGAACGCGACGACCGCATCGGCGGGCTGCTGATGTACGGCGTGCCCAACATGAAGCTCGACAAACGCATCGTCGACCGCCGGGTCAACCTGCTGCGCGACGAAGGCATCATCTTCCGCCCCGGCGTCAACGTCGGCGTCGATGTCACCGGCGAGGACCTGCGGCAGCGCTTCGATGCGGTGCTGCTGGCGTGCGGCGCCCTGATGGCGCGCGAACTGGAAGTGCCCGGCCGGGAGCTGCGCGGCGTGCATCTGGCGATGGAGTACCTCCACGGCGTCACCAAGAGCATGCTCGATTCCCAGTTTGCCGATGGTCAGTGCATCGACGCCAGGGACAAGGACGTGATTGTCATCGGCGGCGGCGACACCGGCGCGGACTGCATCGGCACCGCCCTGCGTCAGCGTTGTCACAGCGTGCTGAACATCACCCGCCGGGAACGTGAGCCGGAGCAGCGCGACGACTTCCATCCCTGGCCCGGCCCACGCGGGACCTACTACCTGGACTACTCCCACGAGGAAGGCAAAGCCCGCGACGGCCGCGACCCGCGCGAGTACGGCATCCTCCCGCTGGCGTTCGTGGACAACGGCCACGGGGCGGTCAAAGCGGTGCGCATCGAACGGCTGGAATGGTCGCGCGACGCCTCGGGCCGGTGGCAACGCAAGCAGACCGGCATCGTCGAGGAACTTCCCGCCGACCTGGTGTTCCTGTCGGCAGGCTTCACCGGCCACGACAGCCCGGGCGTGGTCGACCAACTGGGCGTCAAATGCCAGCGCGGCGCGGTGGCCGCGAGCTATGGCGCCTTCACCACCAACATTCCGGGCGTGTTCGCCGCCGGCGACATGCGGCGCGGCGCGTCGCTGATCGTCTGGGCCATCGCCGAGGGGCGTGGGGCTGCCCATGCGATCGATGCGTACCTGATGGGCCGCAGCGCGCTGCCCAAGCCGCAGATGAGCGCAGCGCTGGCGATTGTGGGACAGGGCGCGTGAGCCTGCAGGGCAGCGGTGGTTGAGCGGAAGTGCTTACTCTGTGTCGGTGGGATCAGGTGGTGGATCGCCCAGCAGTGGGGTTAGCCGCGCGATCAGCCTGGGCACTTCCACGGTGGCGACATGCCAGAGCCGCTGGTGTTCCAGGCGGTAGTAGCCATGGGCGATGACGTTGCGTTGCTGCACGATTGCGCGCCAGGGAATGTCGGCGTGCTGCTGTTTGAATGAATCCGAGAGATGCCGCGCCGCTTCACCGATGACCTCGATGCAGCGTTCCACGGCTATCTGCTTTTCTTCATTGGCTTGATATTCATTCCACGACACGTCCGCCAGCAATCGCGCCAGGCGTTCACCCCAGCGGGCGATGTCCCAGAGGCGGGCGGGATCGCTGTCTTCAGGCCGCATGGGGATAGATCACTTGCTGCGAGGTGAGGATGTGCTGGCGACGGTAGGGGTTGACCACCGAGCGTTTCTCGACGAGGTCGATGGGCCTGCCGAAGATGGTTTGCAACTCGTCGGTCATGGCGCTCCAGTCCCAGTAGGACCAGGGCGCGCCGGCACTGAAGGTCACCAGCACATCGACATCGCTGTCGGGGGTGTAATCTTCGCGCAGTGCGGAACCGAAGAGCGCCAGTTCCGCCACCTGCCAGCGCTGGCAGAAATCTTCCACGGCGCTGCGGTCGAAGGTCAGATGACCAATGGTTGTGGTTGTCACCATGGATCTCCTGCCCTGATGGCGGGCGACAGCCATCGCATCAACTCTCCATTGTCGTCGAGCGGCGGCTCGATTCAAGCGCTGGTGATGGGGCGGCGATTACTTCGCCACACCGATCACGCCGCAGGCGATGCGGGCGCCGGCATTGCCGACGGGCTGGCCGCCGTCGTCCGGTTTGGCGTGGATGATGACGCCCCGGCCGAGGATGGGGTTGTGCGGGCCGGCGATGGTGATGTTGTCGACCACGATTTCGTAGGTCGCTTTGCCGTTGGCGTCGGCGGTGAGGTTGCCCAGGTCCCCGGCGTGGCGGAGATGGGTGGACGGCAGGCCGTGGTCATGACCTTCGGGGTTGTAGTGGCCGCCGGCGCTGGTGGCGTCGAGGGCGGAGCAATCGCCGAATTCATGGATGTGGAAAGCATGCTGCTGGCCGGGGGTCAGCCCGGTGATTTCCGCGGTCACCTTGACCTGCTGGCCGAACTGTTCAAAGCGGATCACGCCGGCGGTCTGATTGCCCGCGGTGGGGTGCATCACGGCCATGGCTTTGGTGGGCAGGCTCATGGCGTGGTCGGCGTGGTCATGGTGGGCGGGCGTGTTGCAGCCGGCGACCAGCAGCAAACCAGCGAACAGCAGCGCGAAGCGGGCGGATTTCATCAGTGAGACTCCTTGCAAACAGCCATCAATCAGATCCGGGACGAGTTCAAGTCTAGCAGCCGCGCGGCGCTGCGTCCCGCATTGCAGGCATAAAAAAACCCTGCCGGGAAGCAGGGTGAAGTGGCCAGGGGCGGATTTGAACCGCCGACACTGCGATTTTCAGTCGCATGCTCTACCAACTGAGCTACCTGGCCTAAAGCCCGCTGTCCGCGGCCGCCGGGATGACTCCGGGCAGGTCGTGGACAGACGAATCAAATTAGCAGGCGAACGGCGGATGTCAAACGGATCACTGCCTTCCCGACTCAATGCCGACGCAGCGGTCACAGCGGCTCATGCCGGGCTTGCCCCGCCGGACGGGGGAAGCGTTTGGGCGTGGGGTTGGCTTTCTCCACCACCACGATGACGGTCTGAATGCCGAAGGCCGGCGGATAGGCTTCGACCACCTGCAATTCACCGCCGCCGAGCGTTTGCAGCGCGTCGCCGGCTGGTTCGAGTTCCTGTTCGACGCTGGGGCCCTTGATCGCCGCCAGGTAGCCGCCCACGGCACACAGCGGCAGGCCATACTCCAACAACTCGCGCATCGGCCCGACCGCCCGGCAGGTGACCACGGCAAAGCGCTGGCGCCACTGCGGGTCCTGGCCCACCTGCTCGGCGCGCTGGTTGAGCACCTGCACGTGGGTCAGTTCCAGATCATTCACGCATTGCTGGAGAAACCGCGCCTTCTTGCCGGTGGCTTCGATGAGCACAAACCGCAGGTCCGGCCGACAGATCGCCAGCGGAATCCCCGGCAACCCGCCGCCGCTGCCGACGTCCGCAATCAACGCTCCCGCCGGCTGCTCGCCTAAGCCCGGCAGCACGGTGAGGCTGTCAATGATGTGCCGCCGCCAGGCTTCGTCACGGTCCCGGATGCCGGTGAGGTTGAAGCGCTCGTTGGCTTCGAGCAGCGCGTCGAGATAGCGGCCCAGCAGCGTCAGTTGCTCCGGCGACACCGCCAGCTCCAGGGCGGCCAGTTGCTCAGGGACGAAAGCAGGAATGTCGGAAGGCATGAATCACCAGTCAGTCAGCAGGTGGAGCCGGCATGCGGCCGATCACTGAAACGGCGTATCGGGGTGATCGTACTCGAAACTCGGGCGCGTCAGCGGCGGGGGACGCCGGGCGGCGAAGTTGGCGGCCAGGCCCAGCATCATCATGCTCGCCAGCACGCTGGAACCGCCGTAGCTGACAAACGGCAGCGTGATGCCGGTGATCGGCGCCAGGCCCAGCGGCATCGCCATGTTCAGCGTGCCCTGAAACGCCAGCAAGCCCGCAAAGCCGACCGTCGCCAGGCGCGGGAAGGGTTCCTTCAGGCGTGCCGCCGAGATCAGCAGGCACGTCACCATCACCAGATACAGACCCACCACCGTCAACCCGCCCGCCAACCCCCAGCGGTTGACCACCACCGCGAAGATCATGTCGTTGTGGTTCTCCGGCAAACCGTTGCCGCTGACGATCACCTGCGAGCGCGTCTTGCCATAACCCGTCAGTCCGCCCGAACCCAGCACCGCCATCGCCGTGCGCTGCTGAAAGCCCTCCTGGTCGATGAACTCCACGATGCGCCGCTGCTGGTAAGGCTTAAGCACCTGCAGGTTTTCCGGGAAATACAGGATGATCACCACGTTGACCGCCAGGGCCGCCAACCCCAGCCCCACCAGCGACAACAGGTGACGCATCTTCGCGCCCGCCGCGATGAGCACAAAAAACAACGCCGGGGCGAACACCAGCGCCGAGCCCAGGTCCGGCTCCTTGAGGATCAGCAGCACCGGCACAAACATGATCACAAACGGCGGAAGCAGCCCCACCAGCGTGCGATAGTTTTCCCGGTAGCGCAGATACCACGCCAGCGCCAGCACAAACGCGATCTTGGTGAACTCCGACGGCTGGAGCAGCATGAACTGCAGGTTGATCCAGCAGCGCGCGTTGTTGCGCACCGGCACCAGCCACTGCGGCATGCCGGGCACCAGCAGCAGCGCCAGCAGCAGCAGCGCCAGCGCCAGCGCGGGATAGGACAGCAGGCCGATCAGACGCGGCAACGGCAACAGCAACGCCACCATCGCGGCAGTGCCCACCACCACCCACATTGCCTGCCGGGAAGCCAGCTGAGCTTCGGTGGTGCCGGCAATGGCGTTGACGCCGAGCACCGCCAGCGCCAAGCCGGCGAGCACCGCGCCCCATGCGAAGTTGGGTGTCACCAGGCGACGAGCGGCGGGGGGCAGGCGAATCACAGGTAGCCCTCCGCACGCAGGGCGTACAGGATTTGATTGGCGATCGGCCCCGCCGCGGCGCCACCGCTGCCGGCATACTCGACGATCACCGCCACCACATACGCCGGCCGGGTCTGCTTCGGGCGCGTGATGATCCCGATGAACCACGCATGATCGCCCGGATCCTTTTCCAACTCGTTGGCGCTGACCTTGCCGTCGGCATCCAGGTCAAACCACGCCACCTTGCCCGGCCAGGCGGTGCCGCTCTTGCCCGCCACCTGCACGCCCGGGAGGTTGAAGATGACTTCATCATTCACGCGATGCAGCACGTGCCCGGTGCCGCCGGTGGTGTTGACCGCTTCGTCCAGACCCTGTAGCGTCAGTTGCACGCCGCGTTGGTCCAGATGCAGGTCCAACGCCGGAACGGGCTGATCGGCGGCCCGGCGAATGAACGTCGGCGGCAGCATCCGTCCCTGCCGCGCCAGCGTGGCGTAAGCATTGGCGGCCTGCAGGACCGTCCACTCCACCGGACCCTGGCCGATCGCCATCTGAATGGCGTCCTCAGCGCTGGCGGTGGGGCGCGGCTCGAGGCGCGGCAGGATGCCGTCGTGCTCCGCGCCCAGCCCGCAGCCGGTTTCATGACCCAGCCCGAAACGCTCATACCAACGGACCAGCGGCCCGATGCCAAAGCGCTGCCCGAGCGTGTAGAAAAACACGTTGCAACTGCGGCGAATCGCCTCGGGACCATCCAGCGGTCCGTGGCCGATCATCGCCGCTTTGAAGATCCAGCAGCGATTGCGCAGCGGGTGGTCCATATCCAGCGCGCCGTTGCAGATGATGGTGCTGTCGTAGCCGATCTTGCGGTCGGTGTAAGCGGCGCTGAGCACCAGCGGCTTGATGGTCGAGCCCGGCGGATAAGGCGTGGCGATGGGGCGGTACACGCGCGGGCGATGTCGCATGGACCACTCGCTGGACCAGAATTCCACCGGCTTTTCCCGCAGGTCCTGCATGCTGAAGCCCGGCACCGTCACCGCGGCGAGCACTTCCCCGCTGGCGATGTCCAGCACCACGGCCGCGCCGTCGAGCGGCTCGGGTTTCACATCTTCCGACGCGCTGGCGCTGTGCCAGAATTGCCGCCGCATCAATCCCACGCGTTCGTCCTGGCTCATCACCGCGGCGATTCGTGCCTGCAGGCGCACGTCCAGCGTCAGCGTGATGTCCTGGCCGGCGGTGGGTTCGCGCCGCCGGGTGGTGTGGGTTTCCCGGTTGACGACTTGTTCGCCGCGCGTGCCGCGCAGGATTGGCTCGGCACTGCGCTCGGCGCCCCAGGCGCCCACCAAGTCGCCTTCGCGGTAGCCGCGGTAGTCGATCAGCAACAGGTCGCCCAGCCGGGAGGTGATAAACGGCTGCTGTTCCAGGTATTCGTCCGATTCCCACATGCGCCGGAGCTGCCCCACCGCATGCAGGGCGACGCCGTCGATGGTCAGTTCCACGGGCTTGGCTTGCCGCAGCGGCGTAGGGAAGTGGCTGCGGTCCAGCTCGATGGTGATGGATTCCAGCGGATACGCCCGGCGTTGGGAATCAATCACGCGCACCTGCCGCCAGACGCTCTGGCGATCGCCGCTGTACTGCGCGACCAGCTTGCCCAGCGAAAGGCGCGTGGGCGCGTCGATGCCGCTGACCACCGAGTGGAACTGCTGCTGCTCGGCGACCGGGCCGGCGACATCGCGCAGCCGAATGTCCTGGTTGCTCTCGCGCGCCTGTCGGCGGCGATTCGCCCAGATGTAGGTCGCCAGCCGTTGCACCCGCGCCACGATCGCCGCCCGGCGCTGTTCGATCTCCGCCAGCGGCACGCCCTCCGCCTGCGCCAGCAGCGCCCATAGTTCCTGCACCTGCGTTTCATACGGCGGCAGGAAGGCTTTGATCGCCTCTTCACGCTGCCGTTCGTCCCATTGGTACCACTGACTGCGGTGCTCGTCGGCGGCATCCAGTCGGGCGCGGTCATACGCCCAGCGCCCCGACAGCACGCGGTAATGCACCGCGGCGTCGTAGGCCGGCTCATCCCGGGCGAGCACCTGGCCATGGCGGTCGAGGATGCGCCCCCGCACGGTGTCGATGAAGGTGCGCTGCACCAGCACCGATTCGGCGCGCTGCCGCCACCACGCTCCGCGCGCGACGGTGAGATAGATCAGCCGCAGCGCCAGCACGCCGCTCACGACCGCCATCAGCGCCACCAGCAGCAACAGCCGCCGATGGAACATGCTGGGAATCAGATTGCGAAGAGGATTACGCATCGCCCGCCCTGGCGCAGCTACACCCGCGTCGCGGCTTGCGGCGCTTCGGCTCCGTCAGCGGGGATTATAGGGTTGGCGGCGTGGCGGACGCCGCCGGGTCATATCCCGTCGTGGATATGCTCCAGCAGTTCGAGCATCAGCTTGTTGCGCTGCACCGCCCGTTGCTTCCTGGCGACCTCGTCATCGGTCAGCGCCACCCGGGCTTCAGCTTCCTTGAGCGCCGCCTGGGTGTCCTGACGCACGATTTCCTCCGCCGGGATGGTTTCGTGAGTCAGCAGGGTCAGGCGATTGTCCTTGACCTGGGCGAACCCGCCGCCGACGAAGAACCAGCGTGAACCGCCGGCCGCGAAGTCCAACCGCAGCGGCCCATCGCCGAGCTTCACCAGCATCGGGGCGCGCTGGGGGGCGACGCCGGTCAGGCCGTCCCACGCCGGCACGGAGGCGTAGGTCACCGCGCTGTCGAGCACCTGCCGTTCGGGCGTCACCACCGTGCAATTGAACGAGTCAGCCATGAAAGCAGTCTCCGGGTCTGCCCCCGGAGGGTGGACCCGATTCATCGGCACGGCGGCCGGGGTCTTTCCGAGGGGGGATTGCGGATTCTAGGTGGGGGGCGGTGGGTGTCAAACTTGCGGGTTGAAGGGGAGCCTGGGTTGGCGGTTTAGTCCAGTTCGAGTACGAGTTTGAGATGATCGGCGATCATGGTCAGCACGGCCGGACTAACCCGTCCCAAAGGGCCGTGCAGACGAGCTTTGGAGATCGTGCGAATCTGGTCGCAAAGTATCCAACTGTCTTTGGTCAACCCGCCCACCCCACGCTGGACGTGAATGTGCAAGGGAATGTTGCGGCGGGTTCCAGTGATGGGGATGACGGTGACCAGGCCTGATGGCCCTTGATTCAGTGCGTCGGTGGAAACGACCACCGCGGGGCGCATACGTCCTTGCTCATGCCCAATGACTGGATCAAGCTGCACCCGCCAGATTTCCCCACGCGCTGGATGTCGCACCCTCAGTCCTCCGCCGTTGCATCCACATCCTGCGCCAATTCCCACAAGGCTTGTTCGGCGCGGTCGGCCGCGGCGGCTTTGGCGTCGCGTTTCAGTTCCAGATAGCCCTGGTTGGTGGCATCGAAAATAAACTTACGCCGCAGGTCAGCAATTGCATCGCTCATGAGTTCCCCCATGGGTCGGTGGGTCTGGTCGGACAACTGCCTGAGCAGCTTGTGGTCCTCGGGCCCGATTCGCACAGAATGCGCCATGGTCAACTCCACCGGCCAAAGCAGGAACCCCTGCGGAATCCAAAAGGAGTGTAGCGCGGTTATGTCGCGCGTCAAGTCGACATATTTGTCGCGTGATTAGTTGATGAGCGGGGGTTAACTGCTTCCGAAAGATCCACGCGCGTCGCCAGCTTGACCGACACGCTGGCGCTGGTGGGGTCGCTGCCCGCCAGCAGCGCGACGAGGAAGCCGTTGGCGTCGACTTCGGTGTGATGCAGGTCCAGTTGCACGTCCACCATTCCGCGAAAGCCGGTGGCGTCACCCGCCCGCAGCACGTCGGCGATCACGTTTTCCAGGATTTCCCCGGCGGCGACGGCTGGACGTGAACTGCGACTGGAGGGGTTGGCTGGGGTGGTCATGTTTTCACTTGCACTGCCAGAGGTCTGGTAGCTGCGCGGGACACGGCGTTGGCGCGGGCCGATGCTCATGAGGGGGATGCTCCCGACACGCTGACGCCGACGTCTGGCGAAATCTGACCCGACAGCCGCAGCGGCCAGCCGTCCTGACCATCGAGCACCAACTCATCGGGCTGCGCGAATCGACAACGCACCGACAAGTCGAAGCTGACCGGCCCGACGATCAGCGCCCGCGCCTGGTCGGTCGGGACCATGGCGGAGTCCCGGCTGACCCGGCTGAGCGTTTTCTGCAGCGCCAGCAACAACCCATCGAGCGTGGCTGGCGCTGCGTTCGTGGTTTCCACCGGATCGGATGACATCACGGGTTGTCTCCGTTGCTGACCACGCCTGCCACGCCGGGCACGGTCGCCGCAACGCCGGTGAGTTTGGCGATGGCGACGTCGAGCGTCTGCGGGGTCAGCGTGACGCCCAGCGTGTCGAGGTATTCCTTGAGCGAGACGGTCGCGTTGTTGGAGAAGGCGTACTGGGCGCGAGCGTGCAGCACGCTTTCGCTGCTGGATTCAGCCATGAAGCCGAACGTCCCCGCCGCCTGGAAGACGCTGACGCCCAGGCCCAGCGATAGGCCGGTCTCCAGCCGTTCGACGCAAGCCACGCGCAACTGGATCGCTGCGGAAACCTGGGCGTCGAGCTTCCACACCGGCGCCAGCGCCAGATGCTGGTCGATGATCGCCTGGCGCGTCGGCTCATCCGCCTGCCGCAGCAGTTCTCCCACCGTGCGCAACCACTCCGCCCACGTCTGCCGTTGCGTTCGGGCTGCCTGCACCATCGCCTGGGCGGGCGCGGTGAACAACGTGGCGAACACCTGGGCGACATCTTCACGAGCCATGATGAATCCTCCGGAAAAAGAGCCAGATTCGGGTGACACCAAAGTCACCGTACCGCTTGCCGGGCGGAATTTGCCAGTCTGGCGGCGCGGGCGATTTTTGCTAGTCGGCCCGGCGGATGCTTGACCCGGCTGGCGTGGGGACGGATCATGCTTGAATCACCAGCTCGCCACGGGATGGGGTTCGCCGCACGTCAGCCAGCGCAAATCATCTGCTGTTGATGGACGTCCGTTCATAGCATCAATGTTGCGCGCGCTGAGTCGGCACGGCATGCACCGGCGCCGCGCGTGATGCGGCATGACTGGGGGTTTCATGTTTGAAGAGCTGTTTTCCTGCTTCGGGTTCTGCTGGCAGCTGCTGACCTTCATTCTGGTGTTGCGCGCCATCGAGCGCGCGGGTCAGGCGAATAAGTTTGCCAAAGAACTGGCGGAGGAAGTCGACCTGTTGCGCCGGCAGGTCAATCGACTGGCCAAGCCCGACCTTCCCCCAACGCTGGAACGCCACCGGCCGGAAGCGGCTTCACGCGCAGCGGAATCGACCGCTCCCGCAACCGTGCCGACGGCCCAGTCGGCTGGCGCGTCCGATGATCTGACCAGCGCTGCCGCACAGCTTCAGCAGGCAATGCCCGGCTCGCCTGCGCCTGCCCCGACACCTCCGTTGTCGCAGCAACGCCAACCCGCGCGCACGTATGCCGCCGCGCTGTCGTCAATCCCGCGTCCGCCCCAGTCGCTGGCGTCGCATCCCGTGGAACAGCCGTCCGTCACGCCACCCGCGCCGACGCCGACTGCACCCCATCCGCTGAACGTCGCGCTCGACGCCCTGCGGGAGCGCGTCCAATCCCTCACCGGCGAACAAATCCTCGTGCGCGCGATGGTGCTCGTCGGCGGCCTCGCCCTGGCGATGGCGGGTATCTATTTCGCCAAGTATTCCTACGACCAGGGCCTCCTGCCTCCGGGCGTGCGGCTGTCATTGGGCGCTGGCTTCGGCTTGATCCTCATCGGCTTGGGCGCCTGGCTGCACACCCGCTCGGCGCGCGTGGCGCAATCCGCGGTGGCGGCCGGCGTGGCGGTGCTGTTCGCCATCATCCTGGCCGGGCATCATGTCGAGCATCTGTTCCCGCCGCTGACCACCTTCGCCCTGCTCGCCAGCGCGACCGCTCTGGCAGTGGCGCTCTCGTTGCGGCATGGGGCGTTTGTCGCCCTGCTGGGTTTGCTCGGCGGATTCGCCACCCCCGCGCTCATCGGCTCCAGCGAGCACAACACCGGCTCCCTCTTTGGTTACCTGCTTATTCTGCAACTGGGTTTACTGGTGGTCATTCGCCGCCGCGGCTGGTGGTGGCTCTCCCTGCTGATGCTCCTCGGCGGGCAAGGCTGGGGCGTGTTCTGGTTGCTGTTCAACTTCCAGACGGGCGACAGCGCCTGGCTGGGTTTCTACCTGCTGGTGCTCGGGGCGATGTCGATCTGGACCGCCGGCGATGGTCAGGCGTTGCCCACTTCATCAACACCGGCGGATCGTTCGGATCCCGATGCCGCTGGCGATGACCTGCAGCGGGTCATGGGGCAGGTGGGGGCGAACCTCAAATCCCGCGCGGCTGTGGGCTGGCTGGGCGGCTTGGCGTGCATTGCCTTGGCGGCGCTGCTGGTGCCCAAGGGCGGCTATGGCTGGGTCGAGTGGGGTTACTTCGGCTTGCTGGGAGTGGGGGCGGTCACGATCGCCCGCGCCCGCCCGCTGCGTTGGCCGCTGGTGGTGGTGGCGGCCGTGGTGACGCTGGCGCTGCTGACCATGTGGATTGGTCACGACCTGACGGCGGAGCAGGAACCCTTGGCGCTGGCGGTGTTGGGCGGCGCCTTCGTGATCTATGCATTAGGCAGCTACGGCTGCGCGTTTGGCAGCGTGTTGAAGCCGCGCTGGGGTTGGCTTTCCGTCAGCGCCAGCGTGCTGGTGATGTTGCTGCTCTACGCGCACAACCATGCGGCCTGGAGCAAGTGGACCTGGGCGGCGCTGAGCCTGGGCCTCGCCGCAGCGCACGCGGGGATGGCCACGCCCTGGCTGCGCCGCCGCGCGGTCGATCGCCAGGCCGAGGCGGTGCTGGCGGCCATGGTGACCGGCTGCTGTTTCTACCTGGCGGTGGCGATGCCCATTGCGTTCGAACGGCGGTGGCTGGCGCTTGGCTGGTCCGTGTTGGTCTTGCTGCTGGCGTTGGCGGATCGCTGGCTGAACATTCGCACGCTGCGGATCATCCTGACGCTGGTCGCCTGGGGAACGATGGCGCTGTTGCTGCTGGGCTTGCCGGTGCTCGCGCCGCCGCTGGGCACACGCGTGATTTTCAATTGGCTGCTCTACGGCTACGGCGTGCCCATGCTCGCATTCGCCGGCGTGGCGTGGACGCTGCGCCGCAGCAGTCAGCGCCAGCTCGCGGAAATATTCGACCTGTTCTCCGGCCTATGTCTGCTGGTGCTGGTGACGCTGGAAGTGCGCCATGGCTTCCACCGCGAGCAATGGCTCACGCAACTGCTGCCGCTGCACAACCTGTGGGAACTGGGCACCTATCCCACGCTCTGGCTGCTGGTGAGCGCGGGCTTGCTGGCGTATGCGGGCAAGCTGCAGGCGCCGCAGCTCCGCGTCGTCGCCCTGCTCATCGGCGGGCTGGCGGCCGGGGTGTTGCTCGGCGGCCTGGGCGTGGTGCTCAACCCGTTGTGGGGCCAGTTTGAAGTCGTCGGCCGGCGCGGGCTCACCATGTTGCTCTACAGCTATGGCACGCCCGGTGTGCTGCTGATCGCGCTGGCGTGGTGGCTGCATCGGCGCGGGGAGAACGCCAGCGCCGCCGGGGCGGGCGTGGTGGGCACGTTGACCTTACTGTTGCTGCTGAATCTGGAAATCCGTCACGGCTTCCGCGGCCGCATGCATGCAGATGACTTGCTGCAAGCGGGCAACCTGTGGGAATGGGGCACCTACGCCGTCGTCTGGCTGCTCGGCTGCGCGGGGCTGGGCTGGGCCCAGCAGCGTTGGCAGATGCGCACGCTGGGCCAGTTGGCGCAGTTCCTGGGCACGGTGGCCGTCGCCTACATTTTGCTGGGTTTATGCGTGATCCTGAATCCGCTCTGGGGTCACCTGCCCGCCGGCGAGCAGCGCCTGGTCAATGTGCTGTTGTACGCCTATGGCTTGCCGACGGTGATGCTGCTGGGTTTGGGTTTCCGCCTGCGCCAGCTCCAGGTGCGCACGCCGGCGGCATTGCTCACCGGCACCGGTTTGCTGGTGCTGTTTGTGCTGGTGAATCTGCAGGTGCGCCAGTGGTTCCATGGCGCCAACCTCGACATCGAACAGGCGATGAGCAATGCCGAGCGCTACGCCTACTCCGCTGCCTCGGTGGTGCTGGCGACGTTGCTGTTGGTGGCGGGCATCGCCACGCGCAGCCTGCTGGTGCGCTGGGCGTCGCTGCTGATCATGCTGCTGACCATCGGCAAGACGTTCCTCGACACCCGCAACCTGCAGGATCTCTACCGCGTGGCGTCTTTCCTGGGACTGGGCATCGCGCTGCTGGCGGTGGGCTTGCTCTACCATCGCTTCGTATTCCGCCGCGATGCGCAAATGCCCGGTGAGCGTGAGATATGAAACCCGTTGCCGGCGCTCACCCCGCGCTTACGCCAGCGCCAGCAACTGGCGCATCACGGCTTCCGTCGCGGGGATGGGACGCTCCTGCTCTTCCATGAAGTCCCAGAGCTTGGTGACGGTCAGATAGCGCTGACAGGCGGGGTCGCTGACCTGTGGTTTGTGCTCGGCGGGCAGCCATTTCATCAGCGTGAAGGCGATGTAGAGCCAGTCCAGCCGGTCGCGGTGCTCCATGGCGTAGCCGGCGACCTGCTGCCAGTTCGCCAGCGTGCGCTCATGCATGTACTGCCGGAGCCGGCGGGCATGTTCGAGCACCACCGGGTCGGGCAGATGCCGCGCCAGCAGCGCCAGGCCGTCGTACTCCCGCGCCATCAGGTAAGGCCAGGCGCGATGCTGTATGTCCGCATCGCCCACGCCCGCTTGTTCCAGTGCATCCGGAACGTGCTCGACGGCTTCCCCCTGCAGCGCCCGGCTGAGCGTGCCCAGTTGTTCCGCGAAACTGTCGATGCCTGGCTCGAATGCTTCATACACCACGCCATCCACCCCCAGCTTGCGGAAGGTGGCGATATCCTGCAGCAGCGCCCCGGTGTTGGGTTGCGGGCAGCTCATGGTGCTTTGCATCATCAGGTTCTCAAACACATACAGCTGGCCTTTGAACGCGCTGCGCCATTCCGTCAAGCGGTCCAGCAGATAGCGATTGATCGGCGCCCTTGCAGCGCGGGGGTCCGCCGCGGCTTCCATTTCTTCCACTTTGCTCAGCGGATGGTCCTGGCCCAGCGCCGCCCAGCGCCAGCGCAGATGCAGGTCGAACATCACCGCGTCGATCTCGCTGAACACCGCCATGTCGCGCGGCAGGGAGAACCGGCGCACGTAGCTGATGAAGTGCAGCGTCAGCCGTCGGCCGCGCCGGGCTTCATCCACCGCGATCTCCAGCAGCGGCTGCCATTGCTCCACGGCATTGAGCTTGCGGCAGGCGGCGCACTGGCACAGCAACGCGCCGTCGGCGGTCGCCAGCAGCACCTGGTCGCCGTCCTGAACCTGCTGGGCGTAGTACCGCCGGGCGCCTTCGCGGAAACGGCGCAGGCCCTGGGCGTCATGCACGCACAGGCGGGTTTCGCACGCGAGCTGCGGGGTGCGCGGCCGGCCTTGCTCGTCCTTGGCGAAGCACAGCGAGGGACACCCGGGCAGAAACGCCAGCGAGGTGTACACGTAATGCACCAGCGTCAGCCCCAGCTCCCGGCAACGTCGGCGAATCAGCCGCTCGAAGCCGCGATAGCCATATTCCGGATGCACCACCAGCGTGTTCATCCGCCATTGCCGCATGCGCTCGAGCAGGCGTTCGACCTGCTCGGGCGTATGCCGCGCCAGGGATTCGCAGACATTGATGCCCCGGATCGACATGGGCGTGGTGGACATGGTTCCAGCAGCTCCAGGCGCGAGCGTCGGCCGCGAACCGGGCGGGCTGGCCGAACTCAGCGCGCGAATTGTACCGCTGCGGCGGGGTGTGTCTCGGGACGCTAGCTGACCATTCCACGCACCAACATCCACCAGCCGCGCAGCAGCGGATTACCCACATAACGCAGCAGCGCCGGTTGCCGGCCGGGCAGCTCCACCGCGCTGGCGAAGTTGCCCATGAACTGCCGATCGTTGATTTGTCGCGCCGCCTGCAACGCCCGCCGCCGCCGCGACAGGTGCCGCCAGACACTCGGCCGCAGCAGGTTGCCCATGGCGCGCAGCTTCGCCGGCAGCGCGCCCACGCTGGTTGCCCACGCCAGCAGCCCCAGCTCCATCATCACCAGCGCCGGGAGCAACAGCAGCAAGGTGGACCAGCGGTAAAACGACAACAGCAACCACCAGCGGTTGCGCTCCAGGTGATAGCAATGCCGTGCCGGGACATCCATTCGGCCGTGATGCCAGACCACGCTGGTCGGCACATAGCGCACGGCATGCCCCACCAGCCGCAGACGCCAGCCCAGATCGACGTCTTCCATGTACAGGAAGAAACGCGGATCGAACAGCTCGCCGGCCGTCGCGCCGGGTAAGTTGGTCAGCGCCGCGGTGCGCAGCAGCACCGCCGCCCCGGAAGGAAAGTCCAGCTCATCCGCTTGATTGAACTGCGGCTGCTCCGCGCGCTGGCCGAGCCCGCGCGTGAAGCCAAAGCCCAGAAAATGGCTGCGATTGCCGGCGGAATTGAGCAGCGCCGGCTGCGTGCCATGCAGCAGGAGCTTCGGTTGCGTGGCGGCGATGCGCGCGTCGTCCCGCATCGGTGTCAGCAGCGGTTCCAGAAAGCCCGGCTCCACCTCGGTGTCCTGATTGAGCAGCAGCAGCCAGCGCGTGCGTGGGCGTTGCTGCACAATCCACCGCCAGCCCGCTTCGTTTCCGCCGGCAAAGCCCAGATTCCGGTGCAGCCGAACCAGCGCCAGCCCGGGGTATTGCTCTGCCGCGAGGGTCGCGGCGTCATCCGGCGAAGCATTGTCCACCACCACCACCTGCCCCGGCCGCAGGCGTGATTCACTGGCGAACAGGCTGTGCAGACAGCGCGACAGCAACGCCCCCGCGCGGTACGCGACAATCAGCACCGTGACGGCGGCGGCTTCCGCAGATGGGCTGGCGCAGTCGCTGTCCTGCACGCGCGCTTACTCCTGCCGCGGCGCGGTGTTGGTCGGGGATTGCAGATTCTGTTGCTCCAGCAGAATGCCCGTGAGCTGCGCCAACGCGGCAATCTGGCGCTGCTGCACGCTGACGATCGACAGCAGCTTGAGCAACAGCAACACCGTGAACACCCCCAGCGCCATCACCAGCAGCGTGGCTTTTTCAATCTGCAGCACGCTCTCGGCCCACACCACCGCATCGGGCCAGACCACCAGCAGCAGCACCGGCAGCCCGAGCGTCAGGAACAGCAGCACATAGCGTTCCTTAAGCCGCTGGGCGCGCAGGCTGCGCAGGGTGAGCAGGGAAAGCACGACGACAAACAGCACAAGGATGAGGCTGCGAATCATGGGGCGTTGACCTTATCCTGAGGCCAGGGCTGGCGCATGGTGTCCAGCAGCAGGGCGGTGGCGACTTTGATGACATAAAACACGCCGCGCAGCATGGGAATGCTGGTTTGGCCGGTGGTGCGCTGTTCCATATGCACGGGCAACTCGGCGATGGCAAAGCCTGCCCGCAGCAGCAGCAGCACGACCTCCGGCTCGGGGTAGTCGTCGGGATACCAATGGGCGAAGGCATGAATCACCCGCCGATTGGCGACCCGAAAGCCGCTGGTCACATCGGTGAACCACTTGCCGCCCAGCATGCTGATCCACGTGCGCAGGATGCGAATGCCCAGCATGCGCGAGAACGTCTGGCTGTAGTCGTCCGGGCGCAGGAAGCGGGAGCCGATCACCAGGTCCGCCCCGGTGTCCTGCGCGTGTTGCAGCAGGCGCCGGACTTCGCTGGGCGGATGCTGACCATCGCCGTCCACCTGCACCGCCAGGTCGTAGCCGTGCATCGCGGCATAGCGGTAGCCCGTCTGCATCGCGCCGCCGATGCCCAGGTTGAACGGCAGGCTGACCACGACCGCGTCGGCGGGCACCAGGCGCGGGGTGGCGTCGGTGGAGCCGTCGTCGATCACCAGCACATCGGCTTCGGGCAGTTCCCGGCGGAGGTTCTCCACCACCCGCCCGATGGAGCCGGACTCATTGAACGCGGGCACAATGACCAGACAGCGCGGCAGCTTGGCAGGTTGTGTGGGAGATTCACCCATCGCCGGCATCAGGATAGCCGAAGGGCCGCCACGCGGGAATATGCTGGACCTGCCCAGCGGTTGGCTGGTACGAGCCGGAAGTGTCAGCGACGGGCAGGGCGCGTGGTGAGCGAGCGCCATCCGGTAAATTCCCAGGTGTGTGGTCGACGAGCGCCTTGCCCGTCGCTGACGCTTCCGGCTCGTACGTTCAGCACGTTCACCTGACATGGATTGACCCTGCCGCGCCGGTGCTTTACGCTGCTGACGCGAATGCCGGGGCAGGATGGGAAGTTGGCTATGGGCGAGCGCAACAAGGTATTACTGGTCGGCCACTGCGGCCCGGACGCGTACATGCTGCGCAGCAAGATGCGCCAGCTTTTCCCCGCCGCCACGGTGGAACTGGTCAATGACGATCAGACGCTCAATCAGCAGGCGGACGGGCAAACGCTGCTGCTGGTCAACCGTGTGCTCGACGGTGCGTTTGCCGTGGGTGACGGCGTCAGCCTGATTCGCCAGCAGCGTGCCGCCCACAACGGCGACGGCGCCGCGGCGATGCTGGTGTCCAACTTTCCTGAAGCTCAGGCCCAGGCGGTCGCGGCCGGGGCGCTGCCGGGGTTTGGTAAGGCGGAACTGGGAACAGCCGTGACGGAACAGCGGCTGCGCGAGGCCATGGATGCACATTGACGAAAGCTGGTATCGCCCCGACCCCAAACTACCCGTGCGCCGGGTCACCGGCGGCGTGGTCTGTCGGGAAGAACGCGGCCACGTGCTGGTGGCGCTCTGCGGTGAACGCAAGAAAAGCGATTTCATCCTGCCCAAAGGCGGCATCGAAGCCGGCGAAACGCTCGAACAAGCCGCCCGCCGGGAAATCCTCGAGGAAGCCGGCTTCGCCAAGCTGCAGTTGCTCGGCGAACTGGCGCGCATCGGGCGCATGAACTTCCGCAAGACCGTCTGGTCCGACTGCACCTACTTCCTGTTCTACACCGACGAGGTGGATGTCACCCCGCACGAGCACCAGCGTCATATTGAGCCGCGCTGGTTCCCCATCGACCTGCTCCCGCCGATCTTCTGGCCCGAGCAGCGCAAACTGCTGACCGACAACGTTGAGAAAATCATCGACCTGGTGCTGCATCGCCCGCGCTGATGGAAAAGACTGTCACCACCGAGGCACAGAGAGCACAGAGGTGCAATACCATCGGCCGATCTGCATCACCTGCTGCTTCTCTCTGTGCGACCTGCTCGGTGTGCTCTGTGGCTCAGTGGTGAAATGCCGGGCCACAACCGAGCGCTCCCGCCGCACTGCATCAACCGCAAGGGAATGACCGCCATGCTGGCGACGATCGATCATGTCAACATCGTGGTGCGCGACCTGGAAACCATGGTGCGGTTCTACCGCGATGTGCTGGGGATGGCCGTCACCAAGCGCGCGACCATCACCGGCAACTGGATCGAACAGGTCGTCGGGCTCAAGGATGTCGAAGCGCATGTGGTGTACCTCGACCTGCCGGCCGGCCCGCGTCTGGAACTGATCCAATACGTCCGCCCAGTCGGCACAGAGCCTGCAGGATTGGACCTGCCCAACACCCTGGGGCTGCGGCATCTGGCGTTCCGGGTGGAGGACATTGACGCTGTAGCGGCGCGGCTGACCGCAGCCGGGGTGAAGTTTTTCTCACCCGTGCAGACCGTGCCCGACAGCCAGGTGACCTACGCCGGCTCGGTGCGCAAACGGCTGGTGTACTTCGCGGATCCTGAAGGCACGCTGCTGGAACTGTGTTCGTACCGCACGCTTGGGTGATGCGGCCGCGCTCGGTGGTTACGGCGCGGCATGCACGATGAAGCTCACCTCGGCGGCGCCGGGGATGACCTCATGCCAGGGCGAAGTGGTTGCCGGTTGCAGGCCGCGCTGTGGCGCGGGGCGGAAGTGCTCAGGCACGCGCACGCGCCGGGGCAGGGCGGGCGCCGGGCCGCGCAGGGTCAGCCGCGCCGAGTTGTGGTCTTGCATTTCGACCTGCACTTCCACCTGCCCACCCGGCACGCGCAGCCGGCGCCAGGCGGTGGTGCCGTTGGCGACCAGCCAGGGCCACGGCAGCGCGCCCATCAACACCACCGCGCCTTTTTCCTGTTCGTGGTACAGGGCATTGATGAGCATCTGCTGTAAGCGCCCGTTGCCGCTGCCGTTGGGTTGCCACGGGTTGAACGCCGGCTCGTGCGGGGCATAGCGTTCCTGCACGGAGAACGTGTCGTTCGCCATGCCGTAGCGCAGCACCGTCAGCAGCGTGAGGAAGGCTTTTTTCCATTGGCCTTGCCGCAGGTAGACATCCTGCCAGAGCAATTCATTGACGCCGATGTACATGACATGCGGCGTCATCGGCGCGGTGAAAGGTCCCCACGCGGCATGGGTTTCCATGTGGTTGATGTACGCCGGCCAGGCGGGATGATCCGCCGCCACCGCGCCGCAGAACAGCAGATGCGCCGCCCCGCACAGCACATCGAAGCCGGGGTAGATGTACTCGTCCGCCCGGCCGGTGGGCAGCGCCCGGCGGATGTTGCCGTCCGGCTCTGCCATCGCGGTGAGCGCCCGCGTGATGCGCCGGCGATAGTCCGCGCAGAATGCCGTCAGCTCCGTTGCCTGCGGATCGTCGAGCGACACGAGCAATTGCGCAGCCCGCGCCAGCCCCCAGTAGGTGTACGCATCGGTGATGGCGTACGCCAACCCCACATCGCCATCGGTCGCCCGGCCAAACGGCATCAAACCCGACGCCAATGGCTCCGTGCCATCAGGCGCGATGCAGCGCGTGGCGAGCAACTGCGTGCGAATCCAACTGACCGCCCGGCGAATGCGCGGCAAAAAGGTCGGCAGGAAATCCGCATCCTCCGCACACAACGCATACTCGGCGGCCAACCCCAGCGCAGCACCGGTGGTGTTGAGCCAGCGCGGCCCCGTGGTGCCGATCGCGCCGTCCGCCGGCGCGAGGTCGCCTTCGGGCAGACAACCGCCATCCTGAAAGCTGAACAGGTGCGCCAGCGCCTGCCGCACCGCAGTGGTGTGCCCCAGCCGCAGCAGTGGCATCAGCATAAAGCAGGCTTCCCAGGTCCAGACGTAGAACCGTTCGGACGAGCCGCCTTGCGTGGGCATCAGCGTGTCGTCGCCGGGGAAGGACGCGAGCAGTTGCAGCGTGGAAAGGCGCGTGGCGTCCAACGCAGCACCCAGCCGTTCGCTGGCGCACTCCAACTGCGCATGGGGCAGATCGCACCACTGGGACCAGTTTGTGACCGCTTGCGCCGGTGCAGTCACAGGATCGAGTTGATCGAGCAGCGCCAGCGCCGCCGGGCCGGCTTGCGTGGGTTCTGCCAGCAGAAGCAGCGAAAAGCTCGCCGTTGCGTTGGGCGCCAGCTCTGTCGTCAGTGTCAGCGCGGGGCCGGGTTCGCTCAGCAGCAGTTCGGGGCGAATGAAGCCCAGACGCTTGAGCTGCTCCTCATCCTCGCGCTGCGCCGGGCGTGTGGCGGGCGAGCCGTCGTACCACTGCGGTTGCCAGCTTCCGGGCACGAGCCGGGCGAAGCGCTGGCCCTCCAGCGTGAGGTAGCCCTGCTCCCACCCGCCGGCGGTGCAGTCGCGCCAGTTGTCGCGCGTCCATTGGTACGGCTCATAGTGGTAGGGGTCGGCATTGGCTTCCGGACGCTGATCGAGCTTGAGCCAGACCACCGGATGCCGCGTGGCTTTGCTGATGTTGCGCACGGTGAGTGTGACGGCAATGACCGCTTGCGCTGCATCGGGTGCGGGCAGCGCTGCATATTGCACGGCATAATGCAGGCCGCGCCCCGGCGCGTCGGCGGTCACCACCGGATAGCGATCCTGCGCCAGCGTCATTCGCGTGGCGCGAAAGTCCACCAGCGCGGGGTTCTGCTCCAACGCCCACAGCAGCGCCCAGCGCGGCTGCGCCATCGCCGTGCGGGCGGGTTCCTCGGTGTCCAGACGCATGCCGCGGTACACCCGCCGCTGCACCAGCGCCAGCGACGGCTCCACCTGCACGAAGCATGAACCATGCGGCGGCTGCACGGGTTGATGCGCGGTCATCGGCGGCGGCAAGCCCGGCTCGCGCCAGGCGCACAAGCTGGCCCAGGTCCATTGGTCCGCTTCCCGATAGCTGAGCAATTCGCGCATGTCGTGTTTCATCCGATGGCGATTGGACGATCATACGTCGCGGCTGCCCGTCGGCTGCGGGAGCAGATGAAATTTAACCGGCACGCCGGCGGCTAGACTGTCGGCATGGCTGCATTACGCGCGGTACATGGGCTGGGCATCGACGTGGGCACCACCGCCTGCAAAGCGGTGCTGTTGACTGCCCGTGGTGAGGTCCTCGGCGCGGGCAGTGCGGACTATCCGTTGCTCACCGAACAGCCCGGCCAGGCGGCGCAGGACGTGGAAGTTGTGTGGCGCGGCGTCACTCACGCTGTGCATCAAGCATTATCCCACGCCCACGCTCAGCCTGATGCCGTGGCGCTCAGCGGCGCGATGCACAGCCTGCTGGGTGTGGATCAACAGGATCGCCCGTTGGGGCCGGCGCTCACCTGGGCGGACACGCAGGCACAAGCATGGATCACGGAGGCCGACCGCGCCCGGCATCAGCGCAGCGGTTGTCCCGCCGGTGCGATGTACCATTCGCCGCGCTTGCGCTGGTGGGACGCCACGCGCCCCGGCTGGCGCGGCAGCATCGCCCGGCTGGTGGGGGTCAAGGATTTTCTGCTCCATCGACTGGTCGGCGCGTGGGTGACGGACTGCGCCAGCGCCTGTGCCACGGGTTTGCTCAACGTGCATACCGCCCGCTGGGATGAAGCGACGCTGGGCGAACTGGGCTGGGACGAGCAGCGTTTGCCGCGCGTCGCGTTGCCGACGCAGGTGGTGGGCCAGGTGACGGCGGACGCCGCGGCTGCGCTGGGCATCCCGGCGGGTTTGCCGGTGGCGGCGGGCTTGAGCGATGGCGCTGCCGCGAACCTCGGCGCAGGGGCGTGGGCAGGGCAGCGGGTCGCCATCACGCTGGGCACCAGCGGCGCGGTGCGCTATGTCGCGGATCAGCCGTTGCTCGATGAGCAGGGGCGGCACTGGTGTTACGCACTGGGCGCCGAGCGCTGGCTCTGCGGCGGGGCGATCAACAACGCGGGACTGCTGATCAAATGGCTCGCCACGCGGTTCTTCAGCGAGATGTCCTGGCGCGAGGCTTTTGCCCACATGAGCGAGCTGATCGAGCGGACGCCGGCGGGCGCGGAAGGGTTGACGCTGCTGCCGTACCTGGCGGGGGAGCGTTGTCCGCACAACCGCGCGGACCTGACGGCAGCGCTGCATGGGTTGACGCTGACGCATGGGCGGGCGCACCTGGCGCGGGCGGCGGCGGAGGCGATCGCGTATTGCATCGCCGATGTGTGGCAGGTGTTGCGCTTGGAGGGTGGTGAAATGGTTGGCGGAGGTTTGCATCCCCGGGCAGAGCCCGGGGCTAAGGGGGTTGAGGTGCGCTTGACCGGCGGGGTGACCAGTGGTCGGCCGTGGATGCAGGTGCTGGCGGATGTGCTGGGCGTGACCATCGTGCCGGTGCAGTCGGCGGATGCGTCAGCGCAGGGAGCCGGCGCGCTGGCGCTGCATGCGGCGGGGGCGCTGCGGGAGTTGGCGGATTACCAGCCGGGCGAGTTGGGTGAGCCGGTCAGTCCCCATGCAGCAAACCTCGCCAGTTATCAGCAGTGGCATCGGCATTTCCAGCATTTGGCGGCGTGGGCAAAGCGTCAGGATCATCACTGACCAGCGGCGCCAGCACCGGCAGACCATCGCTCCACAGCCCCACATAGGTGAAGTCCAATCCCAGCAGGTGGCGCAGCTCCGGTTGCGGATCCCGCGCCCGATCCCACAGCATGTCGAACGGCCGCCAGAGCTGATAAAAGTCCACGGCATCGGCATAGCGGACCCAGGCGCGGAAGTTGAGTCCCTTGGCGGTGCGCGCCTGCTTAAGCGTCTGCTCCCGGCCGCGCGGGATGATCATGTCGTCGTAACCCAGATGCAGCGCCATGGGGGCGAGGTGGCCGGCCGTCAGCAGCGGTTGGCCCCGGGTGTCGCTGCGCAGCAGGAGATAGCGTTTGTTCTGGCGCGGGATGAGCGTGGTTTCGCGGAAGATGCGTTTGGCGTCCCAGTCGCCCACGATGGGATCGCGGTCGCCTGCCACGACCAGCAGCAGCGTGTCGGCGGGCATCTGATCCAGGTGGTCGAGACTGAACAGCGAGGAGCGCCCCGGCTGCACGCTCATCACCGCGCCGGGGCGCGGGAGCGTCGGATCATTCGCCGCCGCGACGGCATACTTGGCGGCGAGCAACCCGCCGCAGGAATGGCCGAGGCTGGCGACATACAGCCGATTGGCGCGCTCGCCCAGCCGCTCGAAGGCGTCGCGGATGGACGCCAGCGCGCTGGGCAGGAACAGGTCGGGACTGGTCAGCGGGCCGCCCTGATAGATGGGAAAAATCACCACCGCGCCGCTGCGCGCCAGGTGGTCGATCCATCCGCCGTACGCCACGGGGTCCGTCTCACCCCAACCGTGGAAGAACAGCACCACCGGCGGGGGGATGCTTGGTTCCGGGTCGGCCGGCCGAAAAATCCAATACTGCTCCAGCCCTTCGCCATAGCTGCTCTTGAGCACCGCGCCGTGCAGGTACGCGCTGCCACCGGGCCCGGACTCCGGCTGGGTGGGGGCGGTGATGCCAGTGGACGCCGGCGCGGTGGTTTGACCCCATGCCGGCGCCGTCAGCACCGCGAGCAAGGCGATCAGCATCAGGCGGGAACGAGACAATAGAACCTCCGGATCGGGTGATTGGTTGATTTGTGATTTGTTGATTTGAAATCGGCCAAGCAGGGTCTGCGAGTCCACAAACACGTGCGTGGACACTTAGCCCCGGGTCAATGACCCGGGGCTAAATGCAAGCGGATCACGTCAACAGATCACCACATCAACAAATCAACCAATCCATCACCCGGGGAAGTAATCCGGCGCGCTGCCGGCCTTCCACTTGATGTTGCACCCGGCGCTGGGCCGCTGCGGCTCAATCGGGGGTTCGCACGCCAGCAGCGCCGCCACGGCCGCACGCAGGTCGCGTCCGGTCACGGGGATGTCGCCCTTGGGCCGGGAGTCATCGAGCTGCCCGCGGTAGACGCATTTGAGATGCCCGTCGAACAGGAAAAAGTCCGGGGTGCAGGCGGCGCGGTACGCCTTGGCGATCGCCTGCGACTCGTCCAGCAGGTAGGGAAAGCTGTACCCCCGGGCGGCTTTTTCAGCTTTCATGTGCGCTGGGCTGTCGTCGGGATACTTGGCGATGTCGTTGCTCATGATCGCCACCACGTTGATGCCCTTGGCGGGCAGGTCCCGGCCCAGTTTGGCGAGCTCGCCGGCAACATGCTTGACGAACGGGCAGTGGTTGCAGATGAACATGATGAGTGTGCCGTTGACCCCGCGAATGGCGGACAACGAAACCAGCTTGCCTTCGGTGTCGGGAAGGTTGAAGTCAGGCGCGGTGGCGCCCAGCGGCATCATCGTGGAATTGACCAGCACCATGGATGGACTCCTTTTGTGCGGGAAAACGGCAGGAATTACCCCGGACAGGATGAACAGGCAACCCCCGGGTGAAGGTTGAGCTACGAGGGATTCTAGCCCAGGGAATATGCCAAGTCAGCGGGCCGCGCGCGTTTTGCGTTTGGGTTTGCTGGCAGGTCGAGCAGCGGGTTTGCTGACGCGCGCTGCTTTGCCGCTGGATTGCCGCTCCGTCGTCAGCGCAAACTTCACTTCGCCTCCGACGATGGTCGTCACCGGGCGGCTGGTGACCTGCCAACCGTGGAAGGGGCAGTTGCGGCTCTTGCTGCGGAACTCGTTGGCGTCGATGGTCCAGGTCTGCTGCGGGTCGATGAGCGTCACGTCGGCATCCGCGCCGGGGGTGAGCGTGCCCTTGCCCGTCAGCCCGCAGAGCTGCGCGGGGTTGCAGGTCATCAGCGCCAGCAGGCGCGGCCAATCGATGGTTTCGGTTTCAATCAGGGCTTTGACGTACAGCGGCAGCGCGCCTTCCAGTCCCAGGATGCCATACGGCGCAGCCGCGAACTCCAGCGATTTTTCCTCGGCGGTGTGCGGGGCGTGATCGGTGGCGAGGATGGTGATGACGCCGTCGCGGATGCCGGCCCGAATGGCGTCGATGTCGCGTTGCTGGCGCAGGGGCGGGTTCATCTTGAAATTGCTGTCGTAGGTTTTGCAGCAGTCTTCGGTCAGCAGCAGATGATGGGGCGACGCCTCGGCGGTGATGTGCGCCTGGCCGAACAGGTCATGCCGGGCGCGGCGGATCATATCGACGCTGCCGCCGGAGGACAGATGCTGCACGTGGTAGCGGGCGCCGATGTCGCGGTTGAGCAGGATGTCGCGCTGAATGATCAGTTCCTCGGCAACGCGCGGCCAACCGGGCAGGCCCAGGCGGGTCGCCACCGCGCCGGCATTCATCGCCCCGCCGCCGAGTTCCGGGTCTTCGCAGTGCTGCATGATGACTTTGCCGGTCATCTTGATGTAGGCGAGGGCTTTGGCCATCACGCTGGCGGAAGCGACCGCCACGCCGTCGTCGGAGAAGCCGACCGCGCCGGCCTCCGCCATCAGGCCGATCTCGGCAAGCTCTTTGCCTTCCCGGCCCTTGGTGATGGCGCCGATGGGAAACACGTTGGCGAGATTGGCGCGCCGCGCCTGGTTGAGCACGAAGTCAATCCGGCCCGCATCGTCCAGCGCGGGCTTGGTGTTGGGCATGCAGCAGACGGTGGTGAAGCCGCCCGCCACAGCCGCGGCGGCTCCGGTGGCGATGGTTTCCTTTTCCTCCTGCCCCGGCTCACGGAAGTGGACGTGGATGTCGATGAGACCCGGCGCGACGATCAGGCCGGTGGCGTCAATCACCTTGCCCGTCGGTTTAGTGATCCTGCCCAGGCGTTTGATCTTGCCGTTTTCAATTTCCAGGTCAGTGACCTGATCCACCTGATTGGCGGGGTCGATGACACGTCCGTGGCGAATGGTGAGCGCTGGCATGGCGCATAGCTTAGCGTGCGCGGGGGCAGGCGCGCAGGCGGCTGGGGCTGCTCACGCGACAAAGCGGATGTCCGGCACCTGCCCGGCTTCCAGCAGTTCGTGGCAGGCATCAAAAAAGCGATCCAACTCCGCCCGGCAGGTGTACAGGCCCAGCAGCGACCAGTTGAGCGTGGTGGTCGCCGGCTGGCGGCGCAGGGGTTGGCCCTGGGTGCGTTTGACCAGATCGCGGTAGACCTTCGCCAGCACTTTGGGGCGTCCATCGTGGGTGAAGATGCCGCCGTGGTTGGAGATGTCGTTGGCGGCGGGCATGTCCATCAGCGGCCAGTTGATGAAGCCGTTGCTGTGCGGCTCGAGCGCGGTGATGAGCGTGTGCATGTAGTGGGCATGCTCCTGTTCGCTGCGATGCGGCAGATCGCACAGGAAACGCGACGCGCCTCCGCCATACCAGCCGAACTCCTGAATGACCACCGGCTTGCCGTAGTGCTCGAAGCGCGACATGGCGATGCAGCTGTTGAGCCAGTAGCGCAGCGGCGCGCCGCCGTCGAGCGGGTCGCCGCGTCCGTCGGGGACTGCCTGCCAGGCGGGATAGGGATGATGGGTCACGAAATCGAACAGCTCATGCACGGCGCGGTTGTGGAACCCGTTGGCGAGCCAGAGGTTCTGGTCGGGGCTCAGCCAGGTGTTGTTGCCCGAGCAGATCATGTGGTGGGGGCTGGCGGCGCGAATGACATCGCACTGGGCTTTGCACCAGGCGTAGCCACGGTCGTTGAGATAGCAGCGCTGGTCATAGGCGTGGGGATGGAAGGGCTGTTCCACGAAGCGCACCGAGCCGGGCACGTCGGCGTAGGCGTGGTACGCGCTGCCATAGTTCCGGTTGAGCAGGGCGACCGAACCATATTTGGTTTCCAGCCAGGCGGGCCAGCCGTCGAGCAGCATGGCGCGCACGGAGCGGGCTTCAGGCTTGGCCTGTTCGGCGACGAAGTGTTCCTGTTCGTCGTAGAGCAGTTCGTTGCGCAGGTCCCACGCCCAGATGGCGGGATGATTGGCGTAATGTCCGACGAAGGCGCGCCAGAAGGCGCAGCTTTCTTCCAGCGCCCGCCCGTTGTCCGCCAGCCGGGCGATGTCGAACCAGTCGTTGCCGCCGACATATCCGCCCACCGGCATCAGGTAGACGCCATGCTTGTCCGCCAGCCGGATGAAGGTGTCCCAGTTCTTCATGCCCGCCGGCTTCAGGCCCGCTTGCGGGTCGAACACCTCGTTGACGCCGATCGCCTGACGCAGGCAGTTGAGCCCCAGTTCCTGCATGGCGGCCAGGCGGCGCTCGCAGTCGGCGGCGTTAAAGTTGCGAAACAGCGTGCCCTGCACCGGGTGCTGGTCATTGAGCATGTTTCCGCCGATGGGGCTGACATACGCTCCGGCGGCAGTGATGAAATTCCAGCGATCGGGCGCCACGCGAACCGGGGACAGCGACATCAGTGGATTTCCTGCAGCTTATGACCCGACCTCGCCGCCGGGGATGCCCGAGGCGCCCACATGCGACGCACTACTTCTCTTCCAGCCGATACGGATGATCGTCACGCAGGTAGCGCCCAGAGCGAATCAACGCCCCCCAGCGCCGCGCGCCTTCCACGACCTGCTCACCCAGATTGACCATCGGCGGGGCGAACGGGGCGTGCCAGTCGGTCAGTCCCAGCACGTCGTGCAGCACCACCACATGGCCGTGACAGGCGGGCCCGGCGCCGCAGCCGATCACGATCGTCGGCTCGCCATCGGCGCGGCGGTGCGTCACCGCATCCACCACCTGGCGGGCGGCTTCGGCGGGCACGGCTTCGAGCAACACCGCCGTCGCGCCGGCATCCACCAGCGCCACGGCCGCGCGGGTCAGCGCATCGACCTCGCCCTGGCTGTGGTACACCTTGCGATACCGGCCCTGAATGCGTTTGTGCTGCGGCCGGGAACCCAGATGCGCGATCACCGGAATGCCCGCGCTCGCCATGCGCCCGATCAACCCGGCATGACTTTCGTCGGCTTCCAGCTTCACGCCGTCGGCGCCGGCATCCGCCATGAACGCGGTCGCATGCCGCAGCGCTTCATCATCCCCGCACTGGTAGCTGCCAAAGGGCATGTCCGCCATCACGAACGCCAGCGGCGCGCCGCGGCGCACAGCGGCGGTGAGGGTGAGCATGAAGTCCATCTTGGCGGGCAGCGTGGAGTCGTGCCCCAGCACCATCTGGGCGGCGGTGTCGCCCACCAGCAGCGTGCGGATGCCGCCGCGCCACAGCAGGTTCGCCATCACCGCGTCATAGCAGGTCAGCATGGCGATCGCGTCACCGCGCTTGACCTGTTGGCGCAAGGTGCGCCAGCTCACACGTTCCTGCTCAGTTGAAGGGGAGGATGCAGCCATGGGCGGATTATAGGGCGGCCTGTCGGCTTACGTCGGCAAACGGCGGGCGGGCAGCAGGGCTTCAACCTGGCCGTCGCGCACCCGCGCGGCATACCGCCGGACGGTGATTTCCTCATTGTCCGGACACTTGCCGTCGCTCACGCGAAACATCCAGGCGTGCCAGGGACACACCAGACAGCCTTCGCTGACATAACCCGCCGACAAGCTGGCGCCGGCGTGGGGACACACGTCATCGAGCACATGCACGCCCGTGTCGTCGCGCAGCACCGCCAGCGTGCGCGTGCCCACTTCCACATGGCGCGGCTGATTGGGCAACAGTTCCTTGTCAGCGCACAAAGCTTTCCATTCCTCGCTCATGTCCGACAGGATAGCGAAGCCGCGGCAATCGAGGGAATGTGCTGCCGCGCGGTTCCAGCCGGGCGCATGGCGGGGATCAGGCCGCCTGACGCTTGGCGTCATGGAGGTTCAGGCGCTCGTACACCTGCATCATGCGGCGCATGCGGGCGGTGAAGGTGAAATGCGATTCGATGCGCTGCCGCGCCAGTTGGGCGAAGCGCGCCCGCTGCGGTGCGTTCTGCAACAGGGCGGTCACCGGCGGGCTCCACGCCTGCGGCTCGGTGGGCGGGAGGATCAGGCCGCACGCGCCATCCGCCAGCAGATCGCGCACCCCGCCGACGTCGGTCGCCGCCGTGGGCACGCCCATCGCCATGGCTTCAAGCACGACATTGGGCAAGCCCTCGGTGTGGCTGGGCAGCAGCAGCAGATCGAACGCTTCATACCAGCGTTGCGACTGCTTCTGCCAGCCGTGGAAATGCACGCGTTCCGCCAGACGCAGTTGGGCGACCAACTGTTCCAGCGCGGGACGCTGCGGACCATCGCCGATCAGGTGCAGATGCGTCGCTGCGGGCAATTGCGCCAGCAGCCGGACCGCGCGATCCGCGCCTTTCTCCACGCTCAGTCGGCCGACGACGCCGATGTGCAGCGCTGCGGCGGGCAGCTTCAGGCTGGCGCACGCGGCAGCGCGATCGTGCTGCCGCACATACTCGGCGGGATCGATGGCGTTGGGGATGTAGCTCAGACCCGCCTCATTGACCCCCAGCTTGCGGGCGTGTTCCAGCAGCGGTGGGCTGACCACGACCACCTGTTCGTAGCGCGGCAGGCAGGCGTTGTCGAGGTGGTAGTACAGCCGGGTGCGCACGGTGTCCCACGTCCAGCCATGCACGGTGGTGACCAGGCGCAGCGGATGCCAGCGGCGCAGCAGCAGGCCCAGCAGGTTGGACTTGTAATCGTGGCCGTGCCAGATGGCGACGCGCTGTTGTCGGCACAGGCGCAGCAGGCGGGTGACGGTGCGCGGGTCGAGTGGGCCATGCTCGGGGAGGGAGAAGAGCGGGCATTGCTCGGCGGCGGCGCGTTGGCGAATGGCGTCGTAACCGGGATCGCCGGCGGGATGGATGTATGCCGCCGCCATGCGATAGCGGCTGGCGTCCACATGCCGCGCTGAGCGCAGGATGGTTTTTTCCGGGCCGCCGCCGCTGGCGCGCACCACGCGCACATGCAGCACGAGGGGGCGCGGGTCCGTCGGCGCGCCCAGCTTTTGGGCGGGATCAGCCAGATCAAACGAGTTTGGAGGAGAGGCGCCGAACACGCTGGACTCCATTCCCCGCGTTGTGCCGCAGCCGTGCGGGCGGGTTCAGAGCATAAAGCCGGGGCAATTGGCGCAGGGGTTGTTTTTCGCGGTCGCGTCATCGACCTTGTGCTTGAAGCTCCGCCGCGCCTGGCGGTACTTCGCACCGTTCCAGATCTGGGCGAAGGGTTGCTCGAACACGTTGCCCATGTCCTCGCTCTCTTCCCAGGAGCCGCAGCAGGTCGAGACGTTGCCGTCCCAGTTGATCACGCTTGAGAGCCAGGGCCAGGAGCAGTCGAAGAGCTTTTTGCCGTTGTAATCGCCGGCACTGATTTCGCCGGTGCGCGCCAGCTCCTTGTACGGGCTGAGCACGAACTGGTCGTCTTTGGGCAGCCAGTGGTTCAGATGCTCGCGCACCTTGCGTTTCTGCAGGTCCGGCGCCAGACCCAGCGAAACCATCTTCTCGTCGCGGTCCTGAAACCGCACATTCATCGACGCGGTGGAGAAGACCGGCTTGGCGCCCAGCTCTTCCGCCAATTGGGTGAAGGCTTCGCGTTCGTGCTCGTTGTGGCGGGTCACGACGAAGTTCAACTGCACCACCGGCGTGCTGCTGCCGAGCTTCTGCCGGGCGGCAATGATCTCGCGCACCTTGGCGACCGATTCCTCGAAGTGCTTGCCCGGCTGATAGATTTCATAGGTCGCCTGCGAAGCGCCGTGCAGCGAGCAGGTGA
This sequence comes from uncultured Phycisphaeraceae bacterium, assembly GCA_964605235.1. Taxonomy (GTDB): domain Bacteria; phylum Planctomycetota; class Phycisphaerae; order Phycisphaerales; family Phycisphaeraceae; genus CAZSBB01. The sequence continues at coordinate 37,082 of CAZSBB010000035.1, forward strand.
GCATGTCCAGCCCGCTTTGCACCAGCTTTTCGCCGTGGCCTTTGCCCAGCTTGTAGGCGTGCAGGTTGGAGCTGATGTAGGTCCATATGCCGCGCTCGTGGGCGTGGCGGATCATCTGGTGAATGTCGGGGACAATCAGCGGATCGCCCCACATGGACAGGTCCAGGGCATAGAGCGTGTGGCGCAGGCGGTCGATGAGCTGCTGAAACTGCTCGAGGCTCATCTTGCCTTTGGGGCGTCCCTGCAAGCCCAGGCCGGTGGGGCAGAGCTGGCATTTGGTGTTGCAGATGTTGGTGGATTCGATTTTCAGCTTGTACGGCCGGCCAAGCACGGTTTCCGTTTTCAGCCGGAACTGCACATTGACCAGCGCCATGTTGGCGAGCTTGAGCAGGGTGAGGTAGCGGCGATTGCGCCAAAGGTAGAACACGCCCCGCGCCAGGAAGTCGACGGCTCCGGCCATGCGATTGACGGCGCGCCAGCGGCGGGGTTGGCGCTTCCAGCGTCCGGTGCGGGCGACGGTGCGCGCCAGGCCGGCGTCGAGATGACACGTCAGCGTGCTCATGAGCGGGAAAATCCTTGCCGCCAGAGTTGGGCGAAGCTCAGGTCCGGGCGCGGATGCTGCGGGAGCAGGCGCGGGAAGTCTTCTTCGTCGAGGCCCAGTTGATGCTCGGGGTCTTCCATGAGGCCCAGGTGATGGCGCACCGACAGGGCGGTGACGCCGGCCATGACCATCAGCAGCCAGGGCAGTTCCACGACTTCCATGGAGAGGAAGATGCCGCCGAAGGCGAAGATGAGCAGACTGCCTTCCATGCCCAGGGTCAGGGGCACGGTCTGGCGGGTCAGGAGGTCGGGCTCGACCCCGGGGTGCTGTTCCTGGAAGGCCGCCAGATAATCGAGGCATTCGCGGCGGGAGCGGCGCAGGTAGTGCATGGTCACGATCAGCAGGGCGACGTAGGTGATCATCGCCAGGATGCCGCTGTCGGCGGCGATCTGGATGTACTGGCTGTGGATGGTGCGGCCCATGCGGTCGGCGCCGTAGTTCTTGGTGTAGAACTTGCTGTTGCGGATGCCCTGTCCGGTGAGCGGGTGATCGGTGGCGATCGCCCAGCCGGCGGCCCAGCTGTCGAAGCGCGACTGGGCGCTGGTGTCGACGTCGAAGTCCTTGGAACTGCGGAACCGGTCGCGGATTTCCTGGCCGGCGAGCATGGACACCGCCATGGCCGCCACCAGGGCGATGATGATCGCCTGCTTGCGTGGGCGGTGGTGGATCAGAATCCAGACCACCCCGACCAGGGCGCTGATCATCGCCCCGCGCGAATAGCTCATCAGCATGGCGTGAATCATCAACACCGCCAGGAACCACGCCGCCAGGCGCATGACCCGGTTTTTCGCCGCCACCCCGAAGGTGTACGCCAGCGGAACGCCCATGCCCAGCATCAGACCGGCGCCGTTGTTGTCCAGGCCGCCGTAGCCCTTGTGGAAGATGTCCAGCCGGCCTTCAAAAAAGTACAGGTAATTGATTTCCCAGGCGATGTAGCCCAGGCAGACCACGATCATGACCACCATGGCCTTGATCTGCCACAGGCGATCCACCACCACGCAGGTCACCAGGGCGATGGCGAGAATCTTGGCGTACTCAATGCCCCACTCGACCGCCGTTTCGGAGTTGTAGGCGTTGACCACGCTGCCCATCAGCAGCAGGGCGTACACCAGAATCAACACCGGCACGAAGTTGAACCGGAAACGGAAGAACCCGCGCCCGGCATTGATCACCAGACTCACCAGCACGATGCACGCGGCAAACAGCGACCAGCGCAACTGCACCGGCAACGCCCAGTTCCACAGGTACTGCGGACGCAGCACCGCCAGCGCGTAGTACAGCAGGATGCCCCAGAACGGGTGATACACCGATCCGAGGCCCCCCAGCAGCGTCATCGCCGTCAGGAACAGGAAATGTTTCATGTACGCCGATTCCTCGAACATTTCGCTCCTGTGCCTTGTTTCTCCCCAGTCACCAATGCCGGTTCAGCCCGCTGCCTTCCACGTCAACACCGGCAGGGGTCGGGTGCCGGTGTCGCGTCTTTGAAAGGACTGCTGAATGGCGCTGGCGGCCGTGACCACGTCCACCTCATTGAGGCAAACGTCCTCCTGGTCACAAACCCGCTTGTAGCACGGCCCGCAGGCGACCGCTGCTACCAGCTTTTCTCCCCTGCCATACAAATCAATTTCCTGAGCGCAAGTCGGCCCGAAAAACACCACCACCTGCTTGCCGCGGGCAATGGCGACATGCATCGCCATCGTGTCCCCGCTCAACAGCACGTCGCAGCATTCCACGAGCGCCACAAACGCCGGTTCGTCGTGTTCCGTGCCTCCGTCAAAAATGCCCGTCCGCAGATTCAACCGACTCAGCTCCGCGCTGATCTCGTCCACGATCGGCCGTTCCTCCGGGCCGCCCAGCAACACCATCTGCATCCGCGGCTGGCTGACCGCCAGATGGGCGATCAAACGCACGATCTTCGCCGCCGGCCACATCTTGTTGGCGAACACCTTGCCCGCGCCGACATTGATGCCCAGCGTGGGCAGGTCCGCCTGCCAGCCCTTGGCGCGCAGCCGCGCCTGTTGCCGCGCCAACGCCTGCCCATCGAGCGGCAACGTGTACGGCACGTGACGGTACGGCCAACCGAGGGCTTCATGCACCAGTTGCGGATAGGTCTTGCGATTGTGATGGAACTTGAGCTCATCGCTCAGGCCCAGATGGAAGTACGCATGCGCTTCTTCATTGAGCGGAATCGGCGAGCCGACCGGGCTCAAACCCACGCCCAGCTTCTGTGTTGCCGACAGCGCCATCTGCAACGCGCACGGCTGCGGTTCTTTATCCAGGCAGATCGCCAGGTCGAACCGTTCCTGCTGCAACTGCAGGGCGGTCAGGGCGTCAAACGGCAGCACCCGGTCGATCATTGGATGCCCCGTCAGCATGCGGACGCCGTTGGGCTTGCTCACCCAGGTCACCTGAGCATTGGGGTACAGCTCATGCAGGGTGGGCAGGATCGCCAGCGTGCGGATGACATCGCCCAGCGCGCCGAGTTTGATGATGCAGACGCGGTGGTTGTAAGGCTGATAGTGGTTGCAGCCGCGGCAGAGCTGGTTTTGCGCGCACGGCTTGTCGCCGCGGTAATGCCGACAGTCGGCGGCTATGTCGCCGGTCGGGGGGGCGAATTTCAGGTCGGTCGTTCGCATTGCAGGTCTGCCCAGGCTGCACGGGCGCACGCCGCCCATACAACCGTTACGGTCGGCATATTCGGCGGCGATCTTTATCTGTGTCGGTGCGGGAAATGGGAAACGAGGCAGCGGGATTTCCCGCAGCATTGGAGCGCACGGCGTTCAACTGGCGCGTGGTTCAAACGAACGGATCACGCTGACCCGCGCCGGGAGCCGCTGCCGATTGGTTATGGGACGTCGTTGCCGCGCCGGCTCAGCGTGGTCGGCGTGGGGGCACCGGCGGCAACGGAGGCATGCTCCCCGCGCCCATCGTGCCGCCGGATCCTGCCGCGGCGGCGGCGCGAATGGCGCTCCCGCCGCCGACGGTTGAACTCACTCCCGTCGGGGCTTTGCCATCGGCAGCATTATCAGACTTTGCCCGCACCAGCAGCACGGCGATCAGCAGCGCCTGCACGCCGATCATTGGCGTCCGGAAGCGCTCCAGCCCGTTCGCCTGCGTCGCCAGCATGAAGTACGCCAGCAGGCCGCCCAGCAGCAGCAGCGTCGCCCATTGCCGGCGCCACGCCAGCACCGCCGCTCCCGCCAGCATCGCCAGCAGTAAAAGCCCATTCCAACCCGTCCATGCCAGGGCGACCATGAAGCTCGGCTTATCGGTCACGCCCGTCAGGCTGAACTTGCCCGACAGCACCTGCTCCCGCAGGCCGGTGGGGTGATACTCCCGGCCGAGCTGCGCCATCAGCGCCCCAGCGGAATGGTCCAGCCACAGCTTGCCCCAACTCCGCGCCAGCACCTGGGCGTAGACCTTCGGCTGGGCGCGCATCTCCGCCAGCGCCAGCCGTTGCATGCCGTCGTACACGTTCTCACCCGGCTTGAGCTCGGTCTTGAGCTTTTCCATCTGCCGGGCGACCATCGCCTTCCAGTTCATTTCGCTGACGTCCATGCCCTCGGCGGTCAGGTTCATGTAGCTGGCGGTGTAGAACCAGGCGTTGACCTGCGGCACCGTGCTCAGTCGCCAGCCGGCGCCCACCTGATGGTTGCGCACCATCCATGCGCCCGGGGCCACCAGCGACCCGAGCAGCACCGCCCCGGCCGCCATCCAGCCGGCCTTTTGCCGCTGGGTCACCGCCAGCCACAACGCCAGCGAAAAGCCCACCAGCACCGCGATGGGTTTCACCAGTGCCGCACCGCCCAGCGCCAATCCGCCCACCAGCGCCCAGACCACCTGTCTGCGGCCAACGAGCGTCAGCCACCAGCCCAACAGCAGCAGGAACACCAGCAGTGTCTCGCTGAGCATGCTCATGCTGGCGCTGACCAGCGCGGGATGGATGGCGAAAAGCAACGCCGCCGCGAGAGCTGCTTTGCGGTGCTGGAACAGTTGCATGCCGATGCCGAACACCAGCAGCGCACTGAGCGCGTCCAGCGCTGCCTGGATCATCAGCACCCGATCGACCGACTGGCCAACCTGCAGCAGCGCCGCCAGCAGCAGGGGATAGCCGGGCGTGCGGAAGACCTCGGGGAATTGCCCCAGTTGGTTGATTTTCTCGCGCTGCCCCAACTGGCTGCGCAGTTCCGCCAGGGGCACATGGATGACGCCGGTGCGCTCCTCCCCGCGGCTGAAGACGCGCCCGGATTGCAGGTTTTCCGCCAGCTCCACATAACGCGGGGAGTCCGGCTCATACGCCCGCTGCACGTTCTGGGCGGGTCCAAAGGCGAACAGCGCCAACCGCAGCCCCATCGCCACCACCAGCAGCACGCACAGCAGGACCGTCAGCTCCTGGTCGCCGCGCTGCGCCGGGGCTGGACGCACCGCCGCATCCAGCTTCGCCAGTGGGTTACGACCTGTGGCTCCCGCGCCGGGAGCGGTCGCCCCCGGCGGCGGCAAAGCCGGCCTACGGTGAGATGAACTCATTGCCAGATTTCCCAAGACCCTGGATCACCAACGTCCGGCGCATTGTCGCACGCCCCGCGCACAACACAACCACCTGAGTCGTTTGCGCCAGCAGCGACGGCGACATTGGGGATAAAAAAGGGGATAAGTACATTTTTTTAACAAATAATGTACTTATCCCCTTTTTTATCCCCGCGCCCACGGCTGTTACACTGTGCGCATGCTGCACCTCCAACAACGATCCTCGCGCGTTCTGGTTCTGCCGGCCCTTGCTCTCCTGCTCCTGAGCGCCAGCGGTTGCTCAAGCATGTACTACGCCGCCGCCGAGCAGGTGGGCATCCACAAACGCGACATCATGGTCGACCGCGTGGAAGACGCCCGCGACGATCAAGCCAAAGCCAAGGAGCAGTTCCAGACCGCGCTGGAGAAGTTCCAGTCGGTGGTGACGGTCGAAGGCGGCGAGTTGGAGAAGAAGTACAACCAGCTCAAGAGCGAGCTGACGCGCTGTGAGAGCCGCGCCAAGGCGGTCAAGGATCGCATCGCGTCGATTGAGGATGTGTCCGAAGCGTTGTTCAAGGAATGGGAAAAAGAGCTGGAGCAGTACCACAACCCCGAGCTGCGCCGCGCCAGCGAGCGGCAGCTTCAGACCACGCGGGTGAACTACACCAGCCTGCTCGACGCCATGCGCCGCGCCGAGCGCAAGATGGAGCCGGTGCTCAGCGCCTTCCAGGACCAGGTGCTCTACCTCAAGCACAACCTTAACGCCCAGGCGATCGCGTCGCTGCAGGGCACCGCCGTATCGCTGGAGACGGACGTGGCGGCGCTGGTGAAGGAAATGGAAGCATCGATCGCCGAGGCGGACGAGTTCATCTCCACGCTCAAGCAGCCATAACGTCGCCGGCGCTCAGCCCGGCAGCAGGGGGGCGGCGGGAAGGTCACGATGCCGCATGAACTGGTCGATGCCGAGGGGCGCTTGCGGGTTCACCTGCCCTGCGCCCAGTGCAGCTACGACCTGCTGGGCTTGCAGCTCGAAACCACCTGTCCCGAATGCGGCTGCGCCATCGGCGGAGCGGCCGCGCTGCAACGCATGCATCTGGCGAGCCCGGTGTGGGTGATGCGGCTGTACGTGGGCTCGTTCTGGGTCATGCTCGGCAGCGCGGGCGCCCTGCTGGCGACCCTGGGCTTCCCTGTGGTGGTCGCACTGGCGTGGTTCAGTGGCACCCCGCTGGGCAACATGAACAGCGGCGTTCTGCTGACCATGGCGCTGCTGACCAGTGCCCTGGTGGCGACCATCGGCCTGCTGCAACTGGCGACCCCGGAACAGTTCCACGCCGGCACGAGCTGGACGTGGGCCGGTCTATCTGAGCGCCCCGACCGCGCTCGGCTGCTGACGCGCATCCTGATGCCGCTGGGCGTGGTGCTGTTGTCCGTGTGGGTGCTGGTGTTGTTCATGCAACGGCACACCACGCCGCTGTGGGTGCGCGCCATCGGCGACGTATTCCCCATCCTCGGCTGCTGCGCCTGGTGGGCGGGATGCGTCATGGGAACGAACTGGTGCAGCCTGCTGGGATCGCGTTTTGCCGTCGAGCGATTGCCGCACCGGCTGCGCTGGAACTACCACCTCTGGCTGTGGGCAGGTGGGGTGCTGCTGTTTCCCCTGTTGTTGATGCTTTCCATCGACCTGCCGCACTTGGTGGACAGTTGGTCCAGTGGTATGAAGCTGTTCGTCCTGATTCTGCTGGGCATGCTGCTCCTGGCGTTATGGGGATTGTTGCTGGTCAGTGCGCTCAGCGGGCTGTGGCTCATGTTGGCGTTGCGGCCGATCGTGCGCTTCCAGCGCGCCCTGCGGCGGCAGGTGATGGGGCCGATGCACAACCTGTTGCGCGCTGCGCAGCAGGCGCAGCGGCAGCGTGATCAGTTGCCCTGATGCCGTGGGCCGAGGGCGCGATGCGATGGTGTGGCGGCCAGGCGTTGGATGAAGCGCAGCGCCAGCGGAAAGGCGGGGGCGAGCATTTCGCCGTGGTTGCAGCCGGTCATTTCGTGCACTTCCACATCCGGATGTCCCGCCAGTCTGAGCATGCGTCCGCAGTAGGCGTTTTCCTGTTGCCGCGCCATCACATCCAGTTCACGGTCGCCGGTGATCAGGCAGATGGGCGGTGCGTCGGCGCGCAGGTGGTACAGGGGCGCGAGGTCGTCGATGACGGGCGTGAGCGGGCCCAGGCCGCGCTCCTGGCGCACCATGAAATGGGTGATGAGCTGGGCGCTCAGGGGCAGCAGTCCCGCCAGTTGGTCGGGGTCGAGTTGATGCGGCGCGAGCCAGCGTTTATCCAGCCCCACCATCGCCGCGAGATACCCGCCCGCGGAATGCCCGCCGACGAACACGCGCTGCGGATCGCCGCCGTACTCCGCGATGTGGCGCAAGGTCCACGCGACGGCAGCCGCGGCGTCTTCGATCCAGCATGGCGTGTGCACCTCGGGACTCAAACGATAACCAGCGCCCGCCACCGCGATGCCCTGCTGCAGCAGTTCAGGCGGGAGTTCCCTGCTGCCGTTGGCTAAGCCGCCGCCATGGAACCACACCAGCGTGGCGTAGCCGGGTTGGTCGGTGGGGTAATGCAGGTCGAGCCGACAACGCTCGTGCTGAGCGATCGCCGGCGGCTGGGCGGTGTGGTAGGGCAGGTCTCGTAATGTCTGGTAGGTCACCGCGTCTTTCTCCACGTCGGCGGCTTGGCTAGCGACTCAGTTCGCTGTGCAGTTGAACTTGCGGTAATGCGGCGACACCGGCGTGTCGTCGAGCGTGAGTTTGCGCAATCGGTCGCCGTCGAGCAGGTCGGTGCTGCCGCGCTGCTTGAAGGTGTCCACCAGTCGGCTGCGCCAGCGCTCCGTGCGCGCGTTGTCGCCCGCGAGATTCCGGCTTTCGCCGGGGTCGGTTTGCAGGTCGAACAGTTGCTCGACGCCCAGGTAGGGAAGGTAGACGTACTTCTCGTGGCCATCGGTCAGGTAGTGGTTCGCCTGCTCGTGGCTGTAGCACCAGATGTGTTCGCCATGGAGGTACGGACGCCACGCGGGTGAGGACTCGCCGCGCACCAGCGGATTCATGTCCAGACCCTGACAGGTGTCGGGCGCCGTCACGCCGGCGGCAGAGAGCAGGGTGGGCATGACGTCGCGCAGCTCGACGACTTCATCGCGCACCGCGCCGCGCGGGCAGTTCCAGTGGTCTGGGGGACGGACGATCATGGGCACGCGCGCCGAGCCTTCGTACGCATAGGTTTTGCGCCACAGGTGATGATCGCCGAGCATGTCGCCGTGGTCGGAGAGGAAGATGATGAAGGTGTTCGCCAGCGCCTGGCGGTGGTCCTTGGTCATCTCGTAAAGCAGTCGGCCGATCTGGTGGTCGATGAAAGTGACGGAAGCGTAATAGCACCGGCGGGCGCGTTCGATCAGCTCGTCGGGGATTCGGCCGCGCCACGCGTCGGTGCGGGTGGCGGTCTGCGGATCGTCGTGCATGGCGGACCAGTCGCCCAGGTGGGCCTTGGGCATGGGGCGGTCGCGGTAGAGGTCGTAGTAGACCTGAGGCGGGTCATAGGGCGAATGCGGCCGGGCGAAACTGCACTTGAGGAAGAAGGGCTTTTCCGGGTCGCGGCGGTGCAGCCATTCAATCGATTGCTGGGCGGTCCACCAGGTCGGGTGCAGGTGTTCGGGCAGATGGGTGGGCCGACTCATCCACGAGTTCCAGCCGACGCTGTGATCGCGGTACTCATAGGGCCCGGTTTTGTGGCGTTCAAACCACAGGCGGTAATCGCTGATGAAGCTGGGCGATTCAGCGCGGCTGGACTCATCGAGAATGCAGTTGTGATAGCCGTTGAGGGCGCGTTGCGGGTGGAAGTGATTTTTACCAATCGCCTGCGTGTGGTAACCCGCCTTGGCAAGTTCGCCCGGCAGCGTGTGGACAAAGTTGGAAGGAATGGGACCTTGCCCTTTGCCCATGCCTAGGATGCCGGTGTGCCACTGATCCATGCCGGTGAGCAGCGTGGCCCGAGCGGGCAGGCAGGAAGGGCAGGCGGTGTAAGCATGCCGAAAGCGCGTGCCGGCGCCGGCGAGTTCGTCGAGGTAGGGCGTTTCGATGGCGCTGTTGCCATCGCAGCCGAGGCAGTCGCCGCGCTGCTGGTCGGTCATGATGAGCAGAATGTTGGGACGGGGGTCGGGGGTGGGGGTGGCCATGGGTTGACATCTCCGCAAGCAGGTGCAGCCGGCACAGAAGCAACAGGACCACGCGCCGGCTGGTCACAGACCGTCAGCATGATCGGGCGCTGCGGGTTGATTGTGCAAATGGTGGGGAGTTTCCACCGGGGGATTCAGATCGAAATCAGCTGAAGCGTAGGGACATGGGAGTCAGTGCTTTCAGGCGTTTCGATGATCAACTCGCATACGGGGGAACTTGTGCTGAGCCAGCACGACGCAAAGCACACTCCGCGTGGGCAAACGGGCGAAGCTGGGCAGGCCAGCAACGACACCGCCATTCCACACGCGGAGTATGTATCGCAGAATCCAGCAAAAAACTCCAGCGTCTTTCTAGACCGGGGCGTCCGCAGGGATTGCGGCAGAGCTGACCGGAGACGCTGGAGCTTTACGAAGAAGAATTGAGTGATGTGGACTGAATCAAATTAATTTCCACATCCAATCACATCAAGCTATCAAGTGTCAGACAACAAAGCTCGAAATATCCGCGGCAGGACTCGAACCTGCAACCTTCGGCTCCGGAGGCCGACGCTCTATCCAATTGAGCTACGCGGACAAAAAACCCGTCACGCGATGCGACACGTGATCCAGCATTGTACGGCCACGCCCGCACAGCGTAAACCGCGCCGGCTTGCGGATGCAGGTCAATGAGGGGGCAAAAAGGGGATAAGTACATTATTTTACTAAAAATAATGTACTTATCCCCTTTTTGCCCCCTCCGCGCGGATTGACCGTCACGCGCCCCGGTGCGACACTGATGGGTCTGCCATGAGTTACGAACGCGACAACATCCGCAAGCTGCAGGCCTACACCCCCGGCGAGCAGCCACAGACCGGCTCGGTGGTCAAACTCAACACCAACGAGAATCCCTATCCCCCGGCGCCGCAGGTGCTCAACGCCATCGCCAACGTCAGCGCGGAACTGCTGCGACGCTATCCACCCCCGGCGGCCTCCGGCTTCCGGGCCGCGGCGGCGAAGGTGCATGGCGTGACGCCTGAACAGGTGCTGGCGACCAACGGCGGCGACGAACTGCTGCGGCTGGCGATCACCGTCTTCTGCGAGCCCGGCGGCGGGGGGCTGGGCGAGACGGCTCCGACCTATTCGCTCTACGACGTGCTGGCGGAAATCCATGACACGTCGGTCACCCGCGTGCCGTTGCTGGAGGACTGGTCGGTCCCGGATGATTTTGCCGACCGGCTCAACGACGCTGGCTGCCGGCTGGCGATCGTGGTCAACCCGCATGCGCCATCGGGTCGGCTTGAGCCGGTCGCGCGATTGGAAAAATTCGCCCGCTCGTTTGCCGGCGTGCTGATGATCGATGAAGCGTATGTCGACTTCGCGGCTGGCAGTGCGCTACCGCTGCTCGAACCCTCCCGCCGGCTGGACAATGTGCTGATCCTGCGCACGCTGAGCAAGGGTTACTCGCTGGCGGGGCTGCGGTTCGGCTACGGCCTGGGGCATCCCGACCTGATCGCTGCTTTGCACAAAGCACGCGACAGCTACAACGTGGATATCCTCGCCCAGGCGGCAGCGACCGCGGCGCTGGAGGCGCGCGAAGCTGCCCTGGCCAACTGCAAGGCGGTGGTCACTGAGCGTCAGCGTCTGATCGCCGAGTTGGTCCGGCGCGGTTACACGATTCCCCCCAGCAGCAGCAATTTCCTGCTGGCGACCCCGCCCCGGAGCTGCGATGCGGGCCAGTTGTATCAATCCCTCAAGGATCGCGCCATCTTTGTGCGATACTTCAACCAGGACCGGCTGCGCGACAAGCTGCGCATCACCGTCGGCACGCCCGCGCAGGACAACGCCCTGCTCGAAGCGCTCGATGAGTTGATGGGCTGAACTCGTAGACAGAAAAGATCACCACCGAGGCACAGAGAACACCGAGCTCAAGCAGAAGAAGCTGATTTATCCCATGCTGTAACGGTTCGCTCGTTGGGTTTTTCTCGGTGCTCTCTGTGCCTCGGTGGTGAAAAGCTGTTTTTGCTGATTGGGTCGGTGGCAGCAATGCGTCTCATTTGATGGAAGGCATCACCCATGGGCAGCCCCCGCACCGCGGCCATCAGCCGCAAGACCAATGAAACCGACATCCGCATCGTCCTGAATCTGGACGGCGGGGAATATCGCCACGCCACCGGCGTCGGCTTCTTCGATCACATGCTCGATCATGTCGCCCGCCACGGCCGATTCGGCCTGACGGTCACCGCCACCGGCGATACCCACATCGACGATCACCACACCGTCGAGGACGTGGGCATCGTGCTCGGGCAGGCGCTGGTGCAGGCGCTGGGCGACAAACGCGGCATCGAACGCTACGGCTTCGCCTCCGTCCCCATGGATGAAGCGCTGGCGCGGGTCAGCATCGACCTGTCGGGCCGCAGCAGTCTGGTGTTCGATGTCCCCCAGCCGGGCTTCGACCAGGAAGCGGGCAAAATCGGCACCTTCGACACCCAGCTTGTCCGTGAGTTCCTCACCGCGCTGGTCGCCAACGGCAAGTTCAACTGCTGCGTTGAAGTGCCCCACGGGTCGAACCTGCACCACATCGCCGAGGCGATCTTCAAAGCCCTCGGCCGGGCCCTGCGGCAGGCGGTGGCGATCACCGGCAGCGACGTGCCGAGCACCAAAGGCTCGCTGTAAGCCGCGGAACATGGCGCCGCTTTCCACCTGATGACCAGCCGCCACCACAAAGCCTGGCTTGGTGGGATCAATGTGCCTGCGTGCCGTGCGGTCCGAGCGTGACTCGGTTCACGGGCTGCCAGCCGCGACGTACGGGCGTTGAGCAATTGCCGCGTGCGTCACCCCATTGCTGCGCCGCCTGGTCGCGGCGCATCCGGTTGTGTCGCGCCGGCCCGCTTCGAACCACACGCATGGGGATTCCTGCAATCATCAGGCTTGACCGGGAGGAGCTTTTCAGGCATAATTCAAAAATTAAAGAGTAATAATTCTTTATTTGTTGCTCTGGCGGTGCCTGGCTGGTACATTGGTTCCCCGTGGAGGCTGGTTCCTTGGGGCAGAAGTTAACCGTATTGACGGGGTTGGGGGTGGTGCTGGCGACGGCGCTGGGGCTGTTCGTCGGCGTCGGGGGTTACACCTTCTACTACGCCCACGGCGCCAGCTATCTCTCGGACGATCCCAAAGCCTGCGTCAACTGCCATGTCATGCGCGAGCACTACGACGGCTGGCAGCACTCGAGCCATCATGCCGTGGCGACCTGCAACGACTGCCACACCCCGCACGATTTCCTGGGCAAGTACACCACCAAGATGGAGAACGGCTACCACCACAGCCGGGCGTTCACCTTCCAGGATTTCCACGAGCCGATTCAGATTCGCGCCCGCAACAGCCAGGTGCTGCAGGACAACTGCCTGCGCTGTCACGGCGGTCTGGTCAGTGATATTGCCGCCCACGCGGTTGCCGACGGCGATGTGCGGGCGTGCGTGCGTTGTCATGCCAGCGTCGGCCACGGGCCGACCCGGTAGAAACCATTCGCAAAAAATGCAGTAACCACAGAGCCACAGAGAACACCGAGTGATGCTCACCGAGAAGTGCGGAAAATCTGGGTCGATCCAAGGCAAACGCATGTACCCATCTGCTCAACGAGCCGCGCGCGTCAGCAAGCGGTTTTTGACCTTGCACCAAGCTCTGCGGCTGCGCCGCAACCCTTGCTCACGCGCGGGGCTCGTAAAAAACGGTACATGCGTTCGCCCTGTGGGTCGATCAGCTTCTCTTGCTTTCACTCCGTGCTCTCTGTGCCTCTGTGGTGGGTATTGAGTTGATTTCTTAGTGGCCGCGCGGCGATTTCCGCGCGTCGTCTTGTTTGTCAAGGAGCGTTCCCATGCTGTCCCAACCCTCCCCTGCAGCGCAGCGCGGCAGCGCCAAGGTCGCCTTGCTGGGCGCGCTGGTGTTGCTGGTCGCCGTCGCCACCTTCGCGGTCTTTCTGCTGCTGGAGAACATCGCCACCCGCAAACAGGAAGCCAAGCAGGTGGTCTTTCGCCTGGTGGAGGTCGATGAAAGCACCGTCGATCCGGCGTTATGGGGCAAGAACTTCCCCCGCCAGTACGACAGCTACCAGCGCACCGTGGACATTGAACGCACCCGTCACGGCGGCAGCGAAGCGTTCCAGAAAATCGACGACGATCCCCGTTGGCGCGTGCTCTTTGCCGGCTACGCCTTCAGCATCGACTACCGCGAAGAGCGCGGCCACGCCTACATGCTCTCCGACCAACGCGAAACCGAGCGCGTGCACAAGGTCAAACAGCCGGGCGCGTGCCTGCATTGCCATGCTTCCAACACCGTCGCCTACCGCGAAGTCGGGCTCAAGAACGGGGCGCCGGGCCAACTTACCGACACCTTTGAATCACCCGATGCCCGTGCTCAACTCATGAAGGGCTTCGAGGTCGTCTGCGCCATGCCCTACGAAGAGTCGACCAAACTGGTGGAGCATCCGGTCACCTGTCTGGACTGCCACGAGCCGCAGACCATGCAACTGCGCGTGACGCGCCCGGGCTTCATCAACGGCATCGCGGCATTGGCGGAATCGGAAGACCCGGTGCCGCATCTGCCGTCGATCGCGCGCTGGCGCAAAGGCCCGCGCTCCGAGCCGTACAACCCCAACGCGCTCGCCAGCCGGCAGGAGATGCGCTCCATGGCGTGCGGGCAGTGCCATGTCGAGTACTACTTCAAGGGCGAAGGCAAACTGCTGACCTATCCCTGGCACAACGGCTTGACCATGGACGGCGCGGAGAAGTACTACGACGACGTCAACTTCAAGGACTGGACCCACAAGGTCAGCGGCGCTCCGATGCTCAAAGCCCAGCATCCGGAGTTCGAGCTCTGGAGCCAGGGCATTCACGCCCGCAGCGGCGTCGCCTGCGCCGACTGCCACATGCCTTATGTCCGCGACGGCGCGGTGAAGGTGTCCGACCACCACGTGCGCAGCCCGTTGCTGAACATCAACCGCGCCTGCCAGACCTGTCATCACGCCAGCGAAGACGAACTGAAGGCCCGGGTCGAAACCATCCAGGACCGCACCAAGGCGCTCATGATCCGTACGGAAGAAGCGACCCTGGCGCTCATCAAGGGCATCGAGCAGGCCCAGCAGTTGGGCGCCACCGCTGAACAACTCGCTCCCGCCCGTCAGCAGCATCGTGCTGCCCAGTGGCGGCTGGACTACATCGCGGCCGAGAACTCCATGGGCTTTCACGCTCCGCAGGAATCGGCGCGCATCCTGGGTGAAGCCATCGACCTGGCGCGGCAGGGCGAAGTCATGACCGTCAAGCTCATCGCCACGCTCAAACCCGCCCAGACGGCGGGGCGGTGACGCTCACGCGGGCGCGCTGCATGAACGAGCCGGAAGCGTGAGCGACGGGCAGGGCGACCGGTTGCCAGTCGATCTGGCGCAACAGGATGAACCAGCGGCCACCAAGCGCATAACCCGGCGTTCACGCTTGCGGTTCGTTCAGGCCGTGCCGCGCCATTTACATTGCCCGACACCCCGCCTATTGTTCCGGCAATGACGGTCGATCCCGCCCAATTCATGGCTGCCGTACGCCCCGCTCTGGAGCGCGGCGACGCCCAGACGCTGGCTCACGCCGTCGCCCAGCGCTGGAACGCTCCGGCACTGTTTCCGCTGCTGCGCTGCCGTGAATTAGACATCCGCCGGGTTGCCGCCATCGCCCTGGGCATGCTCGGCGACCGCCGGGCGATTGAACCGCTCGCCAAGGCGCTGCATGATCCGGATCGCCAGGTCGCCCAGATGGCGGAGCACGCCCTCTACACCCTCTGGTTCCAGACTGGTTCGGCGAGCGCCCGCTGCCACCTGCGCCAAGGCATGGAACTGCTCGAAGCCGAACGCTACCCCGCCGCCGCCGAGTGCTTCAAATACGCCATCGCCGCCGACGATACTTTCGTCGAAGCCTATCACCAATGCGGCCTGGCGCTGCACCTGGGCGGCGAGCACCGGCGGGCGCTCAAATAGTTCTGTCACGCCGTGCGCCTCGACCCGCATCACTTCAACGCCCTGGGCGGCATGGGGCACTGTTACACCGAACTGGGAGACCTCCGGCTGGCGCTAAGCTGCTACCGCCTGGCGCTGCGCATCAATCCCCATCTGCCCTGTCTGGCCCGCGCGATCGAACATCTCCAACAGCGCGTCAGCGATCAAAACGACTGGTCCGGCATCTATACCTGCACGCCCGCGCCGTCAGGTTCCTGATGTCGATGTCTTCACGCCAACTGCTCGATCAATACTCACCACAGAGACACAGAGAACACAGCGTCGATCGCCAATGGTTGCATGGAACCGTTCGATCCGACTGGTTTTCTCGTGTGTTTTTCTCTGTGTGCTCTGTGACTCTGTGGTGATTCGGTCCTGAGTTTTCTGCTTACTGATCGAAGAACGTCGGATACTTGCCGCCCGTCGCCAGACGCTGCACCAGGTTCGCCAGTTCCAGCAGGTGGTAGTCGCCCCACATGCTCGACTCGCCGGCCGGTACCACCGCGCCGCGCGGGATGTGGTCCCAGTTGTTGGGGCGGTGGTACACGCTGTGCAGCAGCAGGCCCTGATGCTGCGGTTTGAGCGAAATGTACGGCTCTTCCAGCAGCGTGCGGGTGACGGTCAACCCCGCCTGGAAATAACGCTTGCCCGCGCCGCGCGCGCCCAGGCAACGCCCCAGCCGGAGCAACCCCTGCGCGGCAATCGCGGCGGCGGAGGAGTCCACCGGCTCGCGCGCGTTGTACGGGTCGGCGGGGCGCTGGCGCCAGTCGTCCAGCACCGCCAGGCCGGGGGCGCCGTCGTCCCAGTAGGGAATGCCGTCGGCAGCAGTCACGTCGTTGATGTAGTGATCGCAGGTCTGCTTCGCATTGCGTTTGAACTCGGCGATTATCTGGGCTTTGCTCAGCCCGCAGGCGTCTTTGATCGCAGCGTTGTCGAGCGTTTCGAGCAGTTCCAATTCCTCGGCATAACCAAGCATCGCCCACGCCAGGCCGCGGGTCCAGGTGGAGAAGGGCGAGTAACCCTGCTGACTGCTGCGGCAGCGGAAACAGCCGTCGTTGCGGTTAAAGACGGCTTCGTGGGCGGTGCGGCCGGCGACGTCGTAGGTGTGCTCGGTGTCGCCGTGGAATACGACGTACTTGGAAGTCGCCAGCGCGTGGTGAATCATCCGGCCCAGCAGGTTGTGCTTGCGGTCATTCTCGCCCATCAGCACATGGCCCAGTTGGTGCGCCACCGCCATGACGCGGATGGTGCGCATGGTGTCGACGAACAGCGAGTGCGGGCCGTTGAAGGAGTAGACATAACCCAGGCCGCAGCTTGTGGTGGACCACCGCGCCGCCTGCACCGCGCCGGAGGTTTTGAGCGCCAGCTCGTAGAAGTGGTTCTCCCACTCGTTGTGCCTGATGACGCCTTCGCGCATCAGCCGGCGGAGGTTGCCATAGGTGGAGAGGTTGTTGAAGCCGTGGTCGTGGACGCCGATGTGCGTGACATGGGGCGCCATGAGCTTGAGCGTGCGCTGGCGTCCCAGTTCCAGCAGTTTCTTGTCGCCGGTGGCGTCGAAGGCGAGCAGGGCGCAGCCGTATTGGAAGCCCTGGGTCCATTCGGTCCAGCCGCGTGCGGTGTACTGGCCCTCGACTGTGAAGACCGGCGTGCCACGCTGCGGATCCCAGGCGCGGTCCAGGGCGCGGATTTTCCGTCCCGCCAGGGTGAAGAGGCGCTCCAGCGTCGGCTGCAAGGTCTTGGGGGTGAGCTGGCGGTCAATCTGCATAACCGGTTTCCTGCAAGAGACGGAGAAAGAGCGGGGATTATAGGGTCTGGCCGGCAATCGGTTGGGGGAATGGGGCAGCCGATAACGCATCTTGTGCCGACGACGCTTCAGTCACCCCCCGGCGCGGACAGATAACAATGTGGGGTGTCCGCCAGGAGCGTTTCATGTCTGACAACCAGGGCATTCTGCTGGAGAGCGGCAACAACGAGATGGAACTGCTGGAGTTCTACCTCGGCAAGCAAAGCTTCGGCATCAATGTCGCCAAGGTGCGCCAGTTGGTGCCCTATGACCCCAGGAAGGTCACCCGCATGGTCGGGGCCCACGAGTTCGTCATGGGCACCGTGCTCTGGCTCAAACGCAGCATTCTGCTGGTGGACCTGACCCGCGCCCTGCGCATGCCGCAGCCGCAGACCAACGCCACGCGCATCATTCTCATCACCGAGTTCAACAATGCGGTGACCGCGTTCCTCGTCGACGGCGTCAACCGCATCCACCGTGTCAACTGGAAGAGCATCCAATCCACCAGCCATTACATGGGCGATTTCCACGTGCCGGTGGTCGCCACGGTGACGGTGGACAAGAAAGACATCCTGCTGGTGGACCTGGAGCAGATCATGGCCGAGACGCGCGGCACGGATCAGGAGAATCTGGAGCAACGCGCGCAACAGGAAACGACTGCCGGCAAACCCCAGGCCGAGCTGCACCTGATGCTCGCCGAGGACAGCGCCACCGTGCGCGACGTGGTGGTGCGCACCCTGCACGCCGCCGGCTACACCAATGTGCATGCCCATGAAGACGGCGGCACCGCTTATGAACACATCGCCCGCCTGAAGCATGAAGCCGATCAGGCCGGCAAGCCGCTTAATGAAATGCTCAGTCTGATCATCTCCGACATCGAGATGCCGCAGATGGATGGGCTGACCCTCTGCAAGCGCGTCAAACACGAAATCAGCGAGGCGGTCCCGGTGATCCTCTATTCCTCGCTGGTCAGCGACGCCATGACCCGCAAATGCCAGAGCGTCGGCGCCGACGGCAGTTGCTCCAAAGCCGACCCCAAAGGCCTGGTGAAACTGATCGACGGCCTGCTGCTGGCGGCGTGACGCGAACCATATTTTCCCACGGATGAACACGGATGAAGAGATGGAGAATGCGATGATTTGCTAAGGTCGGCGGTTGAATGCAAGCCGAGCACCACGCGGGTAAACGTCGGCTTAAATCAACCAATCCACCATCATCAAATCACCAGATTCCACATCTCTTCATCCGTGTTTATCCGTGTTCATCCGTGGCAAAAAACTGCTTTCAGAACTGCACCCGCGCCGCCACCTGCGCCAAGATCTTGACCTCGGTGTCGCCCATGACGCAGAGCCAGTGGTCCTCGCGCTGCGCCATCACCATCTGCAGGCCGTGCATCTGATGGGCGAAGAGCGCTTTGCCATCGACTTCCAACTGCTCGCCCATCGGCATGGCGAAGCCCTGCCCACGCGCCACCACCAGCGTTACCAACTGGCCCTGCGTCTCCAGCAGCACACTGGCGACCACTCGGCCGCGCACGTGGCGCAGGCAACAGGAACGTACTGAAGCGCCCGGTGGAACCGCCAGCAACGGAGCGCCGTTGCTCTGGCTTTGGATCCATGCATTGGCTTCCTCCACACTGCGGGCGGGTTGCACAGCCGCGCCCCCAGCAATGAGCTGGGCGTGGATTTCACTTAGCTCCAGCGTCGCAGCGTTCGCCGGCTCACCCGAACGCGCCAGCAAACCCAGCCCCACCGTCAGCGCCAACACCAGCGAGGCCGCCACCGCCAGCGCCCGCCAACGCCAACCTCGGCGGGCCTGCCGGGTCGGCCGCATGCTCGTCATGCCAAGCTGTGCCTGCAGCTTCGCTTCCAATCCCGTGGTGTCCATCGGCAGACTCGCCAGCCGCCGCAGCCGCCGGGTGGTTAGTTGATCCAGTTGCTCGCGGTTCATGGGTGGGACTCCGCATTGCGGGAGGAATCCTGGGGGGCATCCGCCAGCCAGCCGCGCTGCTTCGCCACTTGGTGCAACGCATGGCGCAGCAGTTGTCGGCCGCGCGACGCCCGGCTTTTCACCGTGCCCACCGCCACGCCCAGCACCGCCGCCGCCTGCGCGTGGTCCAGTTCCTCCACATCCACCAGCAGCAAGGTCCAACGCATCTCGGCGGGCAAGGTCTGCAAGGCGGTGATCATGGCGTCGTCCTCCAGCCGCGCCAGCAGGGCCTGCGGGTCGCGCCAGCGGGCGGCGGGTTCATCCTCGTCCGCCGACGGTTCATCCGCGGCTCGCGCTGGCACCGCATTGGCGTCCTCCAGGGCGCCGGCATCAATCCGCCGCCCCGCCCGGCGCAGCTCGTCCACCTGCACATGCCGCAGGATGGTCAACAACCAAGCCTGCGGCCGAGTGCCCGGCGCCAGTTGCTCCAACCCGCGCCACGCCCGCAGCAGCGTTTCCTGCGCCAGGTCTTCCGCTGCCGGCGCGTGGCCGGTCAACAGTCGCGCCATCCGCAGGACGTAAGCCCCGTGGGGCCAGATCTCCGCGGCAAAGCGGGCGCGGCGCTGGGCGTCATTGAGCGTTGGCGTTTCCAAGCCGCAGCTATCCTTCACAACGCTCAACCGGGGGCATCGGGTTCCCGGCAGAGCAAAAATTCCTGACATTCAGATTATGCCCGAATTCGCGCGAAAAAATCTATGGATGACGGAACCTTGCCCAGTCCCCTCAGCGTTGAGAGTGATGAAGCCATGACCCACCATTCCCCCGCTTTGCGTTTGTTTCTGCTCCTGCCGCTGCTGGCGCTGCCCGGTTGCCAGAGTGACCGCACCCTGGCGGAGGAGTGGTCCCGCCGCGCGGAGCAGCACTTGGCGCAGCAGTTGGAAGCCGCCCCCGCAAGCGGAAGCAATTCCACGGCGGACCTGTCGCCCACGCCTGCTGCAATTGATGCTGTGACCGCTCAGACACTCGGCGACGTGGAAGCGTGTGTCAGTCTGGCCATGTCACGCCATCCGCTGATCCGCAGCGGCGCGTTCCGCGTGCAGCGCCTGCTGGCGCGGGAGCCGCAGGCGCGCAGCCTGGATGATCCCATGCTCGAAAGCATGGCGCTGGGTGAAATGGCGCAGACGGCTGCCGGCGAAATGATGTACACCGTCGGCGTCAGCCAGAAACTGCCCTTCCCCGGCAAGCTGGGGCTGCGCGCGCAGGCGGCACGCCAGGAAGCGCAGCAGGCCCAGGCCCAGCTTGAAGTCACCCGTCGGCAGATCGCCCTGCAAACCCGCTCCGCATGGTGGCGCCATTATCTGATCGGTCAGCAGGAGTCGATCACTCGGCAGAGCCGACAGGTGCTCGCCAGCTTCGAGCAGATCGCCCAGACGCGCGTCCGGGCGGGGCAGGGAGCGCAAACCCAACTGCTGCGGCTCGGTGTCGAACTGGGCAACCTCGACGCTCGGCTGATCGACCTGGCGCAGCAGCGTCAGAGCGCTGCCGCCGAGCTAAATGAACTGCTCAGTCGCCCGACGGATGCTCCGGTCCCGGTTCCCGCCCAGATAGATGCTTCCACCGCGCTGACGCAGCAGCAATTGCCCGAGCAACTCGACAAACTTCTGACGGAAGCGGCGACGCAGCATCCCCGCCTGGCGGCAGCGCGGGCGATGGTGGCGCAGTACCGCACGCAATTGCGCCTGGCGCGGCTGGAACGATTCCCGGACCTCACCACGGGAGTCAGCTACGCGGCCGTGGATGACATGGGCATCTCGCCGGTCGCCAATGGCAAGGACCAGTGGTGGGTCACGCTGGGCATCAACATTCCCCTTTGGCAGCCCAAGCTCGCAGCGGCGGAACACGAAGCCCTGGCGGGGGTGGGTGAAGGACTCACTGAGCTGCAGGCAGCGCACAACCAGATCGCCCGCGCCGTGCGCGACGCGGTGGCGCGGGTGCTGGCGCAGGCGCAGCTTGTGGATCTGTTCGAGCAGCGCATCGTCCCACAGGCGCGACAAACGCTGGACCTGAGCATCACCGCCTACACCGCCGGCAGCGCCGACTTCGTACTGCTGCTGGACAACTGGCGGCAACTGCTGGACCTGGAACTGATGCAGCAGGGCAACGTGACCCAGTTGCAGATCGCCCGCGCCCAGTTGCTCGAAGCGCTGGGTCGTCCCCCGGAACTTGTCCCCCCGGAAGCTGCCGCCCCCGGAAGCTCAGCAGCGCTGCTTGCCCCGACACTGACGCAGGAGCCTTCCCATGACTAAATCTCCGACTCCTCGCCGGCCGTGGGGTTGGCTGCTGCTGCTGGCGCTGGTGGCGTTCATCGCTGGCTACGTCCTGCGTGGTGGCGATCCCGGCCCCACCTCTCCGGAAGTTGTCCCAGCGTCTAGCCAGCCGACTTCAACTCCGACCGCCGCTGGCCCCACGCAGTATTACACCTGCTCGATGCACCCGACTGTGCGGTTGACCGATCCGAACGCCAAATGCCCCATCTGCTTCATGGCGCTGATTCCCGTCCCCCGCGAAGCTGACCATGATCACGACGCCGGTGCTGCGGCGGCGGTGCTGCGTGTCAGTCCCAGCGCCCAGGCGCTGATGGAGGTGCAAACCCAGCCGGTGCTCCGCCGGCGCGCTCGGCGCAGCGTGGCGCTGGTGGGTAAGGTGGATTACGACGAGACGCGCCTGGCGTACATTGCCGCGCGTTTTGCCGGGCGGATTGATCGGCTCTATGTCGACTACACCGGCACCCCGGTGCGCGTGGGCGATCATCTGGCGGAACTCTACAGCCCGGACCTGCTGGTGGCGCAGGAAGAACTGCTCCAGGCGCGCGGGGCGCTCAGCGACGCGCTGCGCGACAGCAATGCGATGTTGCAGCGCAACAGCCAATCCCTGCTCCAGGCGGCGCGCGACAAGCTGCGCCTGCTGGGTCTGACGAGTGAGCAGATCAACACGATTGAGGAACGCGGGCAGGTGGCGGATCACGTCACCATCAGCGCCCCGGCCGGCGGCATCGTGATCGAAAAAAGCGCCAAGGAAGGCAGCTACGTGCAGACCGGCGACCGCATCTACACCATTGCCGACTTGTCGCGGGTGTGGGTGATGCTCGACGCGTACGAAACCGATCTGCCCTGGTTGCGGTTTGGCCAGACGGTTCAGTTCACCACCACCGCGCATCCGGGGCAGACCTTCACCGGCACCATCGCGTTCATCAACCCGGTGCTCGACGACGCCCGGCGAATCGCCACCGTGCGAGTGAACGTGGACAACGCCGATGGCCAGCTCAAGCCCGGCATGCTGGTGCGCGCGGAGGTGGTGGCGGAAGTGGCGGGGGGAGGGCAGGTGATCGCCCCGCATCTGGCGGGCAAGTGGATTTCGCCCATGCATCCGGAGATCGTCAAAGACCATCCCGGCACGTGCGACATCTGCGGCATGGCGCTGGTGCGTGCCGAGGATTTGGGCTACACAACCCTCAATGCCGCCGGTGACATGACGAAGCTGCCGCTGGTGGCGCCTGCCTCGGCGGTGCTGCTGACCGGGCCACGCGCCATTGTGTATGTGCGCACGGGCAGCGGCGGGAAAGTCACGTTTGAAGGTCGCCAGGTGACGCTGGGCCCGCGCGTCGATGGGGGGTATCTCGTGTTGGCGGGTTTGCGTGAAGGTGAACTGGTGGTCACGCAGGGCAACTTCAAGATTGACAGCGCCCTGCAGATTCAAGCCAAAGCCAGCATGATGAACGAGGACGCCTGGCCCACCACGCAACCCGCGACCACGCAGCCGGCAACCACGCAACCTGCGACGTCGCAGCCTGCCGGGGGGAGCGATCATGCCGGCCACTGAATCATCTTCAACCCCGTCGCCCGCGGAGCCGCTGACCATCGGGCATTCGCCGCTGGATTGGCTGATCGGCTTTTGTCTCAAGCAGAAGCTGGTGGTGTTGCTCATCACGCTGTTCTTCATCCTGTGGGGCATTCGCGTAGCGCCCTTTGACTGGGACCTTTCATTGCTGCCGCGCGATCCGGTGGCGGTGGATGCGATTCCTGATCTGGGGGAGAACCAGCAGATCGTGTTTACGGAATGGGCGGGGCGTTCGCCGCAGGATGTGGAAGATCAGGTGACGTATCCGCTCACGGTGGCCCTGCTGGGGACGCCGGGCGTCAAGACGGTGCGAAGCTACAGCTATTTCGGGTTCAGCTCGATCTATGTGATTTTTCAGGAGCAGCGCGAGTACTACTGGACGCGCAGTCGGCTGCTGGAAAAGCTCAGCAGTCTGCCCGCCGACACCTTGCCGCCGGAGGCGCGCCCGATGCTGGGCCCCGACGCCACCGCGCTGGGCCAGGTGTTCTGGTACACGCTGGAAGGGCGCGATCCGGAGGGCCAGCCGCTGGGTGGGTGGGATTTGGCGGAGCTGCGGTCGATCCAGGACTTTCAGGTGCGCTATGCGCTGGCGGCAGCGGAAGGCGTCGCCGAGGTGGCGGCAGTAGGGGGCTACGAGCGCGAGTATCAGGTGGATGTGGACCCGGCAGCGCTGCGCGCGTTTGGCGTGACGCTCAATGAAGTGTTCGACGCGGTGCGCCGCAGCAATGTGGATGTCGGGGCGCGCAGCATCGAGATCAACCGCGTGGAATACCTCGTGCGCGGGCGCGGCTTCATCCGCAGTCTGGATGACATCCGCCAGGCGGTGGTGCGCGAAGCCGGCAACACGCCGGTGACGATCGCCCAGGTCGCCCAGGTCACGCTCGGCCCCGCCATGCGGCGCGGCGGGCTGGACAAGGACGGCGCTGAAGCAGTGGGCGGCGTGGTGGTCAGTCGCTATGGCGCCAACCCGCTGCAAACCATCAAGAACGTCAAAGCCAAAATCGCCCAGGTGCAGACCGCCTTGCCCAGCAAAGCGGTGATCAACTGGGATGCGGTGGACGTGACTACGGTGAATGCGTTTGCGCATGCGCACGGTTTGCCGGGGCAAGACACGGAGCTGACTTTTGACGAACCGGCGTGGCGCGACTGGCTGGGGCGCACGCCGCGCGGAGATTGGCCGCATTGGCTCAGTCGCAGCCAGGTCACCATCGTGCCGTTCTATGACCGCGCCAAGCTCATCGGCGAAACGCTGCAAACGCTCAACGACGCCCTGGTGCAGCAGGTGCTCATCACCATTGTGGTGGTGATCGTCATGACCATGCATCTGCGCAGCAGCCTGCTCATCAGCGCGATGCTGCCGCTGGCGGTGCTGATCACCTTTATCGCCATGAAGCTCTTTGGCATTGAAGCGAATCTGGTGGCATTGGCGGGCATTGCCATTGCCATCGGCACGGTGGTGGACATGGGCATTGTGCTCACCGAGAACATTGTCACCCGGCTGCGCGAAGCGGGGGATGACGCCGACTCGCTGACGGTGGTCTGGAGCGCCAGCAGCGAGGTGGGCGGCGCGGTGCTGACCGCCATCGCCACGACGGTGGTGGGCTTTTTGCCGGTGTTTTTCATGATCGGCCCGGAAGGCAAACTGTTTCGCCCACTGGCGTTCACCAAGACCTTTGCGTTGGTGGCGTCGGTGATCACTGCGATGGTCATCATTCCCACGGCAGCGCACATTCTGCTGGGGCGCGTGCGGGGTCAGCAGCGCTGGTACGACCGCTGGGCGGCGCGCGTGCCGGCGGCGCTGACGCGCTACTCGCGCTGGATCATCAACGGCATCGCGGCGGTGGCGGTGGTGTACCTGCTCGCCGCGGACTGGCTCCCGCTGGGTCCCAACGCGGGGTCGGGGGGCAACTTCATTTTCGTCCTGCTCATCGTCGGGGGCCTGCTGCTGACGCTGTGGGTGTTCCGGCTGACCTATGGGCGCATGCTGCGCTGGTGTCTGGATCACAAGCTGGCGTTCCTGTCGATTCCGCTGCTGATCGTGCTGGCCGGCGCGAGCGTGTGGCTGGGGTTTGACCGCATCTTCGGCTTCATCCCGGCGTTGGCGCAGCAGGTGGGCATTGGCAGTCAGCGCATCCGCGCGACGAGCTTCTGGGTGACGCTGCACCACGCGCTGCCGGGCTTGGGTAAAGAGTTCATGCCGGCGCTGGATGAAGGTTCGTTCCTGTTCATGCCCACGATCATGCCCCATGGCTCGATCGGCGAAGCACTGGACGTGGTGGCGAAACTGGACCGCGCCATCAGCGCGATCCCGGAGGTGGAGCAGGTGGTCGGGAAGATCGGCCGCGCCGAGTCGCCGTTGGACCCCGCGCCGGTGACGATGCTCGAAACCATCATCCATTACAAAGCTGAATACGCCCGTGATGAGCAGGGCCAGCTTGTGCGTCAGTGGCGCGAACACATCCACACGCCTGACGATATCTGGCAGGAAATCACTGCCGCGGCGCAGCTTCCCGGTTCCACCGGCGCACCGAAACTGCAGCCGATCGAAACCCGACTGGTCATGCTGCAAACCGGCATGCGCGCCGCCATGGGCGTGAAGGTCGCCGGCCCGAGCCTGCCCGCCATTGAGCAGGCGGGGCTCGCCATTGAACGCCTGCTGCGGCAGACGCCGGGCATTCCCGCGGATTCGGTCAATGCCGACCGCATCGTGGGGCAGCCCTATCTGGAAATTGAGATCGACCGCGCGGCCGCGGCGCGCTTCGGCGTCAATGTGCTGGATGTGCAGCAGGTCATCGAAACTGCCATCGGCGGACAGACCGTCACCACCACCGTGGAAGGGCGGCAGCGCTACGGCGTGCGCGTGCGCTACCTGCGCGAGCTGCGCGACAGCATCGAATCCATGCGCGAAGTGCTCATTCCCATCAGCACCGGCGGGCATGTGCCGCTGTCCCAGGTGGCGACCATCCACTACGTGCGCGGGCCCATGACGATCAAGAGCGAGGACACCCAGCTCATCGGTTACGTGACTTTCGGCAAGGACGCGGCGCTGGCGGAAGTGGATGTCGTGCGCCTGGCGCAGAAAGTGCTTGCCGACGCCCGGCAGCGCGGCGAACTGGTGCTGCCCGCCGGGGTGAGCTACAGCTTCGCCGGCACGTATGAACACCAACTCCGCGCCGCGCGCACGCTGGCGGTGGTGCTGCCGGTGGCGCTGTTTGTGATCTTCATTCTGCTGTACCTGCAGTTCCGTTCGGTCAGCCTGACCACCGTGGTGTTCAGCGGCATTGTGGTGGCATGGGCCGGCGGGTTTCTGCTGATCTGGCTGTATGGTCAGCCGTGGTTCCTCGACAGCCAACTGCTGGGCATCGACTGGCGCCGACTGTTCTCCGTGCATTCGGTCAACCTGAGCGTGGCGGTGTGGGTGGGCTTCCTGGCGCTGTTCGGCATCGCCAGCGACGACGGCGTGGTGATCGCCACCTACCTCAAACAGAGCTTCGCCAAACATCAGCCCACCAGCATCGCCGAAGCGCGCCAGGCAGCGCTCGAAGCTGGCCTGCGGCGGGTGCGGCCGTGCCTGATGACCACCGCGACGACCATCCTCGCGCTGCTGCCGATCCTCACCGCCACCGGGCGCGGCTCGGACCTGATGCTCCCCATGGCGCTGCCCAGCATCGGCGGCATGACCATCGAACTGATCACCATGTTCATCGTCCCCACCCTCTACTGCTGGCTGGCGGAACGCAAGTTACGCGGATGACCCCCGGAATTACCCCCAGAAATATCTTCATTCTGCCCCGCATTCTCCGCTGCTTATCCCTGCTTCATCTCTCTCCTGCTTCATCCGTGTTCATCCGTGGCTAAAAATCTTCACCAAATCCAGTATGCTCCCGCCATGCTCGCTCAGGTGCACAGCTTCATCTGCCAAGGCATCGACCCGCTGCTGTGCGAGGTGGAAGTGGATATCAATGACAGCGGGCTCGCCAAGACCACCATCGTGGGGTTGCCGGATGCGGCGGTGAAGGAGTCGATGGAGCGCGTGCGCTCGGCGGTAGTCAACAGCGGCTATCCGTTTCCCATGGCCCGGCTGCTGGTGAATCTCGCTCCGGCGGATTTGAAGAAGGAAGGCCCGGTCTACGACCTGCCCATCGCGGTGGGTCTGCTGCTGGCGGGACAGGTGATCCGCACCCAGAAGCATCGGCGGCTGCTCTTTGCCGGGGAACTGGCGCTCGATGGCCGACTGCGTCCCATCAGCGGTGCGATCAACCTTGCCCTGCTCGCCAAGCAGGAGCAGATGGACGGCGTGATCGTGCCGGTGGACAACGCCGAGGAAGCTGCCGCGGTGGCGGGGGTGCCGGTGTACGGCGCCGACTCGCTGGCGACCGTGGTGGGCTTCCTCAACGACGAGCTTGAAATCCAGGAACATCCTGAGATCGACATTGAAAGCCTGCTGCACAGCGCGAGCCCAGCGGTGGATTTCGCGGATATCCGGGGGCAGGAAGCCGCCAAACGCGCGCTCTTGATCGCCGCCTCGGGCGGGCACAACGTGCTGATGATCGGGCCGCCCGGCTCCGGCAAGACGATGCTCGCCAAAGCGCTGCCCGGCATTTTGCCCGCGCTGTCGCGCGAGGAAGCGCTGGCGGTCACCCGTATTTTTTCCAGCGTGGGGTTGGTGCCGCGCGGCTCGGCGCTCATCACCACCCGTCCGGTGCGCTCGCCCCATCACACCGCCAGCAGCGCGGCGCTAATCGGCGGCGGAGCAGTGCCACGCCCCGGCGAGGTTTCGCTGGCGCATCTGGGCGTGCTGTTTCTCGATGAACTGCCGGAGTTCCCCCGCGCGGTGCTCGAAACGCTGCGCCAGCCGCTGGAAGATGGTGAAGTATGCATCGCCCGCGCCCACAGCGCGCTGCGTTTCCCCGCGCGGTTCATGCTGGTGGCGGCGATGAACCCGACGCCCAAAGGCCTCAAGCCCACCGATGAAGCGAGCCAGCGCCAGATGGAGCGGTACCTGAGCAAGCTGTCGGGCCCGCTGATCGACCGCATCGACATTCATGTGGAAGTGCCCACCGTGCCCTATCGCCAGCTCACCACCGGGGAGCGCGGCACGGATTCCGCCACGCTGCGTCAGCAGATGACCAACGCCCGCAAACGCCAGATCGCCCGCAACGGCGGGGCCCTGCGCCCCAACAGCACCCTCACCGGCCGGGAGCTGGACCAGCTGGCGCCGCTGGACGAACCCACGCAGGAACTGCTGCGCCAGGCGTTGTCAGAGCTGGGTCTGAGCGCCCGGGCGTACGACAAAATTCGCCGGGTGGCGCGCACCATCGCAGACCTGGCGGAAAGCGATACCGTGAAGCTTGAGCATGTCGCCGAGGCGGTGCAGTATCGGCTGCTGGATCGCCAGCAGTAACCACCATCATTGTGACACAGCAGGATTATTCCAGCCCGGAGCGGATGGTTCGCCCGGAGATGCGAATTCGCTGTGTGCGCTTGAGAGGCGAATCGCGTTTTTTTGCTGGCGGTGCCGGATCCTCCGGAATCAACTCCGTTCCGTCGGCCATCTCCGCCAGCGCGTCGGCCGCTTCACGACGTAACTCTTCCTGCTCGCTGCGCTGCTTGGGTAGTCCATCGGCCATGGTGAATCCCCCTGTGGTTCACGTTCTGCATGATGAGGTACGTTGTACATCACGTCGTGATTTACGCCGGCGCGATCGGCGTGGCCGCCGTGCGGCGTACGCGGACCAGCCGCACCAGCCGCTTGCCCGCCCAGAACAGCGTCACCAGCACCAGCGCCGCCGCGAGCACCGGCACCGCCACCGCCAGGAAGGCGATCAGCGTGGCGCCCGCCGCTTCGCCGCTGGATACGGCGCCATTGCCTAACCCGCCGGTGAGCATGGTGGAAGCCGCCCGCACGGTGGTCGTGCCCAGTTGCACCACCGCCGCCGCGCCACCCCCGGCGATGATCGCCAGCGACCATTGCAGGAACGGCGAGGTGTCGCTGATCTGCGCTGCCATCGCCAGCGTGCCGGCAATCACCGCCGCCGGGGTCGCCAGCGTATCCAGCAGGTTGTCCAGCCACGGCACGTAGTATGCCGCGATTTCCAATGCAGTCGCCATGCCCAGTGCCACCAGCGCAACCGGCGAGCCGACCCATTCGAACCCGTACGCCAGCTCCAGATGCCCGGCGTTGGCGGCGATGCTCATCACCAACAGCGGCACAAACACCCGAAAACCGCACGCCGCCGCCAGACCCAGACCGACGCACAATGCCAGAAGCAGGTCCATGGGGTGATCTCCTTGGGGGAAGCGCAGCCTGGCGCCGTCAAAGCGCTCGGCAACGCGGGGAGGGCATTTGACCTACATCATCATATCGCCCATTGGTTGCCGTCGATGCAAAAATTGCCCGGCGGCGCAGCAAACCCGCGACCCAGGCCCAGCTAGCTATACTTGTCGCTTTCCGCCTTGAGGAGGGCAGTAATCATGAGCATCAAACTCGGACTGATTGGCGCCGGCGCCATATCCAAACAGCACGCCAAGGCCGCCGCCGCCGTGGGTGTGGAGGTGGTGGGCATCACCGATGTCAACGGCACTGCCGCCGCCGCCACCGCCAAAGAGTTCAACATTCCCTATCACACCGACAGTGTCGACGAACTGCTCGCCAGGCCGGGCCTGCAGGCGGTGGTCGTGGCGGTGCCCAACAAGTTTCATGCGCCGCTGACCATCAAAGCGCTGCAGGCGGGCAAGGACGTGCTGGTCGAGAAGCCGATGGGTCTGAACGCCGGCGAATGCCAGCAGATGATCGATGCCGCCACTGCGGGCAGTCGCATCCTGCAACTGGGCATGGTCCATCGCTACTCCGCGGTGGGGGTGACTGCCAAACGCTACATCGACGCCGGCCGCATGGGTCAGCTGTACCACGCCAAGACCAACATGTATCGCCGGCGCGGCATCCCCGGTCTGGGCGGCTGGTTCACCACCAAAGCCCTCTCCGGCGGCGGCCCGCTGATCGACATCGGCGTGCATGTCATTGACCTGGCGTGCTACCTCATGGACTTCCCCAAGCCCACCCGCGTCAGCGGCAAGGTGTACGCCAACTTCGGCAAAGACATGAAAGCCTACCTGTACGAAAACATGTGGGCCGGCCCGCCGCGCTACGACGGCGTGTGCGATGTGGAAGACTCCGCCCACGCGCTGATCCGTTTCGAAGGCGGCCTGACGCTGGAAGTCAACGCCACCTGGGCGGGCAACTTCCCCAACAACACCATGCCCAACCTCGTGGGCATCTTTGGCTCCAAGGCCGGCCTGACCTTCCAACTCGGCGGCAGCGAAGTGAAGATCGCCACCGAAGACGAAGGCCACAACGCCGACATCAGCCCTACGCTGCGCACCGTCGTTCCTTTTGAAGACCAGATGCGCACCTTCGCTGGCCACGTCACCAGCCGCACCCAGCCGCACGCCAGCGGCGCCCGCGGCAAGCTGGTGCAGTCGCTGCTCGACGCGATTTATGAATCAAGCCGGCTGGACCGCGAAGTCGAGGTGTAAGCCACTCGCCGTAGCGCGCGTCAGCCGATTTAGCCGGCAACTGGAAACCTCCCACTTGGTCAGGACGCACAGCCGACCCTGCGGGGTGTTTGCGCACGGTTTGACCGCCCCTTGATGTTCCGGTAGAATGCTTTGCTCTAACCGATTGCGGGGTAGAGCAGTCTGGTAGCTCGTCGGGCTCATAACCCGGAGGTCGCAGGTTCGAATCCTGCCCCCGCTATTTTCGACAACTTCCGCCGAGTCCGCGAGTTGCGGACACCCGTCTTCCGAGGCGGTGCGGCCTTCGAACGCAAAACCGCGCGGTGTTACACCGCGCAACGCGTTCAGGGAGCACCGCGATGCGATCAAAACCCCCGTCCTACCGTCAACGCCCGGGCTACACACAGGCGCTGGTCACGCTCACCGATGCTGTGACGAAGCAGCGCCGCGACTACTGGCTGGGTGAGCACGGCAGCCCACAGAGTCGCGAGTTGTACCACCAGGTCCTCGCCGAATGGGAAGCCAACGGCAGGCGTCTGCCCGACCCGCCCGGCAGCACCGAAGGCCCCGCCGCTGGAATCACCGTCGCAGAGGTCATGCTCCGATACTGGCGCTCGGTGCAGGGCATGTACTCGGGCTCCGAGGTGAACAACATCGGCCAGGGCATCAAGATCACCCGGCAGTTGTTCGGCTCCACCCCCGCCGAGGCGTTCGGCCCCAAGCGTCTGCGGATGGTCCGCGATGCCATGGTCCGAGGCGACCCGAATGCCAACCCGCCTCGGGTGCCGTGGTC
>CAZSBB010000036.1:0-65447 GCA_964605235.1 uncultured Phycisphaeraceae bacterium
CAATTCGATCAGTTTCCAACGATACGGTTTCAATCCACGCCCCCGTGATGGGGCGACCACAAATGCGGATCATCGCGGGAATGGGCAGAAGTTTCAATCCACGCCCCCGTGATGGGGGCGACGCTCATTCTCTAAATCATGTCGTCAAAATCACCTGATCCTCCACAATCGCGAACCGATCCAATTTCCACGGCAAGACTGGTGTCAGCAACACCCAGCCTTCCCATATTCACTTGTCAAGGAGCAACTTGGGTCTATCGCGAGCCTTCCAGGCAGAGTGTGCGCGCTTGATGTTCGCCACTTGTCGAATCCGCGCTCCATCAGCACAAGCACCCTTCACCCTCATCCCCGTCTACACCACCAGTGGGCCGGTCAGATCCACCGTTGGCTTGGCGCCGACATGCTCGATACGCCGTTGGCCATGCTTGCCCAGAAAGTAGAACCGCAAGCTGTCTTCCGTCGGCTCAATCAGCTCCACCAATCGGGCGCGCAGCTCGGCGAACTGGCCGGGATCGACCTGGCACTCAAACACCGAGTTCTGCACGCGCTGGCCAAAGTCCAGGCACGCTTTGGCGACCCGGCTCAGCCGGCGTTGCCCGGCGGGCGTCACGGTTCTCACGTCATAGGTGACCAACACCAGCATCATCTATTCCTTCATCGCTGATCAACTGTTTGCCCCGGCTCATGTGAATTCCACCCGACCCGACCTTCCTCACCTGCATGCCTGCTCAGCGCCAGAGGAAGGGCGGGTACGCCTCCAGGTCGCCGCGCAGGTGACGCGCCAGCAGGCGGGCTTGCAGGTGCACCAGTAAGCCGATGCTGACTTTTTCGTTGAGGAAGGGATGATTCAGCTCTTCCTGTTTGCGTTTTTGGTAAGCGACCAACACCGCTTTGCGGGTGGCGTCGTCCATGACCACGCCGCCCAGTTCATTGGTGACGAAACCTGTGGGCCGAACCTGCCTGCGGTTGATCAGGGAGAGCGCCAACCGATCACACAGAAACGCGCGCAGTTCTTCCATCAGGTCCAGCGCCAGCGAAGGTCGGCCCGGCCGATCACGATGCAGAAAGCCCACCTGAGGGTCGAGCCCCGCCGCCTCGGCGGCACTGCGGGCGTCATGCACCAGCAACGTATACAGAAACGACAGCAGCGCATTGACATTGTCGCGCGGCGGTCGACGGCTTCGGCCGGCAAACTCCCAGCCCACATCCTCACGGTTGATGAGCGCAGCAAACACTTGAAAATAAGTATTGGCGGCCTCGCCCTCCAGCCCCCGCAACCGATCCAGGTCCCGTTCCTGCTGCACCATCTGCGCGGTCCCCGCCATGCTGACCGCCGCGCGGGCGATGCGTTCACTGTCAGCGCTGTTCGGGTAATCGCGCAAGCTGCGCAGCAGAACCGCGCGACCGTTAAGAATCTTGGCCAGCACCATAGGCCGAGCGAGGCCCACGGCCGCGGGTTCATCCTCCCCCACCGGCGTCACCTCATCGGCAGCGCGATACTGCTGACGACGCAGCAGCACATTGCCCGGCGTAAAGCCCACCACCCGCGCCAGCAGTCGGCCGTGCTCCGTGAGATAGCTGATCGCCACCCCCGCCTGCGCGCACATCCCCATGAGCTGCGGACTCATGCTCACCCGCCCGAAGCAACAGATCCCGCCGAGCATGTGCAGCGGCACCCGCAGCATCGTCTTCTGCTCGATCCGCACCGCCACCGCCTGGCCCTCCTTCCGCAGATACGCGCCGGCCGTGGTGACAAACAACGTATTGAGGTGATGCTTCAGGGCGTTTCCTCCTGTGCGGGAAGGTCCAGCGCCAACGAACGACGGACGGCCTCACGGGTGAAGCTCATCACGCCGCGCCCCCGGCTCATCGATTCAGGCAGACACAAATGCAACAGCGAACACGCATCGCAGCGCGCATCCCGCACCGCGGTCGGCGTCGCCTGGCTATTGACGACTTCATGAAGCTGCCGGGCGGCATCCTCCGTCCGCGCGCGCAGCTCGCCATCAAACACCACCACCGTCCGGCGGCGGGTCTGGCCATAGAAAATCTCGCCTTCGGGGATCAACCCCGGCAGCGCCATCATTTCCTCGATGCAGAGCGCCTGCGCGCAAAGCTGCACCCGGTCGGCGTCATAGGGCTTGGGTTTGCCCCGCTTGTACTCCACCGGCCGCGGCAACCCCGTGGCGGGAAACTCCACCACGTCGGCTTTGCCGATCAGACCCAGCCGGTAACTCACCAGGTCCAGCGCCCGCGCCACGCGCGTCTGCGCGCTTCTGCCGGCCCGCGCGCGTCCTGTGCCGGCATCGTGCGCGTTGCGATGCAGAATCCTTCCTTCGGTGGTAAACCGATTCTCCGCCCAAAGCTGCTCCAGGTGAATCAGGGCGGCGCGACGTGGACAGTACAGCCACTGCGCCAAACCCGACAGAGGCAGCAGTTGGGCGTCCGTGAAGGTCACCGCCGACATCTCCTGTCCTGCGGATGGAGCGCCGCCATCGGCACACAGCAG
This sequence comes from uncultured Phycisphaeraceae bacterium, assembly GCA_964605235.1. Taxonomy (GTDB): domain Bacteria; phylum Planctomycetota; class Phycisphaerae; order Phycisphaerales; family Phycisphaeraceae; genus CAZSBB01. The sequence goes on from CAZSBB010000036.1 coordinate 2,510, forward strand.
CGCCCCATCCCCGGCTTTCCCGTGGTTTTCAGCACAACTTGTCGAGGTCGCCGGCCGAGTTGATTTCGATCAGTTCCACGCCGGCCGGGACCGCCTCGCGCTGGGCAGCCACGCGATAGTCCTTGAACCCGCGCGGCACTTCCACCCCCGGTTGCTGCTGAATGTCGATGACGTTCTCGAACAGCACCTGGGCGGGGCAACACCCGAGCTTGGCTTGCTGCTGCCGCTGGGCAGCGTCGGAATCCGTGCCGATGTGCTTGAAGACGTAGATGGGAGCGCGCACGGTCATGATGCCCTTGGAGGCGGAGCGGTCGTGTTCGTACATGCCCAGCACCGCCTCGAACAGCAGCTTGAGGTCATCGGTGGTGAAGCCGGTCTGCTCGGCGAGGAACGCGGAGATGAAGCCCTTGCCGACATACAGCCCGTAAGGAATCAGCGACTTGCGGCCCATGGTGCGGAGCTTGCTCTCCGGCTGCTCGTCTTCCCACTTCTCATAGTCAGCGCTGCTCTTGGCCCCAGGTGCATCCTCAGCCACCGCCATGCGGGTGATGGCGGCATCCATGGGCAGGATGGGATCAACGGAGCGGGCGAAAGCGATCTGCACCGGGCCGCGCACCTGGCCGGCGTTGGGGCCGGTGGACAGCACCGCGCCGAAAGCGCGGACGTCGTAAAAGTTCTGGCAGACCCACTGGCGGGCGGCATCCACCTGCTTCTTGTTCGCGCCCTTCTTGCCGTCGGGCAGGCCGCCGTTGGCTTGTTCGTGGGCGCGCACGATCTCAGTGTTCAGGTTAGTGGCTTGTTCGACCAGGATGGCGTTGGGCATCTGGTTGCCGCGCGCCAGTTGCACATAGTTGCGAATGCGGCGTTTGAGCGCGACATCCGACACCAGCCCGCGCATGTCCTGCGGGTCGATGCGCGGCGCGTTGCCGGCATCGGGATCGCCGTTGGGGTTGCCGTTTTCGCAGTCGAACAGGAACAGGAATTCGTAACGGTTGCGGATCAGTTCGGCCATGATGGAAATCCTTTGCGTCAGAAGTTTGCAAGCTGAAAGATGAAGGTCAGATACCGCTCAGACCCAGCCCACGCCAAGTCTGAGTGTGCGGGAAACGCTGGCATTACGCAGTGCCGTTGGCTGCCTCGACAGTCGTCGCCTTGGGTTCGCGGTGGGCTTTCTGCTGGTAGTAGCCCATGGCGAACAAGGTCTGCTGCTGCAAGCTGAGCGTGGTGGGAATGTCGTTCTGAAATCGGCCCCAGATGGCTGCCAGACGTTGCTCGTGCCAGTGCCGCAAGCCGGGGTCGATCTTGTCGAGGTGGAACTGAGCGGTGCGCACCAGTCGCCCCAGAATCAACGCCGGCGTGGCGCTGGCGGCGGCGTAGTAGCGTTGTACGACATTGGCGCCCACATCGCCCAGCGCCTTGTATTGGATGTCCGCCAGCACCGCCATCAGTCGGCCGCAGTGGTACGCGGGGTCGGGATGGTCTTCATTGAGATGTGCAGTCATGTTCCGGTCTCCTTGAGGATTAACGTCGTTGGGACGAATCAGGTATGCCTTGAGCAAAGCAATGCGCGGGTGAGGAATGGAGTTGTCGTTCACAATGTCCACGCGCAGGCGCGCCAGCGCCTGCGCGGCAGCACTGACGGGGATGGGCAGGTTGAGCACCGCCGCTCGCCACAGGGCTGCGGACATGGGCGCCGACACGTCTTTCAAATCACGCACCGTCGCCCCCAGCAACGCCATGAGCTTGTGACTGGCGACCACATGGCTGCCATCGCGCGCGACGATCGCCAGGTCATCGAACCAGGCGTTCACGTTGATCAGCAGTTGTTCGAATGAACCTTCCATCCAGTCACGCACCACCACCCGTCCGGCATTGCCCGAGAGGATCAGGGCGCAGAACCGCGCCCGCATGAGGTCGGGACGCTGGCCACTGCGGATGGCGTCAAGCAACGCGCCGGCACTGGTGAGCGCCTGCTGCGGGGCCATGTCGCGGCCCACGTTCGCCAGTGAATCGTCGGGGGCGGCAGACGTTTCCGGACTGGCTTGCTCGTCCTCGTCAGCGGTCGGCAAGCCTTCCATGAACAGCGCCAGCGGATCGATCTCCGCCGCCACCGCCTTGGCGCCCACGTACCAGTACGCCACCCGCGCCCCCGCCAGACGCTGGCTCTGCTCGCGCAGGATGTGGTTGAGGGCTCCGCGATAGGTGGCCGCCATCTGTTCCGACATGGCGGCGTTGGCGGATTGCTCCAGGCCGAAGGACCGGAAGCAGTCTTTGTCGAAGGAAATCAGGGCTGCCCCCATGGATGAAGCGCCGACATCCGCCAGCCCTTCAATCTTGGGATGAGTGGCGACCGGCGGCACGCGCTTCCCGCTGAGCAGGCAGATCATCTGCTGGCCTTCGTCATCCCCGCCGCCGCTGCGTTGCTCCGCCAGCGCCTGACGAAATGAGCGCCACCAGTTATGCCAGCAATCCTCCGCCAGCAGAATCCGCAGATCGCCATCCGACGGAGTGACTGCAATCGTCACCAATTCCGTGGGCTTGACGCCGTGCTCGACCAGCGCTCTCGTGATGGCCGCCAATGATTCCTCGGTGTCCAGCGCATCCGCAACCGGTCCCAGTTCCGCCACATCCACCGCCGCGTCGCGCAGGCGGGCGGTGAAGTAGCGGTGCTGCAAGTCCAACTTATCCAGATCGCTCGCAGCGGACTTCTTGGTCACCTTCGCCACGACCTCGGCATTATCCGCCAGAAAGTGTCGGCTCCCCGCCCCGGCCGCGATCAACTCCGGCTGGGTCAGGTCGGGACAAGCATTAAACAGTTGCCCCTTGTTCTTCTTCGACGCCGTATCCCCCAGTTCCGTCACCCCCAGGAACCGCCCCTGCGCGTCGAACGTCAGCAGCCAGCGGACCTGCTTGGGTTTGAACCCCGGCTCGGCGGTCAAACCATTGGCTCGGGCGTAGCTCACCAGTTCGTGCAGCATCAGCCGACCCTCCTTTCAGCGCTTTGCCCCGACTCCGGCTTACGCACCTCAGGACTGTCATACGGCGGAATCGTCAGCACGCCCTGCTCGATCCGCGCAGGAAACACGCTGATGAACGGCCGGGCGTCCGACTGCTGCGGCTGACGCAGATCGAACACGTCGTAAACCATGAACCCCAGGTCCTGACTGTGATCCACCGGCGGCGGCTCGGCGGCTTGCTCCTCAATCAGCCGAAAGAAGCAGACGAACTCCCGGCAACCCAGATACGGCTGATGGAAGCACTTGCCCTGCCGGGCGCGGCGGCGGAATTGCTCGTCGAAAGCGGTCTGCTGCCGCTCGTAGCCGGGCCAGGGAACGATGCGGCCATGGATGCGAAAGCGCGGCTCACGCAACGCCATGGTCTGCCGCTGCGTGCGCCCCTTGAAATCCTCGCCGCTGGCGTCCGCCCAGATCGGCTCCGGTTGCGCACTGCCCTTGATCCACTTCTTGACGGCCGACGTGCTGACGACTTCCTTGACCTCATTGCGGCGCAAAGCAATGTAGGACGGCCACGACAGCAGCTCGATCTTCGTCACCTGCCAGCGAAACTCCACCGGCTTCACATAAATCGCGTCAAACACCCCCCGCGCCGCACTGGGGGTCGGACACGGGTAACTCCACCGCTCCGCCTTGAGCTCGGGACGGGTGAAGCAGGCGAAGTCGGCAGAGACTTCCAGAACGTGCGGAGGACTGGTCATGACAAAGCTCCACAAGGGAAAATGGAATCACGCGATGAAAGACATTTCCTGCGCTGGTTGATATCCCAGCAACTTCCGGTCATACGCTTGTAGATCACAGCAGATAAACCAGTCGGCGTCGGCGATGTCCACCTGTCGATCGGGGCGATGGCTGAACTGCACCGGGCACAGATGGGCGATGCTCGGGTCGGCTTTGCGGTGCGGGCTGGACTGGGGCCGATGGATGCTCACGGCATGCGGGCGCGCCGCCTTGACCCATTGCCGGATCAGCTCGGGCGTGAAGCGTTCGGCCTGTTCGATCTGCTGCCGCAGCCGGTCGAACTCCGCGGGGACATAGGGCATCAGAACGCTGACCATGTCGCCGGTGATCAACTGATAGGCGTTGGCGAGCGCCGCGAAATCACCACCTTCCAAAGCTGCCCGTAGCTTGCGCTGCGTTTCCCTTCCCTGGCCGGCGGGATCGGTGATGGCGTAGAGCCGGCGGAAGTACGCTTGCAGGCGCTGCGGGTCGCAGAGGATTTCCGTTTCCTCGAGTTCCTGTTCCAGCGCCCACTGGGTCAGCATTTGCCGGGCGATGTCGGCCGCCTGGCCATAGCTGGCGCCGGGATACAGTTGTTTGGGGTTTCCCTCGGGCACAAACACCCGCACCTGTCCCACTGCGGCCCGTCGGCCGTGCCGATTGCAGCGCCCGGCTGCTTGCGCGATGGATTCCAACGGCGCCAGAGCCCGGTACACCACGGGAAAATCCAGGTCCACCCCGGCCTCCACGCATTGCGTGGCGACCAGTCGCACGGGCAAACCTTCCCGCACCCGGCTGACCACCTCGGCGATGATGCGGCTGCGATGGGCGGGACACAGCGAGGTGGAAAGGTGATACAGATGCTCCTGGCCGCGCTGTTGCAGGGCTTGCAGCAGTGCCTGCGCATGACGCTTGAGATTGACAATGGTGAGGAACTGCGGCTGCGCCAGGCCCGCCAGTTCATCCGCCAACTCGTCCCATGAGATAGGCTGCTCGTGACGCCAGCGGACGCGCACGCGCTGTGCTGCGGGCTGGTAGAGCTGGGGCAGATTGCGCACGATGGGCCGGGGCGCCCAGCCGGACGGCGCCAACCTGGCAACTTGCTGGCTCAGCGTCTCAAAAGCTGGCTGAGTCGCGGTGGCAAAGACGATCGTGGAGTCGTAGCGGGCCGCCAGGTGGGACAGCGTGGCCAGCGTGACCACCGCCAGGTCCGTGGGCAGGGTTTGCACTTCATCAAACAGGATGACGCTCTGCGCCAGCCGATGCAGCTTCCGACAAGGGCGCGGCCGACTGGCGTGCAGGGACTCCAGGCATTGCACATGCGTGGTCAGCACCAACGGCGCATCCCAGTTCTGACTGAGCAGACGCCGCCGCAATGCAACATCGTCCGCATCCGGCCAATCCACCGGCTCCGCATCTGCGGTTCGCTCCTGCTCACCGTTGGGGGTGTCGGCCTGGCTGTGATCCTCCAGCACATACTCAGTGGGAAAGCCGGCGGCAGAATCGAACACTTCCCGATACACCTGCGCGGTCTGGTCAATGATGTTGAGGAACGGCATGACCGTAACGACCCGCCGCAGCCCATGACGCTGAGCGTGCGCCACAGCGAACGCCAGCAGCGCCAGCGTCTTGCCGCTGCCGGTGGGCGCGGTGAGCGTGAACAATCCGGTGGGTTGCTCGGCAGCGGAGAGACAGTCCTGCAAAAGCTGATCGCGCGCAGCTTGAATCCCAGCCGCGCCGGGCGCGGTGGTGCGCCGATGCTCGATGTGCGACATCACTGCGGACAACGACCGGGCTGCGTCAAGCGTCGGACCATCCAGGCGCGGCCGGCGGGGTGAAGCCGCATCGCCGCTGAAATGGGCTTCGGTTTCGAGAAAGTCAGCATCCACCAACGCCGAGAACAGCATCCGCACTTCGAGCATCAGAGCGGCACGATGCTGTCGCGTCCAGGTCACCGCTTCGGTGAGCCGCGCGGGCAGTGTGATGCCGTCGGCCACCATGCGCGCGCGCAGCTGCAACAGGTCGCCGCTGGTGAACTGGCGCTGCGTATCATTGGCCATCTGCTGGGCCAACTCATTCGCCCAGACCTGCCATCCATCGGCTGGCCAGTGTTGCAGGCCGCGGTGATGTCCTTCAATCGCCAGGGCAACCGGGATGGCGGCATCACGAAACCGACACAGCGCTTCAAGCACCCCCGCGCTCCAGTGATCGCGTCCGGCTTCGTGGGGATCGCGCAGCCGACGCTGAAATTGCTCGGCATACTTGCCCAGGTCGTGCAGCAATCCGGCAATCCGCGCCAACTCGGCGCAGCCCAGCGCCCCGGCATAGCCCCTCACCCGCTGAGCCACCGCCTGCAGGTGATCACGCAGCAGTTCGAACTGCCCGCCAGTGTTGGCGCTATGGCCCCACCACCGTGAATCCTGGTCACCCCGTGAAGGAGAAGACATGCTCGATCACCCCAGCAGATGGTCTTTGGTCATAAACCTAATACCGTCAAACCTCAAGTACCTGTGTATGGCTGACAGTACGAATGTATTTATCGCCAACCATCAATTGTTTGTCAATCCCTTTACTGACAACAGTGTGTCACTGGACCACACAAAAATCCGCGGCGACAGGATGATGCGATGGCCGCCAGCCGCGCCACGGTGGTGGGCGTGGGCGCCATCGGCCGACAGGCCGCTCTGCAATTGGCTGCGCTCGGCATGCCGCACCTGCAGTTGATCGCCCCGGACACCGTCGAACCCGTCAACCTGGCTGCCCAGGGCTACCGCGAAGCCGACCTGGGACAAGCCAAGGTGAATGCCACCGCCCAGCTCTGCCGCGAGTTCAACAGTCGGCTGACCATCGAGACGCATCAGGAGCGCTTCCGACGCTCCACGTCCGACCAGACAGCCAGGGAGAGCAGCCTGTGAACCACCGGATGGCTAGGCCGGTTCGTCTCAGATCGTGTGACGGGGAGGCTTGAGAAATGCAGCTCATTGTCGATAACAGATCGGCCAATGTGGCCGGTTCCATACCTCATGGGTAAGCCCATCGACTCCAATTCATTACGATGCCACGTCCAGCAATGCTGCCTCCATGTCTGCGTTCACCGGATCATCAACCTTCTGGCACGTGACGGCTACTGTTGTTCCTCACCCGTTTTGAACCATGCAGATTAGGTTGACTGATATTGGACTTATTAGTACATTGTTCGGTGACGTCTTGATGTTTACGGGGTTAGGCGTTCGCGTTTCTCGCGGGGGAAATCCGCTGAAATCAAAGGCTTCCACTTCCGTGGTCAACGATTTTGTAATCGCTGGGCGGTGTGGTGGGGCTGCGCGCTTGACTCGATAGCTCATTGAACTTCCGTTCCTCTTTCGAAAGCGAGGGTGCGATGTCGATCAGTGCGCGCATGTGGGGTTGGCTGTCGAGTCAGTATCGCCGGATCGTTCGTCGCCATTCGCTGCGTTTGCCGTCTTCCTGGCAGCGCTTGCGCCGCACCATTCAGCAAGCCAACCGGCGTGTGCGGCGGACGGTGCGGGCTTACGTGCGGCGGCGTCCGGAGTTTGCTTTCATGCTGGAGCCGCTTGAGCCGCGCGTGCTGCTCAGCGGCTATGCGGTGGAGGCGATCATCCGCGATTTCAGTTGGCAGCACGCGGATTTTCAGAACCCGAGCTACGCATCTCCGGATCCCGACCAGCCGGTGACCGGGCTGGTGGGGGCAACGCTCGGTGGCGACGGCACCCCTGTCTTTGCCAGCACACCGGGGCAGTACGTGACCAATGCCCAGACTTTCGCGGATTGGTATCACGACACCACCGGCGTCAACCTGGCTCTGTCACGTCCGCTGGTGCTCGAAGAAGTGGCGGTGGGTGAGTATCAGTTCCAGGATACAACCTACTTTCCCATTGACGACGCGGGATATGGTGATGAGGGATACAGTCACAATTACCACTTCACGCTGGCGGTGCAGAACTCCTTTGTCTACCAAACGGGGGATTCCGTGGTCGCCCGGGCGGATGACGACCTCTGGCTCTTCATCAATGGGCAACTGGCGATTGATCTGGGGGGCATCCATGCCGGCGTCACCGGATCGGTGGACCTTGACACGCTGGGATTGACGCCCGGCCAGACGTACAGTTTCGATCTCTTCTATGCCGAGCGGGATAGCGAAGCATCCGTCCTGGAGTTGACGACGACCTTTGAATTGCTGACTCAGTTGCCCCCGGCGTCCGTTGGTGATCGGGTTTGGTATGACGCCAATGCTGACGGGGTGCAGGGTGCTGGCGAAGCCGGGGCGGACATCATCACGGTTGAATTGCTCAATAGCACTGGCCAACTGGTTGACCAAACCACCACCGCCAACGGCGGCTACTATCTGTTTGATAGTGTGAACCCCGGCGATTACCAGGTCCGGTTCACTGCGCCGTCAGGCTATGCCTTCACCAGTCAGGCGGCCGGCAGCGATCCTGCCGCCGACAGCGATGTCAATGGCGCGGGCCTGACCGACCTGTTCAGCGTCACGTCGGGTCAGTTGGTGCAGAACCTCGATGCCGGGCTCATCCCGGGCAACGGCGCGCTGGTCTTCACCAGTCCGTCGGCGTTCAGTGTGGATGAGAACGTCAGTGACGTCGGGTCCGCCGGTGCTACGGTTCGCAATGAACACGCGCCGGTGATCACCAGTTCCGCCATGTTTGAGGTTCCGGAGAATCAGACCGAAGTCGCAACCATCACCGCCACCGATGGCGACCTCGGGGCTCCGCTCATCTTCACCATCACCGGCGGGGAAGACGCAGCCCTCTTCAGCCTCGACGCGCTGACCGGTGCGCTGAGCTTCCTCACGCCGCCCGATTTTGAGCAGCCCATCGATCTTGATACCGACAACGTGTATCACTTGCAGGTGACGGTGGACGATGGCGTTCACCTGGTGGTGCAGAACCTCGGCGTGACGGTCACTGATCTCAACGATTCGGCCTCCGTCGGCGTTCGCTTCTCCGACTTTGAACTCCAATCCTATGACCCCATCCAGGATTCGATCCACGGCAGCGTCACGGTTGAGGACGACGGCTCAACCCTGCATATGGTGGGCAATAAATGGAAGAGCATTGCCTACAACTACAACATCACCGCCAATACCATCCTTGAATTCGACTTCTACACGCCCATCGAGGGCGAACTGCACGCGATCGGCATGGATGTGCAGAATCAACTCCACGACCCTGATCGCTGCTTCATGTTGTCCGGCCCGGATGGTTGGGGCATCCAGGCGTACCGCAGCTACGATCCGGTTGACGAATGGACCCACTATGTGATCGAGGTCGGCCAGTACTTCACCGGGCCCTCCAGCTATCTGGCGTTCATCAATGATCACGATGTACAGGACCCGACGGCCACCAGCTACTTCCGCAATGTCACCATCCATGAGAGTGGCGACGAATTGGGAGCTGCCGTCAACCTGACCCAGTATGCCCAGAATGTGGAGGAGAATGTCGGCGCCGTCACCATCACCGCGGCGCTGAGCGAAGCGGTGGCGAATCTGGTGACTGTGCCCTTCACCGTGACAGGAACCGCCGGCGCTCCCGATGATCACAACCTGGTCAGTGGCGTCATCGAAATCCCCGCTGGCCACTTGACGGGAAGCGTCACGTTCAATGTGGTTGATGATTCGGTGGATGAGTTGCCTGAAACCATTGTCGTGACCCTGGGTCAGCCGACCAATGCGATCCTCGGCGCCATCATCGAACAGACGGTCAACGTGTATGACAATGATGTTCCAGTCGGCGTGCCCGCCCTGGACTTCAACGACTACACCATCACACCCTATGGCGTCGGCCAGGATGCAACCGGCCCGGTCACCATCGAAGATGGCGGCGCCACGCTGCATCTGGTGGGCAATCGCTGGAAGAAGATCGAACTGCCCACCACCATCGACGCGAACACCGTGCTCTCCTTCGAGTTCTACAGCAACAACAAGGGCGAGATTCACGGAATTGGCTTCGACACTGACAACAATCTGGACAATGGCGAGGCATTCTTTCAGGTCTTCGGCAATCAGGGCTGGGGGTTCACCAACTATCGCAACTATCAACTGGGGAGCGGCTGGGTCCAGTACGACATTCCGGTAGGCGCCTTCATCAGCGGCAGCTTCAACTACCTGTTCTTCGCCAACGACCACGACGATCTCAGTCCGCCAACCGGCGAAGGCTACTATCGGAATGTCCGCATCCACGGCTCCGAGCCGATCATCACCAGTGGCAACAGCATCGCTCTGGCCGAGGGGCAGACCGAGGTAACGACGGTAACGGTCATCAATGGCTCCGGTCAGCCGGCCTTCAGCATCAATGGCGGCGCCGACGCTGCCGCATTCACGATCGACGCCAGCACGGGCGAACTGGCGTTCATCGCCACGCCGGACTTTGAAACGCCTGCGGACGCCGGCGCGGACAACGCCTACCAGGTGCAGGTGAAGGTCGTCGACGGTGGGTACGAAGTGACCCAGGATATTGTCGTGACCGTGACCGATGTGAATGAGCACGCCCCCACCATCACCAGCAGCAGTGCCATCAACAGTCCGGAGAACGAGCTGGCGGTTGCCACCATCACGGCCGCGGACGCCGACGCCGCGGCGCAACTGGTCTTCAGCATCACCGGGGGCGCCGACGCAGCCCTATTCAGCATCAACGCGGTCACTGGTGAACTGGTCCTTACCACCAGGCCGAATTATGAAGCGCCGGGCGACGCGGACGGCAACAACACCTACCTGGTGCAGGTAAGCGTCGATGATGGTCTGCATGTGGCTGCCCAGGATGTGACGGTGACCGTTATTGATGTCGATCCCGAGCCATTGCCTGCGGGGTTGACGTACAGCATCGTCGGCGGGGTGGATGCAGCGCTGTTCCAGATTGATTCCCAGACCGGCGCACTGAGCTTCCTGAGCGCGCCGGACTATGAGAACCCGCAGGATGCCAACCAGGACAATGTGTACGACGTGCAGCTTCAGGTGAGCGACGGGCAACTGATCGCCACGCAGAATGTGAGCGTCACCGTCAATCCGGTGAACGACAATACGCCGACCTTCACCAGCTCGGCTGCATTCGCGCTGGACGAGAACCTGACGACCGTGGGCACGGTGACCGCCAGCGACGCCGACCTGCCGATTCAGGGCTTGACCTTCAGCATCGTCGGCGGCGCTGACTCAGTATTGTTCCAGATCGATCCCAGCACTGGTGCCCTGAGCTTCCTGAGTACCCCGGATTATGAGAATCCGCAGGATGCAGACCTGGACCAGATATACGACCTGCTACTCCAGGTCAGCGATGGGGAACTGAGCGCGACCCAAGAAGTAACAGTGACGGTCAACCCGGTTAACGACAACACCCCGGCCATCACCAGCCCGGCGACGTTCACGCTAGACGAGAATCTGACGGCAGTGGGCACGGTGATCGCCAGCGATGCGGACCTGCCGGTTCAAGGGCTGACGTTCAGCATCCTCGGTGGTGCCGACGCGGCGTTGTTCCAGATTGATTCGACGACTGGCGCTCTGAGCTTCATAAGCGCCCCGGATTATGAGGATCCTCAGGACACCGACCAAGACCGGATGTACGACCTGCAACTCCAGGTGAGTGATGGCGAATTCAGCGCCACACAGAACCTGAGTGTGACGGTGAATCCGGTGAATGACAATACCCCAGCCTTCACCAGTTCCGCTACGTTCACACTGGACGAGAATCTGACGGCAGTGGGCACCGTGACTGCCAGCGATGCAGACCTGCCAGCCCAGGGACTGGTCTTCAGCATCCTCGGGGGCGCCGACGCGGCGCTGTTCCAGATCGATCCCAACACCGGAGCGCTGAGCTTCGTAAATGCTCCAGATTACGAGAACCCGCAGGACGTCAACTTGGACCAGGTGTACGACCTGCAATTGCAGGTGAGTGATGGGGAATTAAGCGCCACGCAGGACGTGAGCGTTACTGTCAACCCGGTGAACGACAACACTCCGGCCTTCACCAGTTCAGCCGCGTTCACATTGGATGAGAACCTTGCGGCAGTAGGCACGGTGACTGCCAGCGACGCCGACCTGCCAACTCAGGATTTAACCTTCAGCATCGTGGGCGGTGCCGACGCGGCATTGTTCCAAATCGATCCCAACACCGGGGCCCTGAGCTTCCTGAGCGCGCCGGACTACGAGAACCCGCAGGACGCCGACCAGGATCACATATATGACCTGCAACTCCAGGTGAGCGACGGACAACTGAGCGCCACGCAAGACGTGACGGTGACAGTGAATCCGGTGAATGACAATACGCCAGCCTTCACCAGTCCCGCCGCCTTCGTTATCGATGAGAATCTCAGCGCGGTGGGAACGGTGACCGCCAGTGACGCCGATTTGCCAGTCCAGGGGTTGACGTTCAGCATTCTCGGTGGAGTCGATGCGGCACTGTTCCAGATCGACGCCAACACTGGGGCATTGAGCTTCGTGAGTGCCCTGGACTACGAAAACCCGCAGGATGCGGATCAGGACCAGGTGTACGACCTGCAGATCCAAGTCAGCGATGGGCAGCTGAGCGCCACGCAGAACGTGAGTGTCACCGTCAACCCGGTGAATGACAACACGCCAGCCGTCACCAGTTCGGCCACTTTCACGCTGAACGAAAACCTCACGGCGGTGGGCACGGTGACCGCCAGCGACGCCGACCTGCCGACTCAGGGCCTGACCTTCAGCATTCTCGGCGGCGCTGATGCAGCCCTGTTCCAGATTGACCCCAACACCGGCGCGCTGAGTTTCCTGAACGCCCCGGACTACGAAAACCCGCAGGACGCCGACTTGGACCAGGTGTACGACTTGCAGATTCTGGTCAGCGATGGGGAACTGAGCGCCACACAGAATGTCAGCGTTACGGTGCGCCAGGTGAATGACAACCCGCCAACCATCACCAGTCCGGCTGCCTTCGACATCGATGAGAACCTCACCGCAGTGGGCACGGTGACCGCCAGCGACGTGGAGCAGCCAGTTCAGTGGTTAAGGTACAGCATCGTCGGCGGCGCTGACGCCGCATTGTTCTGGATCAATGTCTATACCGGCGCTTTGCGCTTCGTGAACGCTCCAGATTTCGAGAACCCGCAGGATGCCGACTTGAACCAGGTGTATGACCTGCAGATTGAAGTCGACGATGGTGACCTGAGCACCACACAGGTTGTGAGTGTCACCGTCAACCCGGTGAATGACAACACTCCGGCCTTCACCAGTACCGCCGCCTTCGCCATCGACGAGAACCTCACAGCGGTGGGCACGGTCACCGCCAGCGATGCAGACCTGCCGGCCCAGGGTTTGACCTTCACCATCCTCGGCGGCGCCGACGCAGCATTGTTCCAGATCGACCCCAACACCGGCGCCCTGAGCTTCCTGAGCGCGCCGGATTATGAAAATCCGCAAGACGGCGGTGCCGACCGGGTATACGAACTGCAACTCCAGGTGAGTGACGGTGAGTTGAGCGCAACCCAAGACGTGACGGTGACGGTCAGCCCGGAAAACGACAACACCCCAGCCTTCACCAGTTCGGCTACCTTTGCCATCGACGAAAACCTCACGGCGGTGGGGACCATCACCGCCAGCGACGTGGATTTGCCGGCCCAGGAACTGACCTTCAGCATCGTCGGTGGTGCCGACGCTGCATTGTTCCAGATCGATCCCAACACCGGCGCCTTGAGCTTCATCAATGCTCCGGATTACGAAGCTCCCGGTGATGCCGACCAAGACCAGTTGTACGACCTGCAACTCCAGGTGAGCGACGAGCAACTCAGCGCCACGCAGGATGTGAGCGTCACCGTCAATGATGTCAATGAGTTGCCCTACTTCACCAGCGCCCCGGTATTGGATCTGCAGCCCGATCATCCCTACAGCTACAGCGCCCAGGCGCTTGATCCCGATGACGATGTGTTGACCTACGCCTTGCTGACCGCGCCCGCCGGCATGACCATCGACAGCGCCACCGGTCTGTTGACCTGGACGCCCGGCGCCGCTGACGAAGGCAACCACAACGTGGTCATCGAAGCCTCCGATGGACGCGGCGGGGCCGTCCAGCAGGTTTTCAGCCTCATGGTGGAGACCGTGCCCAATCGTCCACCGGTGATCACCAGCGATCCGTTGCGGAATGTGTATCAGGGCGAGTCTTACAGTTATGACATCCAGGCAGAGGATGTCGATGATGATCAGCTCACCTACAGCCTGTTGGCGGGCCCCGATGGTATGGCCATTGATGCCCAGACCGGAGTCATTACCTGGACGGACATTCCCGCCGAATTGATCGACCAACTGGTGGATGTGAGTCTCATGGTGGCTGACGGACGCGGTGGGGTGGCCCAGCAAGTGTATCAGGTGCGCGTGGTGGAGGACCTTACCAACCATGCTCCGGTCATTGTATCCACGCCGATGGTGCGATTGTATTCGCCATTTACGGTGAATAACGACATTCGCACGCTGGCGGTGCCCATGACATTCCGGGATTTTGACTCCTCACATCCAGACTTTGAAAGTTATTTATACGCGACGAGCGGCCTGGTTAATGCCGAGCTAGGTACGGATCGCACGCCGGTGCTCAATACCAGTAACCCCTATTACCCCCGCGCCATTACGTCGCCCGAATCTTTCTATCAGTGGTATCACGATGTGCCTGGCGTCAACCTGACCGCTATTTTGCCCCTGGTTCTAACCGAAACTGCGGTCGGCTCCGGACTGTTCCAATATGGCAGCTCCGCCTTCTTCCCCCTCAACGGCATGCTCCTGCAGGAGGGCTATCCTGGCAATAATTTCTGGTTTACCGCGGAACTGCATACCACCTTTACCTACCAGGGTGGTGAGGTTTTCAACTTCACCGGCGACGACGACGTGTGGGTGTTCATAGACAACCAACTGGTCGTGGACTTGGGTGGCGTCCATGGCGCTATGTCCGGCTCAGTCAATTTAGCCACCCTGAGTCTGACTCTGGGTGAAAGCTATCACTTCGACCTGTTCTTTGCCGAGCGACATACGGTCGAGTCCAACTTCTTCATGACCACGACGTTGCAGTTGGCGGAGTATGACCCTTACGCCTACGACACCAATGCGCTGGACGGCGATGGCGATGTGCTGGAGTACACCTTGCTCCAGGCGCCCGATGGCGCAACTATTAACCCCGCCACCGGTGTGGTGGATTGGCAGCCGAATGAGCTTGGAGACTACGATTTCACCGTCCAGGTCAGCGATGGCCGGGGTGGCTATGACACTCAGACGTGGACGCTGTCGGTTATTTCCATGACCGCAGACAACCAGGATCCGATTTTCACCACCACACCCCTCACCCTCGAGGCGCAGGTAGGACGGCAGTGGACCTACGATGCCGACGCGCTCGATCCCGATGGCGATCGTGTAATGTTCGGCATCACTCAGCCGGCTGGCGAGTCGGCGCTGATCGACAGCCTTACCGGCAAGTTGCGCTGGACGCCCAGCGCGCCGGGCCAGTACAGCTTTACGGTGCGCGCGGTGGACGATGCGACTGGTCAGGCAGTGCAAACTTTTGTGATCAACGTGACCGATGCGCCTGTGGAAAACACAGCGCCCGTCATCCATAGCACGCCGGTGACCGATGCTGCCGTTGCGCAACAATGGGAATATCAGCTTGACGTCACCGACGCCCAGGCGGACGACCTGACGCTTTCCTTGGCGCTTGCGCCCGCAGGCATGATGCTCGACGCCGCCACTGGCCGGCTTCTCTGGACCCCGCGCGCTGATCAGCATGGCGCTCATACTGTTATCGTGGCTGCTACTGACACTCAGGGAGCGGTCACAACCCAAGCCTTTGATTTGGTGGTGACGCCGCCGAACCGCGCGCCGACCTTCCTGACCGAAGCGCTGGCGATCGGCTACGTCGGCCGAGCGTACCAGGCGCAGGTGGAAGCCATCGATCCCGAAGACAGCACGTTGACCTACAGCCTGCTGGCGGGGCCGGCGGGTATGACGCTCGATGCCCAGACTGGCGAGCTGACCTGGACGCCCCAGCTGGCCGACCTGGGCCAGTCGGCGGTGGTGGTTGGCGTCACCGATGCCTTGGGCGCTGCCGCTGCGCGCACGTTCGTCTTGACCGTCGAACAATTGGCGGTCAACAGCGCCCCGCAGATTTCTTCCCAGCCGCAGGGCCCCGCCTTGACGGATGTGGCGTACCAGTATGCCGTGGTGGCGGACGATCCCGATGGCGATGTGCTGTCCTATGCGTTGACCAGCGCCCCGGCAGGCATGACCATCGATGCGCAAACCGGCCTGCTGACCTGGACGCCCGGCGCGGCGTTGGCGGGTTCGAGCGTGGAAGTTGTCGTGCGCGTCAGCGATGGGCGCGGCGCAGCCGTGGAGCAAGCCTTCACCTTGCCGGTGGCGCTGCCCACCACGGAGAACAACACGCCGCCGACCATCACCTCCGCACCGGCCGGCCCCGCCACCATTGGGCTGGAATATCACTATGCCGTCCGGGCAAGCGATCCCAATGGGCAAACTCTCACCTTCAACCTCGCCGCGGCGCCCGCCGGCGCCAGCATCGATCCCGTCACTGGCTTGCTCATCTGGACTCCGCAGAGCGATCAGGTCGGGCTGCACAGTTTCAGCATCGAAGCAACCGATGGCTTGAGCGTGGTGACGCAATCCTTCGATCTGGAAGCTGTCGCCGACAGCGTCAATGCCGCGCCGACCATCGACTCCACACCCACCGGGCCGGCGACGGTTGGCCTGCCGTGGCAGTACCAGTTGAGCGCCGATGACGCCGACGGTGATGGCGTGAGCCTCACACTCGATAGCGCACCCGCCGGCGCTGCGCTCGATCCGACCACCGGTCGGCTCAGTTGGACCCCCAGCACCGCCGGCACTTTCAGCTTTGCCATTACCGCCCGCGATGGACGGGGTGGCGCGCTGACCCAGACTTTCGATCTGCAGGTGGTGGCAGTCGAGAACGCCGTCAACAACCTGCCGGTGATCGACAGCTCACCCACCGGCCCGGCGCTGGCGGATGCGCTCCATACCTACGCATTGCTCGCGCACGATGCCGACGGCGATCCGCTGACCTTCAGCCTCGATGCAGCGCCGACAGGCATGAGCATTGATTCGCAGACCGGTCTGCTGACCTGGACGCCGGATGTGGCGCTGATCGGCACCCAGCAGGCGGTGACCATCCGCGTGGACGACGGCCGGGGTGGCGTGGTAACGCAGTCGTTCGACTTGGCGGTCGCGGCTGACACTCCGGTGGACAATGCTGCGCCAGTCATTGGCTCAACGCCCAGCGGCGCGCCGACCGTCGGCCGAACCTACCGCTACCAGGTCGACGCCAGCGATCCCAATGGCGCGACGCTGACCTTCAGCCTGACCACCGCACCGGCAGGCATGACCATCAACGCGCAGACCGGCCTGCTCACCTGGACGCCCACCGCGGGGCAGGCGGGGCCGGCCGATGTCGTTCTGGAAGTGACCGACGGCGTCAATGTCGTGACCCAGAGCTTCACCCTCACCGTGCAGAGCGACGCCAACAACCACCTGCCGAGCATCACTTCCACGCCCGGCAGTGCCGTAGCGCTGGATCGACCTTACCGCTACCAGGTGCTGGCGAACGATCCTGATGGCGATGCCTTGAGCTTCGCGCTTCAGGACGCACCGGTGGGCATGACCATCGACCCGCAGACCGGCCTGCTGACCTGGACGCCCACCACTGACCAAGCCGGGGTGCACACCTTCTCCATCCTGGCGCAGGATGGCCGAGGCGGCGTGGCGCAACAGGAGGTAACGCTCAATGCCCTGACGGCGGTGGACAATCACGCTCCGGTCATCGAATCTTCCCCGCGCGTCAATGCCCAACTCGGGCAGCTCTATCGCTATGACCTGCGCGCTGCCGACAGCGATGGCGATGCTCTGACCTATGCGCTGACCACCGCCCCCGCGGGCATGACCATCGACGCCCAGACTGGTGTGCTGACCTGGACGCCCACCAGCGCTCAATTGGGCACGCACAGCGTCAGTCTGACCGTTACCGATGCGCGCGGCGCTGTCGTGACCCAGAGCTTTGATCTGGCCGTGGCTGTCGAATCGGTCAATGCCGCGCCGATCATTTTGTCCACACCTGACGATGTCGCCACCATTGGCAAGACCTATCAGTACAACCTCAGTGCCAGCGATCCCGATCACGACACCGTGGTCTTCCTGCTCCAGGACGGCCCGGAGGGCATGGCGATCAGTCAGACGGTCTCCGGCCAGGCGGTGCTCTCGTGGCGGCCGGATGTCGATCAACTGGGTTCGCATACGGTCGAAATCATCGCGGTCGATCCCTATGGCCGCAGCGTCAGCCAGACCTTTATCCTGGAGGTCAAGGGCGGGAATAGCGCGCCGCTGATCACCACCACCGCCAACACTCAGGCGGTGGTCGGCCAGACTTACGAATACTTCATCGGCGCGACTGATCCCGACGGCGATCCGGTCACCTTCCAATTGCTCGCCGGCGCGGGCAACATGATTCTCAACGCCCAGACCGGCCGCCTTAGCTTCACGCCCACCGCCGGCCAGCAGGGCACGATTGCCGACATCACCATCGCCGCTGTCGATGACTCGGGCGCGGCGAGTACGCAGACCTTCAGCATCGTGGTCGCCGCTGCGCCGCCCAATGCTCGGCCGGTCATCACCTCCAACCCCGGCTACGGCGCGGTGGTCGGATTGCCCTTCACTTATCAGGTGCTGGCGACCGACACCGACGACCCCACCGGCGCCAGTCTGACTTACCAACTGCTGGCTGGACCCACCGGCGCCAGCCTTGATCCCAGCACCGGCCTGCTTACCTGGACGCCCACCCGCGCGCAGCAGCCCAGCTTCTCCGTGGCGGTGTTTGACGCCCTGGGCGCCGGCTCCATCCAGAACTTTGTTGTCCACGCCCGCGCCAATGTCGCCCCGGTCATCAACTCCACCCCGGTGCAGTCCGTCGCCGCCGGCGCGCTTTACAGCTATGCCGTGCAGGCGAGCGATCCCGATGGCGATGCGGTGACGGTGGAATTGCTCGCCGGCCCGGCCGGCATGACGCTCGATGAGTTCAATCGCCTCAACTGGGCGGATACGCTCAATGCTGCCGGCATACACAGCATTACCCTGCGCGTCACCGACAGCTACGGCGCCCAGGCCGAGCAAACCTTCGACCTGACGGTCGCCGCCGATGAGCAGGCGCCCAGCATCGCGGTGGTCGCTTCGTCTGCCGCGCCTGCGCTCAATCAGCCACTGACGATTTATGTCGATGCTCAGGACAACGTTGCCGTCGCCAGCCGCACCATCACCGTCAACGGTGTGGCGCTGGCGGTCAGTCCCCAGGGCACCGCGACCTACACACCCACCGGCGTCGGCACACTGCTGATCGAAGCCAGCGCTGCCGACCGCGCGGGCAATGTCAGCACCGACAGCCTGACGCTCTTTGCCTATGACCCCTCCGATGTCACGCGCCCGCAGGTCTCCATCGCCACGCCATTGGAGGACCCGACGCTCACGCAACTGACCGACATCATCGCCAGCGTGTCCGACGACAACCTGGTCAGCTACACCCTCGCTTACGCCGAGCTGGATCGGCTGGTCTTCACCACCCTCGCTGCCGGCACGGAAAATGTCGTCAACCAGACGCTGGCGCAGTTCGATCCCACGCTCATCAAGAACGGCTCCTATGTCCTGCGCCTCACGGCCGTCGACGCCGGCGGCAATGTCGCCAGTGACGACGTGATCGTCGAAGTCGACACCAACGCCAAGATTGGCAACTTCAGCCTGGGTTTCACTGATCTCTCCGTGTCTCTGGGCGGCCTGCCCATCACCATCGGCCGCACCTATGACACCCTCAACAGCGATGAAGTGGGGGACTTCGGCCACGGCTGGTCCCTCGACCTGTTCGACATGGACCTGCGCACCGACGTGGACCTGGGCAGCTCCGATCTCACGGGCCTGGGCCTGGTGCCCTCCCTGCGCCACGGCAGCCGCATCCATGTCACCTTGCCCGACGGCTCCAAGCAGAGCTTCACCGCCCAGCTCACGCCCATCAATTCCTCGGCGGCGGCGGGTCTGCTGGCGTTCGCCCTCTCGATGTACCGCGTCGAGTTCATCCCCGATCCCGACAACTCCGCGACCCTCACCACCACGCTGCCGCAGCTCCAGGTCTTCGTCAATGAATACGGCGAACTGGAAATCGCCGACGGCGTGCCGTTCAACCCCGCTTCGCCTTACCTCGACCTCGACTGGCTCATGACCGGGCAGGACGGCACGCAATACCGTCTCGACGGCGACACCGGGCAGCTCGAATCCGTCACCGATCGGCTGGGCAATCGCCTGCAGGTTTCCGACGCCGGCATCGCCTCCGTGGCCCCCGATGGCACGGTGGCAGCGCAGGTGGTGTTTGAACGCGACCAACAGGATCGCATCACCCGCGTGCTGGACCCCGACGGCAATGCCATCATCTACACCTACGATTCTGCAGGTGATCTGGTGAGCGTGACCGATCGCGCCGGGGCGGTGACGCAGTTCGTTTACGACCCCGCCCAGGCCGCCGGGCGCGCGCACTACCTCACGCAGATCATCGACGCCCGGGGCGTCAGCGTGATGAATCTCCAGTACGACGCCACCACCGGCCGAATCACGTCGCAGGCGGACGCCTCCGGGGCGGCGATTCCCTTCACCTACGACCTCAACCCGCCGCAACTGCCCGCCGGCCACACCCGAGAAGTGCTGCGCGATGCCAGTTCCGGGGGCGGGAATCCCACGGAACTGATCCGTGACAGCCGGGGCAATCTGCTCCGCCGGATGCAGCGGCTCGATGATGCCGGCACACCCAGCGATGACACCGACGATCGCTGGCTGGTGACGGCATACGAGTACGACCTGAACGACTTCATGACCGCCGAGAGCCAGCCGTTTGAAGCCATCGGCGACGCGCGGTTCTCCGCCGCTCCGGGGGTCTGGTCGCATCGCCAGGTCAACGACGCCTTCGGCCACATGCTCTCAAGCACCGACGCCCTGGGCCACACGACCTACTTCACCTACGACCGCTACGGCAACCTCACCACCACCACCGACGCCCTGGGGAACACCACCCGCAACGCTTACGACGAGCAAGGTAATCTCACCAGCACCACTGATGCTCTGGGTCATGTCACCCGCTACGCCTACGACAGCAATGGGAATATGACCAGCGTGACCGACGCGCTGGGCCAGGTCGTCAGCACCTTCGCCTACGACGCCAAGGGGCAACTGCTGAGCACCACGGATATCAATGGCCTGAGTCGGTACTTCATGTACGACGACGGCACTTCCGGAGCTGGCAACCAGACGCATAGCTGGTCTTACCAGTCAGGTTACACCTCGGTGAACGTCACCCAGTACGACGACGCCCAGCGGGTCACGTCCAGCGCCAGCTATCTGCTGGATGGCGAGTACACCGGCAGCGCCGCCGACCGGGCCGCGCTGCTGTCGGCCCTGGCGTCCGCTTCGCCGCGTTCGCAGTCGCAGACCATTTACAACGCTGCCGGGCAGGTGCAGAGCACGGTCGATCAGTTCGGCAACGTCAGCGAAAGCTTCTACGACGTGCGCGGCAACCTCGTGCAGTCGCGCAGCCGCACGTATCTCTCCGACAACACGCCCATCTGGTCCGTCACCCGCACCGCTTACGACAGCAACGGCCGGGCCATCGCCAGCACTTCGCCATTCTTCACCGATGACCTTGGCAATCTGCTGACCGATCTCAGCCCCGCCTCCGAACAGCGCGTCAGCTACTCGCAGTACGACGCCCTGGGCCGGGTGATCGCCACGCAAACCTTGCGTGGGGTCACTATCGACCTCGCTGCCGACCCGCAGCACGCCGGCCTGTTCACCACCACTTTCAGCTATCCAGCCAACCCCGACGTGGTGACCAGCAGTCAGACCACCTACGACGCCGCCGGCCGCGTAGCGCAATCTGTCTCTACCACGGGAATCATTACTACCTACGAATACGACGCCGCCGGTCGGCAAATCGCCAGCACGCTGGACCCGGACGGCAACCTCGCCACCACCGCCGATCAGCAGGTCAGTGCCGTGGTCTACGACGCTTTGGGTCGTCAGACGCTCACCCGCGACGCGCTGGGCCGCGAGACCTCCTTCACCTACGACGTGCTGGGTCGGCTCACGCAGACCACCTACGCCGACGGCTCCACCACCAGCCAGACCTATGACACGCTGGGTCGGCGAACCAGCGCCACCGATCAACTGGGCCGCACCACGCAGTATGAATATGACAACGCCGGGCGTCTGACCGCCGTGGTGCTGCCGGCAGTGGTTGATCCGACGACCAGCCAGCCGACGCAGCCGCGCTACGAATATGGCTACGACCCATTCGGCAACCAGACGACCATCACGGATCCGAATGGGAATACGACCACCTTCACCTACGACCATCTGGGTCGGCAGGTCACGCGGGTGCTGCCGCTGGGAACGTCCACGGGCATCGAGTCGCAGCATTACGACGACCGCACGCTGGGCGAACTGCAAGCTTCAGGAGATAACCAGGCCGCCAGCACCGCGCTGGGTCAGCAGGCCTACCTGGTGGACTTCGAAGGCAACGTCACCAGTTACCTCTACGACAATCGAGCTTCCGGAGGTGGGCGTCTGGTCAGCACGAGTTACTACGCCGCCGCCGACTTGCAGGCCGCCAGTGTGGTGCTCGCCGCGGGCATGACGCCAGCCCAGATTCGCGCCGCCCTGGCCCTGCTGACACCCGCGCGGACGGTCAGCTACAGCTACGACGACGAAGGCCGACCACTGGCGGTGACGGACAGCGCCTTCGCCGTGGCGACGACTTACCAGTACGACGAGCAGGGGCGCACCACGCAGGTGGCCAATGCCCAGGGGATCATCAACTACGCCTACAACGACCTGGGCCAGCAGATCCGCACCTGGACCAGCACCGACGGAACCGGCACGGACGCGGTGACGGACACCCGTTACAGCTACGACAGCCTGGGTCGGCTCAGCACGGTGGCGGTCTACGAACGCTTTAATGCTTACGCTCCGGGGGCCGGAAGTGAGCCGAATACTGCCGAGGAACTGACGACGTACCACTACGACGCGGTGGGGAACCTGGACTACCTGGTCACGGACGCCATCTCGGGCACGGCGATTACGACGGATTATGTGTACGACAGCCTGAATCGCCTTGACGCGCTGACGCACTTCGTGGACGCTGACGGGGACGGCTCCTACGACGCGTTGACGGAGCAGGCGATGGCCCAGTTCGACTACACCTTGGATGCGGCGGGCAACCGGGTGGGCGCCGCCGAGACGGTGGACGGGCATGAGTACCAGTGGAGCTGGAGCTACGACGCGCTGAATCGGCTGACGGGCGAAACCCTGGAAACGCCGACGCCCGGCGACGAGGCTCTGGCTTACGCCGACACCTTCACCTACGACCTGGCGGGCAACCGGGTCTTAACGAGCCGCGACCGTGAGGGAGCGGTTGAATCGACCACGACCTATGCTTACGACGCCAACGACCGGCTGCTGACGGAGGTGACGGACCACGCCAGCGACAACAGCCAGGACCGCTACACCCAATACAGCTACGCCCACACCACGCAGACGGGCAAGACGGTCCACGCGGAAACCACTTCCGAGGGCAGCGGGGTGCTGCAGAGCACGACGGCTTACCAATACGACGCCCTGGGCCGCATGGTGGAGACGACGGAAACCACCTACACCAACGGCATTGATCCGCAGACCAGGACCACGCAGTACGCCTACAACGCCCAGGGCCTGCGGGTGACGGAAACCATCACCGCCCCCGCTTCCGAAGGTGGGCAGACCACCACGAAGACCTACTTATTCGATCCGCAAAACCACACCGGCTACGCGCAGGTCTTGGAGGAATACCTCAACGGCCAGCTCGCCTACGCCTACACGCTGGGCCACGACGTGCTCGCGGTGGCCAAGGCTGCAAACATCACCGACGCGCTGGGCAATACAGCCGCCACGGTCCACCACCTGCTGACCGACGGCCACGGCAGCACCCGCCTGCTGGCCAACCTCCACGCCGCGCTTCCGGGCATCATTCAGCAGTTCGCCTACTCAGCGTATGGCGTGATGCTGACCGGGCCTCAACTCACCACGGCCACTGCGGCCTTAACCAGACTGCTCTACAGCGGGGAATGGACGAACGCCAACGGCCAGCAATACCTGCGCGCCCGCTGGTACGACCCGACGACCGGCCGCTTCAATCGCCTGGACCCCTTCGCGGGCAACCAGAATGACCCGCAGAGCCTGCACAAGTACTTGTACGCCCACGGCAATCCAGTGATGGGGTGGGATCCGAGCGGCGAGGAATTTTCACTTAAATCAGTGTTGGTTTCTTCATCTATTGCGGGAATTATTACAGGGATATTGGGGGGAGCAATTAGCGCTGCGGTCGCACCGAAAGGTGAGAGACTCGGTGCATTTCTGGACGGATTCGCGCGTGGTTCCATTTCTGGAGCCATAAGTACGGCGATAATTCTATCCTCTGGAGGGATTGCGCTTCCAGTAGCTTCTGCTCTGGGAAGCCTCGCCGGAGATATTTCTGTTGACCTAATTCAGCTATGGATATTAGATGATGATGAACCGCTGGTTGACATAGCCAGAAAAGCCGCAACCAACGCCCTGCTTGCCGCAGTGTCAGCGGGTATAGCGGGGAAACTTAAGATACCTGGGTCAGATACGCTAGCAGAATCCATTGATGAGCTCTCTGATGAACTGCTTAAGATCGGCGTCAGGAGGCTTCCGGCTGGAAAGTTTACATCGGTAAGACAACTACCTAGCATAATTAAAGACATTAAATATAACCAGGAACTAGCCCGAGAGTTATACAGACAGTTTCAATATGAGGTAGTAGGTTATATTGTCGCACAAGAGTCGATATCAGGTGGAATTGTTCAAATTGTTAATACGGTACGAGTATTGAAAGATTGGTTGTGGTCAATCGGGGCAAGCCTCTCTACCACCCCTCGTGTACGTGTACTACCACCCAGTTCTTGATTGCGTGGGAAACAATATGCAAATACGAACGGCATCAGTATATGTAATTGTATTATTCATTAAGATAGTAATTATTATTACAATATCAAGCATTGTCGCGATATCTATCTTATCGATTATTGATAAATATCTAGATACAAGTTATACGGACCATGATGTTGCATACATATTCACGGGATTATTGGCGTATGTGCTAATCAATGCGTGGAACAGGATTGGAAAAATGAAGCACGGAAGAAATCGCGACCAAGAAAACGGCCAAGGGAAGAAAAGGGGTCAGGATTCTATTGACCTTGATGGCCGGTGGCGGTAGCTTGTTGGCATGGCCAGGCCGAGGCGGGAACTTGCCGGGGGCGTGGTGTTTCACGTGCTTAATCGGCGCGTGATGCGCTTGCCGCTGTTGGCGGATGCGGGGGACTATCTGGCGTTTGTGCGGGTGCTGGCGGCGGCATTGGCGCGGGCAGATGCGCCGGCGTTGTTCGCGTTCTGTCTGATGCGCAACCATTGGCATCTGTTGCTGCGGCCGGAGCAGGATGGGACGCTGTCCACCTGGATGCAATGGTTGACGGTCACGCACATGCGGCGGTGGCATGCTCATCGACACAGCAGCGGGGAGGGGCCGGTGTATCAGGGGCGTTTCAAATCTTTCCCGGTGGAAGACGATGGCCACTTCCTGACGGTGGCGCGGTATGTGGAGCGCAACGCCTTACGGGCGAAGCTGGATGGGATCACCCGGGCCGAGCAGTGGCGCTGGTCGAGCCTGTGGCTGCGTCAGGGGATGAAGCGAAGTCAGGCGGATGCGTCGGAGCTGGAACTGGCGGAGCGATTATCACCGTGGCCGGTGGCTCGGCCGGGGCAGTGGCTGCGAAGAGTAAACCAGGCGGAGACGGCGGCGGAACTGGCGGCGCTGCGTCAGAGCGTCCAACGTGGTCGACCCTATGGCAGCGAGCGTTGGACCCGTCAGGTGGCAGACCGTCTGGGCTTGCACCCGACGCTGGCTCCCCGCGGTCGGCCTCGGAGGGTGGTAGACAATGCCTGAAATGAGGTGGTTTCAGGTCTGGGCCGGAACTCGGGGCGAAAACAAGCAGCACCGTTACAGGTTACGTCCTGAGAACAAGCTCAGCCTGATGATTCACCTGAGTCAGGTGGGGGTGAATCGATCTGACTGCTGCGGCTAAAGGCAGTGGGAGTGGTTCCGACATCGACTCGATAGCTTCCATTAGTCGCTCCAACTGCTCACCCAGCCGAAGGATCCGCCCCGCAGCTTCCCGGGCATCCCGCGGCATATCCGGCATCCGCAGCGGCTTTCGCTTGCGTCCCAGTCGAGCCCGGATTTCATCGGCGAGCTGACGCCGGCCCCATCGGACCTGGATCATCGCGGTCTCCAACTGCCGGCGTTTTGTGTACAGCACGCTCACCAGGGCGGTTAAATGGGCGGGGCTGAAGGCGAATCCTGCCTCGATGCAGCCTTCCTGCGTCAGACGGCACATCAGGCGGTGGAGCAGCTTAAGGCGGCGGGGAAGGGCGGTGGCGGAGAGCAGTGAAGCGATTTCGAGGGGTTGGGTTGCAGGTTATGCACAAGCACTGCCCCACGACATTTGGGGTTGATAAATATAACTGTAAGGTTATAATTCTAGCATGAGGGAGGTGGAATACACCGACGAGTTTGAGCAGTGGTGGGATGAATTGGATGATGATGAGCAGGATGCGGTTGACCGCGTCGTGTTGATGCTCATGAAAGCAGGTCCAGCCCTGGGCCGACCTTATGCCGACGCGGTTCAGGGCTCAGCCCATGCGAACCTGAAGGAACTGCGCATCCAGCACGCCGGCGACCCATATCGGGTGTTGTTTGCCTTTGATCCACGGCGCATGGCGATCCTGTTGGTGGGCGGCAACAAGACGGGTGATAAGCGTTGGTATGACCGGATGATTCCCTTGGCGGATCGGTTGTATCGAGAGCATCTGGAGGAATTACGGAAGGAAGGGTCGATCTGATGCCACGGAAAAATTTCCAGGAACTGCGCCGGAAAATGAGCCCGGAGCGTCGCCAACGCAACGAGTCAGCCGCTCACGCCCTGCTGGCCGAGATGGCCTTGGCGGAACTGCGCAAGGCGGCGGGTTTCACCCAGACCGAATTGGCCCAGGTGCTGGGCGTCTCCCAGGCGAACCTGTCCAAACTCGAACACCAGAGCGACATTCAGATCAGCACCCTGCGCCGCCTCGTCGAAGCCATCGGCGGCCAACTGGAACTGGTGGTCACCCTGCCTGAGGGAGGGAAAGTGCGGATCAGTCAGTTTGGGGAGATTGTGGAGCCAGCGGCGTGATTGCACTATCAGCGCTGGGTTCCGTCTTCGAAGGTGAATCGCTTTCAGCTACTTGAATCAGCAGATAGTTGGAATAGGGTGATCCAACGGATAGCTTGCAATGCTGATCATCCGCAAATAAATTGAATACCGCCATGAGCGTGTAGTAACCAGCCTGTAGAGGCATTTCAAAGTCAACGCTTTCAGTACGTGCGGTACCGGTAGGCCAGTGGCTCCATTCAACGGGCATATTGGTCGATGCGGTGCGCCGATGCTCGCGGGTCGGCGTCGGCGCTGACCAAGTCATATCAAAGCCCCAGCACATCACTCGAATGGACGACGCCACGCCTGACACTTCACTTGCCGGATTCGTCAAGATGCACTTGAGCTTGACGGACTGTCCGGGCAGGTAAGGGCCGGGCTCAAGTGGTTCAAGCATCAATTGCAGGGAATTCTTGGTATTTTCATACCAGATGATGCGTCGGCGGTAATTCGATCCTTCGTGGTACGCTCCTGCGCTGGACGCGCTGCGTAGGCCCCATGGCGTTGGAATGATTTTGGGGGTTGGAGCGAAGAAAGGTGTATTGACATCCAGCACAACCTCGGAGTGGGGATCAGAGGTGGAAATCAGCAATCGCTGCGTCCAGTCGGTGTTGTGCAGTCGGAGCGGCTGACCAGGTTCCAAAGGAAGCTGCCAGGCTTTGATACGACTCTGGGTGATCGCCAGGGGGGTATAGCCCAGAAATCGGTCTCGGTAGTAGACGGATGTACCGGGAATGTCTGAGCCGATGACCAGGTCTGCTCGGCTTCGCAGTTGATAGCCGTATATTTGCCAGCCGGTCAGCAGGGCGACCGTGACTGCGGTGATGGCCCAAAGCCTGCGTCTGCTTGCAGGTGGTATCTCAAATAGGGGACGCATAGGAGGATGTAGCCGGAACATCAGCATCGTCAGGAAAACACCAAGCCACAAGCATCCGACAAAATTAAACCCATGTCCCTCCTGCGAAACTACACTGTTGTTCGAAGATATGGTGGTAAGGTTGAGTGTGCCCATCCAAAGCGACTGAAAGAACCAGCGTCCACTTCGATCAGTGATCCAAACGGGCATTTGCAGAACAGCCCAAGGCAACAGAAACGTCCACGCGAGGCGACGCCGACAGATCAGCAGGATGCCGCCCGTGATCCCGATGACGCTAAGCCCGCTGCGAACCAGTGCGCCGACGCCAAATGGATTCCAGTTGGCAATTTGGCCTGCTGCGCAAAAAATCACAGCCGCGGCAACGATGATCGAAAACCATTTGCGTTTGGGTTGCGCTGACATGCATGCCCCCTGTCATTGAAAAAGCCCCCTGCACGGGGGCTTTCAAGTGGAGCCGAAGGGGATCGAACCCTCAACCTCTGCATTGCGAACGCAGCGCTCTCCCAATTGAGCTACGGCCCCGGCAAGTCCCACATTATGGTCGGGATCGGGTACGGTTTCAAGCGGGCCTTGGACCGCAACCGGCGTCAGGTGAGCACGCCACCCGGCAACTGGCGTTGCCGGCTCGGATTGAGGTCAGATGTGCTTGGCCTTCCGAGCCGTCGACGCCAGTCGGCGGGTGCTGGGCGTCCGTCGTCAATGGCGGCAGACAACCACTTCCGGGAAGGCGGGGAGGGTCAGGTCGTGTAGTCGGCGTTGATGGTCACGTACTGGCGCGACAGGTCGCAGCCGAGCCACGTCGCTTCGCCTTTGCCCAGGTGCAGGTCGAGGGTGATGGTGATGTCCCTGGCGTTCATCAGCTTGACCAGCCGGCGCATGGTTTTGCGGTCGTGCTCAACCGGTCGGCCGGCGAGGCAGACGGGGATGTCGCCGATGGTGATGTCGAGCTTCTGCGGGTTGAGCTTGGCGCCGCTGCGGCCGGCAGCCATGACGAAGCGACCCCAGTTCGGATCCCCGCCATGGATCGCGGTTTTAACCAGCGGCGAGCCGACGGCGGTATGGCCCACCTTGTCCGCATCGCGCGTGCTGGCGGCCCCACGCACCGCCACGCGGAACACCTTGGTCGCACCTTCGCCGTCGCGCACGATCATGTACGCCAGCTCATCGCACAGCTCGGTCAGCGCGGCCGCGAACTTTTCGAAATCAGGCCCGACTTTGTTGATGATCGGATTCTTCGCCGCTCCGCTCGCCAGCAGGAGCACACTGTCGCTGGTGCTGGTGTCGTGATCGACGCTGATGCGGTTGAAGCTGTGATTGGCAGCCTGCTTGAGCGCCTGCTTGAGCAGCGCCGGGGTGATCGCGGCATCGGTGGTCAGGAACGCCAGCATGGTCGCCATGTTGGGCGCGATCATGCCCGAGCCTTTGCACATGCCGCCCAGCCGGACTGTCTGCTTGCCCAGACGCACCGTTCGGCTGGTGAACTTGGGTTTGAGGTCGGTGGTCATGATCGCCCGCGCTGCGGCGCCGTCGGCGCGGGGGCCGGTTTGCAGGCGATTTTGCAGGACGGCAATGCCCCGGCGGATTTTGTCCATGGGCAGCAGATGGCCGATGACGCCGGTCGAGCAGACGAGCACCTGGCGCGGGTCGGCGGCGAGGGGATGGGCGACCAGGGCGCACATTT
The DNA here is from genome assembly GCA_964605235.1 of uncultured Phycisphaeraceae bacterium. GTDB lineage: Bacteria > Planctomycetota > Phycisphaerae > Phycisphaerales > Phycisphaeraceae > CAZSBB01. The sequence continues at coordinate 32,193 of CAZSBB010000036.1, forward strand.
CCCGGGCGTCGTCGATGCCCTGCTGGCCGGTGCAGACATTGGAGCAGCCGCTGTTGCAGATGATCGCCCGCGCCTGGCCGGTGCGCAGATGCCGGCGGGAGACGATGACCGGCGCACCGGGCGCGCGGTTGCGGGTGAACACGCCGGCGGTGCTGCACACATCATCGGCGACCAGCAGCATGAGGTCGGGGTTGCCCGAGACTTTGATGCCGCAGGTGCCACTGGCGACGCGGAAGCCGCGGGGGAAGGTAACGCTGTTGGAGTTGGGACTGGACATGGCGGAACTTGTAACAGAAACGCGCCGGCGGGCAAGACGCGCATGCGGCGTTGCGGATGGCTTTACAATGCAGTGATGCCGCGCGTGAAGGATCAGGCGATCTGCATTCGGCTGCTGGACTGGTCGGAGACCAGCCAGATCGTTGCGCTGTTCACGGCGGAGCACGGGCTGCTGCGCGGGCTCGCCAAGGGCGCCAAGCGGTTCAGTCCGTCGAGCCTGCAACGCTTCAGCGGCGGGATCGAATTGCTGACCGCCGGCGAAATCGTCGCCAATCTCAAGACGGGCCACGAGCTGGCGCAGCTCATCGAGTGGGACCTGCAGCAGCCGTGGTGGAAGCTGCGGGAGAGCCTGGCCGCGCAGCGGCTGGCGCTGTATGCCGCCGACGCGCTGCACGCGCTGGTGGCGGAGCATGATCCCCATCCTGGCGTGTTCGCAGTTTTGCACACCTTGCTGGGCACGTTGGCGGAAGGTGCGAAAAGCAGTGCTGCCAGCCGGGATCAGCAACTGGCGCTGCTGCGGTTTCAGTGGGCGTTGCTCAATGAATGTGGCTACCGCCCGCAGGTGGAAGTGGATGTCATCACCGGCGAGGAATTGCCGACTGCTGCCAAATATCAATTCGACGCGCGGGCGGGCGGGTTCACCGTGGCCCATGATCGTGCGGACCATCCCGAACGCTGGGCGGTGCGGGGGCAGACGCTGGAGCTGCTGCGCTGGCTGGATGATCCGCAGCAGGTGATCGAGCAGGATGCGGCTGCGCTGACCCGCGCCAATCGGCTGCTGTGCGTGTACCTGCGCAGCGTGCTGGGGCGCGAATTGCCGACGATGAATCTGGTGCTCGAAGGCGGCTGACGCGGGTTGATGCGCCGCGCTAGCATGAACGAGCCCGAAGCGTGAGCGAGGGGTAGGGCGTGCGGTGGCCGGAGGTCGCGGGTTCACAAATGACGTCAGCGGCTGCCGGTGGCAGCGCCCGTGGCTACGCTTCCGGCTCGTCGGGTTCGTTGGCGTCAACGAGCCCGAAGCGTGAGCGAGGGGTAGGGCGTGCGGTGGCCGGAGGTCGCGGGTTCACAAATGACGTCAGCGACTGCCGGGGGCAGCGCCCGTCGCTTACGCTTCCGGCTCGTTCAATTCGTCAGGCTCGTCGCGCCCTGCGCTCTGTCGGGGCGGCTTCTGGTAGTCCACATCCGGGTCACGGTCGAACGCCACCTGCGCCTGGCGGAGACAGCTCTGACACAATGCCGCTTGTGGGTTGGCGCCTGCGGGCCGTGGCTCGGGTTGCCAGTGCGGCGTCGCGGCCTCGCGCTGCATCAGACACAGCGAGCAATCGAACGGCCCCTCGGCGGGCTTCATGTGCGCCTGAGCCCGCTTGAGGCATTCCAGGCACAGCACCGAGCCATGATGGCCCTCGATCATGGGCAGCACCTGATCCCAGTCGGTGCCGCAGAAATCACAAACGATGATGACGCCCTCAGGCTCGTGTCGCTGCATGGACGCATTGTAATCCACCCCCGGATGGGGTTCCCTGCGTCGCTTCAACCCTTGCTCAACCACGCGGCGGATTCCGGCGAGTATCCAGCATGCGCCTGTGCATGGGATGTCCAATCGGGTGCTGGCTGCGGACATCGGATGTCCATGCGTCGGCCGTGGCAGCGCGCGGTGCGTCGATTGCACGCCGACAGGGCCGATTGCGGCTGGCATCGGGTTTGCGAATTGCTGGAGGTGTCTGCGGGAATCTTCCTTTTCAGGAGCATGGCTATGTCAGCTCGTTGCGGTCGGTGGGTGATGCTGGGTTTGTGGGTGGGCGCGCTGCTGGCGCTGCCGGGCTGCGTGACCACGGGGATGTCGAACCATGAGTTCGGCGAGCACAGTTTCAATCAATACCTTTACAGCCTGCCGTCCACGCCCAGACCTGCCGGTGGCGTTCAGGTCCAGACGCCGCTGAAGCTGGGCGTGGCGCAGGTTGGTGAGTTGACGCCGGCGCCGCCGTTGATGTCCGCGTTGAAGGGCGCTGCGGAGTTGTGTGGCCATCCGGTGACTTTGCCCGCCCGGTTTGCCGAGGGCAGCTTGAGTCCACAGGTGTCGCGTTATGCGAATCGCTACACCAACTCAGCAGCAGCGCGGGACCCCAACGAGCCGCCGGTCGATCAAGCCAAACTCGCCACCGATGCCCTGCTGAGTCTGGCGCAGTCGCAGGGTTTGACGCATCTGCTGCTGGTGGGCGGTGCGGTGGATGTGCAGGAATTGGTCACCGATCGCACCGTGTGGAACTGGTCCATCATCGGGGCGTACCTGATGCCCAGCCATGAGCTGACCGCCCGTGGCACAGCGATGGCGGTGCTGGTGGAAGTCGATAGCGGGCGCGTGCTCATGCTCAGCCAGAGCAACAGCGAAGGTCGGCGGGATGAACCGACGGTCACGGCGGATGCGGGCATGAAACGACTGGTCCTGGCCCAGCGCGATGAGCTGGCGCAGAAGCTGGGGGCGCAGGTGGTGGAGGATCTGCGTCGGCTGGCGCGGTGACCAGACGAACGCTCAGCGACTGGCGTCGTCGGCAAAGCCCCACAGCCGCGGCGTCGCCAGTTCCAGGCTGTTGCCCGCCGGGTCGCGGAAGTAAATGGACTTGCCTCCGTTGGGCCAGTCGATTTCCGCTTCAATCGCCACCTGGCACTCCGCCAGGCGGGCGCGCCAGGCGGGCAACTCGTCCGCCGGCACGCGGAACGCCACGTGTCCCGCCCCGGTGGCGCCATGCAGCGGCAACTCCGGGCCGGCGTGGGTGTGCTCGGGCGAACGGGTTGCCGTCGGTTGAAACAGCAGGAGCATCTGCTGCTCGAGCTTGAAGAACACATGTCGCCCCGGCTGGCGGGCATGGACCTTCAAGCCCAGCACCTGACGGTAGAAGGTTTCCAGCGCGTCCAGGTCCGGGCCATAGAGCGCAGTTTCCAGCACGGCGTGGATGACGGGCGGCGCGTCCATGCCATCAGCATAAGCGTCCGGGGGATAAAAAAGGGGATAAGTACATTATTTCGATGCAAAAATAATGTACTTATCCCCTTTTTTCTGACTCACGCCGCCTGCGCCAGTTGCTGGCGGTCCTGATACTGCAGGGCGATGGTGGTGCGCATGGCTTCTTCATGGCTGCGGACCACCACTGCCGGGCGCAGGCGGGACTGCCGCAGCACGGGTTGGTCGGCATGGGCGAGCACCACTTCCAGTTCGGTGCCGGCGGGCAGGGGGCGCACGGTGGGCAACTGCAGCAGCAGCCCGGATTCCGAGATGTTGACCGTGCGGGCCGGCAGGTACCGGCCGGTGTCCGGCTGGCGCACCTTGGCGGCCAGATGCAGTTTGATGCGCCCCGCGGCGCGGCGATCGTTGGCGGGCATGGTTGAATGCCTCCAGGCAGGAACTTCTGCTGCAATCATCGGTCGGATGCGGGGGCGGATTTGGTGATTTTGTCGGGCGATTGCGCGCTTGGCGCCCGGAGCCCGCCGATCCCGGGCCGATGCCGCGGGATCTGGCGGTCTGCGGAACAGTTCTGGCGCCACGTGGGGGTTACTGCAGCAGCCCCGTGGGCAGCATGATGTTGTAGCCGAGCATCATGATGAAGAAGGAGATCACGGCGATGAGCCCGCCGGCGCGGATCATGGCGGAGACGGGAATCTTGCCGGTGGCGAAGGCGATGGCGTTGGGCGGGGTGGAGACGGGCATCGCCATGCCGAAGCTGCTCGCCAGGGCGCAGAGGATCGCCATGCGGGCGGGCTGGTCGGCGCTCATCGCCATCGCCATGGGGACAATCAGGGCGGCGGTGGCGGTGTGGCTCATGATGTTCGCCAGGAAGATGCTGATGGCGATGATGAACGCGGCCAGCGCCACGCTGGCGACCTCCGGGGGCAGGCTGTTGATTTTTTCGATGAAGCTCAGGTGGACGATGTAGTCGACGAAGCCGGTCTTGTTCATGGCGTCGCCCAGGGACAGGCCGCCCCACATGAGCACCAGCACGTTCCAGTCGATGCTGTTGACGTCATGTTTGTCCAGCACGCGCAGGGCGGTCAGGGCGGCGGCGGCGAGCAGCGCCACCGCGGCGTCGGACAGTCCGTGCCATTGACTGGTCAGCCACAAACCGATGGTCAAACCGAGAATGGCCAGGGTCATTTTGCCCTGCCCGCTGATTTTGGCGTCGCTCTGGAAAGTGGGCATTTTCAGGCTTTTTTCCGGCGTATTGAACATCCACAGCAGCCCGCCGGCGACAATCAGCAGCAGCACCGCCAGGGGGATGGAGAAGACCATCCAGTCCAGGAAGCCGACCTCGAAGCCGGCTTTGCGCAGCGCCGCCAGCGCCACGGCATTGGGCGGCGTGCCGATGGGCGTGCCGATGCCGCCGATGTTCGCGCCGAAGGGCACCGCCAGGATCAGGCCGCGGTGGAAGCGGTCCTCGGCGGGCAGTTGTTTCACGATGGGGGCGATGATGGCGAGCATCATCGCGGCGGTGGCGGTGTTGCTCATCCACATGGAGAAAAAGGCGCTGATGATGAGGATGCCCATGAGCAGGCGCATGGGACTGCCGTTGAAAGGCCGCAGCAGCTTGGCGGCAATGACATGGTCCAGGCCATGTTTGGTCACCGCCGCCGAGAGCAGGAAGCCGCCCATGAAGAGCATGATGACCGTGCTGGAGAAGGGGCCCATGAAGAACTTGGCGTCCAGCAGCAGTTCCTTGCCGGTGGCGGGATCCACCGGCCAGGCGGAGAAGGGGGGCAACACCGTCGCCAGCCCGCCTTTGTTCGCCAGGAACAGAATCTCCAGGCCGATGATGCACAGGCTGGTGGCATACAGCGGCATGACCTCGGTCGCCCAGAACACCGCGGCGACAAAAAATATGGTGCAGGTCCGCCGCGACAACTCGTTCATGTCGCCCGGCAGGCTGTAGTACAACGCGACCGCGCCGGCGGCGGTGGCGAGAATGGTGAAAATGTTCTTGCTGCGCGGGGTCATGCCCAAACTCACTTTCCCGGACCACAAACCCGGAGCCAATCCGACGGGGTCGATCCATCGACCTGTGCCCGTCGCTCCCGGACGAGCCCGTCCTCATCACCCCCGAATGCGGGCCTCAGCCGTGGCCCGCTGCCCAGCCCTCCCCGGAGGTGCGCCCACTCGGCAGCGCTGCTCCCTCCCGGGTACCCAGGCCAATCCACCACGCCAAACTCAACCCATCGGTCGAATCAAAGCCTCGCAATTGATGATCGGACAAGGTGGATTAAAAGATTAGTATATCTGATGGTTGATAATCGGCAAGTGCCACCCCCCACAGCCCCCCGGAACCGGCGGTCTCCCGCCCCGCGCGCTCCTGAGCCGGTGAAGCCGTCCCAGGCTTGGACGCCGTGCAGCAACCCACGCCCAGGCACGGCTCATTGAGTCATCAGGTGCAAACGTGGAATCTGCATCCGGGCATGCGCGCGACAAGTCACCCGCCGCCCCCCCCACACGGCGCCTTCCCCGGAGCGAGTCAGGTCCATGCCATGACATGCCACAGCATGGGTATGAATGTTTTACCGGCCAAGCTGGCTGATCACGCGGGTGACGATTTCCCGGATGGTCTGCTCGTTGACGCCGGCTGCGGATGATCCATGGGCGCTTCCGGGGGTGGGGCAGCCACCGGCCGGGGGATTGACCAGGCCATGCTCGGCAATCAGGCAGTGGATGGTGCGGGTGATGCGTTCGATATTGAGCTGACTGGCGGCCGACTGATGCTGGCGTCCCCGGCCCATGTGGAACCCGCGCACCGTCATGCCCGCGCGGAAGCCTTCGGGGAAGTCGGCGCCCACGAGCATCACTTCGATCAGTTCGAGCATCTGGTACTGGATGCGCACGGCCTCGTCGAGCTTGCCCGCCTTGAAGTGGTTGTAGAGTTTCATCACCACTTCGGGCACCACGCCGCTGGTGGCGATGGTCCCGCCGTCGCCGCCCATGAGCAGCGCGGGCAGGAGGATTTCCTCGCAGCCGATGAGGTAGGAAAAATCGGGGCGCAGCGGGCGGATTTTGTTCATCGTGTTGATGAACCGGGGCAGGTCGCGCGCCGAATCCTTGGTGCCGATGATGCGTGGATGCTGGCACAGGGACACCAGCGTGGGCACCGCGATTTCGTTGGAGAATTGCGGAATGTTGTACAGCAGCAGGTCCAGCCGGGAACGCTCGGCGACCTCTTCAAAGTACGCCTTGATGCTGTCCTGGCTCATCTTGAAATAGAACGGCGCGATCAGCGCCCCCGCCCGGGCGCCCAGGTCGGCATAGTAGTTGAGCGTGTCGACGGTCAGGTCGATGTGCGCTTCATACGCCCCGGCGAGCACGGGCACCGGTCGGCCGGCTTTCCCCGCGACTTCGCAGGCGATCTCGATGACGCGCTTGCGTTCTTCGTAGGTCAGACGGGTGGACTCGCCGGTGGAGCCGTTGGGGTACAGCCCGCTGATGCCGCGCTCGATGAGGAACTCGAGCAGACGGCGCAGCTCGCGTTCATTGATTTGCCCGCGCTCGTCGAGGGGGACCATGTTGGGACAGAAAACGCCTTGCACCGCACCAGCCATGGAGGTGTCCTTGCTCGGAAAGGGAACGGATCAGCGGGGCGGCATTGTAACCCACGGCGGGGGCGGCCGGTGCGGTGGGGACGGGGGGATTTGAGGATGTGGAATGGCGGGGGAGAAGCGGGGGCGAGGTGGGGGGAGAGGCCGTGGCGGTCATGCTGTTTTGTGGGTCCGGGCTGGCCCGGACACGATGAATCCCAGGCGCATGAAACCGTCCGGACGAGCCCGAACCTGCACCTTGCCGGCCTGAGGACCTGACCGCCGGCGCTGCTCACCCCCGCAGCGTTTCCAACTCTTCCCAGCGGGCGTACAGCTTGCTCACCTGCGTCTGGGCGGCGGCGTACTCCTGGCACACCTGGCCATACCGCACATGGTCGGCAATGACCTTCGGGTCGTTCATCTTTTCCTTGTACGCTTCCAACGCTGCTTCGGCGCGCAGGATGGCGTCCTCCATGCCATCAAGCTCCAGTTGCAACTTGTAGCTGAGCTTCCCCCCGGACTTTCCCCCGGACTTCCCCCCGGATTTTGCCCCGGAAGTGGAAGCACTCGCACTGGTTGACATATTGCTCGGGGCCGCGGCGGCGGCTTTGCGCGCCTGGGCGGCTTCGGTCTGCTGCTGTTTGGCTTCCCGCCGGTTGTGGTCCTGCCATTGTTCCAACGAAGCGAAAAACTTCGCCCCGCCTTGCCCGTCGAGCGCCAGCAGGTCGGTCGCCAGGCGGCCCAGCAGGAAGCGGTCGTGGGTCACCAGCACGATGGCGCCGGGGAACTCCTCGAGCGTTTGCTCGAGCACCTGCAGCGAGGGAATGTCCAGGTCGTTGGTCGGTTCGTCGAGGATCAGCACGTCGGCGGGCTTGAGCATCAGGTTGGCGATCAGCAGTCGCGCCTGTTCCCCGCCGGAGAGGGAGCCGACTTCGGTGCGGAACTTTTCGGGATCGAACAGGAACTTCTTCGCCCACGCCGCCACGTGCAGCGGTTTGTCGCGGTAGAACACGGTGTCGCCGATGGGGCACAGCGCTTCGCGCAGCGTCTGCGTGGGCTTGAGCGCGTCACGATGCTGGGTGAAGTTGACGACTTTCAGGTCCGCAGCGCGCTTGACGTTGCCCGCATCCGGCTCCAACTCGCCGGTGAGCAGCCGCAAGAGCGTGGTCTTGCCTGAGCCATTGGGCCCGAGCAGTCCCAGCACCTGCCCCGGCGAAAGGATGAGGTCCAGCCCGGCGAACAACGGCTTGCCCCCGAGCGCTTTGGTCAGGTTGTGGGCCGCCAGCAATTTGTTGGTCTTGCGGTCGGTCGCCTGGAACTCCATGGTGGTGGTTTTGCTCGGCGCGCTGTTGCGCTGCTGAATCTCCGCCAGCTCGGCGCGGCGGTCGATGGCGTCCTTGAGCTGCGACGTGTTGCGCGTCCGCCGGGCTTTGACCCCTTGCTTGAGCCAGGCGTCGTCGCGGCGCACCTTGGTCGCCAACGCCATCTGCTGGGCGGCCTGGGCGTTGAGGAACTCTTCCTTGCGGCGAACGAACTGCGTGTAATCACCCGCCACTTCCAGCGTGCCGGTGGGGTACGCGCTGTTGAGCTCGATGATGCGCGAGGCGGTGTTTTCCAGAAACACCCGGTCGTGGGTGATGAACACCATCGCGAGGTTCGATTGGCGGACAAAGCTTTCGAGCCAGATCACGCCGTCGAGGTCCAGATGGTTGGTCGGCTCGTCAAACATCAGCAGCGCTGGCTCACACGCCATAGCGCACGCCAGCGACAGCCGCTTCTTCCAGCCGCCGGACAAGATGGCGATCGGCTGCTCCAGGTTGGTGAAACCGAGTTTGGAGAGCTGAATGGACGCCTGCGTGTGCGGGTCCAGGCCATGGTCGTCGTGGTCGTGATCGCGGCCGATGGCGGTGACGACGGCTTCCACGGGCGTGGTCGCGCCGCCAAACTGATCCATCTGCGGCACGTAGGCGATTTTGAGCTGGCGTCGGCCGGTGACCGCCCCGGCGTCAGGTTCCTCCAGCCCCGCGAGAATCTTGAGCAGCGTGGATTTGCCCGACCCGTTGGGCCCGATCATGCCGATGCGATCGCCTTCGCCGATGCTGATGGACACGCCGGTGAACAGCGTGAGCGAGGCGAAGGATTTGGACAGGTCGGCGGCGGTCAGCAGGGTGGCCATAGCCGGGCAATCGTAGCAGAAGCGCCGGCCCGGCCTTGGCCCCTGCTGTCGGACCCGCACATCGAGCCGCAGGGGATAAAAAAGGGGATAAGTACATTATTCTTGCTTAAAAATAATGTACTTATCCCCTTTTTTATCCCCGCCCCCGTCAGCTTGCCCAGGCGTTGGCGGGCCCGGGGCGGAAATCTCGATCGACCGGCGCAATTTTTGCTGGACTGATCCCGGGCCGGAATGCTAACGTTATTTAAGCATCATTCTTTCATGCTGCGGATCAGGGGGGCGGGCACATTCAGGACACTTGGCAAGGAGCCCACCGATGGCAGCGACCTCACGACGAGCGTTCAGCCTGATCGAATTGCTGGTGGTGATCTCCATCATCGCGGTGCTGGTGGCGCTGCTGCTGCCCTCGCTCAAATCAGCGCGGGACGCCGGCCGACTGGTGCAGTGCGCCAGCAATCAGCGACAACTGGCGTTTGCGGACCTGAACTACGCCAACGAGAACGCCGGCTGGTTCCCGGGCAACGGCGGGGCGGGGCTGGCGCAGATTCGCATCGACCTGGCGCGCGAGCAACCCACCACCGCCGCCGGCTTGTCGGTCACCCTGAGCTACTACCCCAATCTCAAACGCTACATGGTCTGCCCGGACTATTTCCCGGTGACCGAAAACTATCCGCAGTACAAGCCCGGCTACTTCGATCGCAACCTCGGCTTTGAAATCGGTTATCGCAACTACTGCGGCTACGACACCGGCCGGTTCACCGCCAACGCCAGCTATATCTGGTGGGGCAACTATGTGCTGCAAGGCACCGTGCCCTACAGCAGCGCCAGCGATTACTCGGTGCCGATTCCCAACGAACGCTGGGCGGGGCGCACCGTCAGCGATGAGCACAATCCCAACAACCCCAAGAACGTGGTGATGAAGCAACCGAGCCAGCAGCCGCTGGTGATCGAAGCCCGCAAGGAAAACAAGGACCAGAACTGGGTGCTTTACGCCAGCTACGTGTTTTTCGCCACGCCGCATTACGACCGCAACATCGCCAACATCACTTTCCTGGATGGTCACGTGGTCAGCGCCAATCAGGACCCCGGGCAGTTCCCCCAGCGCACGGCCGTGGGTTACTGGCAGGGATGGATGCGCTGGTGAACCTGACAATGCGGGTCCGGTTGCCGTACACTGCCCGGCTCCCGTACGGTCCAACTATTTCCCGCATCAGTCAGGAGCCATCATGACGCCCGAACAGCTCGCCGCCGCGGAAGGTTTGAAGTTCACCCCCGTGCAGCCCGGTTACCTCAGCCTCTGTGTCCGCACCGGCAATCTGCTGATGACCTCCGGCCATGTCAGCGACCTCAAAGGCAAGCTCGGCGCGGATGTCTCCGTGGACGCCGGCTACCAGGCGGCGCGCGAGGTCGCCTGCAAGATTCTCAACTCCGTGCGCTCCACCCACGGCACGCTCGACGGCTTGAAAGTCATCAAGCTGCTCGGCTGCGTGAACTCCACGCCTGACTTCATCGAACAGCATCTGGTCATCAACGGCGCCAGCGATCTGCTGCACAAAATCTTCGGCAAAACCGGCAACGGCTGGCACGCCCGCAGCGCGGTGGGCTTTGTGTCCCTGCCCACCGGCGTCGCTGTCGAGATCGAAGCGATCTTCGAAATCGTGGGGTAATACCCAAGTCGGTCGACAGAATGAACGATGCGCGGCAGACGGATGGCGCGGGGGGGGTGTGGTGTGCGCTGGGGGCATTGGACGTTGCGGTTGCGCTCGCAGAGCGAGCCCTGCCACCGGCGTTGCGACGCAGGGCTCGCTGTGCGAGCGCAACGTGAGACGCCTAGGCCGTGCACGCGGGCGGGCGCGGGGGCGCTGGCGCATTTTCACACCTGCGCCTCAAACGCATTGGGAATGTGCTTGATCTCCGGGCGCGGCTGGGCGTCGAGGATGACCGCCACCACGTCGAAGCGGATCGGCCGATCGGTCAGGCGATGCTGCCGCGCCGCGGCGCAGGCGAGCGTGACCAGCCGGCGTTGCTTCGGCAGATTCACCCGCAACTCCGGCGGATGGCGCGGGTCCAGGTGTTCAGAAGTCTTGACTTCAACCACCACCACCGTCCGGCCGTCGGGCGCCAGCGCCAGCAGGTCGATCTCGCCAAAGCGGTTGCGGTAGTTGCGCTGCAGGATGCGATAGCCCAGCCCCGCCAGATGCTCGGCCGCCAGTTGTTCGCCGCGCCCGCCCGGCGAGCTGCGCCACCGTCGCCACCAGGTCCGCAGCGCGCCCAGCATCAGGAAACCGGGGAGTAGACGTTCATGGCGATGTCCACCAGGCTCCGCAGCATTTCATCCACGGGGTGGTAGCTGCCCTCGTCAAACAGCTTCTGCTGGTATTGCTCGGTGAGGCGATGGAACTGTCGGCGGCGCAGTTCCTGTTCGATCTCCAACTGCGCCTGGGCGAGCGTTTTGCCTTTCCCGGTGCTGATGGTCTGCACGTAGATCCAGAGGTAGCGCTCGCCCATGGTCAGGCGGGGGGAGTGTTGTCCCTGCCCCAGCTTGACCAGCGCTTCGTTGAGGGGAGCAGCGCCGAAGGGTTCGTCGCCGGGCAGCCCTTTGCCGAACAGTCCCTGTTCTTCAGGTTTGTAGTCGTTGAAGTTTTTATCGCCCGCCAGTTCGAGGAAGGGCACGCCTTGCGCCAGTTGCTGTTCGATCTGCTCGGCAACGGTGCGTTTGCGGGTTTGGATGAGGTTGATGGTTCGGCCGGACGGGGGATTGAACCTGGCGTTGTTGTCGTCGTAGAAGCGTTCGATGTCTTTGCGGGTGACGTTGATCTTGGGCAGCAGTTTGCTGCGCAGGAAGTTCTGCACCAGCACCTGTTGGCGGGTTTCCTTCATCTGCTGTTCGAGGGTGATGCCGCTGGTTTCGCGGAGCTCGCCTTCGGTGAGCAGGACGGAGCCCTGGCCGAGTTTGCGGACGAGTTCTTCGCGGCGTTCCTTGAGGTATTGCAGCAGGCCGAAGCGTTGCTGGGGGGAGAGCTGGGACTCGGCTTCACCGAGGATCAGCGCGTCGGTGATTTCCTGTCGCAGCCGTTGGGCAATGAGCACGCCCGCCTGCTGGCGGAACTCGCCGCGGTTGAGGCGGTTGCCCATGGCGCTGAGCTGTTCGTGCATGGGGGCGAAGACCTGGTAGGCGTACAGCGGCTTGCCGTTGACGTGCCCGACCATGGCTTCGACCATGTAGTTGCTGCTGGCGCTCAGGGGGCCCGTCGGCGTCGCTTCGCCAGCGCCTGCCGAGGGGGAGGCGGAGGGCGCAGCGGAGGCAGCGGCAACCGGCGCAGCCGAGCTGGTCCCATCCACCGCGGGGGGGGTGACAAAATCACTCGGATTGGTCTGGCGCGGCGGGGGGGTCTGGGGGTACAGGCTCACCGGCGCTGGCCGCTTCCTGGCGCAACCGACCAGGCCGACCGCCACCAGCAAGACCGCTCCCCACCGCAGCACACCGGCATTTTGCATCATGGGCGACAGTGTAGGAAGCCGGTCAGAGTCGGGCAATCAGGCTGCACTCCCCCGATCCGCGGTGATCCGATCCCCGGACACCCGATTTGCGTGCCTCACGGCGTCCCCGGAATTTGTCAATCATCGCGCCGGCCGCATCGCATCGCGTGCCGCGCTGCTCTCGGACGATTTTCCCGACCATCAACTGCCGCTTCCGCCGCCAAGACTGTGCTGTACCCTTACTTATCATCAGGTACCCGCGAAACGATGTTCCGCGACATAATTCCGTATATCAGAACGGAACCATGGCGACCCCCTCGCTTCCCGCGCTGCAAGCGCCTTTAAGCTCCGTAGATACGTCAATATTTGACGTAAGTGCTTAAATACGCTAGACTACACGTTCTATGCCCACCTCTGCACCAGCCAAACGTAAGACCAAACGGACGAGCAAAACCGCGGTCGCCAAACGGCCCAAACCCGCCGCGCGAACACCGTCCGCGCGGGCGGCCAAGCCGGTCCGGGGTCAACCCAGCAGCAAAGCACCCGACCCCTCCGCTGCCCCGGCGGTGAATCCCGCGATCACCAACTACACCACCGGCCTCAAGTGGCTCTACAGCCACACGGACTATGAGCGCATGCGCATCGTGCCTTACAACACGCGCACGTTCAGCCTCGATCGCGTGCGCAAGCTCCTGACTCTGCTGGGCAACCCGCAGCAGGAACTCAAGTGCATCCACGTCGCCGGCACCAAGGGCAAAGGCTCCACCTGCACCATGCTCGCCAGCATGCTTCAGGCGTGCGGCTACACCGTCGGCCTGTACACCAGCCCCCATCTGGTCGACCTGCGCGAACGCATCACCATCAACGGCGAAATGATCAGCTATGCCGACATGGCGGAACTGCTCAAACAGGTCAACAAGGCGGAAAAGAAGCTCGGCCAGCAACTGAGCTACTTTGAAATCCTCACCGCTGCCGCCTTCCGCTACTTCGCTGACCAGGCGGTCGATGTCGTTGTGCTGGAGACCGGGCTCGGTGGGCGCCTCGACGCCACCAATGTCGTCACCCCGCTGGCGTGCGGCATCACCAGCATCAGCTATGACCACACCAACATCCTGGGCAAAACCCTCGAACTGATCGCCAAGGAAAAAGCGGGTATCTTCAAAAAGTCCATTCCCGCCATCAGCGTCGAGCAGAACCCCGAAGTCTCCGCTGCCCTCCGGCAATTCGCTTCCGACGCCCAGTGCCCCCTGCAGTTCACCGGGCAGGAGATCGAATTCAGCTACCGGTTTGAAGCCAACCGCGAGTTGGGCCCGCACACCCGCGTCTGCCTGACCACCGCCTCCAGCCGGTTCGAGCATCTGCCCGTGCCGCTGCGGGGTGAGCATCAGGCGCACAACTGTGCCCTGGCGCTGGCGCTGCTGGACAAGCTCAAAGCCCACGGCTTCAACCTGCCCGACGAACAGGTCGTTGAAGGTCTGGCGCAGACCAGGCTGCCCGGTCGCATGGAACAGGTGTGGTCCGAACCGCGCGTGCTGATCGACGGCGCCCACAATGCCGCGAGCATCCAGGCGCTCATCCGCGCCTTGGGCGCGCACATCGCTTACGACTCGCTGGTGATGATCTTCGGCTGCGGCCAGGACAAGGACATCACCGGCATGCTCCAGCAGGTCGCCCTGGGCGCTGACAAGGTGATCTTCACCCGCGCCCGCGCCAACCCCCGCGCCAGCGAGCCCGAAGATCTGCTGCACAGCTTCAACGAAGCCTCCGGCAAGATGGCGCAGACCGCCGCCACGCTGGAGGACGCCCTGCGCCTGGCGAGCCGCGCCGTGAGCCGCGAGGACCTGATCCTCATCACCGGCAGCTTCTACCTCGTCGGCGAAGCCCGCAAGTACTTCATCGACCTCGCCAACCGCAAACGCGCCGGCAAGTAATCCGCCGCGGCGCAGCTCACTCAACAGAATCACCACGCAACCCCGAGTTTTGCTCGGGGTTGTTTTTTTGCTGGCCAACGGACTGGGGGGTATCAGTGGCCTTGCTGTTGTGATCGGCATGCGAGTGCGTATTGCTCTCGCAATGGTGCCAGCAAACGCTGTTGCTCAAATAAACCGCTGGTCGGCTTTTCGATGTGCATGTGCTTGACCGCATCCGTCACGGCCACCAATGCTCGTCCCCGCTGCTCGGCGGTCATTCGCCGCAGCTCGTCATCCTTGATCGCCTGCAGCTTCGGCCCCCATTCCTTCCAGCGTTCGACGAACGCTTTGAGGTCTTCCATCTGTTGTGGCTCGGACTCCATAACCCCCATCATACCGCCGAACCCCGGCTGCTCCGCCCGCCCGGCTACAATTCGCCCATGCTGGCTCCGCTGCAACTTGGTTCGCTGCGTCTGGCGACGCCGCTGCTGCTGGCGCCGATCGCCGGGTTCTGCGATCTGGCGTTTCGGCTGGTGGTGCGCTCCGTGCGGGCGACGCCGGAGACCGGCATTGGCGACATCCCGGCCGTGGGGCTCGCCTGCACCGATCTGCTCTGTCCGCACGCCATCCTCCGCGCTAGCGACAAAACCCTCTGGCTGGCGGCAACCAGTGAAGCTGACCGTCCGCTGGCGATGCAGCTTTATGGCCGGCATGTCGAGGTGCTGCGCGATGCCGCCTTGTGGGCGCAGGACCATGGCGCCAGTCTGATCGACATCAACATGGGTTGCCCGGTCGACAAGGTGACCAAGAAAAACGGCGGGTCGAAACTGCTCTGTGAGCCGCAGCTTGCCGAGGAAATCGTGCGCGAGGTGGCGGGGGCGGTGCGGGTGCCGGTGACGTGCAAGATTCGGCTCGGTTGGAGCGACAGCCAACTCATCGTCGACGACCTGCCCCCGCGGCTGGCGGATGCCGGGGCGGTCGCCATCACCGTGCATGGGCGCACCACCGAGCAGCTCTTTCGCGGGCAGGTGCAACTGGCGGGCATCGCCCGCGTGGTGGCGTCCGTCGGCCGGCATCATCCTGAGGTGAAAGTGATCGGCAACGGCGATGTGCTCAGCCCCGCCGACGCGCTGCGCATGCTCAGTGTCACCGGCTGCCACGGCGTGATGATCGGGCGCGGCGCGCTGCGCCAGCCCTGGCTATTCCGCGATGTCGCCCACATGCTCGCCACCGGCAGCGCGCCCGAACCACTCCCCCGGCGGCAGCGCGCCCAGCTCGTGCTCGATCATTTTGAACAGCTCCTGCACTGGCGCGAAGAGCGCATCGCGCTCAACACCATGCGCCAGCGCATGAGCTGGTACTCCGCCGCCCTGCAGCCCTGGCCCGGTTTGCGCCAGCAGGCGCGGCTGCTCGAAAGTGTCACGGCTTTCCGGGAGTTCATGGCTCAGGGCATGGCGCAGATGGAAGCCGACGCCGCGCCAGTTCTGACTTCGCCCTGAACTGGCAGCGTCACTGTTGCGCGCTCACCGTCCCACGCGCCCGCGCACCACGCGCGAGCCGAACACCGACCGGGCGCTGGTCGCGCTGCCGCCGATGGCGATCCGCGCCCGCTGCCGCGCGCCGGTCCACCGGCCCAGTTGCTGCCGGCGCGGGTCGCTCAGGCGGGCGATTTCCTCGGCACACAACGCGCGGTTGTACATGCGCACCTCGGCAAACGCAGCGTTGAGGTAGCTGTTGAGCGCGCCTTCATCCTGGGCGCCCAGCAGCAGATTGCCGTTGTTGGTCAGGAAGTCCGCCGGGCGGGTGTGCGGGTTGCCGCTGTCCGCCTTGCCGTCGATGTAGTAACGGATGGCGGCGCTGCTGTGCTGATGCACCACCGCCAGGCTGTGCGGCGCCGCCGGGAAGCCATCGGAACCCCACAGCGAATATTCGGTGCTGCCGGGGTTGCGCCATTGCAGGTTGAGGTAGTTGTTGCTGCCGCTGGTTTGCAGCGCCACGACATAGTTGGACGTGGTGGTGTTGGGCCGCTTCGACAGCAGAATGCCCGTGCTGGCGGAAGTGCGCAGCCGGGCGAAGAACGTGAAGCTGCCGGCCAGGTCCCAGTTCGGATGTTCCGCCAGGCTCAGGTAATCCGGCGAACCCTGGCAGCGCACCGCCGGGCCGAGCTGGACATCGGTTTCCCATTGCGGATTGCCCTGCACGTCGGCGATCCGTCCGGTGACTTGATCGCCCAGACGCCGACTGGCGCTCAGCGCCGCCAGCACATGCGCGACCAGGCCCGTGCCCAGGGCAGCGCGGGCGTCAGCGCGCGGCGCGTGTCGCGCCGTCGGGCGCAGTTCGGGGAGCAGTCCCATGTCACTGCACCTCCTCGTTGTAGGTGAACAGCTTCACGGTGCTGCCCGACGCCGGGAACGCCTGGCCGCTGCTGTTGCGGATGACCGCTTTGAACTTGCTCGGGGGCAGCACGATGCCGTGCAGGTGGACGCGCTGGGCGGTGGTGACGGCCCGGAGCGGGAAGTTGCCGCGCCACGCGGTGTGGGGCGGGGCGACGCTGCTGCCGCCGTCCTGATAGTTGGTGCCGTCGAGCGCGGTCAGCAGATACAGCGAGATGAACCCGTCCCCGCTGGGGGCGCTGCCGAAGGTGACGTTGAGTTCGATATCACCATAGACGTTGTGCTCGCCGGCGTTGTCCACCGCGGCGCCGGCGGCGCTGTAGCTGCCGTCGCCCAGCGAATCCAGCTCGGTCGACAAGGCGGTGACGGCGGACGATAGGGCAGACCATTTCACGGCATTGGGCATGATGCGGCTCCTGAGGCAAGAGTTCCCCGAAACAGGACAGGCGACTCCCGCACGCTAGAGCTTGCCGGCAAAAATTGTCAATGCCGGCGGGGATTTGGCGGATGTTCGATTTTCTACGGCTCACAAATCAGCAAGACAGGCGGCGCTGCAAGACTAACGTAGGCGCCATTGTTGTCTGGGACCCGCCGTCCACCAGTTCGTTGTTGGTTGATTGCTTTCGCGGCGCTGCGGTCGCTTGCCGCGCTGCGCCCGCGCCGGAGCTTGCCCATGACCACCCCCGCCGTCGCCCCCGAGCCGTCGGAAACGCGCGCCCCGCAGCGGGTCAACTGGATTCGCTGCAAGGTGGAGCGCGAGCAATTAAGCGAATTAAACCGCCGCAGCGACTTCCTGGGCTTCGTGCAGACGCTGGGCTATCTGGGATTGCTGGCGCTTAATGGAGCGCTGGCGTACTACTCGGCGTACCACTGGCCGTGGTACGTCACGGTGCTGCTGGTGTACTGGCACGGCACCTGCTGGCATTTCCTGATCAACGGGTTTCATGAGCTGATTCACGAATCGGTCTTTCGCACCCGCTGGCTCAATGGCTTCTTCCTGCGCGTGTTCAGTTTTCTGGGGTGGTACAACCATCACCATTTCTGGGCCAGTCACACGGAGCACCATAAGTACACGCTGCATCCGCCGGATGATCTGGAGGTGGTGCTGCCGGTGAAGCTGACCTGGCGCGGCTTCTGGCAGGGCGCGCTCCTCAACCCGCGCGTGCCGTACTGGCTGCTTAAAGGCACGCTCAAAACCGCGCTGGGGCGGATCGATCCCCAGGACCGCTGGACGCAAATCCTGTTTCCCGCCGATCAGCCCCGCCGCCGGCGCCTGCTGCGGAACTGGGCGCTGCTGCTGCTGCTGGGCCATGGCCTGATCGCCGGCGTCGCCCTGTACTTTGACCAGTGGATGGTGCCGATTCTGGTCACCTTTCCGTTGGCGTACGGCGGGGCGCTGCACTGGCTGTGCAACAACAGTCAGCATGTGGGGCTGGCGGACAACGTCAATGACTTCCGCCTCTGCTGCCGAACGATCTATCTCAACCCGCTGTTCCAGTTCCTGTACTGGCACATGAACTACCACACCGAGCACCACATGTTTGCCGCCGTGCCGTGTTACAAGCTGCCGCGGCTGCATCGGTTGATCAAGGACCAGATGCCGCCGTGCCCCAACGGGTTGTACGCGACGTGGGTGGGCATCAATGCGATCCTCAAGCAGCAGCGGGAGGACCCGGCTTACCAGTACGTCGCGCCGGCGCCGCCGATCCCCGGGCGCGGCAATGCCGAGGACAACGCGGCCGAGCCGACGCCCGCACTGGGGTAAGGCATGGCAGCAATCAGCACGTCGGCAACGATGTGAAAATGCTTGTCACCACAAAGGCACTGAGAACACAGAGCAAAGTCCACCGAGAACCGTCGGCCAGTGACGGCCTGGGCTGGATGCTCATGTATTTCTCGGTGTTCTCTGTGTCTCTGTGGTGAGTATTCATAGTGTCAGTTGATGCGGTAGACGATTTCCAGTTCCACCGGGCGCTGGCGTTCGGTCAGCAGTTTTCCGCTGGCGCGCCACTTGTACAGACTGGCGAGGATCGGGGAATCGATCTGGGTGTAGCCGCTGCTGTGGATGATTTGCGCTTCGATCACCTTGCCGTCGGTGTGGTCGAAGATGAGCTTGACCACCGGCGTCGCCGGCGCCGCCATGGCGCGGTCGGTCAACGTGTTGGGGGTGAACAGGAAACTGCTGCTGACGGCGCTGATGCGCGGCAGCACGGTTTTGATCTCGATGCCGGGTCCGACCAGCACGCTGCCGATGCGACCCTTCAGATCCTTCGGATCCAGAATGAACGGCTGACTTTCCTTGTCGCTGCGCGCTGCCGAGGTGGGGCGCGGCGTGGCGGCGGGAGCGGCGGCCGGCGTGGGCGCCGCCTCCGGCTGTGCGGGGTTGGGTTGCTCGGTGGGCTGGGCGACGGCACGGGTTGGCGGGGTGGGAGCTGGCGTCGGCGTGGGCGGCGCGGGCTGGGCGGGCAAAGGCTCGCCGACGGGTTGCGGGGTGTCGATTGCCGGGCGGGCGGCAGGATCGCCGGTGTCCGCAGGCTGCGCAGCCTTGCCCGCCGGCTGCTCGATGGGTTTGAGCTGTTCGTCCGGCTGGGGGCCGGTCGCCTGCGCCTGGGTTTTCAGGGCGATGGGCTCCGTCGGCTCCGCACGTTTTTCGCCGGCGGGATCGGGCTGCGGGGACAGCGGCAGGGGGGCGTGCACGGCGACCTGCTCCACCGGCGCGCCGTCGGGCGCGGGAGCATCCGTCTTGGCCTCCGGCTGCTCACGCGGCTGCCCCTGCGGGTTCTCCGGTCCCTCGGCGGTCAGTTGCCGCTGGGGATTTTCGGTCTGCGGCTGCGGCTCCTCGCTCTTGGCGGGCATCGGCTCACGTGGGAGCAACACCGCCACCGGCGGCTGTGGCGGCGCGGCGGCAGGGGTGGGCGGCGCGCTGGCGGCCGGCTGGGGCGCGGGGGGCGTCGGGTCCATCTCCGCGGGAGCGTCGGGCACCGGGTCCGTCTGCTGCTGCACCGCCGGCTGAATGACCTCATTCCGGGGGGCGATCAACTCCTGAAAATCGTCATAACTGATCCACGCCACCGTCTGCCGCGGCGGCGCGTTGTCGCGCCCCAGTTGGATCTCCGGCCGGGGCGGCGGCGGCGCTTCCTCCGGCGCGGGCAATTGCTCCGGCAGCGGCGTCTGGGCGTTCGCCTCCGGTTGAGAGGCTTCCGATTTTTCCGGCGCGGCAAAACTGCCGAGGGTCGCAGGACTGTCCACGATCATCCGGGTGATGCTTGGCAGCAACAGCACATGCCCCAGCACCGCCACCAGCGCGCCCAGCGCCAGCGGCAGGATGGTTTCCCGCTCCACCCAGCGGGATTCGGTCCAGATGTCGCCGGGTTGGAGGGGAACGCTGGGCATGGGGGATGCTAGGCGCGCAGCCGTGTGCGGGCAGTGGTGGGAGCCGGGGGCAACCGGGAGCAACCGGGGGCAACCGGGGGGGTTACGGCGCGGGGGGGCTTTGCGGCGAGCCGACGATGGTGAAGTTCCGCAGTCCGCTGGTGCGCACCATCTGCACGATGTCGACAAAAATCGGCCCGCGATCCACCGCGCCCGCCTGCTCCAGCGCCAGGTACAGCGTGGGATTGCTCGGGTCCTGCGCCAGCGTGGTCAGCGTGGACGCCAGGGCTTCGCGGGTGATGGGCTGACGGTTGTAGAAGAGCTGGCCCTGCCGATCGATGGTCACGGCATGAACCAGCCGCTGGGGCGACTTCTCGCCGGCGCCCACATCGGTGAGCGTCACGGGCAACACCTCGGCCTGCACCATCATCAGCAGGCTGTAGATGAAGAACGTCAGCAGCAGGAAGATGACGTCGATCAACGGCACCATCTCCAGCCGGGGGCTGGTGTCAGTTCGGCGAATGGCGAGCATGACGACATTTTACCTGCGCTGCGGGGAAATGTCGGCGACGCCGCAGCCCTTGCGGATGCGGAAGAGATTTTCACCACAGAGACACAGAGGACACAGAGCGAAGCAGAGTCAGAATTGCGTGATCACGGTATCGGCTCCAGCCTGCTGCTCTTTCTCTGTGTCCTCTGTGTCTCTGTGGTGAAAAATCTGGTCAATCCACCAGCACGCCGGCGTAACCCACCACGCGGCTGCGGTCGCCGCTGGCGTCGGCGCTGGTGCTGTAATGGGTCAGGCGCAGGTTCAGGGGACGCTCGGGTTCAAGCAGCAGGGCGTTCATGATCGCCACGGCCGGGCGTAGGCCGCACATGCTGATTTCGTGCCGCAGACAGGTGTCGTAAAGCCGGCGCGGGTCGCCGGCGAGCATGGCGTCGAGCGCCAGGCGATCCAGTCGGCGCCCCTCGGCATCGGGAGCGAAATGGTTCATGTCGCTGGAGATCAGCAGCAGCGGGGCGGGTTTACCGGCAGCAACCTCGGCGTCGATGACCTGACGCAAGCCGCGCGCGAGGGTTTGCGTGTCGTCAAAGTTGCAATGGCCCAGCGCCATGGGGGCGACGCGCACCTGGGGGTTGAGATGTTGGAGGAAGGGCAGCAGCACTTCGACGCCATGCTCCATGGCGTGCGCTGCCGCATCGCAGCGCAGGCCGGGGACGACGCGCAGCAGCTGTTCGAGGAGATCGATGGCGATGGGCACGCTGCCGGTGGGCAGACGCCAACGCTGATGCGGCGGGACCGACCAGTTGCAACCCTGATTGGTGTGCTTGGGGCCGATGACGATCACGGTGTCGGGCACCCGGGTTTGGCGCAGGGTCAGCCCCAGCGTTTGGCCGCAGTACATCCAGCCGGCGTGGGGCAGCATGATGGCGCGATGGGCAGTCGGTGCGGCAACGGCAGTGCCGTCGTCGGGAGCGCGGGTCAGCCAGCGCTCCACCTCGCGCTGCATGTCCTCGGGCTTTGCGGGGTAAAACTGACCTGCCCGCGCGGGGGCGCGTTCTTCCAGCGCGCCGGGGAATTGCTCGCGCTGATGCTGGTGCAGGTTGAACGCGGTCAAACGCGGCTTGCTCATGCCTTGCTCCTCGGCTTGCCGCCAGTGCTGGGGATCAATGCCTGCCGCCTGCAGCGCCATCTGCACGCGATGCAGATGCGGCGCGTGTGGGTCCGGCAGCGACAGTTCCCACCCCTGTTCGGATTGCGCCAGCACAGCCTGCTGCGCCAGCAGATGGTGACGCTGGGGAAAGTCGGCCGCACGCAGCCGCAGCGATTGCCCCAGCACGTCCAGCCGCGCGAGTGTGGGTGCGGTTTGCCGTTGTTGTTGCACGAGCTGGCGCAGAGACTGGGCCGCCATGCGCGTCAGTTGGACGAGACTGTGTCCCGCCCCCAGCGCGGTGCCGTTGAGTCCGCTGCTGGTGTGCAATTGCACGCCCAACTCCTCGCCGGGGCGCGATTGCGTTAGAAACTCGTCGCCCGGTTCCGGCGCCGGCTGATCCGCCAGCACCGCCTGCGCCACCTCCAGCAGTTGATGCAGGCGCAGGTCATGCAATTGCTGAAAGTCCACGTCCGGCCGCGGGGCGGCAGCGTGCAACAGATTCACCTGAAAACTCAGCACGTGCGTCGCTTCATCAGTGACCCACGTTTCCGGCGGCAGGTTCGCCTTGCGGCAAAGCTGATGCAGAAACGTCGGTGCATCCCAGCCCTGCTCAACGGCGACCTGCGGCAGCAGCAGACCGCGCCCGCGCGGATGGGTGATGACCAGCCCATGCGTGCCGACCTGCACCTGCTGCGCCAGGTTGTGGCCGATGCCTTCCAACGCAGCCGGCGAGTGCATCAGGGAAATTTCCAGGTCCAGCCGGGGCAGCTCGGCGGCGGTGATGGAAGCGAATCGCTGATCGTGCAGCGCGGTGTCCGTCACCACGGTCGCCAGCAGTTGCGCCAGCGTCAGTTGGTCACCCCAGCGACCCCGGCAGGCGCGCAGCTGACCGGCCCGGGTGAGGGTGACGAACATGCCCCAGCCGGCGAGAGACTGCAGGTCGGCAGGCACCTGAGCGTCGGCGTCGGTGCTGCCGGTGCGCACGACCTGATCCAGCATCTGCCGGGCACTTTGAAGCAGAGCAGCCTGCTGGGCGCCATCGAGTGGCGGAGCGGTGGTGTTGGAAAATGCGGTGATGCGCGGTTCCATGTTGTGCGGCTCCTGCGGCTGCGCCGCAACCCCTGGCTCACGCGCGGGGCTCGTTAATGCTGCGGGAGGTTCGGGGGTGATTCCGGGGGGGGGTCCGGGGGTCGTCACGCGCAGGGGCACGTATTGGCGCGGATCGCTGATGCGCACCGGCTGACGTTTGCGTCCCCAGTCGCCGGGCTGTTGGGCAGCGCTGTCAAACACGCCGGGAATGGTCGTGCCGCAGTGGGTGCAGGTTGGGCCGATCAGATGGTACTGGCCCAGCTCATACCAGTCGCGTTCGATCACCAGCTTGCCGCATTGATGGCAGTAGGTGCTTTGCCGGGCGACGTCGTTGACATTGCCGACGTAGACGTATTGCAGCCCGCGCGCCAGGGCGATCTCCCGCGCCCGCGCCAGCGTCTCCGGCGGGGTGCGCGGCTTGTCGCGCATCTTGAAATCCGGGTGAAAGGCCGTGAAATGCAACGGCACGCGCGGCCCCAGACGCGCGGCGATCCAGTCGCACATCGCTTTGGTTTCATCCGGGTCGTCGTTCTCGCCGGGGATCAGGAGCGTGGTGATCTCCACCCACACGCTGGTGTGTTTGCAGAGGTATTCGAGCGTGTCGAGCACCGGCTGCAGGTGGGTCTGCGTCAGCCGACGGTAGAAGCTTTCGGTGAAAGCTTTGAGATCGACATTGGCGGCATCCATGTGCTGATAAAACTCAGCGCGCGGCTCGGGGCTGATGTAGCCGGCGGTCACCGCCACCGTGCGCAGGCCGGCGGGGCGCGCGACCTTGGCGATGTCGATGGCGTACTCCGCCCAGATGGTCGGATCGTTGTAGGTGAAAGCGATGCTGCGGCAACCAGTGCTGAGCGCCGCCTGCACAATTGCCTCCGGTCCGGCGTTGCCGGCGAGGGTGTCCATCTCCCGGCTTTTGGAAATGTCCCAGTTCTGGCAGAACTTGCAGCCTAAGTTGCAGCCGGCGGTGCCCAGCGAGAGGATCGGCGTGCCCGGGAGGAAATGGTTGAGCGGCTTCTTCTCGATGGGATCAATGCAGAAGCCGCTGCTGCGCCCGTAGGTGGTCAGCACCAGTTCCCCGCCGTCGTTGGCGCGCACGAAGCAGAACCCGCGACTCCCGGCCGGGATGCTGCATTCGCGCGGGCAGAGCGTGCAGATCACCTTGCTCGGGTCATCGGCAGCGCGGCGCCACCAGCGCGTGGTGAAAGTGGAAGTGGGGGACGGCATCGGCGATTCCAGGCGCGACCATGCAGCGCGGGGGTTTCACTTAGCCCCGGGTCAGTGACCCGGGGCTAAATGGGTGTGCGGTTTCCGTTATGAACGTGGCCGGGAAACCCGCGGCATCATTTTACGCGCTGCTGCGTCCAAGCCTTGGCATTGACTTTCCGGTAAATTGGAAGTTTCCCGCAGCGACTTGAGGAGCAACGACCATGACGCGGCTGACCGGACGCAACGCATTGCTGGGACGGATGGAAACCAGTGGCCTGGTGGCGGTGATTCGCGCCGACAGCCCGGGCCAGTTGGTGGATGTGTGCTCGGCGCTGCGCGACGGCGGGGTGGAGGTGTCGGAGATCACCATGACCACGCCCGGGGCGCTGGACGCCATTCACCAGGCGACGGAAAAGCTGGGCGACAGCTGCCTGATCGGCGTGGGCAGCGTGCTGGACCCGGAAACCGCGCGGATGGCGATTCTCGCCGGGGCGCGGTACGTCGTGGCGCCGACACTGAATCTGGAGGTGATCGCCATGGCGCACCGTTATGACAAGCCGGTGGTCCCCGGGGCCCTGACGCCCACGGAAGTGATGACCGCGTGGCAGGCGGGCGCGGACCTGGTGAAGGTGTTTCCCGCCAATGTGTTCGGCCCCAGCTATTTCAAAGACCTGCTGGCGCCGATGCCGCAGCTCAAACTCACCCCCACCGGCGGCGTGAGCCTGGACACCGCCGCCGACTGGCTCAAAGCCGGGGCGGCCTGCCTGGGCGTCGGCTCAGCGCTGGTGAAGAAAGACCTGATCAAGTCCCGGGACTGGGCGGGGCTGACCAAACTCGCCAAACAGTACCGCGACATCGTGGATCAGACGCGCGGCGGATAACCCGGGCCGCGCCGACGCAGCCGTCCGGATAATTGCCCGTTGCGGATTCCGTCCGTGAATGTGGAATTGCTGGATAAAGTTAGTCAATTACTCGCCCGATGAGCATTCCTGCAGACACCATGGGGGGCAGACCTGGTGTGGTTCGTTGGTGCATCGGTGGATGCCGCCAGCGGATTTGTGGGAAGCGATTCCGTGCGCCTGACCGTCGGACGAAAACTGTATCTCGGCTTTGCGCTGCTCGTGCTCATGCTGGCGCTGACGACGCTGTACGAGTTGCACTGTCTGGGACAAGCCCATCGGCCCTATGCCCAGGCGGTGACGCAGCGGCTGCCCTTCCTGGCGCGCAGCTCGGGGGTGCATCAGCAACTGCACCGGGCGGAAATGCTGCTTGAACCCCGCAGCGACCTTGCGCCGGAGCAAGCGGCGATCCCCGCGCAGCTGGCGGAGCAAATCGAGCAGGTCGAGCACAGCCTCCACCAATGGAAACGCAGTCTGGAGGAGTCGGCGGTGCGCTTGCCCCCCACTCAGCGGCAGGCGCTGCAGGCACAGTTGGCGGCCTTGCTGGCGTATCGCCAAGTGCTCAACGACGCCCCCGGCGCCGCAGGCGCGCCAGCCGGCGCCCAGTCCGAGTCGCCGCTGGTCGAAGGGGAGCGCTTGATCCGCGACATCGAGCATCTGGTGGGCGAAATCTCTCAGGACCAGGTGGACGCCTGCTTTGCCGGCTTGCACGTGATGGAGGCCGCCCTGCGCCGCATCAGTTATGCCTTGGGCGCATCGGTGCTGCTGGTCCTGGTGGGCGGCTTGCTGGGCATCGCCTGGGTGTCGCGTGGTCTGCTGGGCAAGCTCAACCATCTGGTGCAGGCCGCCCAGCAGGTTGGCGCGGGCAATCTGAATCATCGGTTGCAGCTGCCGGGCGAAGACGAGTTCACCCGCATTGCCGCCGCCTTCAACGCCATGCTTGACGCGGTGCGCGCCAACCAGCAGCACCTGCACGCCCAGAGCCTGGCGCTGGCGCACGAAGTGGAACATCGCCAGCTCACCCAGGCGGCGGTGGAAGCCCGTGAGGAGCAATACCGCGCTCTGGTCGGTTCCGCGGTGGACGGGATCATCACCATCGACCAGCGCGGCGCCATCATGTTCACCAATCCCGCCGTGGAACGCATCTTCGGCTATCGCGCGGAAGAAATGCTTGGTCAAAACATCAAAATGCTCATGCCCGACGCCAGCGCCCGGGATCACGACGCCCGCCTGCATCGCGCCAGCCAACGCTCCGCCGAAGCTTCGGGCGCCAAAGTGGTGGGACAGGGCCGGGAGGTGCTCGCCCGCCGCCGCGATGGCAGCACGTTTCCCATCTGGTTGTCGGTGGGACAGTTCCGGCTCAACGGTCAACTGCATTTCACCGGGATTCTGCATGATGTGAGTGAACGCCTCGAGCATCAGCAGCAGTTGCAGCGCGCCAAGGACGCCGCCGAGGCCGCCCGCAACGAACTGGCGAGCACCAATGAACAACTCGAACACGCCATCGCCCAGGCCAATCTGCTGGCGGCGCAGGCGGCTCAGTCGGCGCAGAGCAAGAGCGACTTCCTGGCGAACATGAGCCATGAAATTCGCACTCCGCTCAACGGCATCCTCGGCATGGCGCAGCTGCTCGCTGACAGCGGCTTGACGCCGGAGCAGGCGGAACAGGTGGACATCATCGCCAACTGCGGCGATGGGCTGCTCGTGCTGCTCAACGACATCCTCGACCTGTCCAAAATCGAAGCTGGACGCCTGCGGCTGGAAGAAATCGAATTTGAGCCGGCCCCTTGTCTGCGCGGTTGCCTGGAAGTGTTCCGCATCCCCGCCCGGCAAAAAGGGCTGGAACTGCTGCTCCACACCGACCCCCAACTGCCCCGGCGCCTGCTGGGCGATCCCACCCGGCTGCGGCAGGTGCTCTTCAACCTGGTGGGCAACGCCATCAAGTTCACCGCCGCGGGCACGGTCGCGGTGGACTGCCAGGTGCAGGCGCAGGACGAGCAGCACTGTCGGCTGCGCTTCACCGTGCGCGACACCGGCATCGGCATCGATCCGGCAGTGCAGCCGCTGTTGTTTGAACCCTTTGTGCAGGCGGACAGCTCCATCACCCGGCAATTCGGGGGCACCGGCCTGGGCCTGTCGATCTGCAAACGCTTGTGCGCGGCCATGGGGGGTTCCATCGGCTTCACCAGCGCAGTGGGGCAAGGCACGGCGTTCTGGTTTGAAGTGCAGTTGCGCCCAGCCGCGCTGTCCGACGCCACCCCGCCGGCGGACAGCGCACCGGCGGCCCAACCGCCGCGCCACCGCCCGGCCACCCGGCCGCTGCGCGTGTTGCTGGTGGAGGACAATCGGGTCAACCAGCGGGTCGCGCGCAAAATGCTCGAGAAACTTGGTTGCGAAGTGGACCTGGCGACCAACGGCAAGCTCGCCGTGGCGCGGGTGGAGCAGGATCACGCCTACGACCTGATTCTCATGGACCTGCAGATGCCATTGATGGATGGCTATCAGGCGGCCCAGCGCATCTGCGCCCTGCCGAATCCACCACCCATCGTGGCGCTGACCGCTTGTGCGATGTCGGAAGACGGGGAACGCTGCCGGGCGGCGGGCATGGTGGATCATCTGACCAAACCGCTGAAAATGGACGCCTTGGCGCAATTGCTGGCGCGTTATGAGCCGGTCGACGCGCTCCTGACCCAGGCGGCATAGGTTTGCGGAGCGCAGGGCTGTCGCCTACGCGAAGCCGGTCTGGCCAACCTGGATTTTCACCGGGGCGACATAAACAAACCACGAAATCACTTTTGTTCCATAAAGTCGGAGTTGGCAGTGTCCGATTTCTCACAGGTGCAAACCACACCCTCCCGCCTGTGTGGCTTGTCGGCGGTCCTGTTGCTCACGGCCTGGCTGAGCGCAGGGGCAGCCGATCAGTCAATGCATCCGGACGCCGCGCCGCCGACTGATCCCGCGCTCGCCGCAGCGCCGGAAGCTGTGGCAGCGCCCCCGGCCCAGCCCGCCGCCGCCCCAGCCTGCCATAGCGCGCTGGCCAACGGTTCCACGGCTGCCGCCGCGGCGACCAATTCCCCGGTCACCGGCACGTTCGTGGACTACTTCACGAACTTCGGGCGCTACATGCCGCGCACCCATTGCATGATCAACGCCGACGGCACGCCCGACTGGCCGTGGATCATCGGCCTGATCGTGCTCACCAGCACCGTCATCGTCGGCTACCTGCGCATCTTCGCCTTCTGGCGCCGCAACTACCTGAGCGAAGAGGAACGCGATCGCAACCGCAAGCTCATGGAGCTGGCGAACATCTTCCTCTGGTGCGCCGTCTGCGGCTACGCCATGAGCCTCGTCAGCTTCTTCTGGCCCGCGTACCGGTTGCTGGCGCTCTTCCTGGCGGTGCTCAACTTCTTCACCTGGCGCTTCGCCACCAGTCTCAGCGATTTCAAAGTGTCGCTCAGCGCCCGCCGGCTGCAGCGCGAACTGGAAGAATCGCTCCAGCAGCGCGCGGATCGTCTGGAAGAAGAAGTCCGCCGCCGCACCGCCGAACTGAGCGCCAAGAACGAGCAACTGGCCGCCAGCGAGCAACGCTTCAACCAGATGGTCGCCAACGTGCCGGGCATGGTGTACCGCTTTGAGCGCACTGCCGACGGCGCCCATCGCTTCAGCTACGCCAGCGATGGCGCGTTCGGCGTGTTCGGCTACACCGCCCAGCAGGTCGTCGACGATCCGCAGTTGCTCCTGCCCAACGCCATTCATGCCGACGATCTGCCCGGTTTGCGCGAAGCCATCGACGCCTCGGCGTCCACCGGGGCATATTTCGAATGGGAAGGCCGGGTGTACGACGAAGCCGGCCGGGAGCGCCAGGTGCAGGCCCGTTCGCAGCCGCATCGCGACGCCGACGGCGGCGTCCGCTGGGACGGCATCGTCATCGATGTCACCGAATCCCGTCAGGCTACCCTGGCGCTCGAAAACGCCCGCCAGGAAGCCCGCAAGCTGGCGCTGGTCGCCGCCAACACCAGCAACGCCGTGGTCATCACCGATCCGCAAGGCTACATCGAATGGGTCAACGAAGGCTTCACCCGGATCACCGGCTACAGCTATGAGGAAGCCATCGGCCGCAAGCCCGGCAGCTTCCTGCAAGGCGAACGCACTGACCCCCAGGTGGTCGCGCAAATCCGCCATGCCGTCGCCCAGGCGCAGCCGATTGAAGTCGAGCTGATCAACTACGGCAAGACCGGGCGCGAGTACTGGCTGCGCGTGGAAATCCAGCCGGTGCGCAATGAGCAGGGCGCCGTCACCAACTTCATCGCCATCGAAAGCGACATCACCCACGCCAAGCAAGCCGAGCAGGAACTGGCCCGCGCCCGCGACGCCGCCAATGCCGCCAATCAAGCCAAGAGCGCTTTCCTGGCGAACATCAGCCATGAAATCCGCACGCCGCTGGGCGCGGTGATCGGCTTCAGTGAAATGCTGCAGCGCGACCTGAACGCTCCCGAACGGCCGCAGTGGGTCGCCACCATTCACCGCAGCGCCCAGCACCTGCTCACGCTCATCAACGACGTGCTGGACTTCTCCAAGATCGAAGCCGGGCGCATGGAGTTTGAACGCATCGAATGCTCGCCGCATGAACTGCTGGCGGAGGTGGCGTCGATCATGCGTGTGCCAGCCCGCGAGAAAGGTTTGGACCTGAGCCTGCGCTGCCGGACCTCGTTGCCCGCGCTCATTCAGACCGATCCCACCCGGCTGCGTCAGGTGTTGCTGAACCTGGTGAGCAACGCCATCAAATTCACCGAGCAGGGCGGCATCCGTCTGGTGGCGGCGCTGGAGGAAGACGGCCCCGAGCCGCGCTTCTGCGTGGATGTGGCGGACACCGGCATCGGCATGACCGACGAACAGCAGCAACGCATTTTCCAGCCGTTTTCCCAGGCGGACAACTCCATGACCCGACGCTTCGGCGGCACGGGTTTGGGGCTGGCGATCAGCAAACACATCTGCGAAGGACTCGGCGGCGGGCTGGCGCTGCATTCGCGCCCCGGCGTGGGCAGCACCTTCACCGTGCGGGTGCAGACGGGTGAGCTGACCAACGTGCCCCGAATCAACGCCGAGGAAGCCATCGCCCAGTTTGAAACCACGCAACCAGTTCCCCTGACGCAGGAAGACAGCCAGGCGCTGGCGGGGCGGCATCTGCTGGTGGTGGATGACGGGCAGACCAATCGTCAGCTCATCAGCTTGTACCTGCGCCGCGCCGGCGCCGAGGTGACGTGCGCGGAACATGGCGAGGACGCACTGGCGCAGCTCCAGCGTCATCCGCATTTCGACCTGATCCTGCTGGACATGCAGATGCCCCGAATGGATGGCTACACCGCCGCCGGGGCGATGCGTCAGCGCGGCTACGCCATGCCGATTGTCGCCCTGACCGCTCATGCGATGAGCGGCGACCGCGAACGCTGCCTCGCCGCTGGCTGCGATGAATACATGACCAAGCCCATCACGGGCCGCAAGCTGATCAGTTGCGTGCAGCAGTTGCTGGGCATGGCCGCAGCCCCCGCGTCGGCGGCCGCTTCTGGCCGCGCCCCGGACGCCGCCCCGGCAACCGGCCTGACGCCGCTGTGCAGCGAACTGCCCATGGACGATGCGGAGTTCGCCGACATCGTGCGCTGTTTCGTTGACACCGCCCGCAGCCGGTTTGAAGACATGCGCCACGCGGTGGAAGCAGCGGAATACCGCCGGCTGGCGGACCTCGCCCACTGGCTCAAGGGCTCGGGCGGCTCGGCGGGTTTCCCCGCGTTTTGTCCGGTGGCGCAGGAACTGGAGCAGGCGGCCCTGCACGGCAACCTGCAAGCCATCGAGTCCCAACTGCTGCACGTGCGGCAACTGATCGAACGCTCGGCAGCGGGTCTGGCGCCGGCGGTGGATGCCCCATCCACGCTTACGCAGCGCCAGTAGGAAGGCATACCTCATGAGCAGTGTCGTGACCGACGCCACCACGCTCCCCAAGCTTTCAGCTTTGGGCGGGCGCATCCTGGTGGTCGATGATGAACCGATCAACCTCCGGCTGGTGCGCCGCTACCTGCGCGACGCCGGCTGCGTCGATGTGCTGGCGATTGAAGACCCGCGGCAGGTCTTGCATACCGCCCGCGAGCAGCAGCCCCATGTGATCCTGCTGGATGTGGTGATGCCGGGCATCTCCGGCCTCGACGTGCTGCGCCAGCTGCGCCTGGACCCCGACACGGCGCGCATCCCCGTGCTGATCCTCACCGCCAACGACGACAGCCAGACCCGCCGCCAGGCGCTGGAAAACGGCGCCACGGATTTCCTCACCAAGCCGCTGGACCCGGCGGAGTTGATCCCGCGCCTGCGCAATACGCTGATCTCCAAACAGCACGAGGACAGCCTGCGCCAGCAGGCCCTGCGCCTGGAGGACGAGGTGCGCCGGCGCACGCAGGAGATCGCCCGCACCCGCGTGGAGATCGTGCATTGCCTGGCGCGGGCTGCCGAGTACCGGGACAATGAAACCGGCCAGCACATCCTGCGCGTTGGCCGCTTCAGCGCCATCATCGCCGAGCAACTGGGCCTGGACCGCGATTTCGTCGAACTGATCGAGCTGGCGGCGCCGCTGCATGACGTGGGCAAAATCGGCATCCCCGACGAAATCCTGCTCAAGAGCGGCAAGCTCACCAGCGACGAGTTCGAGTTCATGCAGAAGCACACC
The DNA here is from genome assembly GCA_964605235.1 of uncultured Phycisphaeraceae bacterium. Taxonomy (GTDB): domain Bacteria; phylum Planctomycetota; class Phycisphaerae; order Phycisphaerales; family Phycisphaeraceae; genus CAZSBB01. Next base: position 63,907 of record CAZSBB010000036.1, read on the forward strand.
ACCATGGGCGCGCGGGTGTTTCAATCGCTCGCCGATGGCGAGAGCAAAACCGTGCGCCGGCATCCGGAGATCGGCGGGCGCATCTTCGGCGAGCCGCGCTTCGAACTGCTCAAGCTCGCCAAAGTGATCGCCATGACCCATCACGAACGCATGGACGGCACGGGCTATCCGCTGGGGCTGGCGGGCGCCGACATTCCGCTGGCGGGACGCATCGTTGCCGTGGCGGATGTGTACGACGCGCTGAGCTCCAAGCGCCCGTACAAGCCGGCGTTTCCCCGGCAGCGCTGCTTTGAAATTCTGGAGGAGGGCCGGGGCACGCACTTTGATCCGCAAGTGCTCGACGCCTTCATCGCCCGCGCGGAAGACATCGTCGCCACGCAGATTGAGCTGGCGGACCTGTAAGCAATGATCTCAAAACTCACCACAGAGGCACAGAGAACATAGAGAACACAGAGAACACCGAGAGCAGGCGTGAGGAGCGGACATGTCCGCTGGATTTCCCCGCATTCTCTGTGAGCATTTCTCGGTGATCTCTGTGGCTCTGTGGTTTCTTTTCTGTTGAGATAGTTTCTCAGTCAATCCGCAGCCGCCGGGGGACTGATGAAATCCACCTGCGCCGCACTCTGCGCCAGCAGCACCGCCGACTGGTCGAACTGCTGAGCATAAAGCTGCGCCAGCGTACGGAGCTTGCGCGTTGCCGCCGCGCCGTCGTCGGCGGGATGAAACACCACCAGCACCCGCGCCGGCTCATGCACCACCGCCCCCGCCTCGTCGCGCCATTGCCCGGCGGCGCTCAGCACGGTCAGCCCCTCAGGAAACCGCGGCGTGATCTGCTGATCCACAAACGCCTGCCATTGCTCGGCGCTGACCACCGAGCCGTCGGGACGGGACATGCCGAAGTACAACTCGCTGCGCACCCAGGCCGTCGGCTGCGCTTGCGGTGGTTTGCTGACACAACCAGCCAGCATCACCGCGAGCAGCAGCAATGGGAGCAAACGACACCAGGCCGCAGTGCGCATGGGCCGCGCGCGAACAGGTTGCGGGCAATCAGATGCGTTTGGCGGCATCGCTGGCGGCATCCAGATCAAGCTGGGGGCGGAAGGCCTGAGCAAAGTCGAACACGCCGACGAAATCGCTCAGGCGGTCGTCATCGGTTTTGCGCATCAGGCCCGAGTCGACGAGGGTGAAGACGATGCGGCCGAAGTCTTCGCAACTGTAGATGCCCAGTTGGCGCAGCACCAGGCGCGCCAGCAGGCCGTATTGTTCGAGCGCGAAATCCTTGAGCCCATGGCAGAGCTGCTGGCCGGTGACGTGGCGGTCGCGGTCATCCTGATCCGGGTCCGTCTGGGGGCCGGATTCGCCATGCAGTTTGCGCACCGTGAAGTCCAGCCCGCGCTGCACGAAGATGAACGCTTCGATGGGATACCGCGTGCCGGCGGCGAGGGTCCAGAGATCAGGCGGCGAGGTTTCACCCATGGCGGGACATCCAACCGTTGGTCCACCCTGTAGCGCTGGGCAACTTCCGGGGGTCCGGGGTCCGG
>CAZSBB010000037.1:0-63002 GCA_964605235.1 uncultured Phycisphaeraceae bacterium
CGAGGGGATGACGCATTATGACATCCGGTCGCAAATGGCGCGAATCGCTCTAGCCCCCGGTCACTGACCGGGGTTGCAACGCAGAACGTCAATGGGAAAATGTGCGAAAGATCCGGGGGGTCAGGCGGTCACATCAATTCGGGGGTCCACCCAGGCATACGCGACATCCACCAGCAGATTCAGCAGCACCAGCAGCGTGGCGTAGGTGAGCACAACGCCCAGGATGAGGAACTGGTCTTTGTTGAGGACCGCATTGACGAAGTGCTCGCCCAGGCCGGGGATGTTGAAGACCTGTTCGACGACGAATGAGCCGGTGAGAGTGATTGCCGCCGCTGGCCCCAGATAGCTGAGCACAGGCAGGAAGGCGTTCTTCAAAGCATGGCGAAACAGCGCCTGCGAGCGGGTGAGTCCCTTGGCGCGGGCGGTGCGGATGTAGTCGCTGCTCATCACATCCGCCAAACCCAGCCGCACCAGCCGGGCGATGTAGGCCGCCGGCTGGGCGCACAGCGCCAGCGCGGGGAGCACCAGATGTTTGGGCGTCCCCCATCCGCCGGGCGGAAACCACGGCAGCAGCGCCGCGAACACCGCCAGCAGGACCGAGCCCGTGACAAAGGTGGGCAAGCTCACCCCCAGCAAGGCGGCCGCAAGCGAGCCCATATCCAGCACCGTGCCCGGCCGCAGCGCGCCGATCACCCCGGCCGTCAATCCCAGCGCCAGCGCCAGCACCAGCGCCAGCGCGCCCAGCGTCGCCGAGACGGGCAATCCCGCGCCGATGATGTCATTGACCGTCTGGTCGGCATACTGCAGGCTCGGTCCAAACGATCCCCTGGTCACCACGTTCTTGAGATAGCTGCCGCAGAACGCCCACGGGTCATGCAGGTTGTATTGCCGCAGCATCGCCTGCTCAATCTCGGGCGTCGGACGGCGGTCCTCCGACTCCAATGGATTGCCGGGGATGAGCCACGCCAGCGCGAAGGTCACCGCGAACACCACCGCAATGATCAGCGGCAGTTGCAGCAGGCGCAGGGTGAGGAAACGCAGCATAGGCGGATTTTACCGTGGCTCAGCGTCAAGGCGCAGCCGCTGCATTTGGGATGGAGGCGACGCAACCGGGAGCGAGGCGCCGTTTCACTCACAGGTGGCCCAGACTAGGCAGTTGCTCGGCGAGCTTGCGATAGCGGGCGTATGCCTGGTCATACGTTTTGCGGTGATGACGATTGGGATGCACGACGCGCGGCCGACGGGCGCGGTCGGGATGATCCAGCCGCGCTTTGGCCATGGTGTTGACCGCCATGGAAACGGACGTGAAACCCGTGGCGCTCCGGCCGGCGGCAACCGCGCCCAGAATCGCCGCGCCCAACGCCGGCCCCTGCCGACTGGGATGCACGATGACGCGCTCGCCCAGAATGTCCGCGTAAATCTGCACCAGCAGCGGATTGTGATGCGGCAAGCCCCCCGTGGCGACAAACCTGCGCACCGGCACCCCGCCGTCGCGCAGCACGTCGACGATCCAGCGCACGCCGAACCCACTGGCTTCGAGCAGCGAACGGTAGACGTGGCCCACGTCATGGCTGAGCGTCAGCCCGGTGAACGAGCCGCGCAGGGAGCCATCCATCAGCGGGGTGCGACAGCCGTTGAACCAGTCCATGCACAGCACATCGGCGCTGCCGGCCGGCGCGGCCGCAGCCATTTCATTGAGCTTGCTGAAATCGCTCTGCCCGGCGAGCTTGCGGAACCAGTCAAACGCATCGCCCACCGCCGCCTGCCCGGTTTCGTAGCCGAAGTAGCCGGGCAGGATGCCGCCCTCCGCCACGCCGGCGATGCCGGGCGCGAGCTTCTCCACGCGGGAATTGAGCATGTGGCAACTGCTGGTGCCCATGACCATCACCAAGGTGCTCGGCTCCCCCACGCCCGCGCCAGGGACGCCGGCGTGCGCGTCAATGATCGCAGCACTCACCGGCACGCCTGCGGGCAGGCCCATGCGTTTGGCGCTGGCGGGGCAGAGTTCGCCGGCGCGTTGGCCGGGGGCGAGCAGTTTGCCGGGCATGCGGTCGCGCACGACATGCTCGAAGTCCGGATGCAGGGCCTTGCAGAAAGCCGGCGAGGGGTAGCCGGTGGCGGCGTTCCACATCGCTTTGTAGCCCGCCTGACAGGTCGAGCGCGGCAACTCATCGGCATTGCCCGCGCCCACCAGTTGCCAGACATACCAGTCGCCCGCTTCCAGCCACACCTCGGCGGCGGCGAAGACGCGCGGGGCTTGTTCGAGCGTTTCGAGCATCTTGGGGAAGAACCACTCCAGGCCGATGATCCCGCCGTAGCGCGCCAGCCAGGGTTCCCGGCGGTGGCGCGCCAGCTCGTTGATGCGCTGGGTCTGCGTCTTGGCGCCGTGATGTTTCCACAGCTTGGGCCAGGCGAACATGTCGTTGGCGTACCTGGGCACCTGACACAGCGGCGTGCCATCGCGCAGCGCGGGCAGCATGGTGCAACTGGTGAAGTCCACGCCGATGCCCACGACATTGCTACCGTCGCTGCCGGCAACCTTGAGCGCCTGCTTGACGGCCTGGGCGGAAGCGTCGAGCCAATCCTGAGGATGCTGGAAGGCGTAGTCGGCGGGAATCTTCTTGCCGGTGGTTGGCAACGTGTCGGTCAGTTGACCATGCGGATAGCGCACGGCCGCGCTGCCGCGCTCCACGCCTGCGAGATCGACCAGCAAGGCGCGGACGCTTTCAGTGCCGAAGTCCAGACCCAGCGCCAGCGGTTGAGAGCGAGTCATGCGGACGATTCCTGTGCGGCGGGAGCGAGGGAAGATTGATTAACAAAATCCAATAACTACCACCAAGGCACAGAGAACACGGAGAGAAACATGAGCAGGAACGCAGCCCCAGATGCCTGTCATACTCGGTGCGCATTCCTCGGTGTTCTCTTTGCTTCTGTGGTTTTGCATTTGCAAAGGTGATCTAGACGACGACAGCTTTGCTGGTCTCAAAGCTGTGCGCCAGCCCGATGCCGAGCGTGACGCCCGCGACTCCTGCGGATGCGTAGTGAATGGGCAGCGCCAGCGCCAGCCCAGTCAGGTGCTGGCCGGCCGTGCTGCTGGTGGCGGAAAACCAGCCGGCGAAAACCTGGTCGGCATCCGGATAGCGCAGTGCGACATAGCTATACGCCAGCACCGCCACCAGAGCGGGACTGAGCAGCAGACCCACCGGATTCGTCGGGGCAAAGTTCATCTGCGCCACCATGCTGCCCACGGTGAACGCGACCAGCAGACTGCCGACCACCTGACCCGACACGCTGCTGCGCAGCAGCATGTGACCCAGCAGCGCCGCGATGACGGTGCTCACCAGCCCCGCGCCCAGCGACTTGCTGCCGGGCACCAGGCGCAGCTCCGTGTCCAGCCCCAGGTGATCATTGAACGCCAAGGCCGGCATCCGCGCCCGCAACGGCGCGCGCAGCCGGGCGATGACCGCCACCATCAGGAGCACGCCCATGAACCACAGCAACGTCTCCCCCGCCAGCGCCAGGTAGTCATCCGGCAGCGTTGCGCGGTACATCCAACCATCAATCGGCCCACCCCAGACCGCCAGCATCAACAGCGCCATGGAAGAAGCAAACAAACCCGCCAGGGGATGCCCGGTGGCGGCCACCAGCAACCCCAGCCCCAGCGCCGGGAGCCCCGCCAGCAGAATCGCCAGCAGCGCCATGACCGGCCCGGTGTGCGCCCCCAATAAGCTCAGACCGCTGCCGCCGTCGCTGGCGCGCAACATCGGCCCCACGCCGATCCAGCACGCGCCGCCGGCGATGATCGCCACCAGGATGAGCAGCCGTTGCCGCAACGTGGGCAGCATGAGAAACCCCTTCCAAACCGTGAGGCGTCAGCGTACCGGATGGGCGAAGGGCGGGCAATGCACCGACGCCAGCGCTGATGCGGAATCAGGCTGCGGTATGCTGCACAACCCAGGCTTGGCTGTCTCCTCGACGCTATGACCTTGAACACCATCCCAACGGCTTACCTTCTACAACTGCAAAAGGAACCCCGCCATGCAATTCGCCCCGCCCGTGCCCATCCTGCGCAGCTTTGATGAAGCCCGCGCCAAGCAGCATTACGTGGACTACCTGGGCTTTCGCATCGACTGGGCGCATCGCTTTGCGGACGATCTGCCGCTCTACATGCAGCTCACGCGCGGCCACTGCGTGCTGCATCTGTCCGAACACCACGGCGACTGTTGCCCCGGCGCCCAGGTGCGCATCCAGGTGACGGACCTCGACGCGCTGCATCAGGAGCTGAGCGCCAAGCAGTACAAATACGCCCGGCCCGGCATCGAAACCATGCCCTGGGGTGAGCGCTCCCTGCAGGTGGCGGACCCGTTTGGCAATCGGTTGACGTTCTTTCAGCCGCTCGCGCAGTCGGCTGGCGGTTGACGTTTTCCGCAGGGGCAAGCTTCAGCGCGTCAGCGTCACCGCATGGGCGGTGGGCGCCCAGAGCATCAGGGCGATGGAGATGACGTAGGCCGTGAGCCCCAGCATCAGCAGCACGATGCCCACGCGGTAGCACTGGAGTTTGCGGTCGCGGTACGCCAGGCACTGGTCGAGCCAGGGTTCGAGCAGTTGGCCCGGTTGCTGGGTGATCCAGCGCAGGTGCAGCACGCCCCAGACCACTACCGCCGCCGCCAGCAAGGTGAAGCTGATGCCGGTGATGATGGCGAGTTGCGCCAGGCGACTGGTGCCGGCAATGATGCGGCCGGAGAACCCGGTGGTAGTGACCACGATGCCGCAGAGGCCCAGCAGCATCTGAGCGCGGGAGGTCAGGGCGGCAAACTGGCGGTCGAGCAGGTCCATCGCGCCGCGCGGATCATCGGGGCCGTACAGCTTGAGCAGGCGTTGCACTTCCTGGGCGCGGGTCAATGGTTGATCAGGCGTAATGGGCATGTCGCGGGTGATGATACCACTTGCCCGGCGCGCGTCAGGCGTCGGCAGCGCTCACAGCAGATGCCAGTGCAGCGCCAGCATCAGGCACAGGGGAATGGTGATGAGCGCCACCAGCGAGGAGCCCAGCACCACGCGCAGGGCGGTGGCGGTGTCCCCGCCGTAGACCTTCGCCATCACGATGGGGAACACGGCGGCGGGCATGGCGGCCTGGATCACCACCACGCGGCGCAGCTCCACCGGCAGCGGCATGAACGCGGCAATCAGGAAGAACAGCGCCGGGATCAACGCCAGCCGCAGCAGGGCGCCCGCCACCAGGGGCGCGATGCCGGTGGTCAGGCTGCGGCGGTCGAAGTGATCCGCCACGGTGGCGCCGATCATCAGCAAACCCATGGGCACGGCACAGGCCCCCAGCATGCCCGCGACCTTGTCGACCATGGTGGGAATGTGGGCGTGCAAGCCGGTGAGGTTCAACCCCAGCGACAAAGCGATCGCCAGCACCGGCGGGTTGATGAAGCTGCGCCACCAGCTTTTGCCCAGGGTGCCGCAGAGGGTGAACATGCCCATGGTCCACAGGGCGGTTTCGACGCCGATGTTGTGCACCAGCAGGACGCCCAGCGTGCCGTCGTCGGCGAACTTGCTCATGACCAGGGGTATGGGGATGTAGCCCCAGTTGTACGTGCCGGCGCAGAAAGCGAACGTCCGGCGTTCGGCGGGCTCGCGTAAACCGATGCGCCGGCCCAGCAGCCGGGTAAACAGCAGACCCACCGCGTAGCCCAGACACAGCGTGCCGTAGCCAACCACCGGCGGCAACCACATGTCCGCGAGATTCAGCATGCGCGGGTTGCCCACCAGCACATCGAAGATGAAGCAAGGCATGAGGATGCGAATGACCAGCTTGAGCAGGCTGTCGTCGGCTTCATGGGTCAGCCAGTTGAGCCGGCGCGCACCGCCGCCGATCGCCATCGCGACGAAGACGGGAAACACCACCACGATGAGTTCGATCCAACGGTCCATGGCCAGCCCAGCAGCGTAGCGGATAGGCGGGACGGAGCAAGCGGCGGGGTCGAGTTGACCGGAGGAACCCGCCGACTGGCGTCGGCGGCGTGAAACGAATGGACGCTGACCGTCGGAGTTGTCGAGGCGGGTTGTCGTATGCTCCCGCGCATACGCGCTTGCATTCCGCGCAAACCCTCCACCGGCAAAACCACTTTCGACATCGCTGCACTGCCGGTACAATGCTGGCTCGTTGCTCGTACGGACGTCGCTCTGACATCGTGCGTGTGTCGTCCTCTCCCGGCTGACAGGAATCCCTCCATGACCCGATGCGTGCGTGCCCCCCAGCGGTTGTTGCCGACTTTTTGTCTATTCGTTAAAGCAGCGGTGATTGCTCTCCTGCTGGGCGCGGCGACGCCGGCGCTGGCGTGGTGGGACACGGTGTTGACCACCGTGCGCCCGGTGCCGCTGGTGCAGGAGTTCGAAGCCGAAACGCTGACCTCGGGGACCGGGCTGACAGCCGTCGCCGACGCGCAGGCAAACGGCGGGCGCGGCGGTCAGGCAGTGCAACTGGAAACCAACGGCAAGCCGCTGCAGGTGAAGGTCGAGATCAAGCAACCGGGCGTTTACGCGCTGTTCGTCATCGCCCGCGGCAGCAATGACCAGTGGGGCCGGACGATTCTGCAATTCACCGCGCGCCATGAGCAGTCTCAGCAGGCGAACACCTGGACCATGCTGGCGGCCTACCGCGAGCGCTATGCCGCCGCCGGGACGTTGTACTTCCCCGCCGATGCCGCCGGGACCTACACGCTGAGCGTGCAGCTGGTCGACCGCATGCCCCCCAGCGCCACCCGGGAGAAGTGGCTGCATCACCTGATCGATCCCCAGACGCTGATGCTCGCCAAAGACACGCCCACCGCCCCGCTGCTGGTGGATCGGCTGGAGCTGCGCGACGCGCTGGGCAACTGTCCGGGCGTGGCGGTCAAGACCCAGCGCACGCTGACCAGCGACGCCCAACTCGCCAGGCTGCGCGCCGATTTTGCCGCCGAGTATCCCCAGCGCAAGGACCAGCGTCTGCCGATGGGCACGGGTCACATCAAGCTCAGCGACCTGTCCGCACGTGACGCCGCCGGCCGGCGCGCCCGCGCGGAGGAGCTCTGGGCGCAGACGCCGGATTTCAACATGCACGTCACCCATAGCTCCGCGCATCCCTATGGCGTGATCATCGGGCGCGACCGCACCGGGCAGATCGCCGACGCCGCGAGCATTTATCAACTGGCGGGCAACACCGAAGCCGCCTGGGACGGCGCGGTGCTGCTGTGCGCGGTGGCGTGGCGCTGGCCGGGCGTGGATTATCACGCGCAGGGCGTGGGCAAGTTCACCAACATCGACACCGGCGCGCAGGCCTTCGGCTTCAGCCAGCCCACCGGGAAAAACGTCTACCGCGGCTGGGCAGGCCGGGACACCGAACGCCTGGTCACCAGCTACGACCAGCTTTTTGACTACATCAAGGACAACCAGGAGCTGGCGGATTTCCTGCACACCCGCATCGCCTGGATCAAAACCCCCGCCGACGTGCGCAAGCTGCTTGATGTCTATCTGCTCCAGTCCAGTTGGGACAACGCCAACCGCGATTACATCTCCGGCGGCGACAGCGTCAAGGCGCTGATTCCCCTGGTCCAGGGCGTCAGCCCCGTCAGCGACCGCATGCTCGACGAAGGCCTCTTCACCAAGATGAACATGAACATGACCTTCGCCGGCGGCATCGACGACCAGGCGATCTGTTCCTACAACCGCGACGGCGTGCACTACATCGGCTCGACCGGCTACGTCGGCAACGACCTGCAGGAGATTGCCGAGCTGCTCCACCGCTACCGCAGCGCCGGCGGGGCGGCACGCTATGACCTGCTGGATGAACAGCTCTATCCCCACATGGCGCAGTCCATGGCCACCGTGCAAGGCCTGCGCGCCGCCGGGGGCTTTGCCATCATCGTCGGCGACGCCATGGACCTCCGCCGCACCCGCGAAGCCGACATCCCCGCCCAGCCTTCACGCGTGCTGGGCGGCTTCGGCCAAACCGTGCTGGAAAACAACCAGTTTCAGGCGAACCCGCTGAACATGAACGCCGCGGCGATCCACTTCGGCATCGGGCGCGGGCACGCCCATCAGGACACGCTCAACCTCGAACTGTTCGCCCACGGCGCCCGCATGGCGCCGGACCTCGGCGGCCGCCATGAAGGCAAGAACACGGGTTCGCCCAACATGCGCTGGAACAAAGTCCACAACCTTGTGGAAGTCGACCAGCGCAACTTCGAAAACAGCTACCCCGGCTCCACCGTCAGCGGCACCGGTTGGAACACCGGCTTCGCCCCCCTGCCCGGGGCGCAGTACATGGCGCACGCCGCCCGCGCCACCAGCCATCCCGACGTATCCACCTACGCCCGCCAGACCACGCTCATCAGCGTGGACCAGCGCAACAGCTATGTGTTCGACGTCTTTCGCGTCGCCGGCGGCAGCACGCACACCTACTGCTTCCACGGCGTGCCCACCGAGCAACTGAAGGTCAATGCCGACCTGCATGACGCCAGCAGCGCCCAGGCAGTCGAATACCTGCGCAAGCATTACGACGGCACGCGTAAGGAAGGCGTCACCCCCGCGCTGCTCGAAGCTGACTGGTCCATGAATCCCGGCTTGCAGAAGGCTTACCAGGGCGCTGGCTTTGAACCTGACCGTCCGGCAGTGACCCGCCTGAGCCTCTTCGGCCAGCAGGGTCAGTTGCTGATGATCGGCAACGCGTATTCCGAAGCGTACAACTACAACTTCCCGTTCCTTTACGTGCAGGGCCATCAGGACGGCGGCGCCAAGCAGAGCGTGTATCCGGCGGTGATCGAGATGTACGCCGGCACGCCCTTTATTGCCAGCAAAGCGCAACTGCCCATCAGCAACGCCGGTTCGGACGCCGCCGCCGCGGTGGCGTTGCAGGTGGACCTTCCCCAGGGTCAGCAGGATGTGCTGTACGCCAGTGCCGCGCCGCAGACCGCCCAGCAGGTCGCCGGGAAACACCCGATGCAGGTCGCCGGGCGCATGGCGTTGGTTCGCCGCGATGGTGACGGCGTCGCGCTGGCGCAGCTCGTGGGCGGCGCCACGCTCAAAGCCGCCGACGTGGAAATTCTGTTGCCCCAGGCGAGTTACGTCGGCCAGGTGCAGCGCGTTGATTATCCCCAGCGCAGTCTGACCGTCGCCGGCGCCTGGCCCACCCGGCTGCTGCGCGGCGCGGTGGTCGGCATTGGCCCCGATGAAGCCGGCATTCGGCATAACTTCACCCTCACCGGCTTGTCCAGTTCGGGGCAGAGCACCACCCTCACCCATCGCAAGACGGCGCGGTTCTACCGTTCCACCATCGCTGGCCTGCATGCCGACGCTCAGGAAATCACCTGCGAAATCGAGCCCCCGGTGTTTGGTCCCGACACCCAGTACATCAACGGCACCACCGTGAGCAATGAAAGCCTCACCCGCACCTGGCGCGTGAACCTGCGCGAAGGCGATCGCTGGATGCACTTCGGCTTCCCCGGCTACCGCACCTCGCAGCCGATCAAGCTCACCCTCGACGATGTGCCCGACACCAACGGCGACGGCCGGCGCACGCTGACCATGCTCGCCCGCGCCGACGAAAAGAATCCCGGCGCGGAATTGCTCACGCTGGAAGTCACCCGGCTGAGCGCCGACGGTTCGACGTTGTTCTTCAAACTTCCAACTGAAGAAAATTACCAGCGCGGCGGGTGGCAGTTCGCCTATCGCCCGCTCCGCGACGAAGCCGGCCGCACCGTGCTCAACGCGTGGTACCCCGGCTCGACCTTCGCCTGGCAGTTGCAGGGCAACTTCACCGCCCAGGATTTCACCGACGCCGACGGCGATGGCAAGGTCAAGCTCACCGCTTACCTGTATGGCCCGGGCGATCAGGTCTTCGTCGATGCCGCGGTGCAAATCCGTCGCACCGCGCCGGGCACCTACGCGGTGCAGTCGAACTCGCCTTGCACACTCCGGCTCAAAGGCGTCAAGGGTCAGCAGGCGGAAGTCAGCGCCGACGGCAAAGCGTGGCAAGCGGTCAAAGCGCAAACACAAGGCGATTGGCTGCAGGTGGATCTGACCGAAGCGGCGCTTGCCGACGGCAACGTGACCTTGCGCGTCAAGTGAGTCGGTGATTCACTGGCGCAACCGCTACAGGCGGCAGAATCACCGGGCGATTTCCGGTCCGGGCGTGCAGGTTGCGCGTAACGGGGCCGGTGCGCTCGGTATGTTGACGGGATGAGCCAATCCCTGCGTTTGCCCTGCGTCATTCTGGCGGCGGTTCTGCTGACCTGCCTGAGCGCCTGCACCTGCCCGTGCGAACGGACGGCACGCCCGACGGAGCGGCTGTGGCCCAAGCCGGGTTCCTGGACGCCGCAGGTCGCCGGCGGTTGTTACACCTGTGGTCAGACCCCCGCTGCAGCGATGCCCCAGCCCGCGCCGGTTTACGTCGCACCTGCGGAGCCGGTGGTTTACGCCCCGCCGGCGCCCGCGCCGGCTCCCGCGCCCGCCAGGCCGCAGCCGACGTGGTATCTCCCCCGGATGACCAGCCAGACGCCCTGCCCGCCGGCGTCGTGAAGCCCCCAGCGCGCCTCCTGCTCGCCTGCGTTCCACTCATGCGCTCGCGCTGCTGGCCTGCCCCGGCGCGCGTTGGGTGACCGGCCCAGGGCAAACGCATGTACCGTTTTTGACGAGCCCCGGGCGTGAGCAAGGGGTTGCGGCGCAGCCGCAGATCTGGGCGTGGGGTCAGCAACCGCTTGCTGACGCGCGCGGCTCGTTAAGCAGATGGGTACATGCGTTTACCCTGGTGACCGGCCGGTTGCGGATTGCTCCCACAACGTTGCTTGTTAGCATAAATGGGTGACTTGAAGTCACCCCAGGCTATTTTTTTCATGAGGCGACGCCATGCCGCAAGGCCCCTTCTGCGACGTTTACCAGGAAATTTTCGATGTGGCGGTGCTCGGCGGCGGTTATGCCGGGCTGGCGGCGGCGCTGGCGGCAGCGGACGCCGGGCAGCGCGTGCTGCTGGTGGACCCGCGCGGCGACCTGCTGTGGGAAAGCGGCCGGTGCTTTCATCCGGACGCCGGCAGCAGCAGTCACGCCGGCTGGCGCCGCCTGCATGATGAACTGACCGCCCGCGGCGCCGCCGACGCCCAGCGCATCGACGGCGCCAGTGCCGAGGTCGTCGCCACCGCCCTGCTGGCGGACAGCCCGGTCCACGTGCTGTACTACGCCCTGCCCGCCGGCGTCGAACTGCAACAGGGCCTGGTCGCGGCGGTCATCGTCGCCACCCGCAGCGGCTACCAGAAGCTCGTCGCCCGCCAGTGGATCGACGCCACCGAACACGCCTGGCTGCTGCGGCAGGTGGATCCGCAACTCACCCGGCCGCGCCCCACCCACCACACGCTCTACGCCTACCTCCAACGCAAGCAATGGTCACCCAGCAGCAGCGGCACGCCCACGCTCTGGCCCACCGAACGCATGGTCAGCGGCGTGCAGCAGCCGGGGCAGCCGTGGGACGAAGCCATGCTCCAGCTGCTGCGCTCCCTCACCGGGGAAGCGGGCCAGTGCCAGATGACGCACGGCAGCGTGCAGGGTTTCCCACGCTACGCTCAGACCCAGCCCCCCGCCGACCGGGGCAATGTGCTCGACGCCAGCGCCGGGCGCGCCGGCAGCAACGCCGCCACGCTGGGGGCGCGCTACCAACTGGGCGCCGCCGCCCACCAGCGCAGCAGCCGCGCCACAGCGCTCGCGCTGGCGACGGCGCAGCAGGCGCAGCGCAGTGAACTTGTTCCGCCGGCCCCGCGTCAGACGCTGGACACCGAGGTCTTCGTGGCGGGCGCCGGCACGGGCGGCGCGCTGGCGGCGCTGGCGGCCGCGCGGCAGGGCGTCCAGGTCATCTGTGCCGAGCCCTTGGCGTTTGCCGGCGGCATCGGCTCCGGCGGCGGCATTCACAGCTACTACTTCGGTATGGCGGGCGGCCTGCAGCAGGAAGTCGATGAAGCAGTCAAAGCCCTGATGGACGAACTGCCGGCGCTGAGCGGCGGGCCGTTCAACCCCGACGCCAAGAAAATCGTGCTCGCCCGACTGCTGCGTGATGTCGGCGTGGACCTGCGCTTCGGCTGCGCGCTGGTGGATGTGGTGACCGACGGTCCGGTGGTGCAGCAGGCGCTGGTGGTTGATGACGAGGGACCGCTGGCGATCAAGGCTCATGGCTATGTCGACGGCACCGGCGACGGCGACCTGGCGGTGCGCGCCGGGGCCCGCGAGTTGTATGGCCGGGCCGGCGACGGTCTGCCCCATGCCTACTCGCATTCCAGCGGCGCCATTCGGCTGCGCGGCGACGAGGGCGAACCCGTCATGCGCATGATGAACTTCGACGCCGGCTGGTGCGATCCCACCGACTCCCGCGATCTCACCCGGGCACGCCTGACCGGCATCCGCCAGTACCTGCTGCCCAAGTTCGACAACCTCTCCCGCCGCACCTACGTCGCCCCCGCCATCGGCCTGCGGCAGAGCCGGCAGATCGACACCGACTACATCCTCTCCCTGACCGACCAGATCGACGGCCGGCGCTTTGACGATGTGATCGGCTACACCGGCTGCCACTACGACAACCACGCGGTCGATTACGAGTTCGAGTCGGATGAAGGCCTGTTCTGGATCTGGTTCAACCGCATGTGGCGCAAACCCTTCGCCTGTGAAATGAGCTACCGCATGCTGCTGCCGCGCGGCCTGGACAACCTGTGGCTGGCGTCGCGCTGCCTGGGCGTGTCGCAGGACGCCCACCAGTCCTGCCGGATGCAGCGCGATGTGCAGCGGGTGGGCGAAGCGGCGGGGCTGGCGGCGGCGTTGGCGGCCAAGCTCCGCACTCGCGCCCGCACCCTGCCGTACGCCCAGCTCAAGGCGCAACTCGACGCCAGCGGCGCACTGACGCCGCCGGCGCGGGCGATCCAGCCGTTGTTCAATCCGCACATCGACGCCAAAGAGTTCGAGGTCGACACGGACGATGCGGTGCTGCAGGCGGCGCTGGCGGCACTGGACCGTGGTGAGCCCGGCAAAGCGGTCTGGTATCTCTACCGTCGACGCGAATTGTCCGAGCGTCAGGTCAAAGCCCGACTGGACAGCGCATCGCCACAAACGAGCTGGCTGGCGGCGGGCATCTGCGCCATGTGGGGGGATGCGGCCGCCGAGCCGCGCCTGCTGCACGCCATCACCACCCGGGAGTACGGGTTCGGCGCGGACTGGATCACCCCGGAAACCTGGGGCAACCAGCATCCCACCCCGCTGGACAGCAATCGCCTGGCGCCCAACTGGCTGGTCGCCGCCGCCATGCTGCGCACCTGCGGCACCGCGCGCTGTGTGCCGGCGCTGCTGGCGCTGGCGCGGGAGCCCGGTTCCGCTTTGCACACCCGGGCATCACTGGCGTTGACGTTGGCAAGACTCGCCCAGCGCGGCGTGCTCCGCGCCGATGCGGCGACGCTCGATGTGCTCACCCAGTTGGAAACCATGGAATTGCCTGACCGCTTCGTGCATCCCCAATACTTCAGCGGCGCTGCCGCCGAGCGCGCCCGGCTGGGCGCCGGCGCCGCGGAGATTTACCAGCCGCCCACGGATGCGATTCACGCCCAGACGCGTGAAGATCATCGCTGGCAACTGGACCTGGCGCTGGCGCAGGCGCGCCTGGCGCTGGACCTGGACGCCCAGCCGTTGATCAGCCGCTGGGCCAACGACCCGCGGGGCCTGGTGCGGCGGGCGTTTGCCGCGCTGCCGCTGCCGCGGGAGGTCGCCGGCGACGCGGTGTTGGCGGCCCGGTGAATCCGGACCAGGACGAGTCCGCGCGGCTGGACCCGGTTATGCGGGACCGATGCGGTGGGTGACGTATTCCGCCTGGTCGGGCGCGCCATCGCAGACCAGCAGTTCGCCGCGTTGCGGGATGCCGATCATTGACCAGAGGGTGACGGACTTGGTTTCCCCGCCATGGCGACAGGCGCCCCAGGTGCGGTTGTCGCGCAGCACGCGTTTGAGTTGGTCCACATTCTGCGGCGTGGGCGTGGTCTGCGGGTCGCACAGATGCGCCAGACGATTGCAACTGATGACTTTGGCGTCGGGTTGGCGCTGGTCGCTGTTTTCCAGCGGCGGGGTAATAAAGTGGTTGCTGGCGGCGACGAACTGCGCGTCCGCGCCGCGGCGCTCGAGCCGGGGGACCGCCGCTTCGATGATGAAACCCTCGCCCTGGGCGTCGGCGACCGCCAGGTTGTAGCCTTTGCCGGTGAGCGGTCGGCTGGTCAGGCCGCGCCAGAACTCGGCGACCGTGCGGCAGGTGCGCATGAGGTGGTAGGTCCACAGGCGAATATCCAGCAGCAACTCAGGGCGCGGCTGGCGCGAGCCGACGGAATTGTGGCTGTTGACCAACCCCGCGGCATTCATGGCGTCCAACCCGCACAACCAGCCGGCGTAGGTCAGTTGCAGCATGGGCACGCCCTGCTCCGGTTCCGTCCGCCGCAGCACCCAGGGAGAAATTTCGCCGGCCGCCCCGTCATCATTCTTCGCCAGCACAATGCCCAATGCGGCGGTGCGCATCAGCATGGACGTGCAGGCGCCGCCGGCGGCGTTGGCGAGCGGCGACGGTTTGGCTTGCGGCGGATCCTGCGGCCACTGGTTCATGGACAGCAACCAACCGATCTCCACTTGCGCGCCTTCGGCGACGCCGAGCATTTCGTCGTACACGGCGGGCAGTTCGCGTTGCAGCAACGCGGCGGCGGCGGCGACGTGGGCGCTGTCGGGCGTGACGTTCTTGCGCGCGTAGCGTCCGGCGATGCACTGGTGGATGACCTCACCGGCTTGCTCGCCGTATTGCTGACCCATCTGGCGCGGGGCGCCATGACAGGTGATTTCACGAATGTAGGAAACGGTTGAACCGGTGGACATGACCATGCTCCCGTGCAGGTGGTAAAGCCGGATTTTAACGTAAACCTGACCGTCCCTGACTGCGCGGCCCAGCATCCGTCGTTGACGACGTCCGGGGCGCGGCAAAGTGGACGCATTGCGATATGCTGCCGGTCTATGGAAGTGAATCCGTCCAATCAACTTCAGCGAGTGCTGGCGACCCGGCATGGGCAGGCGCGGCTGTTGCTGTTGGGCGGGCTGGCGTTGCTGCTGGCGTTTCCCTTTCCCGGCTGGTGGCCGCTGGTCTTCGTCGGACTGGTTCCACTGGCGCTGCTCGTCGAAGCCCCGACCCGGCCGCGCGTGGGATTGCTGCTGACGCTGGCGTTCGGCGTGTTGTGGTATCTCGCCGGCTTACGCTGGTTGATCGACGTGACCTTCGGCGGCTACGTGGCGCTGTGCGTTTACATGGGGATGTACTGGCCGGCGACGTGGTGGACGCTGCGCCGGCTGCGGCAACGCTGGGGGTTTCCCTTCACCCTGGCGCTGCCGCTGGCGTGGACCGTGCTGGAGTTTGTGCGTGGGCATGTGCCGGCCGGCGGGTTTGGCTGGTTTGCGCTCAGCCACGCGCTGGCGCCGTGGCAACCCGAGCAAGGCGTCAGCCGCCTGTTGCAGGTGGCGGACCTCGGCGGCGAGTGGACGGTCACGCTGCTCATCGCCATGGTCAACGGCCTGCTGGCGGATATGGTGCGCTGCCGCTGGCTGGCGGTCCCTGAACCTGGCGCGCCCTGGCATCGTCCGCTGCATGTGCCGGCGGCGGCGACGGCGCTGCTGGTCGCCGGGGCGTGGGGGTATGGCCAGTGGCGCCTGGTCCAGACGCCCGCGAACTTGCGTCCCGGGCCGCGGCTGGCGCTGGTGCAGACCAACGTGCCGCAGGACAACAAGATTTCGCCGCAGCCGGCGCAGGTGGCAGCGGATTGGCAGCGGATGCTGGAACTGTGTCGCCAGGCGGTGCAGTTGTCGCCGCGCCCCCAGGTGGTCGTCTGGCCGGAAACTATGGCGCCGGCGGCGCTCAACCGTGCGGCAATCGATTACTACCGCGACGCCCCGACCGCTGAGCGGGGCGATGAAACCTATCGCCAGCAGATCGAGCAGTTCGTCACCGACCATCACGTGGACCTGCTGGTGGGCGCGCATGCGAAAATGCAGTTTGAAATCATCACCGCCGACGACGGCAACCAGTACATCTTTCCCCTGCGACGGTACAACGCGGCATACCACTTTTCGCCGGCGCAGGTGGTGCGGAGCAGCGAGCCGCCGCGGTATGACAAGATGCATCGCGTGCCGTTCGGGGAATACATCCCGTGGGTGGATGCGGCGCCGACGCTCAAACGCTGGTTCATCCGCCTGCTTTCGCCGTATGACTTTGACTATTCGCTGCAGGCAGGGGCGGAAGTGGTGCTGTTCGACCTGCCGGCGGGCGAAGGCCAGTCAGGCGTGACGCGGACGGCGGCGCCGATCTGTTTTGAGGACGGCGTGCCGCGCGTGGTGCGGGAGATGGTTTATGGAACCACCAGCGACAAGCGCGTGGACCTGCTGGTGAATCTGACCAACGACGGCTGGTACGGCGCTTCGGGCCAAGGGCCGCAGCATTTTCAGTTGGCGGTGATGCGCTGCGTGGAAAACCGCACGCCCATGGCGCGGTGCGTGAACACCGGGGTCACCGGCTTCATCAGCAGCACGGGTCAGGTCACCAGCCTGCTGACGGTCGACGGACAGCACCAGGCGGTGGACGGGGTGGTCGCCCAGGCGGTGGAACTGGACCAGCGCAGCAGCGTGTTTGGCGCGGTTGGGCGTGTGCCCATGGTCACGTTACTGGTGTTGACAGGCGGATTTGTGTTTACCCGCCGGCGCAGGGGCAGTAAACTTGCGCCCGAGGGTGGTTAAGGTTCAACGCCAGCCCAGGCCTGGAGGGTGAACTTTGACCCGATCGCGGCGCGATCGGTGGTTTCCAACCCATAGGCAACGCGGAGGCAGGCGCGATTTTCGCGTCACGCGTTGCCGACCAACAAGCAAGGGGCAGCGCGTGGATTTCGCCAACGAACGGATTCGAAGCAGCCGCAGCGCGATGCGGGTGGCGTGGACCATACTGGTCGCGCTGGGAATCAGCGGCAGCGCGACCGCCGTCGTCTGGGCGCAGTCGGCGATGCCGGGCGTTCCCGCCGCGGTCCCCGGCGGCAGCGTGGACACCAAGGAAATCCAGCGCCGTGCCATTCAGCAGGTTGTTGTTTCGGCGCGGAGCCAGCGCGGCGACCTGCGCGCCAACGCGATCGAAGCCGCCGAGGCGCTGCCGGATCGCCGCACCATCCTGTGCGACGCGGGCATGCGTGACCCCGAAGCCATCGTGCGTTTTGCCGCCCTGACCGTGGTGGGCAAAATGCGCCTGGTGAATGTCGCCGGCGGGGCGCAGATGCTGGTGAATGATCCCAATGACTCGGTGCGGGCGGCAGCGCTGTTCGCGCTGGCGATGAACTTCGGCACCGATCGCAACCGCAGCCCCCAGGCGGCGGACATCACCCCCTTGGCGGGCCTGATCTTCAGCGGCGATCCGGGCACGCGCGCCAACATCGCCCTGCTGCTGGGCCTGATCGGCGACAAGACCGCCATCCCCCTGCTCAAGGAAGCCGCCCGCATCAACAATCCGTCGGTCTCGCAGGTGCAGCAGCGGCTGGTCAACCTGCAGATCGCTGAGGCGGTGGTGAAGCTGGGCGATGCGGAAACCATCGACGCCATTCGTGCCGGCGCGTTTTCACAATTGGACGAAGTGCGGGTGCTGGCGGTGTCGATCCTGGGCCGGCTCAATGACCGGCGCTTCGAGGCGGCATTTCTGGAGATGCTCCAGCAGGATGGACCGATTGAATTGAAAGTCGCGGCGGCGGGCACGCTGGCGCGGTTCGGGCGCGGCGAGGGCTACCAGGTGGTGATCGACGCCAGCCAGAATCCCGCCGGCACCGTGCGGGCACAGGCGGCATTCACGCTGGGCTTGTTCCGCAACGCGCCGGCGATGCTGCGGCTGAGCGAAATGCTCAATGACCAGGAGGAGCAGGTGCGGATCGCGGCGGCGGCGGCGATCCTGGGTGGTGGTCGGGACGGGCTGTGAGGCGGCCCGCAGCCGGCTGCGTGACGCCGGCATGATCTCCCCTTGGAACAGCGCTCGACAGCGAGTGGCGTTTGAACGATACTGCCGGTAATTTAAGATAGTTATGTTGACAAGACCGGCGGCGGGGGATAGATAATGGCCCTGCCTCCCGGTTGCCAGCCCCCGGCCCCCCGGAATGCTCCGGTCCCGGCCTGCCTTGGAGGGGTCAGCGTGACGCAAAACCGCGTCCCGGCCTGACTCCACGGACCTTGTAGGAGATCGCTTTGAGTATCCTGACCAAGATCTTCGTGGTGCTGGTGACGGTGCTTTCCATCGCCCTGGTGGCGCTGATCGTCCCCTTTGTCGCCAAAGTGGAGGATTACAAGTCCCAGGTCGGCCGCGCCGATCAAGCCCGCGCCAGCGCCGAAGCCACCGCACGCCTGCGGCAAGCCGAGATCGGCGCGCTCAAGGACAAGGAAAGCGAACGCTTCATCGCCCTGAGCGCGGAGAACACCGCGCTGACCTCGCAGATCGCTTCGCTGACCGAAGAACTCGCCACCAGCCGCGCGCAGTACCAGGCTGCCCAGGCGGACAAAGCCAAGAACGATGCGACCATTGCCGGGCTCACCAGCGCCAACGAGCAGTTTGCCGCCATCACCGCCGGCCTGCAGGGCGAACTGGACCAGCGCCGCAAGCAGTCGGTCGAGTTGGCGACCCAGTCGGTGCAGCTCAAGGATCGCAACTTTGAACTGCAGGGCCAGCTCGACACCCTCACCCGCGAGGTCCGCAAGCTGCGCGAGAACATGACCCAGATCGCCGAACGCAACAGCGACCTGGAAGGCATGTTCGAGCGCCTCGACCCATCCATCCGCCAGCAGGTGCTGGGCAAGGATTCCGAAGTCACCAGCGCCCAGCCCTTCATGCCCCAGACCAGCATCGGCGGCGCGGTCACCGCAGTGGAAGCCCTGGATGGCGAAACCTTCGTGCAGGTCAACATCGGCAAGAACGACGGCGTGGAAGCCAACATGAAGTTCTGGGTGCATCGCGGCGGTCAGTACCTGGGCACCCTGGTCATCACCCGGGTCGACGCCAACGCCTCGGCGGGTCGCATGCTCTTCAAAGAGCAGGAGATCGCCAAGGGCGACGCGGTGCTGACCGGCGGCACGTTCTGATCCAGCTATTTCTCGCCGCCGGCGCGGCAGGAGCGAACCGCAGTGACCCAAGCCCCCAGCACAACCCCGCCCGCCGGCGCCCGCGCCCGTCCCCGTTCCAACATTTACACCGTCATGACGTTCATGGCGCTTCTGTGCCTTGGCTGCACCCTGGGCTTCGTGCTCTATCGCGCCAAGGAACTCTTTGGCAGCGTGGGGGAGTTGTTCAACCTGCCCTGACCCGGCCGGTTGGCTGCGTCTGCCCGTAGGCAGGTTTCAGCGCGGTTGGCCGCGCCCCGCACCATCTGGACGACGTGCGGCTGCAAAGTCTTTCAGGACCTCTCTTGGTGAACCTCGACAAGGTACTAAGCTGGTTCAGCGTCGATATGGGCATCGACCTTGGCACCTGCAACACCCTCGTGTGCGTGCGCGGCGAAGGCATCGTGCTCGATGAACCGAGCGTGGTTGCCGTCAAAAAAGGCACCAACCACGTCCTGCAGAACGGCAACGCCGTCGGCTGGGTCGCCAAGGAAATGCTCGGCAAGACCCCCGGCTCCATCACCGCCATCCGCCCGCTCAAAGACGGCGTCATCAGCGACTTTGAAATCACCGAGGCGATGCTCAGCTACTTCATCCGCAAGGTCCAGGGCAAGTACACGCCCTTCGGTCCCCGGGTGGTCATCGCGGTGCCCAGCGGCATCACGGCGGTCGAGAAGCGCGCGGTGATGGAATCCGCCGAACGCGCCGGCGCCCGCCGGGTGTTCCTCGTCGAGGAACCCATGGCGGCCGCCATCGGCGCCAACCTGCCGGTCGTGGAAGCCACCGCCAGCATGATCGTCGACATCGGCGGCGGCACCACCGAGGTCGCCATCATGTCCCTCGCCGACATCGCCCAGTGCGAATCCGTCCGCGTCGCCGGCGATGACATGGACGAGGCCATCATCAATTACATGAAGAAGGCCTACAACCTGATGATCGGCGAGCAAACCGCCGAACGCATCAAGATCCAGATCGGCTCCGTCTGGGACGACGGCGAAGAACGCTCCATGGAAGTGCGCGGGCGCGACATGATCTCCGGCCTGCCGCGCAAAACCGTCATCACCTCCAGCGAAGTCCGCACCGCCCTGCAGGAACCCGTCGGCGCCATCATCGAAACCGTCACCCGCACGCTCGAACGCGCTGACCCCGAACTCGCCGCCGACCTCGTGGAGAACGGCATCGTCCTTGCCGGCGGCGGCGCCCTGCTCCGCGGCATCGACCGCATCATCTCCGACGCCACCGGCCTCGACGTGCGCGTCGCGGACAACCCCCTGCACTGCGTCGCCCTGGGCACTGCCATCTACCTCGAAAATCTCGAGGAATGGAAGCACACCATGGAAAGCGACATGGACGAAGGCTAACCCCCCCCCACCCCCGGAAGTTTCCCGGGAGCTTCGGGAGCGATCCGGGAGCGTCCGGGGAGCGTCCGGGGGGCAATCGCGGGGGCTTCGGAATGCCCCGGAACACCCCGTCCCGGCGTGAAGGTCGGGGATTCAACCAAACATTTTCCGAGGGCAACCACTTCCGGGGGTGATCTGGCCCATGAAGCGACCGCTGCTCAACAGCCGACGCGTGTTCGCCCTGCTTCTCCTGTTGCTGACGGGCGCGTGCTTTCTTCCCGCCGACTGGTCCAATCGCCTCACCGCCCGCGCCCGCGATCTCCTGACCCTGAGCATGCTGCCCTTTCGCCCGGTGCTGACGCTGGCGATTAATTTCACCACCGCCGGCGGCAGCGGGCAGGCTTTCGATCCCACCGCCGGCGACGGCGCCAATTACCTCGACCTGCTGGCGCACTATCGTCAGATGCAGGAAGAACTCCGGGCTGCGCAGCAGACCATCGCCCAGATGGGCGCCCTGCGCCACCTGCCCGCCACCGGGGTGGAACTGCTGCCGGCGCGGGCGATCGCCAGTCAGCACCATGAACTGCTGCACCTGCTCCAACTCGACCGCGGCCAGCGCGATGGCGTCCGGCAGGGGTTGGTGGTCGCCAATGGAGCGCTGCTGCTGGGACGCATCAGTCTGGTCGGCCCGCGCACCGCCGGCGTGCGGCTGATCACCACGCCCGGCGCCGCCCTGACCGCCCGCATCCTGCCCCCCCAGGCCAGCGAGCCGCGCGACCACGTGGAGAACCTGATTGCCGACCCGAACACCTTGACCTTTCACGCCCGGATTGACGCGACGGTGCCGGTGCAGGTGGGCGACCTGGCGCACCTGGCGGACGACGCCTGGCCGCGCGAGGCACAGGGGCTGGTGATCGGGCGGGTCAGTCAGATCGAGCCGGATCCGCAGACGCCGCAGTTGCGGCGGCAGGTGCTCATTGAACCATTGCAGTCGCCCTTGCGTCTGGGCCCGGTGCTCGTGCTGCGGCCGCACGCGGGCCCCGCGTCGAGCGAAGAGGAGTAAGCATCGTCGCCATGCGCTGGCCGTTTTTCATCCTGATCGCCTGGGTCATGCTGGGCCTGGAGTTCGCCCTGTCGCCGGTGCTGACGCTATCGAACATCCAGCCGCAGTTGCTGCTGGTGCTGGTGGTGTTCATCGCCATGCACGCCCCGCCGCTGCACGTGGCGTACGCCTGTCTGGGTTTGGGGTTGTGCTACGACCTGAACCTGCAGCACCATCTGCCGCTGGACGCGGCGCGCGACGTGGTGCTGGTGGGGCCGATGGCGGTGGGCATGGTGGTCGGCGGGTGGGTGGCGCTGCAACTGCGGCCGATGGTGTTCCGCGCCTCGCTGACCGGGCTGGCGATCGTGACGCTGATTGCCGGGGCGTTTGTGCATCTGACCGCCGTGGCGCTCATCACCGCCCGCGGGCTGCCGGGGTTGCCCTGCGAAGTCATTCCCCACTGGTCCGCCGCCGACCAGCTCTGGACCCGTTTCTTTGAGATTCTCTACACCGCCGGCCTCGCCCTGCCGCTGGGTTATCTGCTCGGTCGCCTCCAGCCGCTGTTCGCCTTCGACACCGGCGGCCCCAGCAAAGGCTTCGTCAAACGATGAACCCCGAACCTGCCGATCAACCCGACGCCGCCGACGCAGCGCCGCAGACCTGGCGCCCCCGGGTGGGCTGTCTGGGCCGCAGCCTCGCGGCCGCGCTGTTGCTGGTGCTGCTCCTGACCAGCCTGGCGGTGTTCCTGCCGCTGCTGGCGCGCTGGCTGGGGTTTGAACTCGCCTGACGGCCTCAGCTGCGCAGCCCGCCTGCCCCCCTCCGCACAAACTCACCTATTGCTTGCAAGTTTTGCAGCAGGGTTTGTATTTGCGTTTTCCTGCGCTATGATCAATCGGCCTACCTGACGCGCGCAAGTCGTTCGCCGCGCATTCCACACTGTCGTTACATCCAGACTTCGCAGAGGCAGAAATCAGGCGATTTTTGTCTGCGCCTGGCCCCGTGCGCTGCCGCGTGGTCTGACTGGATAACCTCCGCGGGCCTCGTTGGAAACGGGCTCGGGGGTGGGACCTAGGGAAGGGAAAGGAAAGTGCCCGTGCTTCGCTCATTCATGACTGGACTGTTCTTCTGTGCTGCCCTGGCGCTGCTGGCGGGAATGCCCAGCCGCGCCCACGCCGACGCGCTCAATCCCTGGACGTTCAACGTCTACAGCCTGGGCGACATCGGCACCACCGCCAATCCCTACGGCAGCGATTACCAGGGCGCCGCCGGCGCCGCGGGCAATGCCTACTTCAACGGCTTCTCGCTCAATGACCTCAACTACGACGTCATCCCCGGCTACTCCCTGCACACCGGCGGCCACGTCGGCATCGGCGGCTCCATCAACAACGGCGGCATCGACGCCGGCGGCAACGTCAGCATCAACGGCGCGTCGGTGTTCGGCAATGTCGTCGCCGGCGGGAACCTGCTGGGCACCGGCGGCACCATCCATGGCAACACCACCCTGGCGGGCAACAAGCTCGTCGGTGGGTCGGTCACGGTCACCGGCAGTCTGACCGAAGGCGCCAGCTATTCGCCGCTGGTCGACTTCGCTTCGCTCAACAGCTTCTTCACCACCTTCCACAATCAGGTCAGCGCCATGGCGGACACCACCGCCATCAACAACAGCTTTGGCGAACTGCAGATCACCGCGACCTCCGGCATCAACGTCGTCAGCCTCACCAGCGCCCAACTCGACAGCGCCTGGGGCGTCACCATCACCGGCCCCAGCGATGCCCAGGTCTACATCAACGTCACCGACGCCAACGCCGGCTTCGACAGCCTGGTCTGGTCCTACGCCGGCGGCATCACCAGCAATGACGCCCTGCTCAACTTCGTCGATGCCGTCACCCTCGCCCTCTCCGGCGGCAACCACCTCGTCAACATCCTCGCCCCCGACACCGATGTGACCTTCAACTACGGCCTGGTCACCGGCAACCTCATCGCCGGCAACCTCTACGGCGGCGGTCAGGTCAACCACGGCTTCTTCGACGGCCCCACCGAAACCGTTCCCGAACCCGCCAGCGCCGCCCTGCTCTTCGCCGGCTTAAGCGCCCTGGCCCTGCGCCGCCGCCGCGCGGTGGCTTGAATTGATCGACCTTCGCCACGCCTGCAGCCGCTCTTGATTCGCCGTACAGCCACTTAAAAATGTCGGGACAGGTCCAATTTTCTAATATTGGACCTGTCCCGTTTTTCACTCGCCTGGGATGTGAAACCGACACCTCCACTTCCCGTGGCGCAGCCGGCTATGGCATCGGTCCGGCCATCTGCTGGGCTTCGCTTACCGTCGCGCCATCCATCAACTGCACGAACTGAGTCGCGCTATTGGCCAACAGCCCGCGGTAGCCCGCTTCATAGCTGGGATCACGAGTGTTGGGAAATCCATTGCCGATCTTGTCCTGGCTGTAAGCCAACGTCTTGATCTTCGCGCGCAGATCGCCGTTGGCGTCATACACGAACCAGAACGCCTGAATCGCCAGCCGGTCATCCGTATCCATACCGCCGCCATAGAGCAGCCGCACTTCGATCACGCCATCGAGTTGATGAGCTTGAGCATAGGTGCGTCGCGCGCTGGCGCTCAGCGAGGGAGGTGTTTCCGCCGCGCTGCCCACGGTCGCCGCCGCATCCAAAACAAACGTTTTGGCTTGCGTCAGACGCTGCTGAAAAAGATCGCGCCCTTGTTCATTGAGTCGTTCAACATAGGGGCGATCCTTGTCATTGGTGTAATCCAGCCCTTTCGCCAACCCATATCCCAGCAGGCCACCGCCCGTGCCCACCATGGTCCAGAACTGTGCCTGCTGATGCCCCACATGCTTCAGTTCCAATCGAGCCATGGCCAGGCGAGGATGACCGGCAAGCCAGGCGGCGTCACGTTTCTCAACCACTGATTTGGTGCAGCCGGTCTGCATCAGGGCGACCGCGAACAACACCGGCAGCAAACTCCATCCGCACAATGACCGACTCATGTGGAACTCCTTTAGCGCGCAGTAGTATTTCGACACCTGCGGCCAGGCACCGAAATCTGGAAATGATTGAAATGCCGTTGGCCTGCTCCCAACCCCGCGTCTCCCGGATCTGAGCGAATTCATCGGAGCTGGCGGACTGCCGATTAATTCTTGCCTGTCCAGAGATTAGTCGTATCCCAAAGATTCAGCAAGCTCCATTCACGGGCCTGGTCAACGTCCCTCCGCGGCAATCTCCCGGCCTACCGCGATGAAATGCCGCACCTTGGGCGCCAAGTGGAACTTCACCGTGTCCTGGGCGACATGGCATTCCAGCGCTGACGCCCCGGCACGGGCGGCATCCTGCAGATAGCGCTCGATCTCCGGCAAGGTGAAATCACGCGTCTGCATCGGGTTGAGCAACCAGCTGAACACCACCGCCGTTCGATCACGCAGGTCCGCCGGCGTGAGACGCGGCGAAACCGACGGGTCGAACCGCTCCAGCGCCAGCACCTCCAACTGCGGCAAGTGGTCAACCGTCAGATCCTCGATGTGCGCCCCGCGCGGCCCGGCGCTCTGCAATGCGAAATACCGCTCCAGCACCGGCGTCACCAGAGTCGGCCAGAGCCGGGGCGGAACCATCGCCGCCAGGTCGTCCGTCAGAAACACGCTGCCCACGGCCCCGGTTTCCCCCTGCACCGCACGCAGAAACTGCCGATAGCTGACAATGCTGTCCACCACCCCGTGCAGGTACTGCATGAACAGCGGCGGGTCGTCGTACATGTCGGTGAAAAAGTCGTGGCCGCGCAGCGCCCAGGCGGTGGTGAACGGTCCCTGCGACCGGAAGAAGTCGAACGCCGGCGGCTGCTCGGGAAACAACTCACCCAGCCGCCGCCACAGCGCCAGCATCCGCGGCATGAGCCCAGCCGATGACCAATCCACCGGCCGGCGGATCTCCCGCGCGGCCTGGGCGAGGCTGTCATAAATCGGCTGATGCGCTACCTCACTGCCCGGCGGAAACGTCAGCGGCGCGCCCAGACAATTGATATGCCCATAGCTGATCGTCAGCGGACGCGGCCCGGCGTACTTCACCTGCGGGCCAAAACATTCGCGGGCTGCGGGATACCCCTGCCGATAGGCCGCCTGGATCGCCTCAACCTCCAGAAACATGCGGTCCTGAGCGATGCCCGCCAGTTCCGAGTAGGTCGACACGTCCGCTGACACCGACCAGCGGAACGGCACGTCAGCCCGGCGCGTTCGCGGCGGCTGGGTGACTAACGCAGCATGGTTGCTGGGCACGGGCTGATCCTCCATTGGGCGGGATGATCTGCCAGAAAAATCCGTTGCGAGATCGCAGGCTGCAGCTCAATACACCCCCAACACACGCTGGGGCGCCCGCTCGGGATGCTCCCGGCGGTAGTCCTCCAGTTCCTGCTCAAAGGGACAGAGCTGGCCTTGATATCGCAAACCCCCGTGCGAGATGTTCACGCTCAGCGCCACCTCGTCGCCGGCTTCCACCCAGTGCGGCGTCAGCAGCATGTTCCACAGCACATCGCCCGGGCGCATGTCGAAGCAGAGGCTGTCGGCATCGGTCAGTGCCGCCGGCCTGGTGAACGCGCCTGGCCGATAGTTGAGTCGCACATCCCGGGGCGCCCAGCGGTCGGGATCCCGCAGGCCGCAGAACCGCTTGGTCCCGTAAATCTGCCACGCCAGCACATGACTGAAATCCATGTGATAGTTGGTGGCGCAGCCCTTGCCGCTGATGAAGATGATCGGATAACAGCGGTCGAAGGTGAACCCCGCCGCGCGGAGCGCCGCCTGCCAGGGTTCGAGCACCTGTGCGGCAAAGCCGTGCAGGAATCTGCCGGGCGCATCGAAACGCGACAGCCGAAAGTGCGCCAGGGAGAACGATGACTCCAGCGCCTGTTCGATGGACAGCGCCCGGAACGCCGCGGAGCATTCCTCCAGCAGCAGACGGTCGCCGCGCGTCCCGGGGCCGATGCTCGCCATTTCGTCACGGCGCAGTTCCTCCACCACGCGGTCCAAAGGCGGCATGTGAAAGGCAAAGGGGACAACCTCGCCTTGCATGAGGAAATTGCGCATGCCGTCCCAGCGGGTTTGAAACTGTGCCCAGGACGTGACGGGATTTTGCAGCGTGTTTTGCATGGTTCGATGGTAGCCAGCCCGGCGGCAATCGCCATGCCGATTTGGCGCAGTCCATTTGTATGTTTGGCGCATTGGCGGCTGGGCGATATGCTGCCGGCGCATGGCGTCGCACGCCTTGAACTTTGAGTTTCGTTCCCTGGTGCGCTCCGAGCATGAAGCGGAGGAATGCTTCACCGGGTGGCGTCAGTTCAATGACGACCTGCACCTGGTGCATACGCTGGAGGGAGGCGGCATGCTGCGGGTGGGCGGCCGGCGCTATCCCGCGACACCGACGACGGTGCTGGCGGTGCCGGCGCATACTTCCTGCGCCTGGGAGAAGCGTGCCGGCGTGCCGTGGCGCATGCTCAACTTCCATTGCCGACTGGGCGGCAACGCGGGTGGCGCCGTGCCACCCTATGCCCCCTTACCCATCCTGCTCCGTCCTCCCGGTTTGGCGGACATTCACACCCGTTTGCGGCAGGCGGCGCAATGGCAGGCCGCCCATGCGCCGGCGGCGGCGGTTCGCGCGGCGGCGGTGGTGCTGGCGGTGCTGGGGGAATATCTGCGGCTGTTTGGTCAACCGGTCCTCGTGCGCCGAACCGATGGGTTGATGGTGCGCCTGCGGGATGAGATCGACCGTCGCATCGCCGAGCCGTTTGCCGCGCCGGCGCTGGCGGCCTCCGTCGGCTTGAGCGTCAGCCAGGTCAACCGCCGCTTCCGCGCCGCGTTCGGCAGCGCGCCCAAGGCCTACCGCCAGGCCCGTCGCCTCGCCGCCGCCGAAGCCATGCTGCGCGACCGCGCGGACCATCTGGATCAACTCGCGGCGGAACTGGGTTTCATCGACGTGTTCCACTTTTCCCGCTGGTTCAAAGCCCGCATCGGCGTCGCACCGGGAACCTACCGCCGGCAGGTGCGCCGGCTGGGGGCGTGACGGCCCAGCGGCGGCGCGTTGAATTAGATTTAGACATTTTGTCTAAACAGGCATTGACCCGGCGCCGATCTGCACACATAATCTGGTGGTGCGGGTCATCAGCCTCAAGCCACTGCGGGAGTTCTGGTTGCGTTACCCCGACGCCCAGCAGCCGCTGCGGCTCTGGTACAAGCTGGCCACCACCGCCGCTTGGCGCAGCCTGCAGGACGTGCGGCAGACGTTTCCACATGCCGATGGCGTGCGTGATCGAGCCGGTGGCGTGTTGACGGTATTCAACATCGGTGGCAACAAGTACCGCCTCGTGGCGCGGATTCGATATGACTACCAACTCATCAATGTGCGCGTCGTGCTGACCCATCAGGAATATGACCAAGCGCAGTGGAGAACCTGATCATGCCAACCACCAAACCAGCAGCCAATCGTCGCCTGCCGCGCAGCTTCGCGGGCCTCGTGGCCCTGCTGCCGCCGCAAGCCATTCTGGATGAGGTGCAGTACGACAACACGGTGGAGCTGATCGATCGGCTGATGGCGGCTGGACGGCTGACCAAAGGCCAGGCCCTTTACCTGGAGACCCTGGTGCAACTGGTGCAGGCTTACGAAACTCGTGCCCACGCCATCGACACCAGCAACCTGACCGGCCTGGATGCGCTGCGCCACCTGCTGTCGGAAAATCAGTTTAACGCCTCCGACCTGGCTCGGTTGCTGGGCGTGCATCCGAGCATGGGGTCAAAGATTCTCAAGGGCGAACGGGCGCTGACGGTCGATCATTTGCGCACGCTGGCGGTGCGGTTTGGTGTGCGGGTTGAACTTTTTTTGAATAGTTGAGTTCACCTGCCACCACATGAATTGGCCGGTATTTCACGTATTTTCCAGCATGATCCAGACGTGTCCGGGCCAGCCCGGACCTGCCTTCACGCGTCAGCAGCACTTCCCACCCGCGCCGCAGCAGTCGCCGCCGCCGCTGCCGGGCATGCACTGTTTGCCGCCTTTGGACACCTTCGGATCGCGCCAGGTGACGCCAGCGCAGGACATGTCCGCAGCTTCGTCCAGTGACGGCAGTTCCGCCGGCTCGATGCCGATGAGTTGGCCGGCGTAGGGGCCAGCGGGGTCGAGGTACAGGTTGTAGGTTTTCTCGCACACCGCGGAACGTTCGCCGCGCTGGAGGGTGTGGCCGTCGTCGTCGGTGACGCTGCGCCACGGGCCGCGGTAGACCACCGCCTGCAGGCGATCCAGGCACGGGCCCTGCTTGCCCTTGTACGCGCGGACGGTCAGGGAGCGGAACTCGATGCCGTCGATCACCTGCCACGGCTCGGCGGAGCGGGCGAGGATTTCGATGCCGTGGAAGCCGGCGTCCTCGAAACGTTTGAGAAATTCGTCCTCCACAAACGCCCCGGCTATGCAGCCGCTCCACAGCTCCGGGTCATTGAGGATGCGCTGCGTGGGCGGCTCATCGCAGACGATATCACTGATGACCGCCCGGCCGCCGCGTTTGAGCACCCGGAAAATCTCGGCGAATAGCTGCTCTTTCTGCCCGGTCTGCACCAGGTTGAGCACGCAGTTGGAGACCACCACATCCACGCTGTCGTCGGCGACGAGCTTTTGCGTCGCCCGCAACTGCTGACAGTGGGCGTCAAAAGCGGCGACGTCTTCCACTTTGGTCAGCGGGTGTTGGTCGAGCCATTGCTGCGCAGCCGCGAGGTCCAGCGCCAGGTCCTGAATGCGTCCCTTGGCGAAGCGCACGTTGTCATAGCCCAGCGACTGGATGATCATGGGCTGATGCTTGCGCGCCAGTTCCAGCATGGCGTCATTGAAATCCACGCCGATGACACGACCTGCCGCGCCGACTTTCTGGGCGAGGATGTAGCAGATTTTCCCCGCGCCCGAGCCAAGGTCGAGCACGGTTTCCCCGTGCTGAACGTAGGCGGAGGGGTCGCCGCACCCATAGTCTTTTTCCAGGATTTCCTGCGGGATGATGCGCAGGTACTGCGGGTCATAGCTGGTCGGACAGCACAAGCTCGGTTGCACCTGCTGGGCGCCGGCGGCATAGCGCTGGCGCACGGTGGTTTCCACGTCGTAGCCGGTGCTGGCGCAAGCGCCCGGGGCACAACAACAGGACTCGGCGGTGGTCGGCTCATTGGCGGTGGACTGGTTCATCATGGGCTCCAGAGCAGGGAATATGGACATGGTACGCGCGGAGCAGCCCGCGCGCAACCGGTGCCAGAGCGAACTGACATCCGGCGTGATTCATTCCCAGGCAGCGCGAAACGGCATGTCATGTGACATGGGACGTGACATCAGCAAGCGCTGTGGGGACAGGTGGTTGCGCGGAATCGCAGGGGCATGTCAGTGACATGACAGAACAGGAATGCGGAGGCGCAAGCGTGGCCCGGGGTTGGGGATGGTGCGCGGGAGATCGATTGGGACGACAGCGTGTTCAGGCGGATTCCTGGATGACGCCGTCGTCGCCGAGCACTTCTTCGACGATGCGGCGGAGGCCCGAGCCCAGTTCGTGTTCACCCGCCCGGCCGGGGATGCAGCGCATGCCGTAGCGGTAGCGCCCGTTGGGCAGTTCCTGCACGCTCTGGACGATCGCCGGGCCGGAGAAAAACAGGTCGCGGTGACGAATGGTGCCGATGACCACGTGGCCGAGCTTGTAATGCTGGCGGGCTTCGACGGCATAGCCGCTCTGGCTGACGTCCAGCAGCGAGCAGTGATCTTCAGGGCCGAACGCGGCGGTGCGTTTGGCGTACATCATGGGAATGCGCTGATGATGGCGGCATTCCGCGGAGATCGCATCGTTGTCGAGGTCCAGCAGAATCGTGGGCAGCGTATCGGGATCGTCGAGCATGGACACCACGCTCACCATCTGCTTCATGAACTCGAAGGCATATTCAAAATAAACCCAGCACTCGCCGGCCTGGGGACGTTCGGTGGGCGGACGCAGGAAGCGCGCGGTGACCCGCCGGCCTTCCAGCGCGGTGACCTGGGCGGGCTGCAGGTTGCGATGGTGGTCATCGGGACGAAATTGCAGGTAGAGTGCGGAACCGACGAAAAGCATGAGTATGATCTCCCACCGCAGGCCCGGCGCGAAGGCTGCGCCAGGCACTCCTGACATCGGTTCGATCCCGAGGCAGCTATAACGAACCTGGCCCCAATCCCGCGTTTTCTGCTACGCTCGCCGGGATAACCTCCAAGCAGACCCGCGCCATGACCGCTCCCGACACCCCGCTGACCACCCCGGCCGACTTGTCCCCGTCGCGCGCGTTATCGGGGCCGCGCCGCACCTTCCTCGCCCTGGTGGCGATCCACGCCCTGAGCGACTGCTACGGCGGGATGTGGCCCATCTTCAAAAAGCTGGCGCAGCTCGATTTGTCCTACGCGGGTCTGATCGCCACGCTGGGCACGCTGATGATGATGACCCAGCCGGTGTTCGGGCAATGGGCGGATCACGGTCGGCGCAGGACTTTCGTGTTGTGGGGCGGCTTGTTGTCCATGGCGACCATGCTGCTGGGGCCGTTGGCGCTGGCGCGGCCGAGCATCGGCGACCTGCCCGCCTACGCCCTGATGCTGCTGACCATGGTGGTGGCGCGGATCGGCGCCGCGATGTTCCACCCGGCGGGGGCGTCCATCGCGGGCAACAGTCGCGCGGGGCGTCGCTCCACGCTGGTGGCGCTGTTCATCGCCGGCGGGATGCTGGGCTTCAGCGCCAGTCACCTGCTGTTCGCCTGGGCGTATGAACATCTGGCGGGACACACGCAATGGCTGATGCTCCCGGGCCTGCTGATCATCGCCGCCGGCTGGCGCTGGTGCCGCCCCGCCGAGGCAACCGACCAGCGCCCGAAGGTGAAACTCAGCGATCTGCTGCACAGCGTGAGCATCCTGCGCACACGGATGTGGACCCTGTTTGCCATTCTCGCGTTGCTGTCGGGGCAGGCGCTGGCGCTGCAGTTTCTGCTGCCGGAGCTGATGGAACTGCGCGGGCAATCGCAGCTGATGATCAACGGCGGCGGGTTCGGGCTGACGGTGCTCGGCTCGGTGCTGCTGATGATTCCCGCGGGACAACTGGCGGATCGCTGGGGCCAACGGCGAACGCTGGCGCTGTGTCTGCTGCTGAATGTGGTGTTCTACATCGTGTTGCTCAAGTGGCGCGACATGAGTCCCGCCATGACCGCCCTGCTGCTGCTGTTGTCGGGCGGCTGTCTGGGCACCGCCAACCCGCTGGGCATCGCGCTGGGCCAGCATCTGGCGCCCCGCCGGGCAAGTTCGGTCAGCGGCGTGCTGATGGGGCTGGCGTGGAGCATCGGCGGCTTGGCGCCGTCGGTGGTGGCGTATCTCGCTGAGAAGCCGAGCCTGGGCGTGGAAGGCGCGCTGCTGGTGATGAGCGGCTGCGCGGTACTGGCGCTGCTGCTCATGCTGCTGGTGCCGGGGCATTTGCCCGATGAACCGACGGACGCCGTAACCGGAGCGTAGGGTTATGGCGAACCCAATGGATCGACTCAAGCTGTTTCGGGAACTGGAGCAACCCGCCAGTGCAGCGCTGCTGCGCGCCGCGGCGGCGTGCGATGCCACGCGCGTGTCAGAAGTGACCAAGCTGCGGAGCCTGGCGCGCCCGGAGCTGGTCATGCTGGCGCTGGAAGTCGCCGACGCCCGGCAGCGCGCCAAAGCAAAATTTCCTGACGACTGGGAGCGCCTGTGGCTCGACCGCCCCGGCATCGAACAGGCGAGCAGTCAGATGGTCGCCGACGCCAAGGCCAAACGCTTTGCGGCACTCGGTTCGCCGGTGCTCGATCTGTGCTGCGGCATCGGGGGTGATGCCCTGAGCCTGCAGCGGGCCGTGGGCGTGAAGCTGGCGGTGGACCTGGACCCGACGCGGGCGTGGATGACCTGGCGCAACGTGGGCTGCGGCGTCACCTGCGCGGATGTGGTGCAACTGCCCGGCTGGTCGGAGCCGTTCCATCTGGACCCCTCCCGGCGTGATGGTGCGGGACGTCGCCGGCATGATGTGGATGACTACCTCCCGCCGCGGGCGTGGTGGGCGAAGCTGATCGAACGTCGGCATCCGGGGGCGCTCAAGCTCGGGCCGGGGCTGGATGTCAGTCAGGTCCCGCAGTTGGATGAGCCGGGCGTGGAACTGCAATTCATCAGCGAGGGCGGCACGCTGGTGCAGGCGGTGCTGTGGATCGGCGCTTTGGCGCAGCATCCGCGCAGTGCCTTGCTGTTGCCTGAGGGCGTGGAACTGGTGGGCAGCGCCACGCTTGCGCCGCTGGGGGAGCTGGGGGCGTACCTGATGGCGGTGGACGCGGCAGTGGAACGCGCGGGTCTGCTGGGCGAACTGGCGCGGCAGCACGGGCTGCATCTGCCACACCCGGCGTTGGGATTGCTCACGGGGCCTGTGCCGGTGACCAGTCCGTGGTGGCGCTGCTTTGAACTGGTGGAGCGCATGCCGTGGCGCATGGAGCGGGTCAGGCAGTGGCTCAAACAGCATGATGCGGGGATCGTGGAAGTGAAGACGCGCGGGGGCGCGGTGAATCCAGATGCAGCGCAGCGCGAACTGTCCTCCCCCGGTGCGGGCGCAGGGGGCGCGCGGTACTGCGTGTTTGTGCTGCGGTTTGACCGGCGCGTGGAGGCGCTGGTGACGCGCCGGGTGGATTAAGTGTGCGTCAAGGTGCGCCGCGCGGAGGCGGAGGCGCAAGCGTGGCTGGGACGCTGGGCGGGGTGGTGGCGTGCGCTGACGTCAGGCGTTGTTGGCGCAGGCGGTGACGATTGCCGCCACCAGGCCGGGGACGTCGGAACGCTCGGCTTCGAGCGTGGGCGTGAGGCCCAGCTCGCGCATGGTGGTGGTGGTGATGGGCCCGATGCTGGCGAGTTTGGGTTTCTCCAGCAGGTGGCGTTGCTCGCCCAGCAGCGCGACGAGGTTCTGGGCGGTGGACGAACTGGTGAAGGTGATCCAGTCCACCTCGCCCTGCGTCAACGCTTCGAGCACATCCTCGGGCAAGGCGGCGGCGGGCAGCGTTTGGTACGCCACCAATTCCGTCACCTGTGCCCCGGCTTCCTGCAACAGCCTGGGCAAGGCGGGCCGGGCGATGTCGGCGCGCAGCAGGAGGAAGCGTTGCCCCTGCACCTGCTGTTTGGCGATCAGCTCACCCGCAAGCGACTCGGCGACATAGCGCGTGGGCACGAGGTCAGCGCGAATGGCGAGCTGGCGATGCAGCGCCTCGGCGGTGGCGCTGCCGATGGCGGCGATCTTGACGCCTTGCAGATGCCGGGCGTCGAGTTCCAGTTCCGCCAGCCGCGCCGCCAGCGCCGTGACGCCGTTGGCGCTGGTGAGCACCAGCCAGTCGAACCGGGTGCGAATCTCCGTGAGCGCGGCATCAATCTCATCCCAACTGCTCGGCTCACCGAGTTCGATGGTTGGCGCTTCGAGCACCAATGCGCCCAGTTCCGCCAGTTGCATGCGCAGGTCCGACGCCTGCTGACGGGTGCGGGTGATGAGAATGCGCTGGCCCAGCAGCGGCCGGCGGAGGAAGAAGTCCAGCCCCGGCTCGTTGATCGCAGCCACCGGGCCGACCACGATGATGGCGGGCGAGCTGATGCCGGCTTGGGTGATGTCCGCCACTGCATGCGCCAGCGTGCTGCGGACGCTGCGCTGGCGCGGGGTGGTCCCCCACTGCACCACGGCACAGGGCGTTGTGTCCGATAAGCCGTTTTCATTCAAGCTCGCGGCAATCGCGCCCAACCGGCCCACGCCCATGTAAAAGCACACCGTTCCCCCGGCGGCGATGAGCAGCGCCAACGCCCGATAATCGAGGTTGGTCTGCCCCTTGGTCGGGTCCTCATGCCCGGTGACGAAGGTCACGCTGCTGGCGTACTCGCGGTGGGTGACGGGGATGCCGGCGTAAGCGGGGGCGGCGATGCCGCTGGTCACGCCGGGGATGATTTCCACCTCGACTCCACGCTGCGCCAGATAGCTGGCTTCCTCCGCGCCCCGGCCGAAAAGATAGGGATCGCCGCCCTTTAGCCGCACGACCAGCGCGCCGGCTTTGGCTTTTTCCACCAGCACGTCGTTGATCTGATCCTGGGTCAGCGTGTGGGCTTTGGCGCGCTTGCCGACGTAGATCAACTCGGCGAACGGCGGCGCCTGCGCCACCAGATGCCGACTTACCAGCGCGTCGTAAACCAGCACCTCGGCGGCACGCAAACGTTCAAGTCCGCGAACCGTGATCAGCCCCTCATCGCCGGGGCCCGCTCCGACCAGGCAAACTTTTCCTGCCATGACGTATATACCAACTTATAGGTTTGTAATGGAAAAACATAAACCCAAACACGGGATCAGCCGATCTACATTTCCCAGAGGGGTTTTGAGGAGGATACTGGCATGTCGCAAGCAATTTCCACGCTCCGGTTGGTCACCCCTGCCCGTGACACCGACCCACTGGTCTTCGAACGTCGGCGTTCGACCCGTCGCGGCATCTCCGGCCGAGTCACGGCGGTGCGCAGCAGTGACACCAAACTGGGACTGCTGCCCAAGATCTGTGCGGTGGAATTGAGCGACTTCTCCGACACCGGGCTGGGCGCCCACAGCGCTGAACTCCTCGAGCCGGGCAGCCGGATCACCGTCCTCTTCCCGCCCCATGGCCCCGACGGCATGTACGAAGGCGCTGGCACCGTCGTCCGTTGCCAGCCGACCCACAGCGGGTTCGACATCGGCATCCGCTTCGACGACCGCTTTGCCGCGTAAACCTGCCCTCGGCGGCATCAACAAATCATCCCTGGATCGTGCTGCATACCGTCCTGCCGGGCGGTATGCGCTTTTTATTGGACCGCTGGCCAACCGGGCACGGATGGCGCTCGCCCCGCGAGCCCTGCAGGGACGCGCCTGGTAGGGCTCGCTGGGCGAACGCCATGTCATGCTGGGGAGCCAGGTTTCCATCGCTTACCGCCCCTGCTCCTGGTACGCCTGCGCCAGGTAAGCGTAGCTCTCCTCCAGCGCCTGAGGAATCACCCGCACCTGGCCCACGGTCGCCATGAAGTTGGTGTCGCCCGACCAGCGCGGCAGCACATGAATATGCACATGCCCCGGCACGCCCGCGCCGGCGCAGCGCCCCAGATTGATCCCCACATTCAACCCCTGACAGTGCATCGCCTCGCGCAGCAGCGTTTCACAACGCGCGGTCAGTTCCATCATCTCCGCCCGCGCCAGCGGCGTGAGATCACTCAGCGACGCCACATGCGCCTTGGGGGCGATCAGCACGTGGCCATTGGTGTAGGGATAGCGATTGAGCAACACCGACGCATGCTCGCCCACGTCCAGCACCAGACGCTCGGCGGCGGCGGGCGTGCCGGGCTCGACCGTCCCGGCATCGCACAGGAAACAGGTTGGCGTGGGCGCCGGCTGATCGCCCTCAGCAGCATCCGTGAGCTGCTGAAGGTAAGCCATCCGCCAGGGCGCCCAAAGGTTGCGGTGCAGCATGATGGATAAGGTAGCAGACCGATGCGCTGCTGTGGATAGGGACCTGCTTCAGTGCAGCGCGGCGCCCTGTGCGTCAAACGTGATCCGACGGTCTCCCGAACTGGTTTTCACCACCACCGCGCCATCTTCCCCTTGCACCGCCTGCACCGCCGAGCCGTCGCCCGACAGGTCCGCCACGGTGATGAAGCGCGAGCTGACCCCCGCCGGCACGCGGCGGATCACGCACGGCCAGACGTCCGTGAGCTGGTAGCCGATGCTGTCGCAGAGGATCACCTGCCGCAATGCCGGATCGTCCAGCAGCCACAGGTCCAGCCGCTGGTCATCCTGGCTGCGCGCGGTCAGACGCAGGACGCCGGTGCGGTTCCATTGGCGAGCGTGGGTCAGATGCGGATAGCCATCACGCTCGCCCACCTGCGCCAACGCTTCACCGTCGCCCCAGTCCTGCTGCACGCCGGCGGCCTGCAGACGCAGCAGCAGATCAATCTGCACCGGCAGTTTCGTCTGCACCTCAAACTGATCGACCATGAACTGCTCGGTCAACAGCACCGAGCGCGTGAGCACCGTCTGGGCATACGCCCCGCGACTTTCGACCTGACAGGCGGCAAAGCCTGCGCCCTGCGTGAGCCAGTTGAGCTTGCCGGCGGTCGGCGCCTGACTGCGGCCGTTGATGGCGATGGTGTTGTGCGCGGCCGTATGCTTGACCCACGTCTGATACTGCTGATGGCTGTAGGTCAGTCGGCCGGGGTCAGGCAGCCATTCGCGCCCGCGGGCGAACAGCAGCAGTTGCAGCTTGTCGAAATGCCCATGCCCACCGCCGTGGGGGCCGAAGTCGAGCATCACGCTGACGGCCTGCGCGCCCTGTCCTTGCCGCAGGATCGCCAGCCCGGCAGCATCCAGGCTCTGCGAATGCGTGGGCAGGTTCGCCAGCAGATCGCGGTAGCTCGGATCGTCGTAACGCTGCGCTGCCCAGTTATAAATCGACCGGTAGTTGGTCAGCTTCACCGGGTCGCTGTCGTTGATCGCGGGAAATGAACCATCAGGCCAGCAGGCGGCGCGCGGCCCATCGAACAGCCGACGGAAACGCGGATCGTCGTGCAGTTCCAACCCCAGCCCGCGCCCGGCGTCGGCGATTTTCATCAGCGCCTGCAGCGCGTAAAAGTGATACGCGATCGCCCCTTCGTACCACAGCCCGTCGGCACCCGCCGAGTGGTCAAGCTGATCGTACAACCCGCCCTTCATGGTCAGCACGCGCTGCGCGAGGGCACGGTCGCCCAGCACATTCGCCAGCGCCATCAGCCCCGCGTTGTACCACGTCTGATGGTTGTTGATGCCCTGGTTGAACCACAGCAATGAGTCGGCGGTGGCGCGGAAGAAATCCTGCTCAACGGTTTGCCGTTGCTGGTCGCTCCACGCGCTGCTGGTGCGCACCAGGTCATACGCCTGCGCCAGCTCGTACACG
Source organism: uncultured Phycisphaeraceae bacterium (assembly GCA_964605235.1). GTDB lineage: Bacteria > Planctomycetota > Phycisphaerae > Phycisphaerales > Phycisphaeraceae > CAZSBB01. The sequence goes on from CAZSBB010000037.1 coordinate 37,566, forward strand.
CCCACGGCTTCCGAGAGCGATTGCGAGTACCGTCGCCCGCCCAGAAACGCGAGCCAGCCGGTGCGCCCCCAGCGGTCGCGGCGTTTGGGATACGTGGCGTAATCCTGCGCCAGCAGCAACAGCGCGTCGCGCACCGCGCTGGCGTAGCGGTCGTCGTTGCTGGCGGCAAAGCCCCACGCCAGCGTGACGCAATCGCGGTTGAGCTGATTGTGCAGCACCGTGCGGTAGGCGGCCACAGTGCGTTCGTCGGTGAAGATTTTCCCGGTCTTGGGATCGCGGTGCTCGGTGAGGCTGAGCGGTTCGAGGCGCTGGCCGTTCTCCGGATTGGCGTAGTAAAAAATCCAGTCGCCCGGGCCACGCGGCACGGTGACGCCCTGCTGGAGCACCCGGTCGGCGGCGGCGATGTATTGCTTTCGTGCCGCGGCCTGGGCGGGACTTTCGCGCAGGTCCTGCAGGGCGGCGGCGCTGGTGGCGAAGCGCGGTGGCGGCGGCAAGGGTGCGTCATCGCCACGAGCGGAAACCGTGATGCTGACCAGCAGGATCAGCAGGCCCACCCCGTGCCGCAGTCGCGCTGGGAGCAGGTTCACGCGCGGGCCTCGCTGGGGGTCAGCCCCAGATGCGGCATAACCAGCTTGGCGTAACGCTGCGCCAGCACGTGCATGCCGTCGGCGTCGGGATGCAGTTGGTCGGGCATGTGATGGGCGAAGTCCGCGCCGAACAATTCCAGCCCGTCCACGTAATGCAGGTTGGCGTCGCCCTGGCTGCGCAGCGCTTCGACGGCATCGCGGACCATCTTGCGGTAATCGGGCAGCGTCAGCCCGGCAATGTTGCCGGTGGTCTCGCGCGGCGGGGAGCAGATGGGCGACACCACCACGAACGGCTGAGTCGGATGCGTGTCCCGAATCGTCAGCACCATGCCGATGACCGCGGCACGAAAGGTGCGGGCGTTGAGACTGCCCTGCCCCTGCACATTGATGCCCACGCAGGTGCTGATGAGGTCCGCCGGCTGATCGCGCAGCGTGCGACAGACCATCGGCTCCAGATGACAGTTGCCGCCAAAGCCCATGCCCAGCAGGTTGAGGTCGAACTGTCGCGCCACCAGCGCCGGCCAGCTTTCACTGGGACCATGAGCGCCGCGGCAGTGCGTGATGCTGCTGCCGTACACCATCCAGCGCGGGCGCGGATCGTCAAACCGCCGGGCGCTGGCGCCGGCGTCGATCAGCACTTGGCTCACCCGCACCGGCCGGGCGAGGTCGAGATACACCTCCAGCCGATGTTCCCCGGCAGGAATATCGGTGAACTGGAACGTGCCCTGCGTCACCGGCTGGGCGATGCGCTGATGGAGCTTGCCGTCGACCAGCAGATCGAAGGTCCACTCGGGTGCTTCAAAGCAGTTTTCACTCAGCGGGCTGTCGGCTTCAATGAGCAAAGTCGAGGTATCGCTGACCAGCGTCAGGCGCACGCCCGACACCGCCACGCCCCGGCCGCGGAACATCGGCTCGTACAGCGCGAGCTGGCGGTAGTCGAGGCGCCAGGGTTGGACGCCCTGCTCAGAAGTTTGCAGCGAAACAGCGCCGGCGAAAGTGACCGGACCATCCAGCAACGGCAGCGATTGAGTAGGTGTCATGGCGGGTCATGGTAGCAATCCGCGCCGGCTGGTCCTACTGCCGCAGGAAGGGATTGGTCCGGCGTTCCTGGCCGATGGTGCTTGCCGGGCCGTGGCCGGGCAGGATGTGGGTGTCGTCGGGCAACGTGAGCAGTTGGTTGTGGATGGCGTCCATGAGGGTCTGGTGGTCGGAGGTGGGAAAGTCGGTCCGGCCGATGGAGCCGGCGAAGAGGGCATCGCCGACCAGCGCCACGCCCGCCGCCGGGCAGTACAGCGTGATGCCGCCGGGGCTGTGACCGGGCGTGTGGCGGATGGTGAACGTCAGGCCGTCTAGTTCGAGTTCCTCGCCATGCTGGAGCAACCGATCCGCCGGGGGCGCGACGATGGGGTCCGCCAGCGCGATGGAGAGATTGAGCATGGGGTCAGTCAGGAAATCGCGCTCGGCTTCATGGATGAGAATCGGCGTATCCAGCCAGAGCGCCCGCAACGCCGCCAGCCCGGCAATGTGGTCCACATGCGCATGGGTCTGCACGATCAGCCGGGGCGTGAGCTGTTGCTGCTGGATGTAGTCGATCAGCGGCTGGGGTTCGAAGCCGGCGTCGATGATCCAGCAGTCGCGGCCGGCTTTGGCGTGGACGACAAAGCAGTTGGTTTGCCAATCGCCCAGCGGGAAGCCGCGCACGACGAGTTTTGCGGGGGTGGTCATGCGGGCGATTGTAGCGGCAGCTGGCGTAGGACAGGTGCGCGTCATCTGGCGATGCGCCGGCCGCGTCGATATGCTGCCACGCGCGCTGCATTCAATAAACGAGCCGGAAGCGTCAGCGACGGGGTGGGCCAGGGGCGACCAAGGGCCTGCCGGGTTAACCAGCGAACCTTGGCGTTCGTTGACGCTGCCCGTCGCTCACGCTTCCGGCTCGTTGATGCGGCAATACAAGGAGCTTTTCCATGGCAGGTCACAATTCCATCCTCGGCGGCGGCGGGTTTCATCATGTCGCGCTGCGCGTGCGCGACTGGGACCGCAGCGTGCAGTTCTACACCCAGGTGCTGGGCTTTGCCCTGAAGATCGAATGGAAGGAAAAACCGCAGCGGGCCGCCATGCTCGACACCGGCGACGGCAACTATCTGGAAATCTTTGAGCGTCCCGCGCAAGCGTTGCCGCAGGAGGAAGGCGTGTTCCTGCATCTGGCGCTGCGCACCACCAACTGCGATGCCGTGGTCGAGCGCGTCCGCGCGGCCGGCTATCCGGTGACGGTCGAACCCAAGAGCCTGACCATCCCTTCCCGCCCCGCTCCCACTGACGTCCGGCTGGCGTTTTTCACCGGCCCCGATGGCGAAGTCATCGAGTTGTTCCAGAACGCCACGCTGTAAGCCCCCCGCATCATTCGTTGCAGAAGGTCAATTTCATGGATCGCATCAAAGCCCTGCTCAAGGATCCCCAGCCGCGCAAATGGCTGTTCTACGGCGACAGCATCACCCACGGGGCGCTGCACACCTTCGGCCAGCGCGATTACACCCAGCTGTTCGCCGAGCGCGTGCGCTTCGAGCTCAAGCGCAGCATGGATGTGGTCATCAACACCGCCATCAGCGGGAACAGCACGCGGCAGTTGCTCGAAGGCTTCGACTGGCGGCTGGCGCAGTTCAAACCTGACGTCGTCCTGCTGATGATCGGCATGAACGACTGCTCGACCAACAACCCGGTGACGCTGCACGAGTTTCACGCCAACCTGACGGAACTGGCGAACCGGATCGCGGCTCTGGGCAGTGAGCTGGTGTTGCAGACCACCTGTCCGATCCTGCCCAACACCGCGCCGGACCGTTCGCCGCACATCGATGCTTACATGGAGGCGATCCGTCAGGTGGCAACCGAGCGCAACCTGCCGCTGGTGGATCACTACGCTTACTGGAAGAGCGTGGGCGGCCGGCTGTATTACTGGATGAGCAACGAGTTTCACCCCAACGCCGAAGGTCATCGCGCCTTCGCCCACAAGCTGTTTGCAGCCCTGGACATCTTCGACCCGCAGGCGGCGACCTGTCGTCTGCTGGTGCCCTGATGAGGCGGGATAGCAAATAGGTGGGCAAAAAGGTTGCGTCCGGCGCTAACCTGACGTTAGCATTGCGCCTCACGGCTGTGGTGGAGTTCTCCGCCAGCACTTTGGGAGGCTGACATGTCCAATCGCCCGCCTGCTCCCGGCCCCGCGCCGGAGAGCATTCCCGTGGATGTGCATGACCCGCGCATCGCGGCGTGCATCGATCGCTACTGGCGCAAGAACATTCTGGTCATGCTGATCCTGCTGGCGATCTGGGCTTTTGCGGGCCTGGGGCTGGGGGTGCTGCTGGCGGATCGCATCAGCGCCATCCATCTGGCGGGGTTTCCCCTGGGCTTCTGGTTCGCCCAGCAGGGCTCGATCATCACCTTTGTGCTGTGCATCCTGGCGTACTGCCTGATCATGAACCGCCTGGACGCCACCCACCACGCGGAGCTGGACCAACTGCGGCGGACGGCCGGCTATCGCGATGATGAACCCGAGGTGGAGGGGACGCTGGAGCCATGAGCGTACCTGCCTGGACCTATCTGATCGTCGGCGTGACCTTCACCCTGTACCTCACCATCGCGTGGCTCAGTCGGGTGCGCGACACCACCGGGTTCTACGTCGCCGGGCGCGGCGTGCCCGCCATCGCCAACGGCATGGCGACCGGCGCCGACTGGATGAGCGCCGCCAGCTACCTTTCCATGGCGGGACTCATCTCCACCATGGGCTACGCTGGCGGGGTCTACCTCATGCGCTGGACCGGCGGCTACGTGCTGCTGGCGCTGCTGCTGGCGCCCTACCTGCGCAAGTTCGGCCACTTCACCGTGCCCGACTTCGTGGGCGATCGCTATGACTCGCGCGTGGCGCGCCTCGTGGCGGTGGTGTGCGCCATCTTCGTCAGCTTCACCTATGTCGCTGGGCAGATGCGCGGCGTGGGCATCGTCTTCGCCCGCTTCCTCGAAGTCGATGTCAACGTCGGCGTCGTCATCGGCATGATCATCGTCTTCATCTACGCCACCCTCGGCGGCATGAAAGGCATCACCTGGACGCAGGTCGCCCAGTATTGGGTGCTCATCACCGGCTTCCTCATCCCCGCCATCGCCATCAGCATCAAACTCACCGGCAACCCGATGCCGCAGGTGGGCCTGGGCAGCGGCGTCGTCGGCGAAGGCATGTACCTGCTGGAAAAGCTCGACCGCATCCACGCGGACCTCGGCTTCGCCAGCTATACGCAACCGTTCGTCGAAGGCAGCCCGTGGAATCGCATCAACGTCTTCTGCACCGCCCTGACGCTCATGGTCGGCACCGCCGGGTTGCCGCATGTCATCGTGCGGTTCTACACCGTGCGCAACGTCAAAGCGGCGCGCTGGAGCGCCTTCTGGGCGCTGCTGTTCATCGCCCTGCTCTATCTCACCGCCCCCGCCACGGCCGCATTCGCCCGGTACTACATGATCAGCTCATTGCAAAGTAAAACCGCCGCCGAACTGCCGGCGTGGTTCCATAGCTGGGAGCGGACGGGCCTGATCCTCTGGCTGGATGACGGCGACGGCGTGGTGCGCTACTCGAATCGCCCGGACAATGAAATCTTCCGCACTGGCTCCATGCCCGGCCCGGAGATCGCCGGGTTGCGGCAGAAGCATCAGCGCTGGATCGACACCGTGGGCGCCGACGGCGTGGACGGCCGGGTGCTGCTCAATGAAAAGAAACTCGGTGGGCCGGATGTGGACATCATCGTGCTGGCGACGCCGGAGATGGCGGAGCTGGCGAACTGGATCATCGCGCTGGCGGCGGCTGGCGGTCTGGCGGCAGCGTTGTCGACCGCCAGCGGTTTGCTGCTGGTGATTTCGTCGAGCGTGGCGCATGACCTGTATTACCGCGTGATCAATCCGCAGGCGACCGAAGCGCGCCGGCTGGTGGTTGGCCGGGCGGTGATCGGCGGCGCGGTGGTGATTGCCGGCTTGTTTGGCATCTATCCGCCGGGTTTCGTTTCGCAGGTGGTGGCGTTCGCCTTCGGGCTGGCGGCGGCGAGCTTCTTCCCCGCCATCGTGCTGGGCATTTTCTCCAAGCGCGTGGGCACAGTTCCCGCCGTCACCGGCATGATTGTCGGGTTAGGCTTCACCGCGTTCTACATCGTGCACAACATCTACTTCGGCGGCAGCCGGTGGTGTCTGGGCATCGGCCCGCAAGGCATCGGCACGGTGGGCATGGTGCTGAACTTCGTCGTCACGCTGGGCCTGACGCCGCTGTGTGCCGCGCCCAGCGCCAAGGTGCGCGACATGGTGGAATCCATCCGCGAGCCGGAAGGCGTCGGCCCGGCGGTGGAAATCGACGTCGCGGCGGAGCATTAAGCCCCACGCTGCGAACATGTTTTTTTAGGTCCGGGCTGGCCCGGACAACGACAACCAAGCGGCATTCCTGTCCGGGCCAGCCCGGACCTACAGGATGGCGTTCATTGGTTCAGCAACGAGCCGGAAGCGTCAACGACGGGTTGGGCTCCCGGTTGCCATGGGCTTTGCCTGGTTGCACCGATTCAACGGATGTCGGGGGCAGCGCCCGTCGCTCACGCTTCCGGCTCGTTAAGGCAATGCGCGCTGGCGCACCGCTTCGTATAGCAGGAGCGCTGCGCTGACGGAAGCATTGAGCGAATCGGTGGTCGGGCCCTGCATCGGGATACGCACCGATTGCTGCGGAGTGTTGGCGTCGAACCAGTCATCGCTCAGGCCGGTGTCCTCGGGACCGATGACGATGGCGACGGGTCGCCGCAGGTCGCATTGGGTGTAAAGCTGCTCCGCGCGGGGGGACGTGAGGATGAGCGTGATGCCGCGCTGCGCCAGTTCGGCGCGCAGCACCGGGCCGGCGGCCGCCACCACCGGCAGACGGAACACCGCGCCGGTGCTGGCGTGGATGGCGTTGGGGTTGAAAGGATCGACGACTTCATCCGCCACGAGCAGGCCTGCCGCCCCGGCAGCTTCGGCGGTACGCGCCATCGCGCCGAGATTGCCCGGCTTTTCCACGCCGACCGCGATCAGCCACAGCGCCGGCGCTGCCGCCTGATCCAACGCCTGGGGCAGCGTCCACTGCGGGGCGTCAAACACGCCGACGACGCCCTCGGGGTTGTTGCGGTAGGCGAGTTTTTCCATCACCGCGCGATTGCAGCGGTACAGCCGGGCCCCCGGAACCTGCGGAGCAACGGGCAGCAGATCGGGACACCAGAACAGCTCATGGCCGGCCAACCCTGCGCCGGCAGCGCGTTCGACCTGGCGCGGCCCATCGGCGAGCAGCAAACCCGCGGCGCGGCGGTCGCGCCCGGTGCGGAGCGCGACCGCCGCCTTGACGCGGGGATTTTGCGTGCTGGTGAGGTCAAGCGTCATGAGCAGCCCGAACCGATGTGGCGCGGGTTTCCCTTGGTATCACAGAAAATGTCCGGGCGAGCCCGGACCTGCAAACAAACACTTCAGGTGTGGTGCGCGGCGTCAGCATCTTTGTAGGTCCGGGCTCGCCCGGACACTGCTGGACGCTGAGTGACACATGTCCGGGCCAGCCGGGCTTACCACGTTGACGCTGCGTGGTTCGTGTCCGGGCAAGCCCGGACCTACACCCCGCGTCATGCGGCGTTCAGCCCACCGTGGTTTCGCTGCGCATCAGCACGCGGTTGAGCTGGCGCATCGCCTGCTTGAGCCGCTGCTCGTTTTCGATGAGCGCCATGCGGACATAGCCTTCGCCCTGCTGGCCGAACGCAGCGCCGGGGGTCATGGCGACGTCCGCCTGTTCGACCATCGCCAGGCAGAAGTCATTGGTGGAGTTGTTGAAGCGCGCCAGTTGCTCGGGGTTCACCTTGGCCCAGACGAACATGGTCGCCCGGGGGCTGTCGACTTCCCAGCCCATTTTCCGCAGGCCCGAGACCAGCACATCACGGCGCTGCTGGTATTTGAGGTTCTGCGCTTGAATGTGGTGATCGCCTTCGCGCATGGCGATGATGGCGGCAATCTGCACCGCCTGGAAGATGCCGTAGTCGTAGTAGCCCTTGATGGTGCCCAGGGCTTTGATCATCTGCTTGTGGCCGCAGCAGAAGCCGATGCGCCAGCCCGCCATGTTGTAGGGTTTGCTCAGGGTGGTGAACTCGACGCCGTATTCCTTGGCGCCCTGGGCCTGGAGGAAGCTGGGGGCGGTGTAGTCGTCGAAGCAGGTTTCGCCGTAGGCGAAGTCGTGGAGGATCATGACCTGATGCCGCGCCGCCATGGCGACGACCTGATCGAAGAAGCCGCGGTCAACGGTCATGGTCGTGGGGTTGTGCGGGTAGTTGAGCACCACCACCTTGGGCTTGGGGGTCAGGTGTTCGAGCACGGCTTCAATGCGCGCCAGGAACGCGGCGTCATTGCCCAGCGGCACCGACACCGTGCTGGCGCCGGCGAGCACCACCGCGTAGGTGTGAATCTGGAAGGCGGGGTCGGCAACGACGGCGATGTCACCCGGGCCCAGCAGCGCCAAGCACATGTGGCTGAAGCCTTCCTTGGAGCCGATGGTCGCAATGACCTCGGTGTCGGGGTCCAGTTCGACGCCCCAGCGGCGTTTGTACTTCTGCGCCATGTCGCGGCGCAGGTTGCGGATGCCCGCCGAGACGGAGTATCGGCTGTTGCGCGGGTCGCTGACCGCCTCGCGGATTTTGTCCACCACGGGGTCGGGCGGCGCGTCCAGCGGGTTGCCCATGTTCATGTCGATCACATCCGCGCCCTCGCGGCGGCGATCGTAAATCATCTGTTTCAAACGCCCCAGCACGTACGGGGGCAGGCGTTCAATGCGGCTGGCGACACGGATATCCATGACAAAGCCTTTGCGGAAAATGGGAAAAGCTCGGAAGAGCGGAGAAGCGAAGCGGACTCAGGTTCGGAGCGGGGGGAAGTATAGCGCTCAAGGCGCCGCCGCGGCCTGCTTGCGCGCCTGCTGCCAACTGGCGCTCAGTTGGGGATCGAGCACCGTCACGTCGGCGTCATCGAGCGTAGTTCGCACCAGACGGGCCATGAGCATCCGTTCCATCTCGCGGCGAACGCTGACTTCCAGTTGCCCACGCACCTGGGCAAAGTCCACGCCGTCGGGGGCTATTGTCGCTTCCAGACGCAAAATCGCAAAACCCTGCTCCAGGGCGATCGGGTCGCTGACCTGATTGGGGGTCAGTTGCGCCATGGCGCGGCGCAGGGCCGCCGGGTAGGTGGCGTCCGCGGGACTCACCGGCGGGAGCAGGCCACCGTTGTTGCGGGTGGGGTCGGTGCTGTGGCGATTGACCAGTTCGACAAATGCCGCGCCGCCTCGCGCCTGCGCAGTGATCTGTCCCGCCACGGCGGCGCTGTCCACGGTGATCAGCCGGGCGACATGGCGCAGCCCGTGTTCCAGTTCGTAAGCCTGCCGGAGCGCCTGCTCGGTGACGATGACCTCCGGCTGCACCAGCAGGCGTAAGGCGGCATTGCGCCAGAGCAGGGAGCGGAAACGCGCTTCGCCCAGCCCCCGGCGGACGCGCAGCTCGCGCAGCAGGCGGGCCGCCTGGTCGGGGTCGGGAGCCAGCAGGTCAAGCATGATCTGCCGCTCGGCGTCGAGTTGCCGTTCGTCGATGAGCAATTGCCGGGACGCCAGCCGCTGGCGCAGCGCCTGTTCCAGGACATATTCGGTGAGCACCTCGCCCCCGGCGGCTTCGAGCAGCGCCGGGCGAACCGCCGACCACTGCACCGCCTGGCCATCGACATACGCCAAGGGACCGGTTGCCGCTGGCGGCGCGGCGTCAGCGCGGGTAGATTGGGCGGCAGGCCGAGCGGAAGTGCCCGCGGCGCCAGCGGGTGGAGAGACGGAGATCGGCGTACCACGCTTGCCGGCGGCACAAGCCGACAGGGTGATGCCGCACAACAGGATGAGGGTCCGGCGCCAATCCATGGCGTCACGCTACGACCCCGTTGGAGAACTGTCAACGTCCCAACCGCGGAGGCCGGTTCGCATGGCTGAAGAAACGCAGACCATCCTGTGTCCCTACTGTGGGCATATCAACCAGCGCGCGACCGATCGCTGCGAGGAATGCCACGGGCTGTTTGAACCGCTCAGCCGCAAGGCGACGCAGATCGCCATGGGGCCGTGGTACATCCGCGACGCCCGTCGGCCGTTCCGTCCCGGCTGCAGCTACGACGTGCTCAAACGGCAAGCCTTGGCGGGCAAGCTCAAGGCGATGACCATCGTGCGCGGGCCCACCACCCGGCAGTTCTGGGCGCTCGCCCGCAACACCCCGGGCCTGGCGCATCTGGTGGGCTATTGCCACGCCTGCGGCAGTCACGTCGAGCCCACCGACACCCGCTGCGGCGTGTGTGCCGAGAAGTTCACCGACGCCCCGCAGCGCAATGAGCTGGGGCTGCTCTACCCCACCGCCACCGATGCCGCCACCGCCCAGCGTGCCCTCGATGATCAGCTTGAACGGCTCGCCAATGGGGACGCCCCCGCCGCCGCTCCCGCCCCCGCTGCCCCTCCTGCACCCGGTAAAACCAGCCCGCTGACCAGCCCCGTTGCCGCCCCGGCCCCCACGCCGACGGCGCCGACCACCCCCGGCGCCGATCTGCTCAGCCAGGTGCTCGGCGCGGCTACGGTCAATCGGCAAAGCGCCAGTCCCGCGCCCACCGCCGTCAAACCCAGTGCTCCTGCGCCCGCGGCCCCGGCGGCTGCGACCCCGGCTGTCACTAAACCGATCGCACCCCAGGCGATCGACTTCGACCCCAGTGAGGATGAGCAGGCCGACACCCGTGAAACCCTCCGGCAGCAGGGCAAACGCCTCAACTCCGTCACCGTCCTGCTGGTCGTCTCCAATCTGGCGGTGCTGGCGCTGGTCGTCGTGCTCGTGCTGGCGTGGCAGAAACAGGCGGATCGGCAAGGCCCCACGCACCCCGGCTTCGGCGTTCCCATGCCCAACCCCGCCCCCGCCCCCGCCCCCGGGAGCGCCTCCGCCCCCGGAAACGCAGCCACCGGAACACCTGGAGCCCCCGGCGGCTCCGGCCCTTCGCTGTTCGACAGCACCCCCGGCATCGGACCTTTGAGCGAGCTCATGGCCAAAGCCCGCAGTCTGGAAGACAAAAACGACGTGGCGGGCGCTTTGCAGGCCTTGCAGAGCTATGCTGATACGGTTCCCGCCAAGGACCATCCCGCCGAGCTTAAGACCGAAATGGAACGGCTGCGGCTGAAGCTCAAACGCCAGCAGGCGGGCGGATTTTTCAGCGAATGACTGGCTCGGGAGGGTGACTGTGACCGCGGGACGACGACTGTACATGGACAACGCCGCCACCAGCTTCCCCAAGCCGGCGACGGTGCTCCAGGCGATGACCCACTACGCCACCGAGCTGGGCGCCAGCCCCGGCCGCGGCGCCTATCACGAAGCCCGCGAAGCCGGCCGGTTGATGAACCAATGCCGCGCGCGCATCGCCCAGCTCATCGGCGCGGATCTCAACCATCCCGAAAACATCATCTTCACGCTCAACACCACCGACGCGCTGAACCTGGCGATCCGCGGCATCGTCTGGGCGGATGCTTCCCGCCCGCGCCACCTCATCACCACCCATCTGGATCACAACTCCGTCCTGCGGCCGTTCAGCGCCTTGTGCCAGCACAGCCACATCACACAGACGCGCGTGCCCTGCGATCCGCAGACCGGGCTGGTCGATCCGCAGGACATCGCCCGCGCCATCACGCCCGACACCTGCCTCATCGCCATCGTGCATGGCTCCAACGTCTCGGGCACGCTCCAACCCATTGCCGAGGTCGGCCGAGTCGCCCGCGAGCATGGCGTCCCCTTCCTCGTCGATGCCGCCCAGACCTGCGGGCATTTTCCCCTTGACGTGCAGGCGATGGACATCGACATGCTCGCGGCCCCCGGCCACAAAGGCTTGCTCGGGCCGCTGGGCACCGGCTTCCTGTACCTGCGTCCGGGCATGGAAAAGCAGCTCGTCACCATCCGCGAAGGCGGCACCGGCTCCATCAGCGATCAGGCGGTGCAACCCGATTTCCTGCCCGACCGCTTCGAACCCGGCAGCCACAACGCCATCGGCATCATCGGCTTGTCCGAAGGCGTGCAGTGGATTCTCGACCGCGGCGTCGAGGCCGTGTGGCGGCATGAAAAACAGCTCATGGCGACCATGATCGAATGCCTGAGCGAAATCGCCGAGCATGATCGGCGTCTGACCTACTTCGGACCCCAGGGCGTGAAAAATCGCTGCGGCGTCTTTTCCGTCCGCATCGACGGCTTCGATCAGCCCCAGGCGCTCTCCGACGCGCTCGAACAGGAGTTCGGCATCCTCACCCGCTCGGGCATCCACTGCGCCCCGCTGGCGCATGCGACCTTCGGCACCGATCGCCTGGGCGGCATGACCCGCCTGAGCTTTGGCCCCTTCCTGACCACCCAGGACGTCCGCTACGCCGGCGACGCGCTGGCCGCCCTGACCCACCGCATGGCGGGTGTAGGATAGCGGCAAATAGAATACTCATTGGGAACCTTCAACTGTCCGGGATGACTCATGTGAACAACAATACCGGCCATTTTCTAGAAGACATGGTCAGCCTGATCGAAGGGATTTCCCTTCCACCCGGATTTAATATTCAGAAGCGAAAGCGATTATTTGATGAGGAAGGTGTTCCTGTTGCCGAGCTTGATATTGTTATAAGCGGCACGGTAGGATCAGGAAAACTTACATTCCTCATTGAATGCAGAGACAGGCCCAACGAACATCCCGCACCCGCAAGCTGGATTGAGCAGCTTTCCGGGCGTCGCAGTCGGTTTCACCTTGACAAAGTGATGGCGGTTTCCAGCACGGGCTTTTCAAAGCCAGCAATTTCTGCCGCCCGAAAATTGAACATTGAACTGCGAACATTTCACGAAATTTCAACTAATGATATATCAGCGTGGATTCCGCAATTTGCGCCAATGGTGGCACGACATGGAACCTACACCGATTCATGTATTTTGGTCAACCACAAGGTTATCGCCAGCAAAAATCTTGAAGAGCTGAATTCTTTTCCTCTAGTTATTCTAGACAATAGCGACACAGAGGTCACTATACTCCAGATATGGAATACAATAATTTCCCAAGAAAGCGCATGGAATGATGTTCCATTTGGTAGTTCACCTGTTCATAAAATTCTATTTTGCAACGAATACATTACTGAAAAATATTTTGTAAATTCAGGCGGTATTATTATTCCAGTTTCAGATATTAGATTTGTTGCTGAAATGAAACAATTTTCGATTCCATTCCCACTAACAAAGGCATTTCAATACTCTCCGCCAACCTGCGACAGCGGCGATCATGTTCCTTTTGCTCAAGTCTATGAATGGAGTGGTAATAGTGATGCATTTACAGTCAGGTTAATGGTCATTGGACACACGAACCATTAAAAAGTGGAAATAGGCCCGGATCTATAAATACATCACACCGTCAGCTCGATCATCTGCCAGCCTTCAATCCGGGGCACGACGAACCGGCAGGCATCGTCCCATTGCTCAAACGGCAACTCCCGGCCCTCCGGCGCCAGCTTGACTGTCTGCACCGGCTGCGGCAGATGCAGCGTCACCGGCACGTCATGCAGCGGCGGCACATCCTCCAGAATGTCGATGGTGTCGCTGTTGCGCTGGGGCAGGTAGTACAGCAAATGCAGCACGAAACGACTGTGCTCCGGCTGGCTGTTCAGGATCGCCAGCAGCGCCGCCGGGCCTTGGACCTGCACCAGCGGGCGCGGCAGCAGACGCGCCAGCGCCCCCGCCACGATCTGCCGACACCAGCGCGGGGCGCAGTGCTGGTAGTCGGAAAACAACGCATGGGCGGCGTAAATCACCTGGCCACGCTGCACCAGCGCCGCCCCGCGCTGCTCCCCGCTCGACGGCGTCTGCCGGTGCGAGCAGTAGTGCTTCCAGTCGCGCGGGAAATACGGCAACACCCGCTGGGCGAGCACCTGCGCGTCGGCCGCGGCCTCGACATGCACCCCCGGCTGATACATCACATGTTCAGTGCTGGGCAACCCCAACTGCGCGTCGGCGTGCGGCAGGAAGTAATCCGCCGCCGGAGCGCTGGGGCCAACGTAACGCACCGGCAGGCACGACAGGGCAAACGCCTGGTCCGGCTGCGGCTGCCCGGCGCGGTGCGTCGCCAGCAGCGCTCCACCGTTTTTCACGTACTGGTCGATCTTCCGCGCCTGCGCGGGGGAAAGCGGCGCGACATCCGGCAACACCAGCACGCGGTAGCGCGAATAATCCGCCTCGGTATCGATGATGTCGAACTGCTGCTTGAGTTCCTGCAGCAGGCGCACCGCGCCCATCATGGCCCGGGGCAGGTCGTCATGCCCGGCGGTGGCGGCGAAGGCTTCAGGCGTCAACACCGCCAGATCATTGACCGGCCGGGCGTTTTGACACCACGGCTCGGCGGCGGCGATGCGGTGGTACACCGACCCGATCAGGGCGTAGGTGTGTTCGCACAATTCCCCGCGTGGATGCAACTGATCGCCGATCGAACAGCGCGCCCCCAGGGCCGCCATCTGGAAACACTCGAATTGCAGGGCTGCGGGATTCTTGAAGGAGTGGAAATCGCCCCAGAACGTGTGGAACTTGCCGGTCATCCCCAGGCACGGCAACCCCAACGTGCGAGCATAGCGCATCGCCAGCGGAAAGTGCAGGTACCCCCACCCGCCGCTGGGCAGTGATTCGAGCTCCAGATGGCTGAAATGCTCACGCAGCGCGCGATGGCGGGGCCCGACGTGGCCGGCGTTGTAGAAGATGGTGCAGTCGGCGTTGCGGGCGCGGACGAACGCGGTCATCCGCTCCATGAAACGGGCTTCCACCGCCCGGCCGAACGCCTGCCGTGCTGCCGTATCGCTGGCGTCGATTCCCTGCTGGGCCATGTCCGCCCGGCAAAACGCGCAGGAGCAATCCATCGGCGCCACAATATCGAAAAACAGTCCGTCAACCGGCAGGTGGTCGAGCACGTCCTCGGTCATGCGCTCGAGCCAGTCGACATAGGGGGTGTTCAGACACAGCCGGCGATAAAACCCCGGCTGGTACGGTGGGGTGCCTTCGAGCTGACCTTCGGGCGTCATCACCCGCCACTGCGGATGGGCGTTGGCGATCCGCTCATCCCACTGTACGGTGATGTAGATGGGCACGCGGATGCCCCGGGCGTGACACGCTTCGATCTGCTGCCGGAGCAGGTCGCGCTGCTGCAGATGCGGGTGCACCAACTCGGGGAACCGCGCCGAGTTGTAGTACAGCCAGCCGTGATGGCAACGGGCGAAACAGGTGACCGAATTCACCCCGGCGTCCGCCAGCCGGGCGGCAAAGCGTTCAGGAGCAAAATCCCGCCCGACATCGGGGATCAGCCCCGAGGTGTGGAAGTCCAGATGTATCTGACGAAAGCGCAAGTCGGGGGCGGTCATGGGCAAAATCCTTGGCGCGACGGGCGGGGCATCAGGCTGGGCATTGTCGGCTGGGGCTGACTGAATGCAAATGGATAAATGCCGATTGACACCCGCATGGATCGCCCTGACAATGGCGCCATCGAATTGGAGGTGTCCTCGTGCGCATGAGTCCTGCCCGTCTGTTCACCGTGGTCTGTCTGCTGGCTGCGTCCGTGCTGCTGCTGGGCGGCTGCAGTTCCAGGAAGGTGACGCTGCAGAGCCTGCGGCGCAACCCCACGCCCGAGCGGGTGGGCATGGCCAACACGCACGACGAACGCAAGAACCTCATCGCCCGCATTCGCAATATGCAGAAGCGCCAGATCCGCGATGACTGGGACAGCATCTGGCTCAACGACCTGACCCCGCAGGCGAGCTTCTACGTGGTGCCGTAAGGCTCCCCGCCTCTTCAAGTTCAGTTCTGGCAATTTGTCGCCCTGCTGGCTTAGCGCAGCAACGGGAAATACCCGCGCGCGGGCAGACATGGGCGCGCTCCAGACACGTGTAAGTGAACATCTTCGCACCTGATCTGATGGTTACCGGACGTGAATTTCCCGACATTGGTGAATACCTGATCGATTCACGCACGGTTAGCCTTCCGGCGCGCTATGTTCCCAAAGCAACTGGAGATTCCTGCCGATACCTAACCATGGGTCCAGGCTGGCTCATTTGTAGGGCTGGAGCCGTATACAGCCCGGTAAGGGGAAGCCAACGTGTCTGACCAGAATGCTCGTCAACTGTTGGAAGAATTGCTCCAGCTTGAGGGCCTGCGTAATCCCAACGCCGGCACGGGCAAACGGCAATTCATTCGGTTCGTGGTGCGCGGGGACGCCGAGATGAGCAAGATGGACCGCTCGCGTCTGGCGAGCCATCCGCTGCCGGTGCAACTGCGCGACCTGGGGCGCGGCGGGATCGGCATCGTCTCGCAGCATGAGTTCGAGGTCGACTCCACCTGGCGCTGCGATTTCATCCAGCATGGCTACAGCGTCGGGCAGATTGCCGTGATCGTCCGCCACTGCCGGCAGGTGCGCGACGGCGTGAACCTGGTGGGCCTGCAATTCTGCATGGATCACGGCCTGCTGGCGCTGCTGGGGGTCGACATTCAGCAACTGCACGACTGCGACGGCCCCAACCCGCTGGGCGATACGGCGCAGTTCCTGCCGCCGGCGGAAGTGGCGTAAACCAACCGCATCCACCACACGCACGTAATCGCAACAACGAGCCGGAAGCGTCAGCGACGGGCCTGGCGCGCGACGTCCATTCCCTCTGTGCAACCAGGCAAATCCCGGGGCCACCACCTGCAGGTCCGGCTGGCTCGGACATGGCAGGACGCAGGGGGTTCGTGTCCGGGCAAGCCCGGACCTACCAGCTGGCGCATGGTTGCCGTTGGATTTAACTGGTTGCACCGAGTCAACGGACGCCGATCGCCGCGCCCGTCGCTGACGCTTCCGGCTCGTTGCAGACAACCATGGCTGCACGCCAAATCCGGGGGTCAGTGATATTCCTGCAGCGCCCGCACGCCCCACGTCCCCGCCCGCAATGCGGCAATCGCCTGCACGGCCGCGGCGGCGCCGGTGGTGGTGGTGATCATCGGCACATTGAACCGCACCGCGGTGGCGCGCAGCCGACCTTCATCGGTGGCGATGCCCTTGCGGGTGGGCGTGTTGATGATCAGCGCCAGCTCGTGGTTCTTTATCAGGTCGATGGCGTTGGGGCGACCGACGCTGATTTTGTTGATGATCTGCGTGGTCAGGCCATGCTCCGCCAGAAACGCGTGCGTGCCGCGCGTGCAGACCAGGTCAAAGCCCAGTTCCACCAGTTGCCGGGCGACCGGGAGGATGTGCTCCTTGTCGCCCTCGCGCACGGAGAGGAACACCTTGCCCTCCAGCGGCAGCGAACCGCCGGCCGCCATCTGGCTCTTGGCAAACGCGACCGGGAAGCTCACGTCGATGCCCATCACTTCGCCGGTGGACCGCATCTCCGGCCCGAGCACCACGTCCACGCCGGGGAACTTGCTGAACGGGAACACCGATTCCTTCACCGAGGTATGCGTGGGCACCACTTCCTGCGTGACGCCCAGCTTGCTCAGTTGGTTGCCCGCCATCACCTTGGCGGCAATCCGCGCCCAGGGCACGCCGGTCGCCTTGGAGACGAACGGCACCGTGCGTGAAGCGCGGGGGTTCACTTCGAGCACATAAATGTCGTACTGCGATCCAGTGCGCTTGATGGCGAACTGCACGTTCATCAGGCCGCGCACGCGCAGCGCCTGGGCGAGGCTGCGGGCCTGCTCTTTCAACCGGGCGACAACCGCAGCGGGCAGCGTGTAAGGCGGAATCGCGCAGGCGCTGTCGCCCGAGTGGATGCCGGCCTCCTCGATGTGTTCCATCACGCCGCAGACCAGCGCCCGGCAATCGCCGTCGACGCCGTAGTCGCCGATGACGTCCACATCGCACTCGATGGCTTCGGCGAGGAAGTCGTCGATGAGAATCGGCTCGCCTTCCAGATCGCTGGCGCCCAGCGCGAGCGCCATGTAGTGGCGCAGTTGGGCGTCGTCATAAACGGTTTCCATCGCCCGGCCGCCGAGCACGAAGCTGGGGCGCACCAGCACGGGATAGCCGATTTTCTGGGCGACCTGTTCCGCTTCATCGACGGTGTAGGCGATGCCGTTGGCGGGCTGCTTGATGTCCAGCTTCGCCAGCAGTTGGGCGAAGCGTTTGCGGTCTTCCGCCAGGTCGATGCTGTCGACGCTGGTCCCGATGATGGGCACCCCCGCCGCTTCCAGGCCGTGCGCCAGGTTCAGCGGGGTCTGTCCGCCGAACTGCACGATGACGCCGTGGACCAGTCCTCCGGGGGTGCCGAGCTTCTGTCCGTTGAGTCGTTCGATGATGTTGAGCGTGTCCTCAAGCGTCAGCGGCTCGAAGAACAGCAGGTCGCTGGTGTCGTAGTCGGTGGAAACCGTCTCCGGGTTGGAGTTGACCATCACCGCTTCAAAGCCCAGCTCCTGGGCGGCAAAGGCGGCCTGCACGCAGCAGTAGTCGAACTCGATGCCCTGGCCCACACGGTTGGGACCGCCGCCGAGGATGATGATTTTCTTCTTGTCGGTCACGCGGATTTCGTCATCCGCTTTCGCGGTGCTGGACACCGGCGGCATGGCGCAGACCGCTGACGATGACTCGCTGGCGGCATCTTCCAGCGTCACCTGCGTGATGGGGGCTTCATACGCGGAGTAGTAGTAAGGCGTGGTCGCTTCAAACTCGGCGGCGCAGGTGTCCACCAGCTTGTAGACCGGCTCGATGCCCAACGCCTGGCGATGCCGCCGCACGGTCAGGATGTGCTGCGTGCTGATGGAGCCCAGGTACAGGTTCGCCAGTTGCGGGTCGGAGTAGCCCAGTTCCTTGGCGCGGCGCAGCAGCGCCGGCGGCACCGCATCCAACTGGTCGTAAGCGCACAGCTCATCTTCAAAACGCACCAGTTGCTGGAGCTGTTCGAGGAACCAGGGGTCGATGTGCGTGAGCTGGAATATCTGCTCGATGGTCCAGCCCATCTTGAAGGCATAACGGATGTAGTACAGCCGGCCCTGCGACGGCACCGCCAGCTTGCGGCGGAGCTTGTCGAGGTTGATGGGCCATTCGACCGCCGAGCCGTCGGCGTTCTTCTTGCCGCGCCGGGCGTTGAGCCATTTGTCGTTGCCGTCGAGCCCGAGCCCGAAGCGCTTGACCTCCATGGAGCGGATGCCTTTTTGCAGGCTTTCCTTGAAGGTGCGCCCGATGCTCATGGCTTCGCCCACGCTCTTCATCTGCGTGGTCAGCGTTTCATCGGCTTCGGGGAACTTCTCAAACGTCCAGCGCGGAATCTTGGTGACCACATAGTCGATGCTGGGCTCAAAGCAGGCGACGGTCTGCCCGGTGATGTCGTTGGGCAGTTCCCAGAGCGTGTAGCCCACGGCGAGCTTGGCGGCGAGCTTGGCGATGGGGAAGCCGGTGGCTTTGGAAGCGAGCGCGCTGGAGCGGGAGACGCGCGGGTTCATCTCGACGACGATCATTTCGCCGGCGGGGATGCCGCGTTCGACGTCTTCGTTGGGATTGATAGCGAACTGGATGTTCGAGCCGCCGGTTTCGACGCCGATGGCGCGGATGATCGCCACCGCGGCATCGCGCATGCGCTGGTATTCGCGGTCGGTCAGCGTCTGGGCGGGGGCGACGGTGATGGAGTCGCCGGTGTGCACGCCCATGGGATCGAAGTTTTCGATGGCGCAGACGATGACCACGTTGTCGTCGCGGTCGCGCATGACTTCCAGCTCATACTCCTTCCAGCCGATGAGCGACTGGTCGATGAGGATCTGGTGGGTCATGGAGGCGTCGAGGCCGCGACGGGCGATGTCTTCGAACTCCTCGCGGTTGTAGGCGATGCCGCCGCCGGTGCCGCCGAGGGTGAAGGCGGGACGGATGATGGCGGGCAGGCCGGTGCGTTCGATGACGGCAAAGGCCTCGTCCATGCTGTTGGCGATGCCGTGCTTGGCGACCTTCATGCCGATGGAGCGCATGATGTCGTTGAAGACGCGGCGGTCCTCGGCGCGGTGGATGACGTCGCGGGTGGCGCCGATCATCTCCACGCCGTATTTCTGGAGGATGCCCCGGTCAAAGCACTGGCAGGCGCAGTTGAGCGCGGTCTGACCGCCGAGGGTGGGCAGCAAGGCGTCGATGTGATACTTCCCGCCCTGCTCGGCGGCGAGGATTTTTTCCACCGTTTCCGGGGTGATCGGCTCAATGTACGTGCGGTCGGCGAACTCCGGGTCCGTCATGATGGTGGCGGGGTTGGAGTTGACCAGCACGACCTGATAGCCCTCTTCGCGCAGCGCTTTGCAGGCCTGGGTGCCGGAGTAGTCGAATTCGCAGCCCTGGCCGATGACGATGGGGCCGGAGCCGACGATGAGGATGGTCTTGATGTCTGTCCGTTTGGGCATGCGGATGAGCCAATGCGCGAAGCGCAGGAGGGTGATGGCGAGGGTTGACCGACACGAGCCGGGCAAATCGGAGAAATGTTATCGTCAGCATGCCGCGCGGCCAAATGGCGGATGCGCCGCAGGTTGATTGATTGAACGAGCCGGAAGCGTCAGCGACGGGCAGGGCGCTCGGTGGCCCAACGATTTGACCTGTGGCACGGATGCAATGGACGCCGAACGCTGCGCCCGTCGCTCACGCCTCCGGCTCGTTGCCCAGCGCCTGCCCGCACGCGGGAACGACTCAATACTCGCCGTATACATCCCCCCCGCCGCCGCCCTGGGCGAGGTTGTTGAACCGCGTGGTCTGCGCGTTGAACTGCAAGCGCACCGTGCCCGTCGGGCCATTGCGCTGCTTGGCGATGATCAGTTCCGCGACGCCCACCTCATCGGGATGCTCCTGCTTCCACTCCGGGTCGTGGTGGTAATACTCCTCGCGGTGGAGCATCAGGATCACGTCGGCGTCCTGTTCGATGCTGCCGCTTTCGCGCAGGTCGCTCATGCGCGGGCGATGGCCTTCGCGGTTCTCGGCGGCACGATTGAGCTGACTGAGGCAGACCACCGGCACGCTCAGCTCACGCGCCAGCTCCTTGACCGAACGCGAGATGAGCGACACTTCCTGCTGCCGGCTTTCCACGCCGGGCGCGGACATGAGCTGCAGGTAGTCGATGACGATGGCTTTGATGTGATGCCGGGCGGCAAGGCGTCTGGCTTTGGCGCGGAGCGACAGCACCTGCAGGCCGGGCGTGTCATCGATGTACAGCGGGGCTTCGCTCAGCTCCGCGCAGGTGTCGTAGAGCTTGGCGAAATCGCCTTCGTTGAGCATCCGCCGGCGAATGCGGTGCGAGTCCACGCCGCTGCGGCTGCTCATCAGACGTTCCGCCAGCAATTCCTTGCTCATTTCCAGGCTGAAAATGGCGATGGGCTGCTTGACGTCCGCGGCAATATGCTCGGCGATGTTCAGCGCCAGGGCGGTTTTGCCCATGCTGGGGCGCGCCGCGAGGATGATCATGTCGCCGCGCTGCAGGCCGCTGGTCATTTCGTCAAGCTCGTAAAAACCCGACGGCACGCCGGTGAGTGAGCTGCCGTCGTGTGTCTCCAGCCGCTCCCAGGCTTCCTGCAGCAGTATCTTGATTTCGGTGGCGTCGGAGCCGCTGCGTTTGTCCGCCAGTTGGAAGATGGCGCGCTCGGCGATGTCCAGCAGATTGCCCACTGGCTCGCTGCTGGTGTACGCCTGTTGCAGGATGGTGCCCGCCGTCTCGATCAGGCGGCGGAGGATCGCTTTGTCCCGGACCAGCGTCGCGTAATGCGGCGCCGCCACGACCGTCGGCACCGAGTCGGCGAGCATCAACAGATAGTCCAGCCCGCCGACCTGTTCGAGCTGCTGGCGGTCGTCGAGCGACTGCTTCAGGTGCACCATGTCCACCGGCTGGTTGTGGTCGTACAAATCCACCAGCGCCTGGTACACCGCGGCGTGGCCAGGCTTGTAGAAGTCGTCGCTGCTGGTGATGATCTGCACCACGTCGCCGATGACCTGGCCATCGAGGATCATCGCGCCCAGCAACGCCGCCTCGGCTTCCAGCGCGTGGGGCGGAACCTTGTCGAACAGCTTGGCGAGTTCGGCGGCGGTGGCGACGGGTTGCGGGCGACTGCGGGGATTGGCCATGCCTGAATTGCTCCACCTGATCGCCGCCGATTGCTCCGCTGCGACAGGCTGGCACTGTACCCCCACGGGTTGAGCGTTTCGGCTTGACCGACATCTTCTCCCCGAGTTCTCAACAGCTTTACCGACATATCGACAGCGCGACCACCCGCCCCTGCCTTGGTACGATGCTGCCCATGACCACGCTTACCCAACTCAATCAGCGTTTCGCCCTGGCTCAGACTGCCCGTTTTGAAGCCGACGCCCATGGCCTGACCCGGCTGGTGATCAACACGCCCCAGGCGCAGGCGCACATCTACCTGCTGGGCGCGCATGTCACCCACTGGCAGCCGGCGGGACACAAGCCCGTGCTGTTCATGAGCGGCAGCAGTTGGTTTGAAGTGGGCAAACCCATCCGTGGCGGCGTGCCGGTGTGCTGGCCGTGGTTCGGTCCGCGCGAAGGTCATCCCGAGGCGCCCAACCACGGATTCGCCCGTCTGGCCCAGTGGGAAGTCGAACTGCTGACGCTCGATCCCGCCGGCCGGGTCGTCGTGCAACTGCTGCTGCGCGACAGCGACGCCTCGCGCCAGCAATGGCCTTACGCCTTCGCCCTGCGCCATCGCATCACCGTGGGCTCCACGCTCACCCTGGCGCTGGAAACCCAGAACCTCAGCGACACGCCGATGACGCTGACCGAAGCTCTGCACACCTATTTTGCCGTGGGCGACATCAGGCAAGTCGGCGTGTCCGGGCTGGAAAACCGCGCCTACCTGAGCAAGGTGCAAGGCGGCGTTTTCACCCAGCCCAATGAACCGATCCGCTTCACCGGCGAAACCGACCGCGTGTTCGAGCAACACGACGGGCTGTGTCTGATTGATGATCCCGCGCTGGGTCGGCGGATCAGCATCGACAAAGCCGGCTCGCGTTCGACGGTGGTGTGGAATCCGTGGATCGCCAAGAGCAAAGCGATGCCGGATTACGGTGATGACGAATGGCCGGGCATGGTCTGCGTGGAAACCGCCAATGCGCTGGGCGATGCCGTGACCATTGCCCCCGGCGGCAAGCATGAAATCCGGGCGACGGTGGAAGTGCGCTAAGCTGTTTTTGTAGGTCCGGGCTCGCCCGGACAATGACCTGACGCAAGGCAGCCGATGTCCGGGCGAGACCGGACCTGCAAAGCAACCATCAGCGTTCGCGCCCCTCGCTGCGCTGGCGGCGTTGCAGGATGCTCGTCAGATCGAACTCAGGCATGCGCGACTGCGCTTCCTCGGTGAGCGTCCAGGAGCGCAGCGTCGAACCGCCCAGGCTGTGCAGATGCGGCGCCATCAGCGTCAGTGCCGCGCCCGTCACCCGCCCAAGCTGAGCCTGCGGCTGCAGCAGCAGTTGCCCTGAATCCAGCGACCAGACCACCAGTTCGCCGCCGCCCCCACCGAGCACCACAGCCTTGCCATTGGGCAAGCCGGCGAACACCCGGACCACCTGGCTGCCCAGCCGCGTGCGCTGGAGCACCTGAAACGACTCCAGGTCCACCAGCGCCACTTCGCCATTGGCGCCGGCGATCACCGCCTGATGGGTCGCGGTGAGCAGCATCAACCCGGTGACCGGGGTCCAGTCGAGGACCGCGCCTTCCTTTAGCAAACTGCCGGCCGCCAGATCCCACAGGCGCAGCCGACCATCGCTGCCGCCGGTGAGCACGCGATTGGGGGTTTCCGAGCGCGACAGGTTCTGCTGACCGGCCGGCCCGGCGCGACGTGCTTCGACATAGACTCCAGCCGCACTGCCGCTGCGGGCGTCCTTGAGCGTCTGCCACAAACTGGGCGGGTCCGCCAGATGCCAATGCTGCACTGAACCATCAGCCGCCGAAAGCAAAGCGTACTGGCCATCCGCCGAAACGGAGGCATAGGACGAGGGCGGCGCATCCTTGAGCACCGCGCCCAGTTCCCGGGTTTGCGGGTCCCACAGCTGCACGCGGCGGGAGGCTTCCACGCCGTCGTGGGCGTCGGGTTGAGTCAGCAGCAACAGCACGCGGCTACCAGCGGCATCGGCGGCGGCGTGCACCACCAGCGCGCCCACATCGCAACTCTGCTGCTGGCGAAAATCACGTAAATCCAGCAGGTTCAGCCCGCGCGGACCCCACAGCAGCATCTGCCGGGAGGCGGACAACATCATCATGCCCCGGTCATAGCCGGTGACATCGAGATTCTGCTGACGGGTGAAGGGTTCAGGGCCAGCAGGCGCTGCCACAACTGGGCTGGTGTTCGTGGTTGCGTCAGACGCAAGCGATGCTGGCGCGGGGCTTGTTGAACTGGCGCCTCCACCTCTGCGTTGACCGGGCCAGACCATCCAGATCAACAGCGGCAACAGCAACAGCAGCGTGGCGCCGGCAATGATCCAGCGGGTGCGTCGGTTCGGCGCTGGCTGGGCCTGGGGCGCGCCGGCGGTGGGCGCAGGGGACGAGGATGTCACTGCGGCGGCTGTGGGGGCTACGCTGCTTTCGCTGAGGCCCCCCGCCGCCGCCTGCCGGGCGATGTCCTGAATCGCGGCGGTGATCTCCTGCGGCGTCTGGTAGCGGTCCTCGGGGCGCTTGGCGAGCATCTTCGCCACCAATTGCTGCACCACCGCGGGCACCTGCGGCCGCAGCGTCCGCACATCCGGCACCGGGGTCTCGGCGTGACCTTTGAGCACGGCATACAGGCTGTCGCCCGGAAACGGCGGTCGGCCGGTGAGCAGGTGATAGAGCGTCGCGCCCAGGGCATAAATGTCGGCGCGAATGTCGGCGGCGGCGGGATTGGCGATCTGCTCGGGCGCCATGTACAAGGGCGAACCCAGCGTGTGCGCCGCCTGGGTGGTGAAGGTCGTGCCCAGCCCGCCCTGCGGCATTTTCGCCAGGCCCAGGTCTGCCAGTTTCACCGTGCCATCACGCCCCACCAGCAGATTCGCAGGCTTGATGTCCCGATGCACCACGCCATGCTGGGCGGCGGCGGTCAAGGCGCTGGCGACCTGAGCGACGATGCGCAGCGCCTGCGACACCTTGAGCGGTCCCTGCGCGAGCATTTGTTCCACCGACCCGCCGGGAACGTACTGCATCACGATGTAACGCCACGCCCCTTCCGCGCCGGCGTCGAGCACCCGGACGAGATTGGGATGATCGATGCGCGCGGCGATCTGCGCTTCACGCACAAACCGGCTGGCGATGCTCGGGTCCCGCCGCGCCAGTTCGGGCAGCATCAGCTTGACCGCCACGGGAACCTTGAGGGTTTGATGTTCACCGAGCCAGACCTCGCCCATGCCGCCGCGCCCCAGCAATCGCTGCAGCTTCACCTTGGCGATGATCCCCGGAAGTGGCGCGGCATCAGCCGGGAATGGGGCGCGGGCTGGCTGGGCGCCCGGGTTGATGAGCGTGGCGTCCGGATCGCCGGCGGGCTGGGGAGGATCAGGGGATGGATTGGCCGGCAGCGCCACCAGAAGCTCCTGTGCGTTCGTACCCGGCGATGGTAACCGCCACCGCGCCGCCTTCACAAGCAACCCAGTGCAATGCTCAGCGCGGGGCCAGGGCCAGCGCCTCTGGCCCTGCGGCAACAACTCTCGCGCGGGAGCAACGGGTTGCAGCACCGCCGCAGGAGAATCACGCCCGGAAAGCAACCCCTCCCCGCCGGCTTGCGGTGGCCCACCAGTCGTCACGGCGACCATGGGGTCCATGCTACCG
>CAZSBB010000038.1:0-61924 GCA_964605235.1 uncultured Phycisphaeraceae bacterium
GGCGCGGAGTTAGGGCTTAACTTCGGGGCATTCTACTTATCCCCTTTTTTAGCCCAGACGCCTCGGTCAGCGGTATAGTGCCGACATGGCCGAAACCTCGCCCCCGGAAGTTCCTTCGGATACTCCCCCGGATACTCCCCCGGATACTCCCCCGGATAGTCCCCCGGACAGTCCGTCGGCAGCATCCTCGGCAATGCCCGCGACCGGCGCCGTTGGCCACGTCCCCGTGCTCATGCGCGCGGTGCTGGAAGTGCTGTCGCCGCGCGCCGGGCAGACGGCGGTGGACTGCACGGTCGGGCGGGGGGGCCATGCGCTGGAGCTGGCGCAGCGGCTGGGGCCGACGGGTCGGCTGATCGCGCTGGATGTCGATCCGGGCAACCTCGCCTTCGCCCAGGCGCGCCTGGCGGGGGTGTCCTGTGCGGTGAAATTCGTTCACGCCAGTTTTGCCGCGTTGCCCAGCGTGTTGGAAGAGCTGGGGGTGGCGAAGGTCGATCTGCTGCTGGCGGACCTGGGGTTTGCGTCCAATCAGATGGATGATCCCGCGCGGGGGTTGAGCTTCGCGGGCGACGGCCCGCTGGACATGCGTCTGGACCCGACGCGCCCCGGCACGGCTGCGGACCTGGTGAACCAACTCCCCGAGCGGGAGCTGGCGGATTTGATTTACCAGTATGGCGAGGAACGCCTGAGCCGACGGATTGCGCGAAAGATTGTGGAAGCGCGCCGGCAATCGCCGATGAGAACTACAACGGACCTGGCGCGGATCGTGCGCAGCGCGGTGGGCGGCCCCCGTCACCAGCGATTGGACCCCGCCACGCGCACTTTCATGGCGTTGCGGATCGCGGTCAACGGTGAACTCGACGCGCTCGACGCGCTGCTGGGTCATTTGCCCCGGGTGCTGGCGCCGGGCGGCGCGGCAGCGATCATCAGCTTTCACTCGCTGGAGGATCGCCGGGTCAAGCAGGCGCTGGTCGGTTTCAAGCAAGCCGGCCGAGCGGAAGTGCTGACGAAGAAGCCGATCACGGCGGATGACGAGGAAATCCTTGCCAACCCGCGCAGCCGATCGGCTAAACTAAGAGGGATGCGCTGGCGTGACGCGTAAGCACGTGGGCGCGGACGACCGTGGGGCCCGGCAGCAGGAGGCTGTCCGGTTTGGCGACAAGGATGGATTAAGCCATGACGCGAGAGACCAAGGTTGGATTGCTCATCGGACTGGGCATCATTCTCCTGATCGGCATTGTCGTCAGCGATCACCTGAGCAAAGCGCAGAAGCAGCAGTCGGCAGCGCTGGACCAGTGGGCGCCGCAGGTGGAGCGCTCGATGAACACGGGCAGCGCCCCGGCCGACCCGTTTGCTGCCGCGCCGCGCCGGACCACGCCCGCCCATCTGTCTTCACCGGTGCCGTTGCCCGAGGAATTGGCGACCGGCGACCGCCAGATGCTGCCGATTCCCAGCGCGGCGCCCAGCTCGCCGCTGACGCCGCTGCCCATGCCGATGCCTTCATCGAGCAATGACGCAGGACGCATCGCCAGCGCCGCAGGCGGTTCCCTCAGCAGCCCCGACAGCGCCCGCAGCGTGTCGCTGGACCAACTCGCCCATGAGCTGGGGGGGGCGGGCACTGCCGGTGCGCCGCAGCCGCCGGTTGCCGGCCGGGTCGAGCAGGTCATGCCCACGCCCACCGGCCGCGAACCGATCATCCACTACGTCCAGCCCAACGAAACCCTGTTCCAGATCGCCAACCTGTACTACGGCAGCGGCGACTACTGGACCACCATCCGCGACGCCAACCCCGGCGTGGTCACCAGCGACGGCCTGGTCGCCCAGGGGGCGCGGCTGCGGGTTCCGGCGCGGGCGGGCATTCGGCCCCCGGCGCCTGCGACGCCCACCAGCAGCGCTGCCCCGCAGGTCGCTGCCGCCAGCATGACGCAGTTCATCGAAGTCAAAGCCGGCCAGACGCTGTCCGAACTCGCCCGGGAGTATCTGGGCAGCAGCGCCAAGTGGCCCCAGTTGCTCGCGGAAAACAAAGACCAGCTCCGTTCGCCCGAACAGTTGCAGGTGGGCATGAAGCTGCGTCTGCCGGCCGCCCGTCTGACGCCGGTGTCCGCGCCCGCGAGCGCCGCCAGTGACGGCAGCGCCGGCAGCACAGCGGTGGCCAGTGGCAGTCAGAATCCTGCGACTTACACCGTCCGCGCCGGCGACACCCTCTCGGCGATTGCCGGCCGCACGCTGGGCAACCAGGCGGACTGGGATGTGATTTACGAAGCCAACCGTAAAACGCTCAAGAGCCCCAACGACCTGCGCGTGGGCATGGTGCTGACCATCCCCGCCAAATCCCGCTAACCCCCCCCGGACCCCGGCCCCGCGGAAGTTTCCCAAGGGGCAATTCCCCCCGGATTCTTATTCGCGGCAGAGTGGGGCGAGTGGGTCAACAAGGCCCGGGTCAGCAGGCAGCGAGCGTCATGCGGCATGAACGACTGGATGCTCGGATCAGGCAATCCTCATGTTTGCTCGCCTGCTGTTTGTGATCGTCGCTCTCACCGCCCTGGCGGCGGCTCTGCTGGTCCTGCGTCAACAGCGCTTTGAAGCCATGCACGAGATGGCGGTGCTGCATCGCCAGGTCGATGGCCATCGTGTGGCGCTCTGGCGTCAGCAGTCCCGCATTGCGGCGGACCTCGAACCGGCGCGGCTGCGCAGCGCCATTGTGGAAACGCAATTGCCGCTGACCACCATCACGCCTCAGACCCCTGGCCGGGGCGTCAAGCCCAGTTCCAACGCGCGCCAGGATGCGGGAGACAGCCGTGACTGATTCCCGCTTCACCACCCCGCCGACCACCGTCGGCTCCGGTTGGCCTTCGCCCCACGCCGCCCGGCCGCTGTGGGTCGGCCGGGCGGTGGCAGTGTTCATCACGCTCGGCTTGCTGGGCGTTATTGCCCGGGTCGTGCATCTGCAGATGAACCCGCCCCAGCGGCTGCAGGCGCTGCTGGACACGCAGTATTCCAAACGTCCCTTGCTGGCGCGGCGGGGCAGCATCATCGACCGTCAGGGCCGCGTGCTGGCGGTGACGCGCCAGGTGCCCCGGCTGTTTGTCGATCCCTACCTGATCGTGGAACCCAACACCTTCTCCGAGCGTCTGGGTCATGCTTTAGGTTACGACGGCGCGGAGCTGGAAAAACGCCTCGCCCAGCGTCCCGACAGCCGCTATGTGGTGATTGATCCGCAACTGAGCGAGGAACGTCAAGCCCGGCTGGCGGCGCTCAAGCTCGAAGGCGTGGCGACGGAGCCGAGCTTCGTGCGCGACTATCCGCTGGGCACGCTGGCGGGGCAGGTGGTCGGCTTCGTCGGGCGTGATGGCGTGGGGCTTGAAGGCGTCGAACAGCTTTACAACCAGCGCATGCTCGGCGAGGCGGGCAAGCTGCGTTACCTGCGCGACGCCCGGCGTGAGCCGCTGTGGGTGGATCAGGTCGGCTACACCCCGCCGGCTGACGGTCAGCCGCTGCGCTTGAGTCTGGATGTGATGATCCAGCACATTGCTGAGCAGGCGCTGGTGGAAACCTGTGCGCAGTACAGCGCCCAGTCCGCGCAGGCGGTGGTGATGCAGCCCTACACCGGCGAAATCCTGGCGCTGGCGAATGTGCCGGCGTTTGATCCCAATGCGTTCAAGACCAGCACGCCCGAGCAGCGGCGCAATCGCTGCATCACCGATGTGTTTGAGCCCGGCTCGACGTTCAAGCCGTTTGTCTGGGCGGCGGCGGTGGAGAGTGGTTTTGCCCGGCCCGAGGAAATGATTGACTGCACCACCGCGGGCGTTTACGTCACGCCGTTTGGGCGCCGGCTGCGCGACGCGCACGCCATCGGCGAAGTGACTTTTGAGCAGGCGCTGGTCAAGTCCAGCAACATCGCCATGGCGATCGTCGGCCAGCGCATGGGCGCGGCCCGCATGTGGCATGCCGTGCGCTCCTTCGGCTTTGGCCAGTCCACGCAATGCGGGCTGCGCGGCGAGATCGTCGGCATCGTCAACCCGCTCAAGCAGTGGACCATGTATTCCGTCACCAGCGTGCCCATGGGCCAGGAAATCGCCGTCACCCCCGTGCAACTGGCGCGCGGCTTCTGCACCTTCGCCAACGGCGGCTACCTTGTCCAACCCACCATCCTCGCCCGCGACCTGTCCGACCCGCGCCAGGCGGTCCCGGTGCTCGAACGTGTGCTGTCGCATCAGACCGCGATGTACACCCGCCAGGTCCTCCGCCGCGTGATCACCGAAGGCACCGGCCGCAAAGCCAGCGATGTCGATTACTCCATCTTCGGCAAGACCGGCACCGCCCAGGTGCCCGACCGTGTCAAAGGCGGCTACCTGCCCGAGCAGTACACCTCGGTGTTCATCTGCGGCGCTCCGGTCGAAAGCCCGCAGGTGGTCGTGCTGGTGGTGGTGCATCGCCCTGATAAACGCAAGGGTTACTACGGCGGCATCGTGGCGGCGCCCCCGGCGGCACGCATCGTCCAGCAGACGCTCAACTATCTGGGCGTTCCCCCCGACAATCTGCCCGAGCAGCCGCAACCTGACGCCCCCGCACGCCCGGTGGTGCGCACCCGCGTGGCGCAGCGATAGAACCGATCACCGGTATCGCACATCCCCCTATTTCTGGACGAGCCGGAAGCGTCAGCGCCCGGGCTACGCCATCGGCTGGCATCGGTTTGTGGTGAACCATTCAACGGCTTGTGG
Source organism: uncultured Phycisphaeraceae bacterium (assembly GCA_964605235.1). Lineage (GTDB taxonomy): Bacteria > Planctomycetota > Phycisphaerae > Phycisphaerales > Phycisphaeraceae > CAZSBB01. Next base: position 4,719 of record CAZSBB010000038.1, read on the forward strand.
TGAACCATTCAACGCTGCGAATCACGCCCGCCCAACCCTAGCGCTGACGCTTCTGGCTCGTTCAGTCAACGGGTCACGTGCGACACAGGCGATGCTTCACGCGGCGCTGCGCTGACGCCACGCGGCGCTGCATATCGTCACGCCCCAACGAGCCGGAAGCGTCAGCGCCCGGGATACGCCATCGGCTGGCATCGGTTTGTGGTGAACCATTCAACGGTTTGTGGTGAACCATTCGACGCTGCGAATCACACCCGCCCAACCCGGGCGCTGACGCTTCCGGCTCGTTCAGCCATCGGGTCATGTGCGACGCAGGCCATGCTTCACGCGGCACTGCGCTGACGCCACGCGGCACTGCGTATCGTCACGCCCCAACGAGCCGGAAGCGTAAGCGCCCGGGCTACGCCATCGGCTGGCATCGGTTTGTGGTGAACCATTCAACGGTTTGTGGTGAACCATTCAACGCGAGGCAACACACCCGCCCAACCCTAGCGCTGACGCTTCCGGCTCGTTCAGTCAACGGGTCAAGTGCGACACAGGCGATGCTTCACGCGGCGCTGCGCTGACGTCGCTCACGGCGCAGACCCAGCAGCATCAGCGCGCCCAGACCCATCAGCAGGCTGACTGCCGCGGTCGGCTCCGGCACCGGGCGCACCGCCGGGGAAAGGAATACGCGCGTGTCGCCCGGGTCCAGGCGGAGCGTGCCGAGGATTTCCTGGTCGCGGTCCAGCGGTTCATGGAAGACTTCCTCGCTCAGCACCGCGTCCTGCGGGTCCAGATACAACAGGTGCGGCACAAACTCCTGCACCAGCATGTCCCAGACGATGAACAGCCCCTCATTGCGATGCGAGCCAGCGCCCAGCACATGACCCAGCGGGGCGCGCACCGCGTTGCCGAAGCCCGGTTCGGGCTGAGCGATCCCGCGCGCCGCCACCGCCGCGGTGATCGACGGCCGAACGTACAGATTCCACATGGTGAACTTGCCGTTCTCCCAGATGGAGTACGCCCGGATGGCGCCGTTGTTGGCGTGCGCTGTGTCCAGCGGCCCCGCCTGCGCCCCGGCCACCAACGCCAACAGCACCAGCAGACTTCCACACAGCAGCTTCGCGGACATGGCGACTCTCCGGGTACTGGTCGGCTGTGCAACCGCTACAGCCGGTACAAACCATACATCCGTTATAGCTGACAGCATCGGGCGCAGCGACGGCATTCGCATAATCCATACGAAAATCACAACCGCTATGGACGCTATAACCGTTACAGATTACCCATTTTAACATCCATCCCCCAGCGAAACCCCGTCCCATTCGCTCCCGGGCGTCCCTGCATCGCTTGCGCCTCCGCACCCCCCCGTTGCAGCGATCCCCGTGCATTGACCGATAACCAGACTGGTGTCGCGCGCTCCTCCGAACGCGTTGCGCTTCGTGAATCGCTGGGAAAGCTGGAGCCTCTGCATGTGCGGCATCGTCGGCGTCGTGTACCGTGACCCCCAGCGTCAGCCCGACGCCACCCGGCTGCGCGCTGCCGCCGACGTGCTGATCCACCGCGGCCCCGATCAGGAGGGCTACTGGCAGGAAGCCGGCGTCGGGTTCGCCCATCGGCGGCTGGCGATCCTCGATGTGCACGCGGGGCGGCAGCCGATGGTCGATGACCGCAGCGCCCTGGTCTACAACGGCGAGGTCTACAACTACCTCGACCTCCAGCAACACGAGTTGACCCAGCCCGACGGCCTGCGCTTCACCACCCGCTGCGACACCGAAGTCGTCTTTCGCCGCCTCGAACGCGACGGCGCCCGTTGCCTGGATGACTTCAACGGCATGTTCGCGCTGGCGCACTGGCAACGTCAGGAACGTCAGCTTCTGCTGGCGCGCGATCGGCTGGGTAAGAAGCCGCTGTACTGGTTCGCCGATGCCGACTGCTTCGCCTTCGCCAGTGAACTCAAAGCGTTGCTCAAACTGCTGGGGCGCAAGTTCGCCCTGGACCTCGCGGCCGTGGACCAGTTCCTGCAGCGCGGCTACATCCCCGCCCCGCGCACCATCTTTGGGCAGATTCACAAACTCCCGGCCGGCTGCACGCTGACTCTCGACGCGGCGCGCTGGCGGCATGCCGTCGCCCGCTGGTGGGATTACCAACCTGTCGCCACCGCGACCGAGCCCGCGCAGGTGCTTGACGAGCTTGATGAATTGCTCACCGATGCCGTGCGCCTCCGGCTGGTCAGCGATGTGCCGCTGGGTTGCCTGCTGTCAGGCGGCATCGACTCCACGCTCATCACCGCCATCGCCAGCCGGCTGCGGGATGAGCCGATTGATGCTTTCACGGTGGCGTTCAGCGATGGTGGTCGGCTGGATGAATCACGCTTCGCCCAGATGGCGGCCGAGCATCACCGCTGTCGCTGGCATTGTCAGCGCGTGGAAACCGATGACTTTCCCGCCATGCTCACCGACGTGGCGCAATTGCTCGATGAACCATTCGCCAATTTCGCGGTGTTTCCCACCCGCCGGCTCGCGCAGCTCGCGCGGCAGAAGCTCACCGTCGTGCTCACCGGGCAGGGCAGTGATGAACTGAGCGCCGGTTACGCCGGCCGGTATGGCTGGACCCAGCAGCCGCCCCCGGCGGGAAATGCCGCCTACAGCACGATGGATGATCTGGCGCTGCATCTGCACCACAGCAGCATCGTGCCGTGGGCCAATGGCCGGGTGAACCTGTACGCCCCCGCCATGCGGCAGTGGGTTGAGCAGCGGCTTTCGCCCGTCGAGCATCTCCAGCCGTTCTGGCGCCGGCATCCCCAGCTCGATCGGCTCAACACCGTGCTGTATGCCGACGTGCGCACCAATCTGCCCGAGTACCTCATCACCGTCGAGGAGCGGATGACCATGTCCGCCAGCCTCGAAGCGCGCAATCCCATGCTCGACGTGCGCGTGGTCAACTACCTGCTCTCGTTGCCGATGCACCTGAAAGTGCGCGGCAGCACGTGGAAGTGGCCCATGCTCGAACTCGCCAAACGCTATGGGCCCGCCGCGGCGGTGGATCGTCCCAAGCAGGGGTTTACGCCGCCCATGGCGCAGTGGATCAGCCAGACCGGCCCACGCCTGGCGCCGCATTTTCAGGCGGCCGAGGCGGCGCTGACTCCGCTGTTTTCCGCGGATTGGCGCCGTTACCTGCTTGCCGGCCGGTACGACGTGAACCTCACTTTTCCCGTGTACTTCAGCCTCGCATTGGCGACCTGGATCGAACAGTTCGGCGAGTATCTGGAAACGCCCACCGCGGAGCTGTTCGCCAGCGCTCCCGCCAGCACCGCCGCCGCCAACCCGCCTGGCGAAGCTGCCGCCGGCGTGGGCGCCCGCTGGCATGGCGCGCTGCGCACGCTCGATGCGGTGCAACTCGCCCACGCCCGGCTGGTCGCGCATGTGTGTCAGCAGACGCTCAATCGTCAGCCCACCGCCATCGTGGGACCTGACGCCGACTTCTGGGCCAAGCTCGCGGGTGACGCCGGGCTGGTGGTGCTGCCGGAGCCGAGCATCACCCATCCCGCGCCGCGCGTTCTGACTGCTTCCCTGGCTGCGGCGATTGCATTGGATGCCAGCACGCTCGCGCCCGATGCGGCGGTGGTGGTTGTGCAGGCGTTCCCGCTGGCGCAGGCTGCCCAACTGCAGCAGCAACTGCAGGCGCTGGCCGGCACGCTGGCGCTCAAGAGCCATCAGGTGGTCAAGTTCGACGCCCAGCATGGCGCGCTGCTGCTGCTGGCGCAACCGCTCGCCCAAGCCCGGCAACGCTGCGCCTAGAGCAAGCAAGGATCACTTCAGCGCAGGGCGTGCTGCAGCGCCAGGCAGGCGTAGGCGGTGACCAGCGCGGGATCGCCCTCCATCCAGCGGTCGGCGTCATTGGTCCATGAGCCGTCTTCACGCTGCCGTTTCGCCAGGGCGTCGATCAGGGCGTTGGCCCAGTCCACCTTGCCGGCCTTGCTGGGCAGCGTGGATTCGCCCCAGGCGTCCAGCGCCCGCGCCATGGTGAGGCTGTAGTAGTAGTACCCTTGCTGGGCGGCCGGCTCGGGCAGGCCGGGGTTGCGCTCGACCGTGAAGTTGGCGCAGATCCAGCGATAGGCGTCCTGCACCCGCGGATCGTCGCGCGCCAGCTCCGCATACAGATAGCTCTTGAAGCCGGCGTAGGTCATCGAGCCATAGGTGCGCAGGTTGCTCACCGGCTGGCCTTTTTCGCCGGCGTCGATCTGGTCCGGGCTGCCCATGGATTGCGGCGTGCCGATGTGCTCTTTGCTGATGCTGGTGGCGTAGATGAACCCGCCGTCGGGCGTGATGTACTGGCCGAACGCGGTGTTGTCCGCGGTGCCCTGGCAGCGGGTGATGAAGACCAGGGCGCGTTGGAAGGCGGGGTCGTTGCAGTCGAGCCCTGAGTCGTGCAGGCCTTCGAGCATGATCTGGGTGTTGGACAGGTCCGGCCGACCATGCTTGCCGTAGCCCGCACCGCCGTAGAAAGCATGGTCCCTGGTGACGGGTTTGCCGGCGGGATCAGCCTGGCCGTCCCATTGCATCTGGCGCAGGTAATCCTGGGCGGGCTTGATGACCTTGGCGACCTCCGGCCGATCGTTCAGCAGCGCCAGCGCCGAGAGGCAGATGGCGGTGTTGTAGTTTTCGAGGAAGCCGTCGTGAATGCCGCCGTCGGCTTTCACTTTGCTCAGGATGTAGGCGACCGCTTTCTGCACGGCCGGGTCATCGCGCTTGACTTGCGGATCGCGCAGCAGGGCGCGGACCGCCAGGGCGGTGATGGCGGGGCCGGGCTTGGGCGACCAGCTTCCGTTCTCATTCTGCTGGGCGCGCAGGTACTGCAGCCCGCGCTGCAAGGCGGTTTGTCCCGTCTGCCAGTGGGCGTCATCCAGCGCCAGTGCGGGTTGGAGAAGCAGCAACAGCGCCAGCAGCGCGCACAGCCGGGCAGGACGACGGATCATGGGGAATGCTCCACAGCGGATAGGTGGAAAATAAAGCCGACGCAGTGGGACCGGTGCATGATAGCGGGGTATCAGGCGTCGGGCGCGTTCTTGTTGCGCTCGCGCAGCTCATCTTCCAGCCGTTCGAGTTCGCGCTGCTCGGCTTCCAGCCTGGCGCGGCGGTGCGCCAGCTCATTGGCCAATCGCACCTCGGGCGGATCGTCGTGGTACACGCTGTAGGGAATTTTGGTTCCCGGCGGAATCACGTCGGCATCGACCGGCGGCGGATCGCGGCGGACCTGTTGCCACGCGGCGAGGCAGAAACCCAGCAGCAACACGATGACCAGCAGCAGCAGGGCATGCCACACCCGCACCGCCACGCCCGCCTCGCCGCGCCACAAGCCCAAGCCCGCCAGCGCCAGCAGCAGCAGCAGCACGATGCAGGTGACGGTGGCGCCCGGCGCGCCCAGCCGGCGGTCGGATTGCAGACCCAAACCGAACGCCGCCAGCGCCAAGCCGCCGACGGTCATGCCCAGCACCAGCAGCGCCACGCCGCCCCGCGCGGGCTGCGCGATCAGGTCATCCAGTCCCAGCGGCGAGGTGACAGCGGGGGTTTGCAGATCATGCGACGCCTGTTCGACGGCTTCGGTCGGGGCGCGGACGGGATTCCACAAACCCGTGCTCACGCACACGCAGCAGGTGCTCAGGAACAGCACCATGCCCACGGTCTGCAGCACCAGCCCGACGCCCTTGGCGAACGCCCGCGGCGGCGGCACGTTGCCGACGGGGTCCGGCGCGGCATCAGCGGCAGGCGGGGGCGTCGTCACGCTTGGTCCCATGGTTCCTGGCCGGCGTGCGTTTGATACGCCAGTTGACGTTTCGCGGCCGCGACCCAGCGGATGCCGGTGATCAGCAGCGCCAGCGGCGTGCCCAGCACCACGATGTTCAGCGTCACATGCCTCGGACTCCCCGCCGCGAGCGCCTGACTGACGCCCAGCAGCAGGAAGATGCCCAGCACAATCGCCTGGGTGAGCAGGAGCATCTGCGTGCTTTCGAACGCCAGGCGTTTGCCGCGGTGGATGCCAAAGCCCAGCAGCACATAGGCGACGCCGGGGATGAAGCCCAGCAGCAGGCAGCAGAGGGCGAAGGCCGCCATCAGCCAGGGCTGGAGCAGCGTCAGTTGTTCTTCGGGCAGGTTCTGGCCCCGAACCAGCTCATGCAGACGCTCTTCAGGCAGCAGCGCCATCAGGCCATAGATGACCGTGCCGAGTCCGAAGAGAAACGTCTGGCCAGCACCAATGATCCAGGTGATGACCGCAGCGCGCAGGGGGCTGGCGGCGCCGGGCGGCGGAGCGTCCCATTCGTTGGTGGAAGTGGTATCGACCATGCCAGCAGTGTAGGGCAGCATTCAGCACGATGCGCGGAAACGCAGCCCGCCGCGCACTGCTACTTGTACAGCAATAAACCGCTGGTGCTGAACTCGGCGCGGGTGGTCATGGCGACATGGCCATCGACCATCAGGAAATTGGCGCGGTCCTGATGGTTGAAGAAGACGTTGTTGATGCCGTTGGAGACATAGCCGACGTAGTTGCCCTGCAGGCCGACGACTTCGGGGACCTGAATGAGGTCGCTGAGCGATTGCCCGGCAAAGTCGCGGCGGGCGAGATAGTTCTTGCCCCAGCTCTGATCCACCCCCAGGCCGAAGCCGAAGTAGACGGTGCTCCAGTAATTGGTGATCAGGAGGTTGGCGCCCCAGCCGACGGTGTGGACGTAGTCGCGCGCCTGGGTCGCGGTCATGCCGGTGAAGTAGACGTAGCCGTTGTCCGGGCACATCAGCGGGTTGTCGGTGGGGTTGGAGCGGTAGTCATACAGGTTGGGCATGGCGAGATAGGACATGATCTGGTTGCCGAAGCGGAAGGACTGGCCGTTGATGGCGGACCACGGCGCGGGATGGGTGCTGCCGTACCAGATGTAATCGACGGGATACCACGCGCTGTGGTCGGCTCGGTAGTTTTCGCTGGCGATGGCGAGCGCATGCAGGCGGGTCTGGCACATCATGGTGCGGGCGGCGCCGCGGGCTTTGCTCAGCGCCGGCAGCAGAATGGAAATCAGCAGGGCGATGATGCTGATGACCACCAGCAATTCAATGAGCGTAAAACCACGACGGGGGCGGCGAGCAGACGCGTTCATGAGCGGCTCCGGCGAAATGGTTCTCTTCCTCAAGCCATGATAACCCTGCCCGGTTGAGACTGACCAGCATTTTTTCACGGTCAGGCTGCGGAAATGAGGGGTTCCACATGCTGGAACCAGGACTGTCGGTCCCGCTGGCGGTTGTTACACTTTCGCCCCGATGAACGGAGCCGACGGCTGGATTCGCGTGTCCGGAGTGGGGCTGGTGACGCCGCTGGGTTTGGCGGCCTGGGAGACATTCCGCGCGCTGCTGTCCGGGCGCACGCTGGCGTCACGTCTGGGCGAGTTGCCCGAGCAGGTGGACCCGGTGGAGCTGGCGCAACTGGCGGGGGCGGTGCGGCTGGCGGAACACGGAGCGGACGACCCCTCGGTGGAACTGGCGGAGCGCGCTGCCCGTGAAGCGCTGGCGCAGCTCGATCCCCTGACGCTGCAAGGCGCTGGGAAACTTCCGGGGATTCCGGGGGGGATTCCGGGGGTGTTGGGGGTGAGTAAGGGGGCGATGCATGCGTGGGCGGATGCAGCCGGGCAGGCGGCGCTGGGTTCGCAGCGGCTGCCCGCGCGTTTTGGCGCTGCTCCGCGTTTGCACCATGCTCAGCAGGCGGTGGCGCTGGGGCCATGTGGTTACCTGGCCATGCGCTTGCAGCAGCGGCTGCAGTTGCCGGTGCTGAGCTGTCACGTGGCTGCGTGTGCCTCGAGCCTCGCCGCGTTGCATCATGCCAGCGAGCGGCTGCGGCGCGGGGATGATCCACAACTGGCGAGCGGACGGGTGCTGGTGATGACCAGCGAGTCGGCGCTGTTGCCCATGTTCATCCACAGCTATCGGCGATTGGGGGTGCTGCCCCCGTTGACGTTGAATGCTTACCGCGCGCGTCCGCTCGATGAGCAGCGCAGCGGGTTTCAACTGGTGGAGGTCGGGGCTGCGGTGGTGCTCGAGCGCATCAGTCGCGCTCCGCAGGCGGGGGAGGTGGAACTGGTGCGCACCGCGGTCGCCACGGATACGTTCGACCTGGTGCGCACGGGAGATGAGCTGCCCGCGCTGGCGCAGGTGGCGCGGGACGTGGTGCGCGGGGAGCCGATTGACCTGCTGCACCCGCACGCCACCGGCACGCGCGAGCATGACCCGGTGGAACTGGCGACGCTGGCGCAGGTGATCGATCCCCAGCAGTGCGACGTGTATGCGTGCAAGGGCGCGCTGGGGCATGGGCTGGGCGCGTCAGGATTGGTCGCGCTGGTGCTGGCGTACCTGTGCGCCCGCACGCAGCAGCGTCCGCCGATGAACTGGCTGGCGTCGCCGTTGCCCAGTGCTTTCCCCTTGCAGGTCAGCGCCCCCACGCGCGCCATTCGGCTGCAGGCGGTCTTCGCGGCCGGCTTCGGCGGGCACACGGCCGGGGCGCTGCTGCGACGGCATTGATTACATGGATTGAGGGAGTTGTCTGGTGCGCATCCCCGGGCTGAGCCCGGGGCTAACGGATGCAGCGCCCGGTCGCCGTCACAGCCGCAAATCCACTATCATGTCCCGCCCTATGGCCAAGCAGAAAAAACCAACTTCCACGCGGCAGAAACACAACATTCTGATCCTCGGCTCCGGCGGGCGCGAGCATGCGCTGGGCTGGAAACTCAAGCAGTCACCCCGCTGCGGCAAGCTGTACTTCGGCCCCGGCAACGGCGGTACGGCCGAGCTGGGCCAGAATGTCGACCTCGACCCCGACAAGGCGGATCAGAAACTCGTCGACGCCATCGACTTCCTCTGTCGCCACAATGACATCGACATGATCGTCATCGGCCCCGAGGACCCGCTGGCGCAGGGGCTGGCGGACAAGCTCGCCAAGCCCGATCGCATCATCTTCGGCCCGGTGCAGGCGGGCGCCCGGCTCGAAGGCGACAAGGCGTACGCCAAACAGCTCATGCGGGCGGCGTCGATTCCCACCGCCGAAGCGCGCATTTTCAACGATTACTCCTCCGCCAGTGCGTACATCCAGAGCCGGGAGGCCGGCATGGTGATCAAGGCGGCGGGACTCGCCAAGGGCAAGGGCGTCACCGTCTGCGACAACCCCCAGCAGGCGCTCGAAGCCGCCAAGCTCATCATGAAGGAACGCATCTTCGGCGAGGCCGGCGCGACGCTGGTGGTCGAGGAAAAACTCACCGGCCAGGAGCTGAGCGTGCTGGCGCTGGTCGATGGGCGCAACATCTATGTGCTCGAACCCGCCCAGGATCACAAGCAGGCGCACGACGGCGACCAGGGCCCCAACACCGGCGGCATGGGCGCTTACACCCCGACGCCGCTGGTGGATGAAGCCTTGATGCAGTGCATCGAGCGCGAGGTGCTGGTCCCCACGGTCGACGCGCTGCGCCGTGACGGCGTCGATTTCCGCGGCGTGCTGTATGCCGGCCTGATGCTCACCCCCGGCGGCCCGAAGGTGCTCGAGTTCAACTGCCGGTTCGGCGATCCCGAAACCCAGGCCCTCATGCTTCGGCTCAAGGGCGATCTGGTGGACATCATGATCGCCACCGCTCAGGGCACGCTCGACCAGGTGCAGATCGACTGGGACTCACGCTGCTGCTGCTGCGTGGTGATGGCCAGCGGCGGCTACCCCGGCAGCTACGAGAAGGGCAAGCTCATCACCGGCATCGAGCGCGCCGAGGAAGATCCCAACGTGAAGGTATTCCACGCCGGCACCAAGCTGGTGGAAGGTCAGCCGCGCAGCCACGGCGGGCGCGTGCTCAACGTCTGCGCCATGGGCAAGGATTTGCAGGAAGCCCAGCAGCGCGCCAACGCGGCGTGCGAACGCATCCATTTTGAAGGCGCGTTCTACCGCAAGGACATCGGCTTCCGGGTGATGAAGCGCAAGTAGCGCAGCGCCAACGAGCCGGAAGCGTCAGCGACGGGCAGCGCGTCCGCACGCCAATCGCTCGCGGCAGAAGCCTCGTGACATTGGTCAACCCGACGCCCCACCCATCGCTGACGCTTGCAGCTCGTTGACATGTTCCCTTTGGAGTATCCTGTCCACCATGCTCGAAGCGATTGACAAATTGCAGCAGGAAGCCGACGCCGAGCTCGCCGCCGCGGGCGATGCCGGGGCGCTCGAGCAGTTCCGCATCAAGTACCTGGGCGCCAAGGGATCGGTCAAGGCCCTGATGGGTCAGCTCAAGCAGGTGCCCCCGGACCAGAAGCCGGCGTTTGGGCAACGCGCCAATGCTTTGCGTCAGCATGTCGAGCAGGCGTTTGCCACGCGGCAGACGGAACTGGGCAGCGGCGGCGCGAGCGCGAGCAAACCCAAGGGTCCGCAACTGGACGTGACGGAGCCGGGCTTGCCGCCGCGGCTGGGGCGCGAGCACGTCATCAGCCAGACGATCAGTGAGTTGTCGGAAGTGTTCGGGCGGATGGGTTTTGACGTTGCCGATGGGCCGGAGGTCGAGGACGAACGGCACAACTTCATCGCGCTGAACATTCCCGCCCATCACCCCGCCCGCGATCCGCTGGACAACTTTTACCTCGACGATCCCTCGGCCGAGAACCCGCGCCTGATGCGGTCGCAGACCAGCACGGTGCAGATTCGCGTGATGGAGCAATGTAAGCCGCCGGTGCGCGTGATCGCAGTGGGGCGGGTGTATCGTCCCGACGAGCACGACGCCACGCATTACTCGATGTTCCATCAGGTCGAGGGGTTGTATGTCGATCGCCACGTCAGCCTGGTGGACCTGAAAACCACGCTGTATCAGTTCGCCCGCGCGTACTTCGGCCCCGAAGCCGAGGTAATGCTCAAACCCAGCTATTTCCCTTTCACCGAACCCTCCGCGGAGCTGTACATCAAGATGCAGGTCCGTGGGAAATGGGAGTGGATCGAAATCGGCGGGTGCGGCATGGTCGATCCCAATGTCTTCAAGGCGGTCGGTTACGACCCGGACGAATGGACCGGCTTCGCCTTCGGCCTGGGCATCGAACGGCTGGCAATGCGCAAATACGGCATCACCGACATCCGCTGGCTCTTTGAAAATGACGTCCGCTTCCTGCGCCAGTTCTGAGCGGCGCCCACTATGGTTTCCATTTTTGACAAGGTGATGTTGTCGCCCAGTCAATTGCGCACGGTGGCGCAGCGGCGGTATGAGGATGCCGACTACCTGCGCAACAGCCGCTTGAACAAGCATGCCAACGGCGTGATGTACCTGGGGGGCTTTGTGCTGGAATGTCTGCTCAAGGCTTGTTTACTCGAACGACAGCCGGAGTTGACGGGCCCGTTGCCGGCGCGCCGGCAGGACGCGGTTTGGCTTCGTCGGCGTCATCTGCTGATGCGTTCGCATGACCTGGCGGCGCTGCTGGAGGAAATGCCCAGCCTGTTGCTGCGGTTGGCGCAGGTGGAACCTACCCGACGCTACCGGGACAACCTGCTCAAGCTGTGTGGGCAGTGGACGATTTTTGCCCGTTACTCGCCGCAGTCAGCTACGATGCAGGAAGCTGGCCGATTCCTGGAACAGATCAGGGAACTCAAACCATGGCTCAATTGACCACCATTCGCGGTTTTACCCGACGGCTCAAGGAAGCCCTGCGCGATGATCTGGCGTCAGTGGGCCTCAACGCCGAGGTGGAAGTGGAAAAGGTGACGGGCACCCAACTGCATCGGGTCACCATCATCGCGCCCGGTTTTGGGCCGCTCTCTCCCTCGGAGCGTCAGGACTTGGTTTGGCGCATCGTGCGCAAGCATTTCACGCAGGATGAAGACCTGCACATCAGCATGATCCTGACATTGACGCCCCAGGACGTGCGTGGGAGTTGACCGCGGATGACCCAGGCCCTGCTGCAAACCGATCTGCCTCTGCCCGGCCGACGCCAGGGCAAAGTGCGCGATGTCTACGAAGCCCAGCTCACCGACGGCCGGGACGTGCTGCTGATCGTCGCCAGCGATCGCATCAGCGCCTTTGACGTGGTCATGCCTCAGGGCGTGCCCGGCAAGGGCGTGCTGCTGACCCAGATCAGCAAGTTCTGGTTCGACCTGATTGAGAAACAATTCGGCGACCGGCTGCGCCATCACCTGCTGGCGACTGACGCGCAGCAGGTGGCGGGGTTGAATGATGAGCAGAAGCGCATGCTCGATGGCCGCGTGATGGTGGGCCGGCGGTGCCAGGTGGTGCCGATTGAATGCGTGGTGCGCGGATATCTCGCCGGCAGCGGGTGGAAGGAATATCAGCAGAGCGGCGAAGTGTGTGGCGTCACGCTGCCCAAAGGTTTGCGCCAGTGCGAACGCCTGCCCGAGCCGATCTTCACGCCCGCGACCAAGGCGGCGGAAGGCCATGATGAGAACATCAACTTTGAGTGGGCATGCGAGTTGGTTGGCTCACCGCTGATGCGGCGCTTGCGCGAGATGGCGCTGGCGATTTATCAACTCGGTCACGATCACGCGGCCCAGCGCGGCATCATCCTCGCGGACACCAAGTTCGAGTTTGGAATTCCGTTGGAGGAAAGCACGCCCGATCCTATACTGATTGATGAGGTGATGACGCCTGACAGTTCGCGCTTCTGGCCGGCGGAGCAGTACGAGCCGGGCCGGGATCAGCCGAGCTTCGACAAACAGTTTTTGCGGAATTACCTCGAAGGGCTGGTTCACGCAGGCAAGTGGAGCAAATCGCCGCCGGGGCCTCCGCTGCCGCAGGAGATCATCGCAGGCACCCTGGCGAAGTATCAGGACGCGTATCGCATTCTGACCGATAGGACTTGACGCCGACCTGTAGCATCGGTTTCAATGCGCATCACTGAGTCACATAGCGACCTCAAGGTCGTTTTCCGAAGCCCACGCAGCGCCACGCGTGGGCTTCTTTATTGGGCGGGTACACCACCACTTCACGGTCACTCACGTGTCATCGTGCACGATTTAGCCCCGGGGCACTGACCCGGGGCTAACTGACGTGCGCATCGTTGCGTTGTTGCGGAGGTTGTTTCGCGTTCATGCCCAGTTGCGCCAGCGCGATGCCGCCGAGCGGCAGCACCACCAGCAATTCCACCGCGCGGTCCAGCAATGCCGCCGCGGCGCCGACGGGCGCGTGCAGCGGCGCGACCAGCGCGGCAGCGCCGGCGATCACCCATTCGCGCAGCCCCAGGCCGTTGGGTGTGACCCCCAGTTGGCTGATGAACATGCCCGCGGCGCCGGCGGCAATCGCCTGACTGATGGTGATGGTTTCGCCCAGCGCGGCAAAGGCAGCCCACAACCGCACCGCGCCCACCAGCAGGTCCAGCACGCGCAGGGGCAACCACCACCAGCTGCCGACGATCGGCCGGCGCAGCATTCGTCGCGCCAGGGGGCCAGTCAGCGGCGTGAGCAATAAAAGTCCCACGAGTACCGCCATGCCTGCCTGGTCCTGGGCAGTTGGAGTCGCCAGCAACACCGCCAGCAGGGGGACGCCCAGCACCAGCGCGCCCAGCGCCAGCACCACGCCCAGGATCAGCACGGATTGATGCAGCGGCAGGCCATGGCGCATTTTCAGGTAGGCGGCGCGCCCGACCAGGCCCGGACGCAGCGGCAGGTAATTGAGCAAAGCGCTCCCGGCGATGAGCTGCACCATCCGGCCGACGGGTACTGGTGGCTGGGCGTCAAAGCTCAGCGTCACCGCCCAGAACAGCAGGCCCGTCAGCAGCAGGTTGCCCGCCACCAGCACGCCCAGCAACACCAGCCAACCCGCCCGCGCGCTCGCCAGCGGGGAAAAATCCGCACCGCGCCACGCCAGCGCCGCGGCGCCCAGCGTCAGCGCTGCGCCCAGCACCCAGCCGGCGGTTCGCAGCCAGCGGCGATTGGCTCTGGCGTCCATGCTTACGATGCTATCACAGCCCCCGGAAAAGGTGGCGGCTCAACCCGCGCTTTGCCCTGTCCGCGCCCCCGCCAGTCGGTAGAATGTCGCCATGCTCATCCGTCGCCCCGAACACGCCCCCGCTCAGGCCATGCTGCTTCCCGGCGCCGCCGGCGTCACCATGCGCGTCGTGGTCGGACGCGAAGACGGCGCGCCCACCTTCGCCATGCGCCACTTCGAACTGGCGCCCAGCGGCTGCACCCCGCGCCATCAGCACAACTACGAACACGAAGTCATCATCCTCGAAGGCGAAGGTGTGGTCGTCGATGGCGCCCAGCAGGAAAAAGATCGCCCCGTGCGCAGCGGCGATGTCCTGCTGATCCCCGCCAATGAAATCCACCAATTCCGCAACACCGGGCCCCGGCCCCTCAAGTTCATGTGCCTGGTCCCCACGCATTTCGATTGTGGCAACGGCGCCTGCCAACCCACCCCCGGAAGCTAAGCCCAGGAGCTGAAAAATCCTGTAGAGCATTCACCACAGAGCCACAGAGAACACAGAGCAACGCTTACCTAAAATTGCCGGAAACCCAGGTGATAAGCATCAGTTCATGTTTTGACTCTGTGTCCTCTGTGTCTCTGTGGTGAGTCCTGCGATAATTGCTCGCTGCTCCCTTCGCTCAATTCGTCTCAGTTCACGGAGGAAAATGATTCATGCCCCCGGAAAAGAAAAACGACAGTTGGATGACCCTGCTGTACGGCCTGCTGCTGCTGGCGGGACTCATGCTCTTTGCCGTGGGCGTGATTGATCGCTCCCGCACCGGCGAGTCCACCATGCTGGCCCTGGGGGCGCTGGCGGTCATCATCCCAGGGGCGATGTTTCCCGTCACCTGGCTGCTGCTGCGGATGCAGACGCCCAGTCAGACCTATGACAACCAGTTCGATGCCGTGCGCGAACTGCTGGCGTCGATCAACGAACGCATCATGATCAGCGACACCGCCAAACGCCTGGCGTTTCGGGAGTCGGACCGTGAAGCCCTGCGGCACGCCATTGCCGATGACGTCGCCAAGAATGATCTCGATGCCGCCCTGGTGCTGGTGGACGAGATGATGACCACCTATGGCTACAAGCAGGAAGGCGAGGAACTGCGCCAGCAGATTTTGAGCGCCCGGGCGGCGATGCTCGACAAACAGGTGCTTGAGGCGGTGGCGGTGTTCGATCAGA
Source organism: uncultured Phycisphaeraceae bacterium (assembly GCA_964605235.1). Classification (GTDB taxonomy): domain Bacteria; phylum Planctomycetota; class Phycisphaerae; order Phycisphaerales; family Phycisphaeraceae; genus CAZSBB01. The sequence continues at coordinate 19,841 of CAZSBB010000038.1, forward strand.
TGCTCGCCCGGCATGAATGGGATCGCGCCAGCGCTGAAGCCAAGAAGCTCCAGCGGCTGTTCCCCGACTCGGCGCGGGTGGCGGACCTGCCCAAACGCGTGCTGGCCGCCAAGCAGGGGCACAAGCTGGAACTGGAACGGCAATTCCTGGAAGCCGCCAAGCGGGACGATGTGGAAACCGCGATGGAGCTGCTCAAACTGCTCGACCGCTACCTCACCGAACGCGAGGCGGCGCCGCTGCTGGAAGTGGCGCGCGGGGTCATCGGCAAGAAGCGCCAGAACCTGGGCGTGCAGTTCAAGCTGGCGGTCAACGACCAGGAATGGGTCGAAGCCTTCAAGGTCGGCGAAACCATCATGCGCGAGTTCCCCAACACCAAGATGGCCGACGAAGTGCGCGACATGATGGACCTGCTCCGCGAACGCGCCAGCGGCCAGTCAACGCAGTCCGAACTGTAGGTGAGCCGTTGAAGACTTACCACAGAGGCACAGAGAACACAGAGATAGCAGTCAGGTAATGCCGTCTCGGCTTGGTTCAAATTTGCGCCGTGATGGGTTTTTCTCTGAGTCCTCTGTGTCTCTGTGGTGAAATGCTTTTTACCTGAACCTGTCGCATGGTTGTGGTGCATGTGCTGGTTTCAAGCCGTGAAACATGCCGGTGCGGGTTTCTGTTGCCGGTCCGGGGGGCGGTATACTCGCGGGGATGAGCAAGCACACAGTGGTATTGGTTCCCGGCGACGGGATTGGGCCGGAGGTCACAGCCGCGGTGCGGTCGGTATTTGACGCGGTGGGGGCTCCGGTGGTGTGGGAAGAGCATGTCGCGGGGCTGACCGCCATCGAGCGCGGGTTGGATGTGTTGCCCGCCGCGACGCTGGAGGCGATCCAGCATCATCGCGTGGCGCTCAAGGGCCCCTGCACCACGCCGGTGGGCAAGGGTTTCAGTTCGATCAACGTGCAGTTGCGCAAGAAGCTGAATCTGTATGCCGCGGTGCGTCCGGTGCGCTCGCTGGCGGGGGTGACCACGCGCTTCAGCGCGGTGGACATGGTCATCATCCGCGAGAACACCGAGGGGCTGTACAGCGGCGTGGAGAATGAAGTCACCCCCGGGGTGGTGATGAGCATGAAGGTCGCCACCGAGGTCGCCTGCACCCGTATTGCCCGCTGGGCGTTTCGCTACGCCACCCGGCGCGGGCGGAAGAAAATCACCGTCTTCCACAAAGCCAACATCATGAAAGTGACCGACGGGCTGTTCATCAACTGCGCCCGCCGGATTCACGAGCAGGAATACCCCAACATCCAGTATCAGGAAATGATCATCGACGCCGGCTGCATGCGTCTGGTGCAGGACCCCACGCAGTTCGACATGCTGCTGCTGGAGAACCTCTACGGCGACGTGGTCAGCGACCTGTGCGCCGGGCTGGTCGGCGGGCTGGGCGTGGTGCCGGGGGCGAACATCGGCGACGACGGCGCGGTGTTTGAAGCCGTGCATGGCTCGGCGCCCGACATCGCCGGCAAGAGCATCGCCAACCCGCTGGCGCTGCTCATGTCCGCGGTGATGATGCTCAACTACCTCGCGGACACCCGCAAGGATCCCGCCTGTTCCGCCTGCGCCGAGCGCATCAAGCATGCCTATGACCAGGCGCTGGCGGATCAGCAGACCACCGGCGACCTGGGGGGCAAACTCGGCACCATGCAGTTCGCCCAGGCGATGATCGATCGGCTCAAGGGCTGAAGTGACGCGCGCGAGACGTGGCTTGATGCGTCAAACGCGCCGGAAGCGGCAGCGACGGGCAGGCGCTTGGTGTCCGGTGCGTTGCCTGGTTCACCAGATAACCTTTGGCGTTCGTCGGCGTTGCCCCTCGCTCACGCTTCGGGCTCGTTCTGCTTCTTACCAGGCACGCCCCCGATCAGCGGCGCTCTGCGGTTAACATGTACGCATGATCCCCACCTCCCTGGCGTGGTCCCTCGATGGTGCGGACGGCTTGCCGTTGCTGGGCGACACCCACCTGCCGCCGGCGGGGGTGCTGGCGCGCGGCGTGGTGCTGCTGTGTCACGGCTTCAAGGGTTACAAAGACTACGGCTTCCTGCCGCGCCTGGCGCAACATCTGGCGCACGCCGGCTGCATCGTGCATCGCTTCAATTTCTCCCACAGCGGCATGACCAACAACCTGGCGACTTACGAACGCCCCGAGCTGTTCGAACGCGACACCTGGGGCAAGCAGATCATCGACCTGCAACAGGTGGTCAAAGCGATCGGCAAAGGCGATCTGCTGGGCGCGGACCTGCCCATGGCGTGGATCGGACACAGCCGGGGCGGCGTCACCGTGCTGCTGACCGCGGCCCGGCAAGCGCCCGCCCAGCGCCCGGCGGTGGTGGTCACCCTCGCCTGTCCTGACCGCGCCTGCAATCTGACCGACGAGCAGAAGCGCCTGCTGCGCAAGCAGGGTTATATCGCGTCGCCGTCGTCCCGTACCGGGCAGGAGCTGCGCGTCGGTCGGCGCTGGCTGGAGGAGCAGGAACAGCATCCCGAACAGTTCGACCCCTGTGCAGCGCTGGAAAAACTGCGCTGCCCGGTGCTGGTGGTGCACGGCGAAGCGGATGAAACCGTGCCGCCCGCCGCCGCCGGCCGGCTCGCCAAAGCGGGGGGGATTCACGTCGAGTTGCACCTGCTGGCGGACGCCAATCATGTCTTTAACGCGGCGAATCCGTGCCCAGCCGGGGCCCCGCTGCCGCCGGCGACCGCGGCGCTGTGCGAACGGGTGACGGACTTCCTGAACCGTCGCCTGCCAACGGAAGTGGAATAACCGCGTTGGTCCACTGCGTTTGAGCCCCGGCGGGCATTTCCCAGCCGTCACGATCGGCACAATTTCACGTTCGGCGGCAGGATTTCTCCGTTCAGCCGTGTTTGACCTACTCCTGCCCCGCGTCTGCATCCGATGGATGAAGGGGTCCGTTACGCCCTTGGCGCGCCGCTCGCGCCCGGGCCGACCCGCCGCCGGCAGTGCAGGCGCGGGTCGCTGCCTTGGGAGTGATCCACATGGATTTGAATGTGAATCTGCTGGAAGCGAGTTTTCACCTGCTGACTCCGCGCGCCAATGAGCTGGCGGATCGGTTTTACAGCCGCCTGTTCGCCCGTCATCCGCAGTTGCGTTCGCTGTTCCCCGCGGAGCTGAGCCAGCAGAAGCGCAAGCTGATATCCGCGCTGGCGATGATCGTGCAGAACCTGCGCTACCCCGAAGAGCTGACCGCCATGGCCGAAGGCTTGGCGCAGCGGCACAGCCAATACGGCGTGAAGCGCGAGCAGTACCCCCTCGTCGGTGCGGTGTTGCTCGAATCCCTGCAGGATGTGGCGGGCGACCTGTGGACCAGTGAAATGTACGACGCCTGGGCGGGCGCCTATGGCGGGTTGCAGGAATTGATTTTCGCCGCGCTGGATCGTCAGGAACGTCAGGCGGCTTAGGGTGGTTCCGCAGGGTGGTGGTGGCGACGCAGCCAGGGTTGAAACGTTCAACCCGCTCCGAGCGCGTCGAAACAGTGGGTGCCTGGGTCGACTGGAAATAGCTGAATGCTCTGCTTCACCAACCGTGCGCGACTCCGGGCTTTCACCATCGTAGAAATGCTGGTGGCGATCGCCATCGTGGGCATCCTGCTGACCCTGCTCAGCGGCGCCATGGCGCGCAGCCGGGACTACGCCAAACGCAGCCTGTGCCAGAACAATCTGCGCCAGGTGGTCATTGGCTGGTCCAGCTTCCCCTCGGACAACAACAACAAGATTCCCTATGGCATGCCCGATGACGCCCAGGGCTGGGTGCGCACCGGCGCAGGGACCGACCCCATCCGCAGAGGCAAGATTTTTCCCTACGTCGGCGACACCGACGTCTTTGCCTGCCCCTCGGACACCGTGGGCAACACCCGCAGCTTTTCCATCGTCGCGCCCATGCACGGCGAACGCTGGAATCGCCATCTGACCCACCCCAATGACTCGTGGATTCAGGTCGGCACCGACAACTTCACCGAGATCATCTTTCCCGAAAAGCAGATGGTCATCCTCGAGGAACTCGACACCCGCGGCTGGAACATCGGCTCGTGGATCATGTACGCCCGCAAGTCGCGCAAGTGGAGCTGGATCGACTTCATGGCGAACTTCCACGGCGACGGCACCAGCATCAGTTTTGCCGACGGCCATGTGGAGTACTGGTACTGGCAGGACAAGGACACGCTGTACGCGTCCCGCCATGGGCAGTTCTACCTCAACGATGCGGGCAATGAGGACTGGTTGCGCGTGCGCAATCACTACCGGCAGTTGGCGGATTATCCCGACGTGCCCCAGAAAGTGGAGCCTTGACCATGGCGCAGGCGCCGTCCAGGGAACCGACGTCCAGTGGGGCGACCACGCGGCCGGAGCAGCCGGCTCGCCGTCGCCGCGCTGCCGCCAGCGCCGAGACGCCGCTGCCGGTGCGCCCCGAACAGCGCCCCGATACACCTGCCGTCAAACCCGCTAAATCCGCCGCCCCGGCCGCCGCCCCGGTTGCGACGCCCACGCCGGCGTCCGCCGAGGGACAGCGGCAACGCACGCCGCGCAGCAGCCGCTGGGAAGTGGTCCGGGTCAAGAAAGCCAGCAGTTCAACCGCCCCGACGAAGTCCGCCAAAACGCCCGCGGACGCAGCCGCCAAAGCCACCCGGCTGCCCCCCCAGCAGATCGGCCTGGAAGACCTCCTCTCCGATGTCCTCATGGAAGAAGCCGAGCGCTACACGCTCCAGGACGCCATGGAGGAATTCGTCGGCTACGACGTGGAGGAAGCCAAAAAACTCGTCTCCAAAGAGCAACGTCGCCAGGCGTTGTATGACCGCGCACTGGCGGCCCTGCGCAGCCGCGAAACCGTCGAGCAGCGCGCCGCCCGGGAACGCTGGGAACGCCGCAAAGCCCTCCGCGCTGAACTCTACCGCGATGATCGTTCGACGATGCGCAAAGGCATTGATCTGATTCGCGCCATTCGCATCAACAACCTGCAACGCTTCCTGCGCGAACGCTTCCAGGTGGAACTGGCGACCTGGCAGGTGGCGGTGCCGATGGTGCTGATGGTGGCGATGGTGATCACCAACGTGTTCGTGTTCCCTCCCGAGCACGCCGACGCCGCCCCCACCCGCTATGAAGCCCGCTGCTCCACCTGCGGGAAGATGCACGAAGTCGACCGCGCCGCCTTCGAGAAGGTCTCGTTCTACACCATGCATCCGGACAACTATGCCGAGCAATACGGCGAGGCAAAGCCGGTGCAGCCGGAGTGTCCCCACTGCCACGCCCAGCACAGCGAATTGACGCTCATCACCTGCGCCAAATGCGGGCAGCGCTACCTGCTGGCGCTCACGCCGCAGTTCACCTGGCCGCAGAACATTGACGAGCTCACCCAATTCTGCACCCACTGCGAAGGCCAGGACCCGCAGTAGACGCTGTTACACTGGCGTCCATGACCGCCCCGGCCGCATCCGAACCTGACCAGCCGCTCGACGTCCCGGCGACAGCACTGCCCACCGCGCCGGAGTTGCCGCGCCCGCTTGGGCCGGTCCTGCCCCGCTACAAACTGACCGTCGCCTACGACGGCACGCTGTTCCACGGCTGGCAGCGGCAGACGGATACGCAGGGTCAACCGCTGCGCACCGTGCAGGGCGAACTGGAACTGGCGCTCATGCGCCTGCTGCGCCAACCGGTGGCGGTGCGCGGCGCCAGCCGCACCGACAGCGGCGTGCATGCTTTGGGGCAATCGGTGCAGATGGATGTGATTTCACCCGTGCCGCTGGCGCGTCTGGCGCAGGCGGTCAACAGTCGGCTGCCCGATGATCTGGAAGTGATGAGCGTCGAACTGGCGCCGCCGGGCTGGGACGTGCTGCGCGATGTGGAGAGCAAGCAGTACCGCTATCGCCTGTACGCCAGCGTGCACAAGCCGCTGGCGCAGCGGAATTACGTCTTTCACTGCTGGACCCCGCTGGACCTGGCGCCGATGCGCGACGCGGCGGCGCGGCTGGTGGGCACGCACGACTTTGGCGGGTTGGCGGCGGCGGGGCACGGCCGGGCGTCGACCGTGCGCACCATTCATGACTGTCGCGTGGAAACGGCCGGGCTGGAGGTGCACATTGTCGTCGCCGGCGATGGCTTCCTCTACAACATGGTGCGCATTCTGGCGGGCACGCTGGTGGAAGTCGGCCGGGGACGTTTTGCCCCCAGCGTCATCGACGACATCCTGCGCACCGCCGACCGTCGCCTGGCAGGACCGACGTTGCCGCCCAATGGTCTGTGGCTGGAGTGGATCCGTTACCGCAGCATCTCGTAGGTCCGGGCTCGCCCGAGCAGGTGTGGCGCAACGGGTATTCGTGTCCGGGCCAGCCCGGACCTGCAAAGAGCTGGCCCACATGCCGTAGTGACAACTCCAGGGGCAACTGCGGGGGCGACTCCGGGGGCAACTTCCGGGGGTATCATGTGTTTCTGGCGTGATGATCCAGGGTTGTCGCGCCGGGGTCGCGTAGCGGTCTTTTTCGCGTCAATGACTTGCCGCGCGGCAATTCGATGGTCTATTTGTCGCGTGTCCACGCTCCGCCTGCGCGCTTGCGGGCGTTTTGAGGAGGCCTCCCTTGTCGCTGCGTGAAAAGATCGCCAACAAAACCGCCGTCGTCGGCGTCATCGGTCTGGGTTACGTCGGCCTGCCGCTGATTCGCACCTTCTGGCAGGGCGGTTATCCGGTCCTGGGCTTCGACATTGATCCCGCCAAGATCGACCTCATCCACCAGGGGAAGAATTACCTCAAGCACCTGGGCGCGGACTTCATCTCCGAGATGTCCGCCAGCGACCGCTTCGACGCCACCAGCGATTTCGATCGTTTGGCGGAGGCGGATGCGGTGATCTCCTGCGTGCCCACCCCGCTGGGCGTGCACCTGGAGCCGGACCTGAGCTATGTGGAGAACACCACCGATGAAGTCGCCAAGCGGCTGCGTCCCCAGCAACTGGTGGTGCTCGAATCGACGACCTATCCGCGCACCACGCGCGATGTGATGCTGCCGCGCCTGGAAGCCAGGGGCCTCAAGTGCGGCACGGATTTTTATGTCGCCTACTCGCCCGAGCGCGAGGACCCGGGCCGCAAGGACTTCAACACCCAGTCGATCCCCAAACTGGTCGGCGGCATCGACCCGATCAGCGGCGAACTGGCGGTCAACCTTTACAGCAGCGTGCTCAAGAAAGTCATTCCCGTCAGCACTGCCGAGGTCGCCGAGAGCGCCAAGCTGCTCGAGAACATCTATCGCTCGGTGAACATCGCCCTGGTCAATGAAATGAAAGTGGTGCTGGGCGCCATGGGCATCGACATCTGGGAAGTGATTGACGCCGCCGCCACCAAGCCGTTCGGCTTCCAGGCGTTCTACCCCGGCCCGGGCCTGGGCGGCCACTGCATTCCCATCGACCCCTACTACCTGACCTGGAAAGCCCGCGAAGTCGGCCACGTCACCCGCTTCATCGAACTCGCTGGCGAAGTCAATCGCCACATGCCCGACTACGTGGTGCAGCAGACCGCGCTGGCGCTCAACCACCGCCGGCTGAGCGTGGCGGGCAGCCGGATTCTCGTGCTGGGGCTGGCGTACAAACCCAACGTCGACGACATCCGCGAAAGCCCCAGCTTCGAAATCATCGAAAAGCTCCAGGCCCTGGGCGCCCAGGTGGACTACAACGACCCGCACGTCCCCGCCACCCACAAGATGCGGCATCACAATCTGCAGATGCACAGCGTGGAACTGAACGAAAAGACGCTCGCCAGTTATGCCGCCGTGGTGATCGCCACCAACCACGAAGCCTACGACTGGAACCTCATCGCCCAGCACGCCAAGCTGGTCATCGACAGCCGCGGCGCGCTGCGCAAGTACGCCGGCAAGCGCGACCACATTGTGGGCGCGTGAATGCTGGCCAGAAAACGCATGCAGCGATTGACGCTTATTCTGGATGATGACGTCACGCAATGGGTCCGGTTGTGTGCAGCCAGGCGCGGCGTCAGCGTGGCGGATTTCGTGGGAGAACTGCTCCGTGAGCACTGGCAACACGAGCGGGGGTACGAGCAGGCGCTGACAAGTTACGTCTCCCGCAACCCTCGGAAGCTCAAGCAATCCGGTCGGTATCCGAATCGCGCCCAACTCCATGAGCGAGGTGCGTCTCGCCCTCACGCGAATCCCACAGACGATTGACAGACGTGAACCGCATTCGGCTCACCGCCCGCCATACTGCTGCTGGTAGTACGCGCGGTACGCGCCGCTCTTGACCCGGCGCCACCACTGCTCGTTCTCCACGTACCAGCGGACGGTCTGCTCCAGTGCGCCGGGCCAGGCGGAGCGGGTCGGCTGCCAGCCCAGCTCCCGGCGGATTTTGCTGGCGTCGATGGCGTAGCGGCGGTCGTGGCCCAGGCGGTCCTTCACGTAGCGGATGCGTTCGGCGCCCACGTTCATCGCCGCCAGGATCATGTGGGTCAGTTCGAGATTGCTGCGTTCGTTGTTGCCGCCGATGTTGTACACCTCCCCGGCCGCGCCTTTTTCCAGCACGGTCAGCACCGCCTCGCAGTGGTCCAGCACATGCAGCCAGTCGCGCACATTCCGCCCGTCGCCGTACAGCGGCACCTGCTGGCCTTCGATCAGGTTGGTGACGAACAGCGGAATGACTTTCTCGGGGAACTGGTAGGGTCCAAAGTTGTTCGAGCAGCGGGTGATGCTGGCGTTGAAGCCGAAGGTGTGGCACGCCGCCGCCACCAGCAGGTCGCTGCTGGCTTTGCTCGCCGAGTAGGGGCTGTGGGCGTTGATGGGCGTGTCCTCGGTGAACAGCAGCTCGGGCTGATCCAGCGGGAGATCGCCATACACCTCATCGGTGCTGACATGCACGAAGCGGTGGTCGGGCTGGTCCTTCCACACCCGCCGGGCGGCATCGAGCAGCACCTGGGTGCCCAGAATATTGCTCTCGACGAACGGCCGACTGTCGATGATCGAGCGATCGACATGACTCTCGGCGGCAAAATGCACCACGGCATCACACTCGGCGAGCAGCGGCTCGATGACCTGCGCGTCGCGGATGTCGCCGCGCACGAAGCGATAGCGCGGGTCGTCCTGCACGTCGGCAAGGTTTTCGAGATTGCCCGAGTAGGTCAGCGCGTCGAGGTTGGTCACGCGCAGGCTGGCGCGCTGGCTCAGGGCGAAGCGCACGAAGTTGGAGCCGATGAAACCGCTGCCGCCGGTGACCAGGACATGAGTGGGATGAAACATGGGCGAGATCCTGTGCAGGTCGAAAATCAACAGCAAGATAACCACAGAGGCACAGAGGACACGGAGGGAAATGCTGAGCCATCCTGGTCGCGCTGTTGTTTCAGAGCATATTTGGTGAAATCTCTCTGTGCTCTCTGTGTCTCTGTGGTGAAAACCGCTTACGGTTTTGCGGCATCCGCCAGCGCCTGAGCGAGATTGTGCTGCCACGGCGGCATGGGGCCCAGCAGGTTCACAGTGTCCGTCAGGTCCAGCACGCTGTACGCCGGGCGCGGCGCGGGGCGGGGGAACTGGGCAGTAGTGCAGGGCAGGATGCGTGCCGGTGCATGGCTCAGTCGCGCGATTTCGCCGGCAAACTCCCACCAGGAACACTGGCCCCCGTCGGTGACATGCAGGATGCCGCGGGCGTCATGTTCGAGCAGACGCAGCGACGCGGCCGCGAGGTGGCGAGATTCAGTGGGCCTGCCGCGCTGGTCGTTGACCACATTGAGCACCGGCAGCTTGCGCGCCAGATCACGAATCGTCAGCACGAAGTTTTTGCCCCACGGCGCGTACAGCCAACTGGTGCGCAGGATGAGGTAATCGCAGTTGGATTCCACGATCAGCTCTTCCGCCAGCGCCTTGCCGCGCCCGTAAGCACTGACCGGCCGGCGCGGCGCGTCGGTGGGATACGGCGTCTGGGCGTTGCCGTCGAACACGTAATCGCTGCTGTAGTGAATCAGCACAGCGCCGATCTCCCGGCAGCGCTGCGCCAGTTGTCCCGGCCCGGTGGCGTTGATGCGGGTGGCGAGGGTTTCCTCGGTTTCGCAGCCATCGACATTGGTGTAAGCAGCGCAGTTGACCACCACGCGGAAACGCCGATCCAGCGGCGGGGGAGCAGTGAGATCAAACTCCGCATGGCTGGGAGCGGTGAAGGCGATGCCGTGCACCGTGAGCAATTCGCGCCACGCCCGGCCGAGCATGCCGCTGCCGCCCAGAAGCAGAATGGGACCAGCCGCCGGCGAACTCATCGGTGCTGCACCTGCCAGGTGAACCCGGGCACGCTGTCAAACGCCCGGCGTTCCTCGTCCGGCTGCCTGGGGTCGTAAGCATGGGTCACGTAGTACCACATCAGCGCCGTCTCCGGCCCCGCCGTCGCCACGCCGTGCCACAGCGTGGGGGGAATGATGACGATCAGCGGCTTCATCACGCCGACCACCGCCTGCCAAAGCTGGCCATCGCTTTCGCGCAGCACGCCCACGCGGATGTGGCCTTGCAGACACATCCAGAAGTCGGTCTGTTTCTGATGCCGATGCCACGCCTTGACCGTGCCCGGATACACCGCGGAAAAGTTGACCTGACCGGCCGGCCCCATCACGCCCTGCATGAGGTTCATCAGCGACCAGCCGCGATCATCGGCATACACCGACAGCGGCACCGCCAGCGGAACGCCTTCGCGCAGCGCCTGAGCATGCGCGTCGGCGATGGAAGAGTTGACCTGCGGAATGGCGATTGGTCCGGGCATCCGGGAACTCCAGGCAGTGGCAAGTGGTGTGCGCCCACGGATCCCCCGGCAGAGCCGGGGGCTAAAGGGGCTATGGATTTACACGTGGTTGGCGCCGTCGTTTGCGACGAAGGTGCTGGCGCGGTGGAGGCTCTCGAACGTGCCGGCATCGGTCCACCAGCCGTCGAGGGTGTCGTAGGTCAGGTCGCCGCGCTGCAGGTAGTAGTTGTTCACATCGGTGATTTCCAGCTCGCCGCGGCCCGAGGGCTTGAGCGTCTGGCACACCTTGAACACATCGGCGTCGTACATGTAAATGCCGGTGACGGCGAGATTGGACGGCGGCGCCTTGGGCTTTTCGATGATCTCGACGATCTTGTTTTGCTCATCGAAGCGCGCCACGCCGAAGCGCTGCGGATCAGGCACTTCCTTGAGCAGAATCTTCGCCCCGCTGCGCTGACTGAAGAAGTCGGCAACTGCCCGGCGGATGTTCTTCTCGATGATGTTGTCGCCCAGCACGACGGAAATCTTCCCGCCGTCGGCGAACTCCTCGGCGAGCTTGAGCGCGTCGGCGATGCCGCCTTCGCCTTCCTGATAGGCATACTCCAGGTGCTTGAGCCCCAGGTGCTTGCCGTTCTTGAGCAGCTTGAGGAAGTCCCCCGCGTGCTCGCCGCCGGTGACGATGAGCACCTCGTTGATGCCGGCGTTGACCAGGCATTCGATGGGGTAATGGATCATCGGCCGATCGTAGACCGGCAGGAGATGCTTGTTGGTGACGAGCGTAAGTGGACGCAGACGGGTGCCTAGACCGCCGGCAAGGATGACGCCTTTCATATCCCTGGATTTCCCTGATGCTGCGAATGACAGACGCCCCCGCCGGCCTGGGCGGGTTTCCTGCAGGAACATTCTAACTCGCGTTTGGGGGGAGGTCGGGTAATGCCGCGCCGGGAAATTTGCCCGCGCGCCGGGTGGATTGGTTGTTCGGGTTGTGCTGGCGGGGGGAAATTGGCGGTGCGTGGGCGCTGTGTTGTCTTGAACGAGCCGGAAGCGTCAGCGCCGGAAAAGGCGCTCGGTCGCCCTGACGTCAGGTCTTTACCGTGCAGTGCCCGGCGTCTGTTCGCGTAGCCCGTCGCTCACGCTTCCGGCTCGTTGCGCTGGGCGCGACGCACGGCCGCGCGGTAGTTCTCGTTGTCGATCTGCCGCGACCGGCTGCTGGGGGCGATGGGAATCTGGCTGGCGGGGCGGCGAATGGTCGGCAGGCGCGTGTCGGGCGGACGTCGCCGGCGTCGTTTCATCAGCAGTGCCGTCACGACCACCAGCAGGGCGAGCGCGCCCACAACGCCGACCATCAGCCATAACGTGGAATTGTGCATCAGGCAGCCGTTTTTGTAGGTCCGGGCTGGCCCGGACACGAACACCATGGGTGAAACCCTGTCCGGGCGAGCCTGAACCTGCGGGAACAGCCATCTTACCCGACATGCTGGACATCTCCGCTTCGCTATCATGCTGCCCATGCACGCCCCTGCGACACCCCGGCCCAAGCATCTGGACCTTAAAAAGGACCATGGTCTGACCGTCCAATGGGACGACGGCAAGACCAGCTTCTATCCCATCGCCCACCTGCGCCGGATGTCGCCCTCGGCCGACGCCCGACTGCTGCGCGAGCAGATGGCGAAAAACCCGCTGACCGTGCTGCCCAGTTCCATCGCCAACCACACCGGCCCCATCACGGCGGTCAGCGCGGAGATGGTGGGCAATTACGCCCTGCGCATCGTCTTTTCCGATGGGCACGACACGGGCATCTACAGTTGGGAATACCTGCGCGCGATTGACCCGGATGCGCCCGCGTCGCCGGCGCGGATGGGGTGAGTTGTATGGTGCGCGGCGCTGGGGATGCAGAGGTGCAAGCGTGGCGCGGGCACGCTGGGCGGTCGGGTGGCGCGGGAGCGCGCAGCCTCAACCCCAGCAGTTGTATTTGAGGATGCACCAGATCGCGCGCACGCCGTCTTTCCAGCCGATTTTCTTGCCTTCCTCGTACGTCCGGCCCGAGTAGCTGATGCCCACTTCATAAATCCGGCAACGCTTGCGGGCGATCTTCGCCGTGATCTCCGGCTCAAACCCGAAACGGTTCTCGCAGATGGTGATGCTCTGAATGATCTCCCGCCGAAACACCTTGTAACACGTCTCCATGTCGGTCACGTTCAAATCCGTGAACATGTTCGACAGCAGGGTCAGGAAACGGTTGCCCATGGAGTGCCAGAAGTACAGCACGCGATGGCATTCGCCGCCGGCGAAGCGGGAGCCGAACACCACATCCGCCTTGCCGTCGAGGATCGGCTGGATGAGCTTGGGGTACTCGTGCGGGTCGTACTCCATGTCGGCGTCCTGGATGATGACGATGTCGCCGGTCGCCGCGGCAAAGCCGGTGCGCAGGGCGGCGCCTTTGCCCTGGTTGACCTCATGCGCCAGCGCCCGCACGCCGTATTCCCTGGCGAGTTCCGCGAGCACCGTGGCGGTGTCATCAGTGGAGCAGTCATTGACCAGCACCAGTTCCTTTTCCACGTCGCCAAGCTGCACGCTCAGCACGCGCTCGACGATCTGGCGCAGGGTTTTTTCCTCGTTGTACACGGGGATGACAATGGACAGTTTCATCGCGGTCAGCTCCCTGGGTTGACGCATCCGCGCGCCGGCGGCTCCTAGGCCTCGTTGCAACAATGAAAGATGTAGCGCGTGTCAGTGCGGTACGGGTGCACCTTGCCCACGCAGGCAATGGATGAATACCGGGTGTTCTCCCGCAGCAGACGCTCGACAAAAATCAGCTCTTCGCCCGGCGGACAGGTCAGACACGCTTTGCCTTCGTTGACGGAGACGTCGAAGAACATCTGGCCCGACTGCCGGCTGATGCGCCCCAACAGGTCCATGCCGTAGTCCCAGCCCTGCTGGTCGATGACCCATTGGATCATGCTGAAGCAGAGCGTCACATCGACCGGACCGACCTGTTCGAGCACTTCCACCGAGAGCGGAGCGCAGATGAAGCGCATCGGCAAACTGTAGAGCTGCGCCAGCTCGTTGGAGAAGCGGTGGTAGTCCTCGCGGATCTCCACGCCCACCGCCTCGACGCCGCGCAGCGTCAGCGCCATGCCGTAGAACCCGAGATTGCAGCCTAAATCCAGCACCTTGCGGCCCTGCAGGTTGCCCGCGCGGCTGAGGATCATTTCCAGCCGCTGGTAGGGCGTCTCGGTGGTCACCTGGGTGGTCAGATGGCGCATCTCATGGAACGGCAGCGGGTGGTAAATCTCCGCCCAGGTTTCCATCTTCGCCGCCCGCATGCGCGCGATCAGGTCCGCCACCCGCTCCGGCTGCGGATGGCTTCGCCCCAGCCGCTCCAGCAGCGCCAGTGACTTCGCATAGCTCTTGCGCGGCCAGGCGTTCTCCGCCAGCGTCTGAAACTGCGCCCGCACCTCGTTGCCAAAGCCCAGAAACACGTCGAAATGCTCCACGCCCAGCGCCAGCAGCGCCGCCAGGCGATGCTTGCCGTTGACCACCATCATCGCTCCGTCCACACAGGGAACCAGCGAGATCGCGCCGAACTCGGCGGGGCGGTAGCCGTCTTCGCGCAGCGTGTGAATCAGCTTGATGAAGTGCCGGCACTGGTCCGCCGCCTCCACCGCGCCGCGACAGGGAAACGGCAAGCGCCCCTGCACCGCGAGCTGGTAGTAGCGCGTCTGCTTGAAGTCGAACTCGCCGGCGCTCAGGTACGCCTTGGCGAACGCGACATGCGGCGACTGCAGGAAATCCGTCCCGGCAAAGCTGTAGCGGTCCGGCAGAAAGTCCATGGTGTGCAGCAACGGCTGGGCGGCGGGGCGAAAGCTGGTCAGCGGCCAGGTGACCTGTTGATAACTCACCACGCCGCGCTGCGGCAGGCTCGGGTACTGCGCCCGCGCCAGCTTGAGCAGGTCGCGGCTGCGGCGCAGCACGTGCTTGGCGGCACTCTTGGAGCGCCGGACCAGTTTGCGTCCCAGGCGAGCTGGATCACTCATCGGCTTTCTTCTTCCCTTCCACAGCGGCGGCAGGCTTGCGGCGAAACTCCCGATGGAGCTTGATGGTTTCGAGCAGAACCTTGCGCCCGCCCGGCAGCACCACCCACAGGGCGGGATACGCCAGGGCATACACCACGCCGTCGAGCGCCAATCCCGCGACCAGCCGCAGCGCCTCGGGCAGGGCGTCCAGCGGGATGGGGGCATAGCGGTTGAGCGCCCACACCACGGCCGCCGCGCCGATGCTGGTGAGCGTCGGCCGCCAGAGCACGCTTTCCAGATCCCGCATCCGCAGCGGCGTGCCGTGGAAACAATACCACACCGAAGGATAACGCAGGATCACGAAACTGGCGCTGGTGGCGATCGCCATACCCAGGGCCCCCCAGCGGACCCCGACGGCAAAACAGATCAGCGTGATGATGGCGGTCACGATGCCCAGCTTGAACTGGCGGTCGGTCCGGCCCAGCGAGGTGTAGACCCAGCCGGTGGCGACGTTGAAAGTGCCGATGAACGCCGCGGGCGCCAGCGCCTGGAAGATGATGACCGCCTCGCCCCACTGGTCCCCCAGCAGCAGCAGGATGACTTTTTCCGCCGCCACCGCGCTGAAGCAGACGATGGGCATGCCAAAGAGCACGATCAGGGAAATCGCCTTGCGGTAGTAGCTGCGATAGGCGTCGGGGTTGGATTGCAGCCGCGACAGCCCCGGCACGGCGACGCTGGTGATCGGGCCATTGATCTGGCGGATGGGCAGCATGAGGATGCTGTAGGACTTCTGGTAGAGGCCCAGGGCGTCGGCGCCGGCGAACTTGCCCAGCAGGATGTTGTCGCAGTTGCGGACGATGTAGTTGACGAAGTTGGCGCCGGTGAGGTTGCCGCCGAAGCGCAGCATGGGCCGGACGCCGCTGCCGCGCACCATTTTGCCGGGGCGCCAGGAACAGAGCATCCAGGCGCTGACGAGGGTGAAGCAGGCATTGGCGATCGGCTGGGCGACCAGCGCCCACACGCCATAGCCCCGCCACGCCAGGGTGATGCTGACCGTCAAAGCGCCAAGCTGGCCGATGAGCCCGATCGCCGCGAGGGTGGTGAACTTCATCTGTCGGCGGAGCAGCGCCTGATGCTGCAGCGCCAGCCCGGAAATGATCTGTCCCGGCGCCCCGGCCATAGTCATCCACAGCAACTGCGGCTCACCATAAAACCAGGCGATCAGCGGGGCGCTGGCGAGCGTGACGCCCGCGACCATCACGCTGATCAGCAGGTTGATCCAGAACAGCGTGCTGATCTGTTCGTGGGTGATGTGTTCCTGCTGGACGGTCGCCATGGTCAGGCCCATGTCCTTGAACAGGACGATGAAGCCGACGACGACCATGATCATGCCCATGAGGCCAAAGTCGCTCGGGGCGAGCAGGCGCGCCAGCACCGCCGTGCCGCCCATGGAGATGACAAAGCCGGCGACGCTGGCGAGCACGGTGATCGCCCCGCCGCGGAGGGAGCGGCCTTTGAGGTCGCGCTTGAGGTGGGTGGTGTCGAAATGCTCGCTGCCGGGGCGGGGTGCAGCCGGACGTTCCGCGCCGGGCTGATCGCCGGAGGTTCCGGCACTTCCGGGGGTTCCGGGGATTCCGGGGGCTCCGGGGACTCCGGGGGGAGGGGGTGAGGATGGGGGCGAGGTCTCTGCCGTCACGGTGTTGCTCTTGCTCGGCCGATCGGCGCGCAGGGATGCCCTCCGCACACGCGCGGCCGCTACCGGTTTATCGGCCTGAATCGACCGTTAATCAAGCAAACTCCAGGTGTGAGCGACCCCCACGCCCCGATCCGCCCTGCAGGCGGCTGCGCTGCGATTGTGTTTGAACCGCGCTCGGAGCGAGGCGAATGCTCATCGACGATTTGTTAATTCCTAAAAAACTCTGAACCGAATCCTAAATCAATCTTGATAGCCGCGGACCCGATTTGAAGAATGAGTTAGCAATCGGTTCGGCGCTGTTGGACAAGGAGTGGTGCGTTGACCTGGGTCGCTCCCTGCTGCTTCCTGGCTTACCTGGCGATCGGCGCGGCGCTGTGGCGCGGCGGACGACGGCTGGGCGCCGGTCGCTACGCGGCTGGTTGGGCGGCCGGGGCGCTGGGACTGCTCGTGCTGGCGGCGTGGCTGACCCATCACCCGCTGTGGCTGCTGCGCTTGTTGCCGTTGGGCGCAGCGGTGTACGCCGAGTCGGCGTTGGCGTTCCCCGCCTTGATGTTGTTGCTGGGCGTCGCGGCGGGGGCGGCCGTGGAGCGCCGGGGGCGACTGCTGGCGCGAACGGCACTGGTCGTGGGCCTGGTGTGGTTCACCTGGGCGGCAGGATGGATGGTGCAGTCTTCGCCGATGCAATGGTTGGCGCGGCAACCGGTCGCCATGGCGAAGCAGAGCCAATGGTGGTCGTGCGTGCCGGCGTCCTGCGCCCGGGTGCTCAATCAACTCGGCGTGGACGCCAATGAGGCGGAGATGGCGGACCTGACGCTGACCCGGCGATGGCGCGGCGCCACGCTGTTGCGGGCGTACTGGGGGTTGCAGCAGCGTCTGCAGGGCACCGGCTATGCCGCGCAACTGGTGCAGCCGGACTGGGAGCAGTTGCAGTTGTTGCCCGCCAGTGCGGCAGGCGTCGCCTTACTGCGCTTGCAGCCGGGCCGAACGCACATGGTGGCGGTGACAGGGGTGGATCGGCATCTGTTCCGCTTCGAGGATCCGACCGACGGTGTGCTGTCATTCACGCGTGGGGGTTTTGAGACGCATGTCCGCGACCCCTTGATCGTGATTCTGCCCACGACGGAACCGGCGCAGATGGCGGGGCGGTCGGCATCCGCGCAGGACCTGCGCAGTTGAACCGCATCACATTGGCGGGGAATCCCAAAAAACAACCCGCTCCAGTCGGAACTGGAGCGGGCTGCGGTCGTTTGTCAGGTTTTCCAACCGGGTCGGGGGAATTATTCCACGCTGCCGCCGCCGGGAGTGACGCGGGGACGAATGCGGCCGTACCACATGACGCCGTTGATTTCGTCGAAGGCGGTTTCGTTGATGCTGAAGCTCGAGCCGGTGTTGCCGGGCTTGTACGCACCGATGAAGCCGTCCGGAGCGTCGTTTTCGCCACCTTCGTCGGTGATGCCCGCGGCATGACCATCGGCGAAGAGCACGTTGGCGTAGCCACCCTTGCCGGTGCTGTCCATCTTGTGCAGGGGCTGGATGTCGTTGAACTCATGACCCTTGCGGCCGGTGGTGCCCAGCAGGGTGTCCATGACCACCGCCATGCCGTCGGTGAAGGCTTCGACGGTGAGGTCGTTGACCTGGACGATTTCTTCGCCGGCGTAAGCATTGATGGTGGTCGCCACAGCCGCGGTGACGGTGGCTTCCGAGCCATCGCCGGGACGGGCATCGCCCATGACCGCGATCTGGCTGGGGGGCACGACCGCCTGCTCGAGGTGCTTGGCGTTCAGCGGGCCGTCGCCGTCGTCGGGGGTCTTGCTGGCGCCGTCCGGGCCGCCGCTGGTGCCGTAGCCGGTCGAGTCGATCGGGTCACCGCGGACCAGCTGCCAGGTGGCGGCGTAGTTGCTGTTGTAACCCTTGGCCCAGAACTGCTTGGTCGCCACGCCCACGGTGGCGGCGGTGGAGGAGTACTTGCCCGCGCCGGTTTTGGCGAAATCGCCGGCATACGGGGTGGCGGGAGCGGCAGACCAGCGGCCGCCCGCCGAGCCGGTGGAGCCGGCGCCAGTGAAGTCGACCACCTTCTCGCTGACGGTCATGCGGTTGCTGGGGCAGAGCATCTGGCCAGGCACGCCGACGTTGTTCTTGATCATGTCGGCCACCCAGCCGACCTGGTCGACCGGCCCGTCACGGAAGTAGTCGAACGCGCCGGAAGTGCGGGCGCCGCGGGCGCCGTCATTCGCTGCATAAACTTCCAGCGAATTGCCGATGGTGCGCAGATAGGACAGACAGCTGGCGCCCCGGGCAGCTTCCCGAGCGGCGCCCAGCGCCGGCAGCAGGATCGCGATCAGAATCACGATGATGCTGACCACCACCATCAGTTCGATGATGGTGAACCCACGGAGGGGCTGTTTCGTACGGAGTGATGACATAAGAGCGAATCCCTTATCCTCGCGATGCACATAGTTCGTCCATGTAGGGCTGTCCTGCTCACGCAAGCAGGTACAACCACCGTCCCGCTCGGCGAACACCGCCGGGCGGGCTTTCTTTTCAGGACCCTTGGCCAAGGTCACCTGATCCGCGAGGCAGGATACGACCGCTATGTGAAGGTGGCGCTGAGGTCGGGAGAATCTTGTGTTGGATTGTGGACAGCAGCGTGTTCAGCTGAACCAAATCCTTGCGCGACGCTCATCGTGCCCCCGGCCTGATGGCATCCGCAACTGAAACCACCACGGCGCATCGTCTTGCCCGGCTCAGCCCTTGATCGCCCCGGCCGCCAGACCCTTGACGAACCAGCGCATGGTGAACAGGAACAGCAGCACCAGCGGGATCGAGGCGATGGAGTAACCCGCCATCATTTCGCCCCATTGCTTGACGTACTCGCCTTCGAGCCGCAGCAGGCCCACGGGGATGGTGAGCTTTTCGTCGTCGCGCAGGACCACCAGCGGGAGGATGAGGTTGTTCCAGGCGCCCAGGAAGTTCATGATCGCCACGGTCGCCATGATGGAGCCGGACATGGGCAGCACGATGGTGGTGATCTGCCGCAGGTGGCCGGCGCCGTCGAGCTGGGCGCTTTCAAAGAGTTCCTTGGGGATGTCTTCGATGAACTGCTTGAGGATGAAGATGCCCGCGACCTGTCCGCCGGCGGCGCCGACGACGACCAGGGCCCACAGGCTGTTGACCAGGCCCATCGAGCGGATGAGCCAGAACAGGGTGACCAGGGTGGCGGCGGTGCCGGGCAGGAACATGCTGGCGATGATGCCGTAGTACACGAAATTGCGCCCGACGAAGCGGTAGCGCGCCAGCACGTAGGCGGTCAGCACCACCATGATCATGCTCAGGGTCACGGCGGTGACGCTGGTGACCACCGAGTTGGCGATGTACATGCTCACGGTGTCCCACGCCTTGGCCCAGTTCTCCCAGTGCCAGTCGCCGATGGCGTCAAAGAACCAGGGGTTGGCGAGGAACTGCTCGTTGTCCTTGAAGCTGATGCACAGCATCACGAACAGCGGGTAGAACGCGAAAAACAGCACGAAGAGGATGATCGCGTACTTGGGGGCTTCGCTCTGGAGGGTGACGCGCTGGGCCATGGTGTTTCCGTGAGCAAATTCGAGGGAGCTACTTTTCAACTTTCACGTAGCGTTGGTAGACGACCGTCAGCAGCAGGATCATCACGAAGAGGACCAGGCCCAGGGCGCAGGCGTAGCCGAACTTCCCATGGGTGAACGCCTGCTGATACATGTAGAGTCCCGGGACCATGCCTTTGTTGCCCGGGCCGCCGTTGACGCCCAGCAGGATCAGGAAGAACTCGTAGGCGGTGAGGGTGCCGATGGTCATGAAGATCAGGTTGATGCGCACCTGGGTCATGATCAGCGGCAGCTCGATCTGGAACAGCCGCGCCACCGGGCCCACGCCGTCGAGCTCGGCGGCTTCGTACACATCGGTGGAAATCTGCTGCAGGCCCGAGAGGTAAATCAGCACGCCCACCGTGCCCACCCACGGGAAGCCCCAGAAGATGATCGCGGGAATCACCAGGTCCTTATTGCCCAGCCAGGCGGGGGAGCCGAACTCGAACTGCCCGGTCGGCGCCAGCCAGACCATGCCCAGCAGCACCAGCAGGCTGCCGACGGTCAGCAGCGCCCAGCCGGCGCGACCGAGCCAGTCTTCGACGGTCAGCCCGTCGAGTTTGAGCCGCGCCAGTTCGCTCACGGCAATCGCCGCCGCCAGCAGCGCCGGGAGGGTCAGCAGGCGCGACCAGCACGCCCAGATGCCCACCAGCAGCCAGAAGGTCCAGATCACCCAGCGGGTGCCGATGGCGGTGCGGGCGACGCTCAGCAGGGCGATGACGCCGACCACGCCCGCCCAGAAGCCGCCGGTCGAGCCATGTCGTCCCGCCAGCAGCGCCAAGGCGGTGCAGAGTGCTGCGCCCAGCAGCGCGATGTGGCCGCGCCAGCGTCTGGTGCGTTGCTCGCCGCCGGGCAGGGTCATGAGCATCACCGCAAAGAGCAGCAGCCCCCACACGCTGGAGAACACCTGTTCCACCAGATGCAGCGTCGGTTGCAGGCTCGCCGCCAGGCGCGGCATCAGGCCCGGCGCGCCGACGGTCCCATCCAGCGCATGCAGGGCGCTCATGAGCCCGGTGGTGTTGAGGAAGCGATTGAGCAACCCGAAATCCGGCTCGTAAAAGCTTTTCCAGATCAGCAGCCAGACCAGCCCCGGAATCACCATCGGAATCACAAAGCACACCTGGAAGATGTACCGCCAGCGATCCGACGCCAGCCGATGCAGAGCGATGGCGGTGATGATGCTGGGCCACATTTTGACCAGGTTCGCCACCAGCAGGATCGCCACCAGTTGGAAGCAGTGCCAGAAGAGCGGGTCGGCGGCGGCGTCGAGGAAGTTCTTGATGCCGATGTATTCTTCGGTGGTGCCCGGCTCCCAGCGGAAGAAGGCTTTGATCACCACGTCGGCTTTGGGGTAATAGCTGAAGACCACCATGCTGACGATGGTGGGCAGCATCAGCGCGTAGAGGGCGATGTACAGCCGACTGGTTTCCACCAGCCGCATCCGCAATCGGCCGCGCTTGGGCGTCGGCAAAACCGGGTTGGTCGGGATGCTGCTCATGCTGCGGATCCACAAGAGTCAGAAGCGTTTTTCACCACCGAGGCACAGAGATCACCGAGATCATGCGGAGAAACAGGCCGACGGGCAGTGCTGGATTGAATGATGACAGGCATGCGAACTGGCGCCTTGTGGATGTTTTTCTCTGTGTGCCTTGCTCGGTGTTCTCGGTGTCTCGGTGGTGACATTGATTCCTCAGCCGCTCAAAATTCCGGGAACGGCCGGTCGGGGTACAGTTCGTGCCAGGTGGCGCGCAGGGTGTTGCCGCCGTTTTCACTGACGGACAGCAACAGCGAGCGGCGGTACTTGTCGGCGGCGTCGGGCTCGTTGAGCAGCAGTTGCCGCGCTGCTTCCACGCCCAGCGTGCGTTCGCGGTTGCGGTGGTAATCGCTGGCGCGCTGCCAGCGGTCGAACCAGCAGCGGTCGGCGCCGTAGCGCGGGTCGGCAATCGCCTGCGCCACCTGCCGGACGAAGCTGTCGTAATCGCCGTCGCCGGACATGTAGAGCCAGAGCTGACCCTGGAAGATGGTGGAGATGTTGCCCCCGAGGACGAAGTTGATGCGGTCGCCGCCCATGAGTCCTTCCGGATTGGGTGAAAACGGCTGCATCTGCGGCTCGGGGCTGGCGCCGACCACCGCGGGAATCCAGCCCGCCACCTGGTTGAACCGTTCATTGGGCGCGAAGCTGCTGAAGTACTGCAGGAAGTCGATCGCCCACTGCTTGTGGGGCGAGCGCTGGTCGACCTGATACGGCGCGCCGGCGGTGGCCTGGGCTTCGTTGCCCCGGTCGCTGATGAACTGATGCCATTTCTCGCCGGGGCCCGGCAGGGGGAAGTCGATCACCACCACGGTGAAACGCTCGGTGGGATTGCTGCGGGCGGCGGCGCCCCGGAAGATGCTGCTGGCGTCCCAGCCGCCCGAGGCGATCATCGCGGCATTGCCCAGCACGAAGCGGTTGTTCGCCTGATCGCGCTCCAGCGCCAGAAAGCCCGGGGGGAACTCCCGGCAGATGGCGCCCAGGCAGTCGAAGTACGCCCGCATGCGAGCGTCCTGAAAACTCCATTCCCCGCTGGCGTAGCCGGCGAGCGTTTCCACGTCGTCCACATTGGAGTCGAGGTTCAGGTCCAGCTTGCGGGCATACGCGCTGGTGAAGGGCACCAGGTAGCGCGACATGAACATGCCCTGGCTGTAGCGGCTGCCGGCGATGGGCACCAGCTTGTCGTTGCCGGTCTGCAGCGCCAGTTGCCGCACCGCCTGGCACACCAGCAGCAGGCGGCCCATGGTGTCGGGCATGCGGGCGTCGGCGGTCCATGCCCGCAGCTCGGGGGTGTCGGTCACGTAGCCGTCGGCGATGAACTGCGCCAGCCATTGCGGCTGGGGTTGAGCATTCAACGCGGCGTTGGTGACGCCCTTGGCGCGCTGAATCATTTCCTGATTGCAGAACAGGCGGATGGCGCCCCAGGAGCTGGTGGGCACGGCATAGTAGTTCTGCAGGTCCTCGACCCAGCCGCCCTGCATGCCGTCGATGAAGGTTTCACTCCAGGGCCGCTCGCTGAGGAACTTTTTCAGGTCGGCGGGCAGGTGGTCGGGCAGGTAGAGCGCCGCGTTGTAGGGATTGGGCTGGGCGACCAGTTCGCCCAGGGGTTCGAAAAAGCGGGCGGTGTAGTCGCTCCCGGACGCCATGCGCGCCATGCCGCGCTCGCAGATGTCCGGGGCGGTGCCGCTCATGAGCTGGACGTTGAGCCACTGGGCATAGGCTTTTTCCGTGACCGGCACCTGGCGCACTTCCACCTGCGCGGCTTTGACGTGCGGCAGGTTGTTGTACTTCTCAATCATCTCATCCATGGCTTCGCGGTAGCCCGGTTCCAACTGCCAGTGGGCGATGCGGATGACCTTGCGCCCGCCGGCGAGCGGTCCTTCGCCACTGGTCAGGCTGACTCGGACCACCTGCACGATGCTGGTGAGAAACGCCGTGACCAGGAACACGATGCCCAGGAAGTTGAAATTCAGGACGGAGCGCAGCTTCATGGCGCAGCCTCCGTTTCGCTGGTGCGGAAGAGCATGATCCGGGGAATCTCAATCTGCCAGTCCGGGTGCGCCTGGGACAGCCGGCGGAGCGCCTGTTGCGATTCATACGCCCGGCCGCTGGTGGGGGTGATGCGGATGATCTTCTGGTAGAACGCCACCGCGCGGCGCGGCTGCTGCAATTCCTCTTCGAGAATCAGCGCCATGCGCCAGTACTGTTTGCCGGCGGTGGACCGGTTGGGCAAGCCCAGCTCATCGGCATGCTGGAAGGCGACGAGCATTTTCGGGTAGTCTGCCAGCGGTTGGAAATAGGTGTCCGCCAGATACGCCCAGCCGGTCGCCGCCAACGGGGAATCGGGCCGGCGCGCCAGCCAGGCTTCCAGCCGTTCCGCCCCGGCGCGCACGGTTTCAAGCTTTTCGTATTGCTGAATCTCCAGCCCCGCCAGCCGCAGCGTCGCTTCGTCGCCCAGCTCATGGTTCGGCCAGCCGGCGGCGACCTGCTCGTAATACTTCCGCGCGGCAGCCAGGTCCGGCTCGTCGCCGGGGTAGTCACGCAGTTCCGCCAGCCGACCCAGATTCAGCAGGGCGCGGCCGGCAAACTTTGCTCCGGCGGAATCAGCGTCGCGCGCCGGAGGGGTTGCCAACTGTTCGTACAACCGGGTCGCCTGCTCGATCAACTCCCGGCGGGGCGGGGAGGAATGCTGCGCGCACGTCGCGAGCCCGAAGCTCGCTTCCATCCAGGTCACCGAGCCGGCCGTCGCCGCCCGCTGTGCCGCGGTGAAGCTGTCGTACGCCGCCTGGAAGTCATAGGTCGCCAATTGCCGTTTGCCTGCCGCGAGGGCTTGCTCGGCATCGGCAGGGGATTTGGCCCCACAACCGCCCAGCAGCAATGATCCACCCAGCAGCAGGCCGGGCAGCAGTTGTCGCAGCTTCATGTTCCACCTCCGGGGGCGCCTCCGGGGGCGGCCGTTGAGGCGCGGACGATCAATTGCTCGGGCAGACGCAGCGTGCGCGGCTCGGCGGGTTGCGTCTGCTCGAGGTCCGCCATCACCGCCCGCAGCGCGGCACAGCCCATCGCGTTCATGGGCACCTGCACCGAAGTCAGCGGCGGGGCGGTGTACTGGTTGATGAAGTGATTGTCGCACACGCCGATGCTCAAGTCATGTGGCACGCGCAGCCCCATCTCGACCACCAGTTGCAGCAGTTCCAGAGCGATGGAAGTGCCGTACGCCATCACCGCCGTCACCTCGGGCAGCTCGCGGCGCAGGCGGGGAAAGCAATCGCGGGGCGGGGTGGTGAGGATGATGGGCGTCAGGCCGGCCTGCGCCATGGCGGCGCGGTAAGCGTTTTCGCGTTCCAGGCGGCTGTAGTGGTCGCGGTTTTCCTCGGTTTCGCCGTGGAGGAAAGCGATCTGGCGATGGCCCAGTTCCAGCAGATGCCGCGCCAGTTGCGTGGCGCCGCCCAGGTCGTCGGCGAGGACCTGGGTGACCGGAGCCGGGGCGGGGCAGTTGATGGTCGCCATGGGGATGCCCGAGCGTTGCTGGAGCTGCGCCAGGTCATCGGGGGCGGGTTGGACGATGACGCAGGCGTCGAGCCGACCTTCACCCAGCAAGGCATACCAGCGTTGGCGATTTTCGGGCAGGGGAAGGAGGACCAGGTGGTAGCCGGCGTCGAAGGCGGCCTGGGCGACACTGTTGGCGAGGTCCTGGTAGACGCCTTCATTGGCGGGCAGGCCCCGACCGCCGATCAAGCCGATGGCGCCGGAGCGTCTTTGCGCCAGTGCCCGGCCGCGCCAGTCTGGTTGGTAACCGAGTTCCTTGGCGACCGCCAGCACGCGCTGCCGAGTGTCGGGGCGCAGGCGGGATTCCTCCAGGGTGCGATGCAGGGCGAGGCTGACGGTGGCTTTCGAAACGCCACAGCGACGGGCGATATCCGCCAGAGTGGGTCGCCGGTCAAATGGAGTGCCCAGCCGCATCCATACACCCCTGCGCTTGTGCCCCGGAACCTCCCAGAACGCTGATTTAAGCGGTAAGCAAAGATACTAACCGGTTAATCACATGGGTGCAAGGGATTTGGTGAGAGGTGACGAATTGCGCTCCCACAGCGAGCCCTGCGAGGGTGGGTTGGGTGCGAACTGGGCGCGGATTGCATAAGCAGGGCTCGCTGTGCAAACGCAACGACCCACCCCCGGCGACCAATCTTCAACCCGTCGGCCCGACCACCGGATTGCGCAGGGTGCCGATGCGGTCGATGGTCACCTCGGCAACGTCGCCGGGCACCAGCCAGCGCTGGGGCTTGCGGGCGGCGCCGACTCCCTCGGGGGTGCCGGTGAGGATGACCGTGCCGGGCAGCAGGGTCACGTCCTGGCTCAGATAGCTGACCAGGAAAGCGACGGTGAAAATCATGTCGCTGGTGGGGGCCTGCTGGAGCGTTTCGCCGCTGATGGTGGTGCGGATGGCGAGCTGTTGCGGGTCGGGGATTTCGTCGGCCGTGACCAGCACGGGGCCCAGCGGACAGAAGGTGTCGAAGCCTTTGCCGCGGATCCACTGGTTTCCACCGCCTTGCTTCTGCCAGTGGCGGGCGGACACGTCGTTGGCGCAGGTGTACCCCAGCACGTAGTCTAAAGCCTGCTCCTGGGGGACATTGCGGGCGGGTTTGCCGATGATGACCGCCAGTTCGCCTTCGTAATCCACCTCGCCGGCGGGGTTGGAGCAGGCGGGAATGCGGATGACGCCTTCGGGGTCATTCACCGCCGAGGTGGGCTTCATGAAGATGATCGGCTTGTCGGGCACGTCCCGGCCGGCTTCCCGGGCGTGGGCGGCATAGTTGGCGCCGATGCAGAAAATGTTGACCGGGACCAGTGGGGCTAACAGTCTGGCGACGACGGCCCTGCGGCCGGTGATCACCGGGTTGAACACGTCCCCCGCCAGCAGCGTGGCGCTCGCCGGCGTCCCGGAATCGTCCGCCGGCTGGCCCAGGCGAATCTGGCCCTGGTCATCGATAAACCGGATGATCTGCATTTTATTCCTGCTCCACTGGGGTTTGAGCTATAATCCCGTCCACTTTAGCGGAAACAAGGACGTTTCTCTGCGGAGGTTCTTCGTGACGCAACTGCCTACTGAAGCATCCAATCAGCCGTCCGCTGGCACCAATACGCCCCCTGTGGCCCCTGACGCACCGCCCCCCTCGCGCTCCTCGCCGCGCACCTGGGACGACGTGCTGGACACCGGCAAACGGCAGAACATCCCTGAAGGTTTGTGGATTCGCTGCCCGGAATGCGAAGCCATGCTCTACCGCAAGAACGTGGAGCAGAACCTGCACGTCTGTCCCGAGTGCGAGCACCACATGCGCATCACCGCCCGGACCCGTGCCGAGCAGTTGTGCGACCCGGACAGCTTTGAACCGATGTGGGAGAACATCGCCCCGGTGGACGCGCTGGAGTTTGTGGATCGCAAGCCGTACAAGGATCGCCTGACCGGGGAATACCAGAAGACGGGCAACCGCGATGCCGTGGTGTGCGGCAAGGGCTTCATCAAGGGCCGCGGCGTGATGCTCGCCTGCATGGACTTCTTCTTCCTGGGCGGGTCGATGGGTTCGGTGGTCGGCGAAAAGATCACCCGCACCATCGAGTATGCCACCGATCACAATCTGCCGGTCATCGTGGTCAGTTGCTCCGGCGGCGCCCGCATGATGGAAAGCACCCTGAGCCTGATGCAGATGGCCAAGACCAGTGCCGCCCTGGCGCGTCACGACAGCGCGGGGGGCCTGTTCATCTCCGTGCTGGCGGATCCGACCACCGGCGGGGTGGCGGCGAGCTTCGCCATGCTCGGCGATGTGATCTTCGCGGAACCCAAAGCCCTCATCGGTTTCGCCGGCCCGCGCGTGATCGCCAACACCGTGCGCCAGGAACTGCCCGCGGGTTTCCAGCGCGCTGAGTTCCTGCTGGAGAAGGGCTACGTGGACCGCGTGGTCCATCGCAAGGACCTCCGCAGCGAGATCGGCCGCATCATCGACTACGCCGGCAAGTGATGGGCGCACCACCCCCCTTAGCCCCCGGCTCTGTCGGGGGATTGGGCCTGCGGTCGCCAGTGTCGCGCGCCGTGCACCACCGCCGGCTGCGTGAGCTTTTCATAATGCGTGTTTTTTCCGTCGCAGCGCGGCTTGGTTGGCGTGCGCCCAGTTGTCCCCCGGCAGAGCCGTGGGCTAATGGGGCCGTGCGTTATTTCGCGCTGCTGTGGGTGGTGTTGCTGGGGTGGGTTGCCACCGCGTCTTCCGCAGCCGCGCAATCGCTCAAGCTCACCAACTACACCCAGGGCAGCTATGCCGTGCACACCAATCTGGCGCGCGCGGATGCCGACTTGTTCGCCCGGCACATGAACCGGGTGTATGACGAATATGTCCGTCGCTTCCGGCAGGCGCAGTTTGCCGCTGCCACGGTGGAAGCGATGGACCTGTACCTGTTCGAAACCCAGGCCGACTACGAAGCCTACCTCGGCGGGCGCGGCATCTCGGCACGCAACACCGGGGGCATGTTCTTCGTCACCCGCGAGCTGCGCGGCCTGGCGACCTTCGTCGCCGATCGACCCGTCAGCGAAACCAACGCCACCCTCCAGCACGAAGGCTTTCACCAGTTCGCCTTCGCCCACATCGGCCCACGCCTGCCCATCTGGGTCAACGAAGGCATCGCCCAGTATTTCGAAGACGGCATCCTCCTGGGCAAAGCCTTTCACCTGAACATCGCCAACGCCCGCCGCGTGCTGATCGTCCGCGATGCCCTCGCCCGCCAGCAGCAAATCCCCTTCCCCCAACTGCTGGAAATGACCGACGAGCAATGGGCGGGCAACGTGCGTTCCAACGCCTCCCGCGCCGGGCTGCAGTACGCCCAGTCGTGGTCGATGGTGCTCTTCCTCATCGTCGGCGACGGCGGCAAGTACCAGAAAGCCTTCAACGAATACCTCAAGCTGGTGGGGCAAGGCAAAGACAGCGGCGAAGCGTTCGCCCAGAGTTTTGGCGCGGGCGCAGCAGGGGGATTCGAGCGCGCCTGGCGCCGCTGGGCGGCGGACCTGCAGCCGGATGCCGTCAGTGCCGCCGCCGAACGCTTGCGCGTGCTGGGGCGCTCCATGCTCTGGTTGCGCCAGCAGAATCAGCCGTACCCCAATTCCACCGCCGTGCTGCGCTCGATCCTGCAACGCGCCGGCTATGTCGCCCAGTACCGCATGAACGAAACCGTGGTGGAATACCAGGCCCGCGACGACGGCTTGTTCGAGTACGAAACGCCCGGCCGCACCCGCCGCATGTTCCAGATGCTCGAACCCGAAGCC
Organism: uncultured Phycisphaeraceae bacterium; assembly: GCA_964605235.1. Taxonomy (GTDB): domain Bacteria; phylum Planctomycetota; class Phycisphaerae; order Phycisphaerales; family Phycisphaeraceae; genus CAZSBB01. Next base: position 48,765 of record CAZSBB010000038.1, read on the forward strand.
AACGACCTTCCGCCCCGCCTGGTCGCGCCCGGACTCAAGCCTGAACCCACGCTCGTCTGGTATCGCCAGCGCGGTCAGGACCTGATCGCCGACATCGCCTACCGCTGACCCCCGGCCCCGGCCCCCGGGCATTCCTCCCCTTAGCCCCCGGCTCTGCCGGGGGACCTCCACACCTTCAACCTTCCCATCTCACGGCCCCAGCCGTTCCAATTTCCATCCCGCATCGCCGCTGGCCCGCGTGTAGCGCAGCCGATCATGCAACCGACTGGGCCGCCCGTGCCAGAACTCCACCATGCGCGGCTGCAAACGATAGCCCCCCCAGTGTGGCGGGCGCGGCACAGGCTGGCCATCAAACCGCGCTTCCACTTCCGCCAGCCGGCGCTCCAGCACGTCTCGCGCTGCCAACGTCGCGCTCTGCGGCGAAGCCCACGCGCCCAGTTGCGAGCCGCGCGGCCGGGACGCGAAGTATGCATCCGACTCCGCTTCACTGACCGGGCTGACCGTCCCCTCCACCCGCACCTGCCGCGCCAATTCCTGCCAGAAGAACACCAGCGCCGCCTGCGGATGCTGCGCCAGCTCGCGCCCCTTGGCGCTCTGGTAATTGGTGAAGAACGTGAACCCACGGGCATCCACATCCTTGAGCAGCACAATCCGCGCGGCGGGCATCCCGTCCGCGCCGACCGTCGCCAGCGTCATCGCATTGGGCTCGGGCACTTCCGCGCGCAGCACTTCGCCAAACCAGGTCTGAAACTGCACGATGGGGTCTGCCGCCGCCGCGCTTTCGAGCAACGGCGCCGCCTGGTATTCACGTCGAATCGAAGCGATGTCCATAGGCCGCCAGCGTATGAGCGAAATCTCCGCGCGGCAATCGCCAGACGCGCGACCGATTTCCCCCGGAGGCTGGAAATGTCATGTCACCTCTTCCGCCTGGTGACATTTCGTTAACGCTTGCAGATCAACGAGTTGCCGGTGTCACCCCCGATGTCAGGTGACAACATCGATTCGGTCAATAATTGACGTAAATATCTTTTCAAAAATCAGTTAGATGATTCTTTGCACAGACCCGGGATGTACGAGTATTCCCCGCTATGACACGCGGCGTCAACTGCCTCCCGCCGGCGCGGGCCGTTATCATGCGGCAGTGTTCCGGTGGTTCGTATCCCTGCTTCACGAGGATTCCCGCCATGCCTCATGCCGTCAGTTTTCATCGGGTGCTGCGTGCTGCGCCCGAGCGTGTGTATCGTGCCTTCGTCACCCCGGCAGCGCTCGCCAAGTGGATTCCGCCGCACGGCTTCACCTGCACGGTGCATCATCTGGACCCGCAGGTCGGCGGCGGCTTCAAGATGTCGTTCACCAATCATCACACGGGCAAGAGCCATTCCTTCGGCGGTAAATATCTGGAGGTGGCGCCCAACGAGCGCCTGGTCTACACCGATGTGTTCGACGACCCCAACCTGCCGGGCACGATGACGACCACCGTGCAGTTTGCGCCCGTGTCCTGTGGCACGGAGCTGAAGATCACCCAGGAGGGCATCCCCGATGTCATCCCCGGCGAAGCCTGCTGTCTGGGTTGGCAGGAGTCGTTGCTGCTGCTGACTTTGCTGGTGGAGCCGGCGATCACCGAGTGACGCGCCAACTCGCGGGCAAACCCTGTCTCTGGTAAACTTTACAGGCTGAAAACCAGCGGCGCACGCGGCGCCTCCAGCCGCGCGGGTCGCCGATTATCCATCGGTTTATTCCCTGCTGACTCCTTGGCGCAACACCCGCATGAACCAATCATCCACCCCCGGAAGTGACCCTGCCCCCGGAAGCAATCCTTCCCCCAGCCCCGCCGCGCCCGCGTCTGCCGCCAACAAGCCCGGCCACTACACCGAGGAAGACATCAAGGTCCTCGAAGGGCTCGAAGCGGTCCGCAAACGACCGGCGATGTACGTCGGCGGCACCGATTCGCGCGGCCTGCATCACCTGGTCTGGGAAGTCGTCGACAACGCCATTGACGAAGCCCTCGCCGGCTACTGCGATGAAATCCGCGTCGCCATCAATGACGACGAGTCCATCTCCGTCATCGACAATGGGCGCGGCATTCCGGTTGGCCCGTACAAGCACAACAACCCGCAGCTCAACGGCCGGCCCACCGTCGAAATCGTCATGACCATCCTGCACGCCGGCGGCAAGTTCGACAGCAACTCCTACAAAGTCTCCGGCGGTCTGCACGGCGTGGGCGTCTCCTGCGTCAATGCCCTGGCGGAATGGCTGGAGGTCGAAATCGCCCGCGACGGCAAGCTCTACACCATGAGCTTCGAGCGCGGCGTCGTCTCCGAGCCCCTGCGCCCCATCGGCGAACGCGCCCGCACCGGCACCAAAGTCACCTGGCGCCCCGACCGCGAAATCTTCGGCGACATCAAGCACTCCTACGAAACCATCGCCGGCCGGCTGCGCGAACGCGCCTACCTCAACCCCGGCATCAAAATCCATGTCGCCGACAAACGCGAAGCCAACAAGGAGGACACCTTCCAGTTCTCCGAAGGCATCGTCGCCATGGTCAAGCATCAGAACGAAGGCAAAACCGCCCTGCACGAACCCATCTTCGTGCGCGCCGTCAGCGCGGACGACAAACTCACCTGCGAGGTCGCCCTACAGTACGTCGACAACTACAACGAAGTCATCACCACCTTCGCCAACAACATCAACACCGTCGACGGCGGCACCCACCTGTCGGGCTTCAAAACCGCCCTGACCCGCACGCTCAACCAGTACGCCCGCAACCACAACCTGCTCAAGGGTGATCTGACCCTCTCCGGCGACGACTGGCGCGAAGGCCTCGTCGCGGTGGTCAGCGTCAAGATTCCCAACCCGCAGTTTGAAGGCCAAACCAAGGGCAAACTGCTCAACGGCGACGTGGAAGGCATGGTCAGCCAGTCCGTGTCCGACGCCCTGACCGAATGGTGCGAACAGCATCCCAGCGACGCCAAGCGCATCTGCCAGAAGGCGATCCTGGCCGCCCAGGCGCGCGAAGCCGCCCGCAAGGCGCGCGAGCTGACCCGCCGCAAGGGCGCGCTCGACGGCGGTGGTCTGCCGGGCAAGCTCTATGACTGCACCAGCAAAGACGTGCAGCATTCCGAGTTGTACCTGGTCGAAGGTGACTCCGCCGGCGGCAGCGCCAAGGGCGGGCGCGATCATCGCTATCAGGCGATCCTGCCCCTGCGCGGCAAAATCCTCAACGTCGAAAAAGCCCGCCTCGACAAAATCCTCGGCTTCGAGGAAATCCGCACCATCATCCAGGCGCTGGCGTGCGGCATCGGCAGCGATGAGTTTGATCTCGCCAAACTCCGCTACGGCCGGATCATCATCATGACCGACGCCGACGTGGACGGCTCGCACATTCGCACGCTGCTGCTGACCTTCTTCTTCCGCCAGATGCCCGAGTTGATTCGTCAGGGCCGGGTGTTCATCGCCCAGCCGCCGCTCTTCCAGCTCACCCGGCGCAAGAAGAGCCAGTACGTGCTCAACGAAAAACAGCTTGCCGGCCATTTGGGCGATCTGGGCGTCGCGCACGCGCAGCTCAGGATTTTTGACGATCAGCATCAACTGCGCCGCACGCTCGATGCCGACGAACTCCGTCGGGGGTATGACCTGCTGGGGCAGCTCCATGAAGTGGTGCAGGTGATCGAGCGCCGCGGCATCATCTTCAGCGAGTTTCTGGCGCTGCGGGCGCAGGACCCCGCCGGCACGGGGCGTTTGCCGCGCATTCGTCTGCTGGTGCCGGGCGATGGGCCGGCCGCGGGCGATCATTACTTCTGGACCGAAGCGCAGGAAGACGCTTTCCGCGAGCAGCATCAGCTTGATGAGTTTGATCCCGAGCTGGATCAGGTCATCGGCGACGGTTCCGATGCCGTCACTTCCGCCCAGCGCGGCAGCCGCAAGGAACTGCACGAGGTGCGCGAGCTGGAGCGTCTGATCGACGCGCTCAAAGAGCTGGGCCTGTCCATCGAGGACTGGGCGCTGGTGCAGGAAGAATCGGCGGCAGGCGAACTGCTGCCCACGCGCTTCGAGTTGCAGCACGGCGGGGGCGAGAACGCCGAAACCAAGGCGGTGGCGGTGCCCAGCCTGGGCCGGTTGCATCACGCCATCATGGACCTGGGCCGGGACGGCGTGGAGGTCAAGCGGTTCAAAGGTCTGGGCGAGATGGATGCCGAGCAGTTGTGGGAAACCACGATGGACCCGTCGCAGCGCGTGCTTTTGCGCGTGACGTGGGATGCCGCCAGCGAAGCGGAGAAGCTGTTCAGCATTCTGATGGGCGAGGAAGTCGAACCCCGCCGCAAGTACATCGAAGACCACGCGCTGGAAGTGAAGAACCTGGACGTGTGATGCCGGCGCTGCGGGCGCGGTGCGCCTCCCGTCATCGGCTTTGCGTGGCGTTGTCCGGGCTGGTCATGTGGCAGGTGAAGACATTTTCAACGAGCCCCGACCGTGAGGGAGGGGTGGGCTTTCATGGCGTCAAATCTCTGCGGCTGCGCCGCAACCCCTTGCTGACGCGCGGGGCTCGTTGTGGCGGCGTCAGATGCGTTCGTTCTGGTGGAAATGTGCTCCAGCGATCTGCCCGCGTTTACCCGTACACCTTGGCGGGGTCGTACGCTTTTTCCGCTTCCACAAACTCAAGCTGCATCGGCCCGCCGGCGGGGTTGGCGGTCGCCACCTTGCGGTAGAAACAGGAGCGATAGCCGACGTGGCAGCAGCCGGGGCCGACCTGTTCGACGCGCAGGACGAGGGTGTCCTGATCGCAGTCGATGAGGATTTCCTTGACCTTCTGCACCATCTGGCTGGATTCGCCCTTGTGCCAGAGCTTTTGGCGCGAGCGGCTGAAGTAGACGGCTTCGCCGATCTCCAGCGTTTTGCGCAGGGACTGGTCGTTCATGTAGGCGACCATGAGCACCTGGCCGGTCTGATGGTCCACCGCCACCGCGGGAATCAGGCCATGCTCGTCGAACTTGGGAGCGAGCAGTTGGCCTTCTTCAATGGCGGGTTTGTCGCCGCGGGGGGCGAAGGGGGAGTTGGCGTCGGTGGTCATGGGGAATCTCCAGCACGAGTGAATCAGGAAGGCAGTATAGGCGTCATGGCGCCACTGCGAGCCGCAAGCGTGAGCGACGAGCAGGGCGCTTGGCGGCCGGTGAACTGGTGAACTTGCCGGGAGCGCGGCGGCGTGCATAGACGTTTCCCGTCGCTCACGCTTCCGGCTCGTTCCTGCGGGGTTGTTCAGCGGGTCGCCCACAGCATGCCGCGCAGCATGATTTCGCGCGCGGTCGGCTCATCGAAATCTTTGTAGGTATGCCCCCAGGCGGCGACGAACACCTTGCCCCTGGCCCACTGCCGGGTCCAGGCGTAGGGCATCACCACGCCCAGCGGGTAGCGGTCCTTGTAGTGGGCATCGACGTCGGTATGCACGAAGCGCGTCGAGCAGAGCACATGGATCGCCGGGTCGACATGCAGGTAGTACTGCTCGGTGTTGGTGAGGGTGAAGTTTTTCAGCCCCCGGGTGATTTCATGATTGGGGTCGGCGATGTCCACGGCATAGCTGGGGATGCAGTTGCCCGGGTGCGCCACCCATTGGCCGCCGGTCATCCACTGATAGCTGGTCTGCTCGCGGAAGCTGTCGATGATGCCGCCATGGAATCCCGCCAGCCCGGTGCCGTTGGCGACCGCCGCCATCAGGCCGTTGACCTGATCGCCGGTGATTTTGCCCATGGTCCAGATGGGCACGATCAGGTCCATCTTCGCCAGCAGGGCGGCATCGGCATAGCTGTCGAGCGACTGGCTGAGGGTGACTTCGTAGCCTTTTTCCTGCAGCAGCGGCGTGAAAACTTCCGCGGACTGCTTGGGCGTGTGGCCGTCCCACCCGCCGTAGACGATCAGTGCCTGCTTGGCCATGTTGATTCCCCTGTCCCTTGCATGATGACGCCGGCCGCGCGCTGCCCACATGGAGCGCGCGCCGGATTGATGGCAGGTCGCGCAGGTTACCGCGTGGGGCAGGGGCGTCAACTCCAGCGCGGGGTCGCCGGGTCAGCCGGCGGGTGAAAAACGCGTATGCCGTCGCCCGCCCGCGCGATGCAGTAATGTATGCCCTTTCCTCCGCCCACGATCGGGAGCCAACCATGGCGTGCTCTGCTCGTCCCTACGTTCTGCACGAAGCCAACTACACGCAGATTCAGCAGCTCAAACCCAACGTCGCGGTGCTGCCCTGGGCGGCGACCGAAGCCCATGGTTACCACCTGCCCTATGGCACCGATGTGGTCGAAGCCACCGCGCTGGGGGAGCAGGCGGTCGCCCGCGCCAATGCCGCCGGGGCGCGCTGCGTGCTGCTGCCGACGGTGCCGTTTGGCATTGATCACACGCAGCTCCATCAGCTTGCCACCATCACCATGCGCGCCAGCACGCAACTGGCGGTGCTGCGCGACGCCGCCGAGAGCCTGGTGGCGCAGGGCATCAACCGGCTGGTGCTGCTGAATTTCCATGGCGGAAACGAATTCAAATCGCTGATCCGCGACGTGATGTTCGAAGTGCCGATCTTCATCGTGCAGGTGCATGGTTACCAACTGGCGCCGCAGATGCGCCAGCTGCTGGACAATCCCACCGGCGATCATGCCGACGAGTTTGAAACTTCGCTGATGCTGCACCTGACGCCCAATTGGGTGGACATGGCGGTGGCGGGCGATGGGGCGACGACGCCCAGCGCGCTGCCCAAACTCACCAGCACGCCCGGCGTGTGGGTGACGCGCGACTGGAGCGCGCTGACGGCTTCCACCGGCACCGGCGATCCGCGCCAAGCCTCGGCCGCCAAAGGTCAGCAGATCCTCGAACTGTTTGTCAGCGCCCTGGCGCCCGTGCTGGTGGAACTGTCGGGCGCGCAGGCCGGGCAGTTCCCGCTGATCGTGCGCCACTGGCAGGACCAGATTCACCGCGCCAAAGGAGAATGAACATGGCCAAACGTAAAAAAATCTCAGCCAATCCGCTGCGGGTCACGCTGGGCGCCAGCGGCCTGCGGGTGTCGCCGATCTGCTTTGGCACCTGGCAGCTTTCGCCGCGCTTCTGGGGCAAGGTGCCGCAGCAGCCGATCGTCAAAGCGGTGCAGCGGGCGTTCGACCTGGGCATCAACTTTTTCGACACCGCCGACGCCTATGGCGAAGGTCTCAGCGAGCGCGTGCTGGGGCAGGCGCTCAAGCCGCTGCCGCGCGCCGAACTGGTGATCGCCACCAAGGTGTACTGGAACTTCACCAACCCCAAGGCGCGCTATGGCGACCTGTCGCGGGCGCATATCCTGGCGGGTTGCGAGGCGAGCCTCAAGCGCATGAAGCTCGACTACATCGACCTCTACCAATGCCACGCCCATGACCCGCTGACCGATCCCGCCGAGACTGCCGACGCGCTCGAAACGCTGCGGCGACAGGGGAAAATCCGGGCGTTTGGCGTCTCCAACTGGACGGTCGAGCAGATGCGCACCGGCGCCCTGTTCGGCCAGTACACCACCTGTCAGCCGCCTTACAGCCTGATCAGGCGGGACATCGAAAACGACATCCTGCCTTACTGCCGCGCCCAGCACATCGGCACGCTGGTCTACAGCCCGCTGCAACGCGGCCTGCTCACCGGCAAGTACACCGGCACGGAAACCTTCGCCGACGCCCGCGCCAACAGCGCCGACTTCCAGGGCGAACGCTTCAAGCTCATCTGCGACCGGGTGGCGGCGCTCAAGCCCATCGCCCGCAGGCACAACCTGACCATCACCCAACTGGTGCTCGCCGCCACCCTGATGCACCCGGCGATCACCACCGTCATCACCGGCATCAAGGACAGCAGCCAGATCGAGGAATCCGTGGGCGCCATGGGCGTCACGCTGCCGGTGGAAGACTGGCACGAGGTGCGCGGGTTGCTGAGCATTCCCAAGGCGTAATGCAGCATGAACGAGCCGGAAGCGTGAGCGACGGGCACGGCGCACTGCATCCGAAAGCTTTACGCATTGGCCGACGTGCCTTGAAATGAAGCACGCACTTCCCGTCGCTCACGCTTCCGGCTCGTTAAGCATGCCCGCACGGTAAACTGACCACCATGGTCGCCAACCAACTGGAATTCGTCGGCCGACTGCTGATCGACGCCCTGGCGGGCTTCGGACAGTTTGCGCGCTTCTGCGGGTCCACGTTCTGGTGGCTGCTGCGCGGCGGGACGCGCTGGGGACGCTGGAACCTGCTGATGCCCCAGCTTTTCGCCATCGGCACCCGCAGCACGCCGGTGGTCATGCTGCTGGGCATTTTCATCGGCATGGTGCTGGCGGTGGAAACCTTCAACCAGTTTGCCGCCCTGGGCCAGGAAGTGAGCATGGGCGCGGTGATCAACATCTCCGTGGTCAAGCAGATTGGCCCGGTCTTCGCCGCCGTCATGCTCGCCGGGCGCGTGGGCAGCAGCGTCAGCGCCGAGCTGGGCACCATGCGCGTCACCGAACAACTCGACGCCCTGCGCGCCATGGGCGCTGATCCCGTGGGCTACCTCGTGGTCCCGCGCGTGGTGGCGTGCGTGCTCATGATTCCCCTGCTGACCATCTTCAGCGATATCACCGGCATCTTCGGCGGCTACCTCATCACCGTGCGCGGCTTCGGCGTCAATGCCGAGGCGTACTGGCAGCGTTCCGCCGAGTTCGTCGGGGCGTATGACGCGATGACCGGCCTGTTCAAGAGCGTGGTGTTCGGTCTGGCGATCGGCCTGGTCAGTTGCTACAAGGGCTTCAACTGCCAACCCGGCGCCGCCGGCGTGGGACGGGCTGCCACCGACGCCTTCGTCAGCAGCTTCATTTCCATCATCATTCTCAACTTCTTCCTCGCCAAGTTCCTCAATGATCTCTACACCGTGCTCTACGGCCACGAGATCTTCTCGCCGTTCGGTTGAGCTTGCATCGACTGCCGCAAACCCCGCCACGTCCACGCCAACTGCTCGGGGGTGCAGCGCGCGCCGCAGCCCAGCACCGTCAGCAGGGCGATGGGGATGAGCGTCGCCAGCAGATTGACAACCGCGTAGTAATGCAGCGCCAGCGCCTCGACGCGGAAGCTGATGATGACGCTCAGCGCTGTCCCCATCAGTCCGCCCCAGAATGCGGCCGTGGCGGTGACGCGCCGGCTCAGCAGCGCGACGAGGAACAGCGCCAGCAGCGGACTGCCCAGGCCGTTGATCACGCGGTTGGCGACGGCGAACAGCGTGCCCAGTTGCCCGACGGCAAAGCTCAGCCCGATGACCAGCACGCCCAGCGTCACAGTGAGCCACCCCGCGCGTCGGCCGACGTTTGCGTTGCTCGCTTGTGTATCCGCCGTGGTGAACTCGCTGCTCCAGGTGGCGACGCAGGCGTTGAGCCCGGAGTCCAGGCTCGACATCGCCGCCGCCAGTAATCCCGCGACGACGACGCCCGTCACCCCGGCGGGCAACGCTTTGAGCAGCAGCGTCAGTTGTTCCATGCCCGGCAGTTTCAGTTGGCCGGCCTGGCTGGCGTGCACATGGGCGGCAATGCCCAGCAGGGTCAGCAGCACCATGGCGATCAGGGAGGTGACCACATTGAGCCAGAATCCCTGGGCGGCAGCGCGCGGGCTGCGCGCGGAGAGGTAGCGTTGCAGGATCATCTGGTCCGCGCCATAGCGGGCGAGGAAGGCGACGAAGGTGCCCAGCAGGCCGCTCCAGAAGGTGATGCGAATGCGGGGATCGAAGCTGAAGAAGTCGGGATCGAACGGGGTGAACGGGGCGGCTTGGTGATTGTGGTGGAAGACGTCGAACATCGCCCCCAGGCCGCCTTCCTGCTGCACGACCACGCCGACCGCCAGCACGATGCTGCCGAGCATGACCCCAAACTGCGCGACATCGGTCCACATGACCGCCCGCAGGCCGCCCAGCGCGGTGTAGGCGATCGCCGCGACCCCGGCAAGGAGGATGAGCACCCACGCCGGCTGTTCCGTGATGCCCGCCAGCAGTCGGCCACAGGCGTACAGGGCGGTCGCCATCCACATCAAACGCCAGAGCAGGAAAATGCCTGACGCCAGCCGGCGGGTGCGCGGGTCGAAGCGGCGTTCAAAATAGCCATAGGCGTTGATCAGCGGCAGACGCTGGTACAGCGGAATCACCACGCGCGTGATGGGCCACGCCACCAGCACGAAGACCGGCAGGCTGATCAGCACGTACAGGCCGAACTTGGCGACTTCGGCGGGATAGGCGGCATAGTTGACCGCGCTGAACACGCTGACCATCACCGACAAACCCACCGGCAGCCAGCCCATGCCGCGCCCCGCCAGGAAGTACGCCGCCGCGTCGCGGCCCTTGCCCCGCGCCAGCCAGCCCAGCGTCAACATTAACGCTAAATAAGCATCACACAGGATGAAATCAATCGCAGTCATGGGGCGTTCATCAGATACAATGATACTTTTACGGCGTCGCAGGAAAGGCGCTCCGCATGCGACGAGCTTTCACCCTCATCGAACTGCTGGTGGTGATCTCCATCATCATGGTGCTCATCGGCATCCTGCTGCCCGCGCTGGCGAAGGTGCGCCAGCAGACGGTCTACACCCGTTGCCAGGTGAATCTCAAGCAGATCGTCACCGCGATCCTGACCTACGAGGTCGACCATGGCCGGCTGCCTGTGCATCCGTATGAAGCGGGCGATCATGAAGCCTTTCCGCCGACGATCAAAACCCTCACCCTGGACACCCGACCGCTGTATGCACCATATATGAACGTGGACTACTTTGCCTGCCCCGCCATCAAGCCCTGGAAGCCCTCTGAGTCCGCTGCCGCCAGCGTTTCGGTGGACTATGTGCTGACTGCCGGTTACTACGGCCACGGCACGGGCAGCGGCGCCGGCGGCACGTTCACCAGCGTCTTTACCCGCAGCGAAGACCCCTGGAGCTTCAACGGCCAGCGCATGACCGCGCTCGCCGGCGACAAGAGCTATCTCGACCCGGTCACCATCCCCGGCACCAATCGGCACATCGTCAATCACCCCGGGGCCGCCAAAGGCTTCTCCGAATGGAGCCCGCCCGGGTTCGCCGGCTCCGCGTTCAAAGCTGAGTATCCCACCGGCACCGATGTCCGCTACGAAACCATCGTCAACTTCGGCTTCACCGATGGTCACGTCGAACGCTTTGGCGGCTCCCCCGACAGCAGCGCGCAGCTCATCCCCATCCCCAGCCTGATGGCGTCCCGCATCGGCAGCAACTACCTGATGCCCATCGGCCCCTGACCCCCCCGGAAGTTGTCCCCCGGAAGTTTTGCATTCGCGCAACGGTGCTGGACGCCGCGCGGATGAGGTGCTGCCGAATCCCGCGGGTCGCAAACCTCACGCCCCTCACCTCTTGAGCAAACTCTTCCCCTCCATCGCCGCCGGCTGCTCCAGCCCCATCAATTCCAGCACCGTGGGGAAGATGTCCGCCAGCCGCCGACCCTGCGCCAGCTTCGCGCCCTGGCGCTGGTCGTCCACGATGATCGCTTCCACGTCATAGGTGGTGTGCGCGGTATGCGGGGCGTTGTTCACAAAGTCCCAGGTCTGCTCGGCGTTGCCATGATCAGCGGTGACGATCAGCTTGCCGCCCTTGGCGCGCACGGCATCGACGATCTGCCCGACGCACTGGTCCACGGTTTCAATGGCCTGAATCACCGCCGGCAGCTTGCCGGTGTGGCCCACCATGTCGCCGTTGGCGAAGTTGACCAGAATGAAATCCTCGCAGTCGTCGGCCGCCACCCGGCTCAGCACGATCTGGCAGATTTCATGAGCGCTCATCTCGGGCTTGAGGTCATACGTCGGCACCTTGGGCGACTGCGCCAACTGCCGATTTTCGCCGGGGAAAGGTTTCTCGCGGTAGTCGTTGAAGAAGAACGTGACGTGGGGAAACTTTTCCGTCTCGGCGCAGCGGAACTGCGTCTTGCCCAGCCGGGACAGGTAGGCCGCGCCGATGTCTTCCATCTTGGGCGGCTTGGGATAGGCGACTTCCACCAGGTCGCCCAGGCTCTGGTCGTAAGCGGTCATGGTGACATACGCCGCCAGGTCCAGCTTGGGGCCGCGCTCGAAGCCGGGGGTGCCGCTGTCGGGGCTGGGGGGCACCTGGCCGAGGAATTCGGGCATGCGGATGGCGCGGGTGAGTTCGCGCGGGCGGTCGCCGCGGAAGTTGACGAAGATCACCGAATCGCCGTCCGCGATGCGGGTGCGGGTCGGGTCGCCGATGTAGCGGGGGGTGACGAACTCGTCGCCTTGCTGGCTGTCGTTGGTCGGATGCTCGTAGTAATCCGCGATGGCGGCGGCGGCGCTGCCAAAGCGCGGCAAGTCGGCGTTGCGTCCGGTCAGCAGGTCATACGCCCGCTGCACGCGCTCCCAGCGATTGTCGCGGTCCATCGCGTAGTACCGCCCGCACACGCTGACGATCTGGCCCACGCCGATCTGCTTGAGCCTGGCGTCAACCTGTTCCAGAAAGCCTTTGCCGGTGAACGGGCCGGTGTCCCGACCATCGGTGAAAGCGTGGATGCAGACGTTCTGTTGTTTGAGTTTGGCGCACAGCTCGACGCAGCCATACAGGTGATCGAGCAGGGCATGCACGCCGGCGTCGGAGCAGAGCGCCAGCAGATGCACCTTGCCGCCACGCGCCTGGGCTTTCTTGATGGCGCCCTGGAGCACGGCATTGTCGAAGAACTTGCCTTCACGGATGGCGATGCTGATGCGCACCGAGTCCTGGTAGACCACGCGCCCGGCGCCGAGGTTCTGGTGGCCGACTTCGCTGTTGCCCATGGTGCCGTCGGGCAGGCCCACGTCTTCGCCGCTGGTGTGGATGAGCGTCCAGGGGTAGGTCGCCAGCAGTTCATCGCAGCGCGGCGTGTTGGCGAGTTTGACGGCGTTGACTTGATCCTGCTCGGGATTCGGATTGACGCCCCAGCCGTCGCGCACGATGAGCACCACCGGGCCGGGCTTGGCGGTTTGTGATGTGGACATGCGAAAACCCTCCATTGGCTGCGCCAGGCGGTGGCGCGAGTGAAGGGCGAATTGTAGTGAATGCGTGCAGCGGCGCGCAGCGACCAGAGCGCTGCGAGTACGAGCCCCGCGCGTGACAACTTTATGCGCCAGCCGCGTTAACCCCTTGCGCCCAGCGCAGTTGGCG